>NZ_JBMSDT010000005.1:0-418499 GCF_049445795.1 Larkinella sp. VNQ87
TCAATGCGTCGTCCTTCGGCACGCCGGGGGTCGGGGAGAGCCGCAAAGGCTTCATAGAGCGTCATACCAGAGAAAATTTGGCACTAATGTAAAAAAAGCAAAGAACTTAACAGCCCTGCCCTTTAGGGGGCTTTAAAACTAGCAGAGCTAAGCCCCCTTCAGGGGTTTGGGGGTTATTAACCCAAAATCAACTTCACCACATGCTGAAATCTACATCATTCCTTGCCACCTTTGCGTATACTTTTTTGCTAATGACCACTGCCCACAGCCAGGATTTGTCTTTTTCCCGACACTTGTTTGATACCTACGACACCTACCGCGAAAGCGCCCTGACCCACCGGCGGTTTAAGCAGGTTGATATTCTTCCCCTGATTGACAAGCTGAAGACCGACGCCCGGTTTGCGGTGACGCAGGTTGGCGAATCGGTTGAGAAACGGCCCATTCAGATGATCAAAGTCGGCAACGGGCCGCGCAAGGTGTTGCTCTGGTCGCAGATGCATGGCGACGAACCGTCGGCCACGATGGCGATTTTCGACATTTTCAACTGGCTCCGGACCGACGGGCCGTTCGATGCGTTCAAGCAGCAATTGCTGACCGAAACGACGCTGTATTTCGTGCCGATGCTGAACCCCGACGGGGCCGAGCGGTACCAGCGCCGGAACGCCCTCGACATCGATCTGAACCGCGATGCCCTGCGGCTGCAATCGCCGGAATCACTGATTCTGAAAGGCTTACAACAGTCGCTAAAACCGGATGTTGGCTTTAACCTTCACGACCAGAGCACCCGCTATAGCGTGGGCCATACGCCCAAACAGGCCACCATCTCGTTTCTGGCGACGGCCTATGACGAAGCCCGGAACATCAATCCGGTGCGCGAACGCTCAATGCAGTTGATCGTGGGCATGAACCGGGTTTTGCAGCAATTCATTCCCGGCGGGGTCGGGCGGTATTCCGACGAGTTCGAGCCCCGGGCGTTTGGCGACAACATTCAGAAATGGGGCACCACACTGATTCTGATCGAATCGGGCGGTTATCCGAACGATCCCGAAAAGCAATACATCCGCAAACTGAATTACATCGCCATTCTGTCGGGCCTGCAAGCCATTGCGACGGAAGCTTACAAAACCGAGTCGCGGTCGGAATACAACACGATTCCGGAAAATGAGCGGTATCTGTTCGATGTCTTGATCCGGAACGCCCAGATCATGCGGGGCGGAAAACCGGTCACGGTCGATTTGGGCATCAACCGCTACGAGGTAAACGTCGGCAACGCGACCACCTTCGGCCACCGGAGCACCATCGACGATTTCGGCGATCTGTCTACGTTTTTCGGCATTGAGGAAATCGACGCGACCGGCCTGACGCTCGCGCCCGGCCGAATTCACCCGGACACGCTGCGCTCGGTGGCTGAGTTGAAAAAATACAAACTGGATTCACTGCTGCACCAAGGTGTAACGACTTTCCGGCTGGCGAATCCCTCACGGACAACGACGCACCTGGAGCCGATTCACCTGCTTCAGCCCACTACCACAGCTGTGCGGCCCGTGCAGACCAACCGGATTCCGACCTTCGTGCTGCGCCGGGGTAATCAATTGCGATACGTGTTCGTGAACGGCTTCTGGTTGGATGTTGCCAACGGGGCCAACAAACTGGCCACGGGCGTGGTGGAGTGATCTTAGTTGTTGCCCAGCGGATACAACAACCGGAACGCATTGAAAACCGCCTGATGCGTGATCGTTCCGTGGTCTTCCTGCGGCAAATAGTCGAAGTGAATTGTCAGGTTGCGGTTTTGGGCGGTTTTTAGCTTTTCAACCAGCAGATTGGCATCGACTTCCATAACGTGCGGGATACTGCCAGGGGCCAGTCCTTCTTTGCCGACACCCACGTAAACAGCGGTTTTCGGGGCAAAACTGGGGTGCAGAACCGCTGGATTCTGGCGTAGCAGCGAGCCGTTGTCCCACCAGAGACTCGGGCTGATGATGATGTAGCGGTTGAATAAAGCCGGTTTTTTGAAGAGAATTTCGGTGGCCAACAGCCCACCCAGCGACTGCCCGATCAGCGTTCGGGCAGTCGTGGTTCGGTACCGGCTCTCGATAAACGGTTGCAACTCGGTTTCCAGGAAGCGGATGAAACGGGCTGACTGGCCGGTAGTCGGAAACCGTTTTTTGTCTTCTTCAATCGTGGTCGGAAACGTAAAATCGCGCCGTCGGTCGGTGTTGGCAATGCCGACTACGATGGATTTAGGAACCCGGTTGATCCACGAAAAGTTGTTGAACTGCACCAGCCCCACAACATGAATAAAGTCTTCGTCGGCCGACCCATCCAGCAAATAGATCACCGGATAGCGGGCCGTATCGGATTGGTTGTATCCTTCGGGCAGGTAAATGTTCAGGATGCGCTTTTCTCCTAACAGCTTCGATGGCAGTTCGTCGATAACGCCCAGTACGAACGGTTTGCCCAAATTGGCCGGGGCGGTTGCGCCCGGCTGACCGAAAAGTGGAGGGGTTAGGAGCAGGAAGCCCAAAACCACAGGAAATACGTTTATGGTGGCAAGCATTTTTTTGAAAACAAACCTATTTGAAAGAAAAAGAAAAAGCGCCCGTTTCCACCAAAAAATCTTTACCCGAGGGTTATCTTAATACAAAAGAAAAAAGCCGGAGCAAAGCCCCGGCCTTTTCGTGCGACACCAAATATAAATTGAATTGATCTTGCGTCTTAGTTATAAGGCGTAGTCTGCGGATTGAAGTTGGTCCAGCCAGTGGTCCAGTTTGTGGTTCCGAAGGCGCCCAGGAAGGTTTCCTTCGTGAAGAAGGCGTCGGCTCCCTTGCCATCCCAGATGGTGGCGCTGCCCGTCAGCAACGGCGAACCCGATTGCGGCAGGAAGTTCGGCGAACCCTCCAGGTTGAAGCTCTGGCTGTTCAGCAGGAGCGAAGATACGTTAGCCGCCGGAATGATCTGGTTTTTGAACGCCGTCGTGTTAAAGAAAGCCGTTGCCTGATCGTTGGTGATTGTTCCGGCACCGCGCACCGGCGTATTTGTGTTGCCCAGAACAACACCGCGAAGTTGGAGGGTGCCTCCCGTTACGTTGCTGTAGGTGCTGTTGCCGGTAGCGTCAGCCGGAGCATCCAGACGAAGCCCTTCGGGGTAACCCAGGAAGACCGAGTTGAAAATGCTGATGCTCGTATTCCGGCGCAGGTGCATGGCCGACTGGTACGAACCGCTACCACCCGACGTCGGCGTGTTGGAAGGCGTACCGCTGGTACCAAACACACTGATATTGGCAAAAACCGGGGCCGTCAGGGGCAAACCGTTATTCGGGCCGGTTGCGGGCGTACCGTTGTTGAAGTTGTCAGACTCGAAGGCATTGGAGCCCGACTGGTCGGCGACGTTCGGATCGCGCAGAATCACACCGTACTGAACCTTCCCGGTAAAGCCCCAGTCCGTATCAAAATCGTCATCGAAGTTGCGGTACGAAACCAGATACTTGGCATTGACGGTACCGCCAAACCATTCGAATGCATCGTCACCCCCATAGGAAACCTGAATGTGATCCATGGTCGTACCGGCACCAACCCCGTACATCGTCAACCCATTGATCTCATTACCAGCCGTTAGGGCAATACCGGCGAACTCAATCCGAACATATTGCAGCACACCTGAGTTGTCGTTGGCATCGGTTCCGGTACCCATCGTTCCCGAAATACCGCCTTCAAAACCGGTTCCGCCGGGGCGGTTGTGCGGAGCGCGTCCGATGATGACGATACCACCCCAGTCGCCGTATTTACGCTGGCCGACCGGCTGATTCGACGTGAAGACGATCGGAGCGCTGGCTGTACCGGCGGCATTGATTCTGGCACCGGCTTCAATAATGAGCGTACCCCCTTTCTGCTGACCGGACGGGTCCTGAGCGGCCCCGGCTCCTTTGATAATCGTTCCCGGCTCAATGGTGATCGTTGCACCGGATTTTACATAGACAAAACCGCGCAGGAGGTAGATATTCCCGGCCGTCCAGGTTTCGTTGGCCGTAATATTGCCGGTTTTTTCAACAACGGCCCGGTTGCCGAGAGAAAACGATTGTGAACTAACAGCACTCTGACCACCGGTTGCGACGGTAATCGGGCCGGTTTGGGCTCCGTTCGGTACGGTTACGACCAATTGAGTAGACGAAGCCGAAAGAATGTTGGCGACGGCATTGCCCGTAAACGTCACCGTGTTGCTGGCTGGCGTGGAATTGAACTGCGTTCCCGTAATCGTGACCGTTCCGTTCACCGGTGCCGTAGTCGGGTTGATACCCGTCACACTCAATACCGCTTCGGGTTCGTCGTCGTTGTCACAAGCTGTAAAGGCTATCATTAAGCCAAACAGAAGGAGGAGCGAATACGGCCACTTGTTGATAAATTGCATAAGGAAATTGTTTATTGTTAGTTGATTATTGTACTCAAGGCACTACGATCCGGCGCCCAAACGTGTAAATCGCACTGACGGTGTAATAGCTTCCCCGCCGGAACTTCCGGATGTTCTGATCGGCATCCGGTGATGCCGAGGTGGCGTCATTACCGATTTTACCATCCCGGTTGAAGTCCTGTGCAAAGCGGACGTACTGGTTCAGAATATCCTGAATACCCAGGCGTAATTCGATTTTCTTGTTAAACTGTTTAGTCAAATTCAGGTCGACAACGTGCCGGGGCATTTCATAAACCGTAGGATTCTGAATGTTCCCGACCGCAAAGATGCGTTGCCCGAACACGTTGTAGAGGACGTTGGCTTGCCACCCGGTTTTGGGAGCCGTGTAGTACAAACCGGCGTTGATCAGGTACGGTGACTGACCAGCCAGCGGGCGCTCGGCATCGGTGACGCCCCGGTATTGCTGAATCTCACCGCCCAAATCCGGGGCCGTAACCACATCGCCAACGTTGACCGTACTCCGGATCAGCGACAGGTTCCCCACCACCGTCAGGTTTTGTAGGAAGGCGCTCGGCGCTTTGGCAAAGCCCTTGCGGATTTCTACTTCAACCCCGTAGTTCCGGGCCGACTGCGCATTGATGAACGTGTAGGCAAAACCGTTCCCCTGGAGCAGCAGGAAGGATTCGACCGGCTTGTTGAAGTGCTTGTAAAAACCGGTTACCGAAATCAATTCGCCCGTTGACGGATAAAACTCCCACTTGGCATCGACGTTCTGGATGGTCGCCGTAGTCAGCGTCGTGTTCCCGCGAATGTCGGCCAGCAGGTTGAAATCGTAGTAACTGAACGGGGCCAGCTCCCGGAACTCTGGCCGGTTGACCGATGACGAATAGGCCAGACGCAGGTTTGTGCGCTCACTCAGCTTGTACATAAAGTTCAGAGACGGCAGCGGACTGAAAATCTTGTTCGACACCAGTTGCCGTTCCTGGCCGACAATCGTCGCCTTGATGCCCTGGTCGTTGTATTCGCCCCGGAAACCGAGCGTCAGGTTCGCTTTCGGGCCGAAGTATACGTCGCCGTTGATGTAACCGGCCACGTACGTGTTTTCACCTTTGTACGAATCCAGATCCCGCGTTCCGTCCAGCAGGGCAAACCCGTTTTGCCCGTTCACATTCGCCGGTGCGAAAGCCTCTCCAATATCCTGTCCGCGAGCCGTTAGGGAGTTGCCGACGGCCTGATAGCCGTAGAAACGGGCGGCATAATCGCGGTTTTTCTGTTCCAGATACACCCCGCCCTTGATGCGGTTAGGTTCGCGATCCGTCGGGTTGCCAAACGTGTGTTCGATATTACCGATAGCTGATACGACGTATTCGTGCAGTTTCGAGTTAAACCGGCCTACTTCGGTCGGCGTCGGGTCATTCGGCGTAGCAATCAGGAACGGTTGTTGTTCGCCGTCAGAACCGCCGGTTTCGGTTGCCCGCAGGTAGCGTGCCCGTCTCCAGTCGGGTTCCCAGCGGCCCGTGTAGCCGAAGCTACCTACCCAATTTACTTTGGTCAGTTCGCTCAGCGTATGTTCCCCGGCCAATTGCGAGGTCAGGATACTGCGGTTTTCGAAGCGTTGCGAATAACTCTGGACATCCGTGCTGTTTTCAACCTGTTGCCCGGTCCGAACCACGGTTTCGGTCGTACTGAGCTGGTTAAACAATGTTTTCCATTCCAGGTTGAACGAGGGTGAGAACCGGAAAGACCAGTTGTGCAAAACGCCCAGGCGGGTTCCCCGGCTGTAGTTGGCGTCGTTGTATTGCTGGGCGACCGAGTTAGCTACCGTACCGTTTTCGTACAACCGGAAGTCGATGTTGGCAAACTGGTGCGTCATCGAATAGTTGATGCTGGTCAGGTTGCTTACCCGCACATCACCAATGTCAAACCGGCGGCCCATGTTGAAGGCCACGCGGATATCCGGCGACACCGAAATATTGTTTAAACCCCAGTTATTGGGCAGCAGCCGGGCATAAGCCGCCCGTTGCAGCGGGTTCAGCGTGTTGAAATCGGAGGAGCGTTGCGGGAAGCTGCTCGGAATTTGCTGGTCGGAGCCCCACAAGCCGAGCCAGTTCAGGCCGCTGCGGGATTGTGATTGGACAGTCTGGAAAGTCGTATTGGCGCGGTAGCCCAGTGTGACACCGGCATCAACGAAGTTCTGATCGGGACGGCGCTTGGTGTAAATCTTGATAACGCCCCCGGCAAAGTCGCCGGGCAGGTCGGCCGAACCGGATTTGAAGACGATCATCCGGTCGATGATGTTGCTCGGAACCAGATCGAAAGAGAAGGAGCGGGTATCGACTTCGGTCGATGGCGTGATGACATCGTTGATCAGCACGGAGTTGTAGCGGGCGGCCAGACCCCGAATCAGCACAAACCGGTTGTCGACAATGCTAACCCCCGGCACCCGGCGGATGGCGGCTGCGGCATCGCGGTCCTGCGAGAGTTGAATCTGCTGGGCTGAAATCCCGACAGCCATCGGTTTTAGCTGCTTGATCTCGGTAATGACGGCCACTTCGGTGTTGGTCGCGCGGTTGGCCCGGACTACGACTTCCTGAAGGACAGTTCCCTCGTCGTTTAGTTCAGTATCAATTACGGTCGTATTCCCCGACTCAACCCGAACACCCGGAATTTCTTTTGTTTTGTAGGAGACGTAGGAGATAATGACTTTGTGGGTTCCGACGGGGACATTGCCCAGGGTAAAGTTCCCGTCCACGTCGGTGGTGGTACCGAGTTGCGTTCCGTCGATGCGGATTGTACAACCGATTAAAGACTCTTTGGTCTTGGCATCTTTAACCGTTCCCCGGACGGTTCCAATGGCTAACTGAGCAAAACCAAGCGGGGAGATAGCCAGGAGAAAGCACAGGAGTAAAATGCGTTTCATGTTGTTTGTTTGGTGTCTTATTGAACACCACAAAGTACCGGATCACGCATTACCCCGATATTCCTTGAATTTTATCAAATTGTTAATAAAGCCGTCAGCACGTGACAATTTGATCACAATCCTTTTTTGCGAAAAGGTGAGCGGATTAGGAAACAAAAAGATATTTATGAATCGAATAGCTAAGATTATTAAAAAATAAAACCCTGTTTTTCAGATATTTATGCTGAGCCGTTAGATTTGTTTTGCGCGAATCGTCTAAAACAAAGCAAAAGGCTTTATTGTGTTTTTAAGAACTTTAAATGGCTATTCAGGAAAATAACAGAATGTTTGTTATCAAAGAGTTACTTAATTGTTAATTTTATTTGGAAACAAAAGTGGTCCATTTAAGGATTATCGCGTATTACCCTGAAGTGTGTACGTTGCCCCGGCTTTCTTCCAAGTACTGAAATTATCGTTCTTTACATAGTTGGAACGGGTTTGATCAGCAGAGGTGTTACACGACTAAATCCATTGGCAAAGTTGTCTAAAGAGGAAAATGTCATTAACTTGCTTGGTAGATAGAGAATTAGTGGTTTAGATGAACTAATTGTTCAGATCTAAATCCGCTACCGGTTTTGCTGCGATCTCAAAACCGCAATTTTTCGGCTATCATGTCTACACGGATTCATAACATTACTGTGTTTGTTGCCCAGTTGGGACACTAGCTTACCGACACCCTGAACGTTAATACCGTAACACGATGATTTCAAAGAAAGCCAAGTATGCGATTAAGGCACTGAAAGTTTTAACAGAAGAATTTGGGAAAGGCCCGATCCTGATTTCCTACATTTCGGCGAAAGAAAATATTCCCAAGAAATTTCTGGAAGCGATTCTTCTTGAACTGCGCAACCACGGGATTCTACAAAGCCAGAAGGGCAAAGGGGGCGGTTATTTGCTGCGGGTTGATCCGGAGCGGGTTAATCTGGCCCAGGTTCTGCGGGTCATCGACGGCCCGATTGCGCCCACACCCTGCGTTTCACTCAATTTTTATGTCCGCTGCGATGACTGCAACGACGAAGTAACCTGCGCCATCCGGCCCATCATGGAGCGCGTCCGCGACGCCAACCTGGCCGTCTACGAGAAAACGACGCTCGGCGCTTTTGCCCGCCGGGAAGCCGAACACCAGGACGTGGTGGTGAATCTGGTGGATACGGAGAATAAATAGGTTATGATTTATGGTTTATAGTGAGGCTGTTTAAACTTTTCTGTCATCCCGACGGCAGGAGGGATCTTCGAGCGCCGGAGGAATGTCAGTCTCACCCGAAGATCCCTCCTGCCGTCGGGATGACAAAACGCATTCATAATGGATTGATTACAAAAAGTTTAAACAGGTTCAGTTTCTGGTGTATTGCTATAAACCATAAATCATAAACTAATGAACCTTCTACGCCGGCTGGTGTTCCTTCCGCAACAGGTCGTTGACGGTTTTGACCGGGTTGAACGTAATCAGCGGGACTTCCACAAAAATCGTGTTCCAGTCGGCCATCGCGCCGTTCCAGAGGCCGGGCAGTTCCTGTGCCTTGAGTTCCTTCCCATCTTTCGATTTTGCCGTAATAAAACCCGTCTGCGGATCTCGGTAGGCGGGCAGGTTGTACTTCTCTCCTTCCCGGTTTTTCAGTGCGCACACCAGATCGACCGGGTTGAAGTGTGTGGCCGTATCAAAAATTTGCTTCTGGTCGGCATTATCCAGGTCGATCTGCGCCGATTCCACAATTTGCAGCGAGACAGAACCGTCAGCATTTTTGGCCCAGAACGGCCCACCGCCCGGTTCGCCCACGTTTTTCACCATCCCGCAGGCCCGCAGCGGCCGGTCGAGCTTCCGGCGGAAATAGTCTACTCTCTCGTCCTGACTCCAGGCATCGAAACCGTTGGGTGGAAGCACGCAAAGCGTCGTTTTCAGGAATTCGTCGAGTTCGGCCAGGTAACCGTCGCTGATCATATCGTCGCCCAGCAACTCCTGAAACCGGAAAATCTGCTGCTGGATGTCGAGCAGAATGGTGCCCAACACTTTTTTGTACGTAATGGTCGGTTCTTTCAAGGCATCCGGCACCACGTTGTCGATGTTTTTGATGAACACCACATCAGCGTCGATGTCGTTCAGGTTTTCGATCAGTGCGCCGTGGCCCGCCGGGCGGAACAGCAACGAGCCGTCGGCATTCCGGAACGGCGTGTTATCGGGGTTGACCGAAATCGTATCCGTTGATTTTTTCTGTTCCGAAAACGTGATCTCGAACGTAACGCCCAGCATCTCCTCGTATTCCGGCTGAACGCGTTCGATGAGGGCTTCAAAGCGGCTCCGGTGTTCGGGCGAAACCGTGAAGTGAATCCGGACGAGCCCGTTCGAGTTGGCGTAGGCCGCTCCTTCGATCAAATGCTCTTCGACGGGGGTGCGCGGGCCTTCGGAATATCGGTGAAACAGCAGCAGGCCTTTCGGCAGGTTGCCGTAGTCGAGCCCTTCATCGGTTAACAGCGCACTCAGGACGTGCTGGTCGGTTTCGCCCGAAACGCCTTTCAGCGCATCGTAAAAGGCAAAATCCGACAGCCGGGCAAAAAAGTCATCCACCGACTTATCGCGTTTGCCTTCCAGCGCGGCAAACAACGACTTAAACATCCGCGTGGCGGCCCCCGACGCCGGGACAAATTTCAGCAACGACAGCGAAGAAGCCTGCCGGTCGAAGCGCGTCACAATGGTGTCCAGTTCTTGCTCATCGACGCGGATAATGCCGTCGCCCACCGTCGCGGCTTTGATGACGGGCAGAAACGGGAATGTATTGATAAAATGCTGGATCTGTTCGTCAACTTGTTCAAGCGTAGCGCCCTGTGACAGAATTTGATGCTGATCTTGTTCCGTAAATTGCATAAATGAACCTGGGATAGAGATGCGGTTTGTACGAGTGGCAAATACGAAAATTTGCCGTACCGAATCAAGCCGTTAGCTACTAAGTTCGTAAACAACGTGGTGGGTTCTCTGAAGGGAAACAGGTTTAGATCCGATGAGACGGGGGTGTGCCCAACGAGTGGTAGTTCCATTCGGCCAGGCTTTCATCTTCCTTCTGCCGCATCACTAGAGCTTCATCGTCGGTTTTATCGCCGTACCCGCAAAGGTGGAGCAGGCCGTGGGCCAGCACCCGGCGCAGTT
Organism: Larkinella sp. VNQ87; assembly: GCF_049445795.1. Taxonomy (NCBI): domain Bacteria; kingdom Pseudomonadati; phylum Bacteroidota; class Cytophagia; order Cytophagales; family Spirosomataceae; genus Larkinella; species Larkinella sp. VNQ87. The sequence goes on from NZ_JBMSDT010000005.1 coordinate 10,503, forward strand.
CCTGCTCGTCGGGTACGTTCAGTTGCCGGGCGTTGTCGCGGACGCGATCGATGCTGATGAAAATGTCGCCCTCCAGCCGGTTTTCGTCTTCCGAGTTGTCGAAGGTGATGATGTCGGTGTAATAATCGTGGTCAAGGTACTCGCGATTGACCTGCAGCAAATACTCGTCGGAGCAGAAAATATAATTCAGTTCACCAACCGAAAAGCCTTCGGCCTTCGCCCGCGCCGTGAGCCATTGGCGCGTCGGTGTTTTTTCGGACAGGGTAAACTTAATGTCTTCCGTGAAAAATCGAATCATGGTGCAAAGATAGGATGGGAACACGGATCGGACGGATGGAACGGATCAGAACTGATTTTTTATCCGTTGAAATCCGTTCCATCCGTCCGATCCGTGTTCCTATCAAAAAACTAAATTTTCACGAAAATCTTGGTTCGGTAGAGGATGTACAGCATCGTCCAGACGAGGGCCAGGGAACCAAGTGCCCGCAGCGAATCGTGCCATTGTTCGGCGGTGTATTTGATCAAACCGCCAAACAGCCGTTGGGAAGTTTGGTCAAAATCGATAAACCGGTAGGCCAGGTAGACCACAATCGAGTTCATCCCGATCACCTTGAAGAAAAAGGCCCATCTCCGGTAACCCAGCACGTCGATGATGCCGTAGAATAACGCCAGAAAGTTGAGCGCCATGCCCGCCGTCAGCAAGATGAACGAGCTGCTCCACAAGTGTTTATTGATTGGGAAATGCAGGCCCCACAATACCCCAACAGCAATAGCATACAGTCCCGGAACGATGAGGGTGACGAGTTTGGTCCGGTCGGTTTTGTCAGATACCAATATTTCTCCGGCCACGGTGCCGATAATTGTCAGGCACATCGCCGGAAACTGCGTCAGCAGGGCGAGTTCGTCGTAGGTTTTCTGCAAGAGCCGCCCCGGCATGAACGTCCGGTCGAACCAGCCGACCAGGTTGCCTTCAAACGACAAATCGCCCGCGCCGTAGCCCGGAACCGGAATCAGGAACAGGGCCGCATAATACGCCACCAGAATGCCAGCCACCGACAATAGCCGTTGTCTGGTGGAGAAATTCAAAAACAAAACCGTAGCGACAAAACCGGCCAAACCGATGCGCCCCAGAACCGTGCCGAACCGGATGTGCGCCGGGTCGAAGAGATCCAGCGGGACGTTTTTGTCAAGAATACCGAGCAGGAACAGAATGCCCCACCGCCGGAGCGCCTTGCGGTACAAAACCGCCTTGTCGACTCCGCGTTCCAGGCTGTTCCGCAGCGAAAACGGAATTGACACCCCGGCCAGAAACAAAAACAACGGGAAAATAAAGTCATAGAACGTGAACCCATGCCAGGCCGGATGGGTCAGTTGCTCGCCCAGCCAGTCGACCCAGGCCAAACCGGTTTTGCCTTTGAGCAGTTCGATGAACGTGCCGCCACCGGCAATCAGCAGCATATCGAAGCCCCGGAGCGCGTCGATGGACAGGAGTCGTGGGGGCTTGCGGGCCGTTTCGGTCGCAACCGGGGACGGCGCAGCGTCGGTTTGGGGATCGGGAAGCATAGCGGGCTGAAGTCAATTTTGCTTAAAAGACTCAGTGTCAGCCGGTATACTTATGAAAAAGCCACTGCCACGCGAGGAATGCGTCTGGCAGTGGCTTGTGAGCACAATTTCTCAGGAGACAATCTTCAACTTCGCAAAACTCAGCAACAGCGTCTTTTCTCCGGCCTGATCGAATTTGATGACGGCTTTGCGGTCGTTGCCGTTCTGGTCGATCTTCTGCACGAGCCCGAACCCGAACTTCATGTGTTCGACGCGCATGCCTTCGGCCAGCTTCGAGGTGTCGCTAGGCGAAAAATCGCTCGACGGCACATGGGCGACAGCCGGTTGCGGGGCTTGCTTGCTGGCGGTTTTCTGAGCCAGGCTCCGCACAAAACTCATGGAGCCGCCCGAGGGCGTTTCGCGTTTGAAATCGTCGCGGTCTTCCCGTTCGTTCTGCCGGACTTTCGCCATTTTTAGGAAATTCGGGTCGATTTCCATCAAAAACCGGCTCGGTTCGCAGACTTTCAGTCGCCCGTAATGATACCGCGACTCGGCGTACGAAACCGTCAGCTTCTTCTCGGCGCGGGTAATGGCGACGTAAAACAACCGCCGTTCTTCTTCCAGATCGGCCCGGCTTTCGAGCATCATCTGCGACGGAAACAAATCTTCCTCCAGCCCCACAATGTATACGTTTCGAAATTCCAGCCCCTTGGCACCGTGAATGGTCATCAACGTCACCTTGTCGGTGTCGCCGTCGTCTTCCTTCTCATCGGCGCTCGTCAACAACGAGACAACTTGCAGGAAAGCGCTCAGGCTTTTGTCGTCGTTGTCCGGGTTATCGACAAATTCCTTGATCGAGTTTAACAGCGCCTGCACGTTTTCGTAGCGCGACAGCCCTTCCACGGTTTTGTCGTCGTACAACTCCTTCAGAATCCCCGACGATTTGGCGATGTGCGCGGCCACGTCGTAGGCATCTTTCTTATCGAGGAGCAACTGAAAGCTCTTGATCAGGTCGGCAAAGCCTTCGATGGCAATGCCCGCCCGCCCGGCCACGTATTTGTTCACATTGGCAACGACGTCCCAAACCGGCACCTGGTTTTCGGCGGCTACGACCGAAATCTTGGCTACAGTGGTGTCGCCAATCCCGCGTTTGGGCAAGTTGATGATGCGTTTAAAGGCCTCTTCGTCATTCTGGTTGACCGTAAACCGCAGGTACGCCAGCAGGTCCTTCACTTCCTTGCGCTGGTAGAACGACAAACCGCCGATGATCCGGTATTTGATGCTCAGCCGCCGGAGCGCTTCTTCAAACGCCCGCGACTGCGCGTTGGTGCGATAGAGAATGGCAAAGTCGGAATTCCGCAGCCCTTCCTGCATTTTGGCTTCGAACAACGAGGTGGCAATCAACCGGCCTTCTTCGTTGTCAGAAGCGGCTTTCAATACCTCGATCAGCGTGCCATCTTCGTTGTCGGTAAAAACATTTTTCTGCAACTGCGCCCGGTTGCGGGCAATGATGGAGTTGGCTGCGCTGACGATGGTTTTGGTCGAGCGGTAATTCTGCTCCAGCTTGATTGTGGTTACATCCGGAAAATCCTTCTCAAAATTCAGGATGTTTTCGATGTTGGCCCCCCGGAACGCATAGATACTTTGGGCGTCGTCGCCCACCACGCAAATATTCTGGTTGACCGCCGACAGTTTCCGCGTAATCAAATACTGCGACACGTTCGTATCCTGAAACTCATCGACCAGTACGTGTTTGAATTTATGCTGGTATTTGTTCAGAATATCCAGGTGATCACGGAACAGCACGTTCGTGTTGTAGAGCAAATCGTCGAAATCCATTGCGTTGGCCTGGAAACACCGCAGAGCGTAAGCTTTGTAAATCCGTCCGATCTCCGGCATTTTGGCGGCTGCATCATCGGCCTGAATCAAGGGGTTGGCCAGGTAGTCTGCCCAGCCCACGAGCCGGTTTTTGGCTCCCGAAATGCGGGAAAAAACCACGTTCGGGCGGTACACCTTGTCGTCCATCCCGAACTCCTTGATGATGCTTTTCAGCAGCGACTTGGAATCGTCGGTATCGTAAATCGAAAAATTGCTGGTGTAACCGAGCGCCTTGGCTTCAATGCGAAGGATTTTGGCAAAAACCGAGTGAAACGTGCCCATCCAGATGTTGCGGGCTTCGGTGCCGATGACGCTCTCGATCCGGTGGCGCATCTCTCCGGCGGCTTTGTTGGTAAACGTCAGCGCCAGAATCCGAAATGGATCGATACCGTTTTCGATCAAATGGGCAATCCGGTACGTCAGCACCCGGGTTTTTCCCGATCCGGCACCGGCAATAATCATCAACGGGCCGTTGTCGTGCAACACGGCCTGCCGTTGGGGTTCATTTAAAGTGGAAATATAATCCGTCACAACGCGTCCGCTTCAGTAGTTGGTCAGTATCGAATAACAGGCAAAACTACGAAAAAAGTTGCGGATGACCGGAACCGTACCCACGGACCGCCGGGCGACCCCGTTTAGTCCGTATGAGTTGGCTTAACCAAATAGGTGAATAAACTCCCAAAACACGGACTAAAGTTTACTTCCTTGAGGGATTTCTGGGTTACGGCTATTTCTAGCTCTCACGGACTGAAGTCCGTGGGTACGTTAGTGCCAGATACGGATTAAACCGGTTTTTGCGCCGTGGAGCGGATCGGTTTTGGGCAGGGGAACGGCAGCGATATTTTGGTCGGCCTGGGGTCGGTCGCCGGGTTCTCCGCGGAGCACGTCGTAGTCGCGGCCGTCCGGGTAAGCGCCCACGACGCCGAAATCCGGGCTGGCTTCCAGGCGTTTGTGGCCGACACCCGCCGGAATGACGATCACATCACCGGTTTGAACGCGGATTTTGCGGCCTTTCTCTCCGCCGAGGTGCAGCAAAGCTGAGCCGCTGTAGACGCCCAGTACTTCGTGGGTAATGCTATGGTAATGGTGGTACGGAAAAACGCCGTTGCGCCAGGAGTTCGTCCAGTTATTGGAAGAAAACAGTTTTTCGAGCCAGGCAGCACCCGCCGGGCCGGTCTCCGAAAAAGCGTTGCGGTACAGCAGCAGCGGATAGCGGCTGTTCGGAATGGAGCCGTCGTCTTGAAAAAGAATCGCTTCGGGTTCGGATGTGTTCATACCAGTCAGGGCGGTTAGGAACACCGAACTGCCGAGGGCCAAAAAGTCACTTCGGTTCATGCGGTATTCACGGGTTTCTTTTGGAAAACCCAAACCGGATAAACTTGTTTCGTTTCCGTGGAGAAACGGTCAGGCGGCTTTTCGCTCGTAAAAACCCAGCGTTCCGACGGCGGTTTGTTGGTCGATCTGATTCAGCGCTTCGGCCGTTGGGAAATCTTCCCGAAAATCCTTGTCGATGTAGCTGAACTGAATCTGCCGGTCGGATGCAACGACAAACAGAGCCGGGAACGGTACATCTTCGGTGATACCGGCAATGCGGTTCCAGATCGGATCATCGATGGAATAAACTCCGAATTTGGCCGCAATTTGGTTATCGACATCCTGTGCCACCGTAAATGGCAAATCCTGTTGCTCTACGAGCGTTTGCAGCGCATCGAACGAATCCGGCGAAACCACTAGCAAGGTGCCGCCCGTTTCCTGAATCCGTATACCCAGTTGCGTCAGTTGGCGGAGGTAGTTTTTGGCATAGCTGTTCCAGCCCGCGCTGTAAAAAGCGACCACCAGCGGGCCGGTTTGCAACCAGTCGTGCAGATGAACGGTTTTGGCGTAATCGGTCTGCCAGGGAAGGTATTGACCGAGGGTCCGCTGGCGCAGGACGCCGAACAGGGGCGCTTTTTCACCGGGTTGCAGAGGATTGATGGGAATCAGTTTACGGAATACCTGTGGTGCAGAATACAAGTCGGTGTCTTCGTGTACGGTGTCAAAAAAGGTAATCATTACAGTAGTGAGTTTATAGACTTTATAGACTTTTTGGCTAACGTGCGTGATTCGGTTTTGGGCCGATGTTTGCTGGGCTGGCGGATAAGCCAACCTACTTGAGAAAACGCTGAGTAAGGACAGTAAGAAGGGAGGGATCGATGAGCCTAACAGCTCAGGGGCATAAACGACCGACAACCACCACCACCGACCCAAACAGTGGACAAAGCGATCACCGGGTTGACCCGGAAAGGGGCGGTATATTGAGCTGAAAGAAACATTTATTCTACTTTGTCAATAGGATATGTGCAAATGTAGGTAATAAAGACAATTCACTCCAAATTTTGGCGCTAAAATTTGAGGATACGGTTTAGCTCGTTTTAACTGGATGCCGGGTTGAGTCGGGCTGCTCAGTCTCAGGCTGTTCTAGATCAAGCTGGGAAGGGCTGTCAGCATCGATCGGTCGCAGGTTTCGGGCAATAAAGATACTGACGAAAATGATCGCCATCGCCAGGTAACCGACCCACGAATAATGGATCAGCGCCCCACTCTCGGTTTTGGTAATCAACAAACCCGCGCCGTAGGTTGCCAGCGCCTGCCCCAGCAACTGAACCGACGAGTTCATGCTCATAAAACCGCCCCGGCGCTGCGGTTCGACGACGGCCGAAACCATCGCCTGAACCGGAATAAACCGGGCGTTGGAGAAAATGAAAAAGAACGCATTAACCGATAAGATGTAGGTCAGGCTTGACGGCTGCATGGACGTTAGCAAAAACATCGGAATCATCGATAGCAGGGCAAATACCACAAAAACCGGGTATTTGCCGCGCTGATCGGCCAGCCGACCCACCAGCGGAGCTGTAAAAATCGTGACCAGACCGCCCACAAGATAAATCAGGTACAGATTGCTTTCGCCCAGGCCCACATTGGCGACCAGGTATGTCGACAGCAGCGGAATGATGCTGAAATGGCCGAGCATGATGGTTGTGGTCAGCCAGAGTGCCCGAAGCTGGTTCGGACTTCGCAGAATGGACGTGATAACGTCGAGCGGATTGAATTTTGTCCCGCCCCGTTGCAGGTGGCCGTCCAGCCGGGGCACGTAGCGGATAATCAGCCCCGTCACCAGCAGCCCCAGGCCACCGATGGCCAGAAACGGCGCGTGCCAGCTAATTTCGGTCGCCAGATACAAGCCCATCGGAACGCCCACAACCGACGCCACTGAGAAAGCCGTTGAGATGATTGACATGGCCTGTGCCCGGCGCTCGTATGGCACTACGTCGGCGACAATAGAAAACACCTGCGCGCCGAGCACCCCGCCGAAGAGTCCGGCCGCGGTCCGGGCCACCACCAGCCAACCGAACGTCGGCGCGAGTCCGCAGGCAATCGTGCCAACGACAAAACCGATGTAGGCCGTTAGCACCACTTTTTTCCGGTCGAACCGGTCGACGAAGAAAGCTGCCAGAAAACCGGAAATTCCGGCGCTCAGGCTGTAAGCCGACACGATAAAACTAAATTCCTGCGGATTCAAGTGAAAATACCGCATCAATTGCGGTCCCATCGGCATCATGATGATGAAATCGACGACGTGCGTAAAGTTGACGCAGGCAAGAATGAAAAGAAGAAGTTTTTCCTGGCGGGACATAAATCAGATTCTGAACCGGGATTACGCGGATGAAAGGATTTTTCGGATTACTATATGCTGGATCAGTAAATCATAAAAACCCTATCGATCACGGTAACCATAGTCCGTAGGTGTGGTAAAAATCAAGTAAATCCGTTAATCAGCGTAATCCCGGTTCAGACACGAGCTTGTCGATCAGCCGGTTGAAATCTTCTACGAACTCGTCGTAGTACTTGCCGGTGCCGGGGCCGCTGAAACCGGTGTGAATCTGGCGAACCTGGCCTTTCCTGTCGATAATGATCGTCGTCGGAAAGCCTACCACCTGGTTAAGCATCGGAAGGGTTTTGGATGCCTCGGATTTGACGTTCGTTCCGGCCAGCAAAACCGGGTAATCGATCTTGAACCGGTCGATCAACCGCTGGATTTTCGGAGCCGACTCGGCCAGCTCGGCGGATTTCTCGTAGGCCAGCCCCACAATTTCGACACCGCGCGCTTTATTCTTTTTATACCACGGACTCAGGAAATTAGTTTCATCCATGCAGTTCGGGCACCACGACCCCAGGATTTGGACCACCACAACCTTGTTTTTAAACCGGGCGTCGCTGAGCGAGACCGGTTTGCCGTTTACGTCCGGAAAGCTGAATTCCAACGTTTTATAACCCGGTTTCAGGTACGTCAATGTGGTGGCATCGGGTAGTTTTGCCGTTGGATCAAAAGTCGCCGTCCAGCTTTCGTACCCGCTCTCGCCCGACCAAAAACCGCCTTCCAGCGTGTTGTCCGGTTTGCGCCGGGCCTTGAACAAGTACAGGTGCGTGCCGTCAAAGGTCGAGAGGAACAGGCTGTCGCCCACGACATTGCCGTCCAGATACCGGTAATCGCCCGTTGTGGTCAGAAACGTGCCGGTCAACTTGCTGCCTTTCTGATCGAAAACGCCCACGGCTACAGCCGAATCGCTGCCGGAGCGGAAGGTCGTGGCCCATTTTCCCGTGACATTGATCGGTGGCGTTTCGGTCTTTGGCGTAAACCTGTATTGAACGCCGTGCCGGGCTTCAAAGGGTAATGAGGTGTAATTCTGAGCCACCCGCCGACGACGCCAGAAGCCCTGCATGGTGGTGCCGGTCAGTTTCGCCCGGATTTCGGCTTCAAAAATGTCAATTGTGAGCCGGATTGAGTCGCCTTTGAGCGTGACCGCGTCGAACCGCAACCGCTCGGCTCCATTCAATGCGTAGGCCGTGTAGCCTTTTCCGTCCGGGTTAGCCGTGAATTCCAGCCCGAACGGCAGTTCCCCGCCTTTATTTTTCACCACCGCCCGCCAGACGCCGGTTTTGAGGGGCGAAACCGCTTGTGACAACCCGAAAAACGGAAGCCCAAGCAGCAATCCAATCCATACGACAGCAATTCTTTTCATACGATAAAAAATAGCAGATCCAGTTTTTGTGGGGTAGAAATAGGGGCGGTTTTGTTAAGTTTGTAACGGATGGCGTTTTTGTTTTAGTTCCGAAACGAATTTTGAAACGAGCAAGTAAACCGGAATCTGATCGAAAAAACCAGGTGACTTCACCAGATCGCGCTTAGCCGCTGGTTTCTAACTCGTTTATTAATCGTATGACAGTAACCAATTACCACGAACCGGTTTTATTGCAGGCTTGCCTCGACGGACTGAATCTCAAGCCCGGCGGTACGTACGTCGACGTGACGTTCGGGGGCGGGGGCCATTCGCGCGAAATCTTGCGGCAACTGCCCGCCGGACCGGAGTCGGCGGGTCGGCTGATTGCGTTTGATCAGGACCCCGATGCCCGGGCCAATGCCGACGCCATCAACGACCCGCGTCTGACGTTCGTAGCGGCCAATTTCCGGCATTTGAAGCGGTATTTACGGTTGTATAAAATTGAGCAGGTCGACGGTATTCTGGCCGATCTGGGGATTTCGTCGCACCAGATCGACACGCCCGAACGCGGTTTTTCGACCCGCTTCGATGCCGATCTGGACATGCGCATGAGCCAGTCGGGCGAGCTGACGGCCCGGAAAGTCATTAACGAGTATCCAGAAGACCAGTTGCACAAGATTTTCGGGATGTACGGCGAGGTGATCAACGCCCGGACGCTGGCGAATGTCATCGTGGCCAGCCGCGTCAACCGCCCTATCGAAACGATTAACGACCTGAAAGCCGTGCTGCAACGCTACGCGCCCCGGGGCAAGGAAAACAAGTATTACGCGCAGGTTTTTCAGGCGCTGCGCATTGAGGTCAACCAGGAACTCGTGACGCTGGAAGAGTTTCTGACGCAGGTGCCCGAAGTGCTGGCGCCGGGCGGTCGGCTGGTGGTGATGTCGTATCATTCGCTGGAAGACCGGCTGGTGAAAAACTTCATCAAATCCGGTAATTTCCGGGGAAACGTTGAAAAGGATTTGTACGGCAACGAGCTAAAACCGTTGCAATCCGTCACGCGAAAACCGATTGAAGCGTCGGCAGAAGAAGTCGACCGGAACCCCCGCGCCCGGAGCGCGAAGTTGCGGATTGCGGAGAAAGTGTAGCTATTGACCGTTTAGTATCCACCCACCAGAGAAAATGCCAACCACTGAAGAGTATATAGACAAAATCCAGCGTACGAGCAAGGATGGGCTTATCAAACTTTGGGAGAAAATAATTGCGCGGACTAAAGTTAGGGGTTGGGCAAAAGGAAAAGCCTTCGAATTTCTAATTCTAAGAGCTTTCGAGCTAGAAGGAGCCATCATAAGATGGCCGTATTCAGTAGATTTATTTGATGAAAAAAATGTCGAGCAAATAGATGGTGCTATACATTTTAATGATGTCAGTTTTTCAGTTCTTGTAGAATCTAAAGATCATGTAACACCTTTAAATATAGAGCCAATATCCAAATTAAGAAATCAATTACTTAGGCGTCCATCTAGTACCATTGGTTGTATTTTTAGTACTTCAGGCTTTACAGCCCCTGCTTTAACGCTTGCTCAGTTCCTGGCACCACAAACGATTTTGTTGTGGGAACCAAATCATATAGACTACTCCTTGAAAAATGGTTTTTTCAAGGAAGGGCTTTTGAAAAAATATAGACATGCTATTGAGCAAGGGAACACAAATTTTGACATCACGTTAGCGATTTAAGAAGATGAGCCAGGAAGTAGCGATAGTGACCGAAGGAGAGTTTGATGCAAAAATTCTGGAAAAACTTTTGCAAGGCAAGAGGGTAAAATCAGAATATAAAATACTACCTGCAAATGGGTATTCATCGGCTCTCTCTAAAGTTAAATCACTTTTGACTCTTAAAAACAAGAAGGTTGTACTTTTGTTAGACACCGATACGATTTCTAAGAATGAGATACGTGAAAAAGAAGAATTTGTAAACTCTTATATCAATGCAACTCTAAATAAAACTAGTTTTAAAACATTTTGGGCTGTTCCAGAGCTTGAAGTAATATTTCTTGATAACAAAGAGTTCATAAAGGAATTGCCAAAAAGTACTTTCAATGACGAGATTATAAAGAATAAAGAATTTATAAACGTAGCTCGTGTTGCTCCAAAAAAAATACTGGAAAATCTTTTCAATTTTAACCGGGAAAAACTTATAAGTCTTCTTGATAAGCCTGAAATTCGGGAAGAATTTTATAAAGAAGGCCTTATTAAAGAAATAGTAGATTATATAGAGAAATAAATGTTTTTGTTTCTGATTAAGACAGTAGATTATTGTAATATATGGTGTTAGAGACCATGTGAGCATATGGCAAAGAATACCTACAAAACACCGCCCAAAGCGCCGATTGTGAAGAAAAAGCGGGAAAACCGGCTTTTGACCTACCTGAATCAAACCATCGGTTTCGACCGGCTTTTCGGGGAGGACAATGCCTGGCCGATCAAGCATTTCGACCGGATTATGTGGGTTTCGTTCCTGTTGATTCTGTACATCGGTTTCAACCACAACGCCGAGCGGCTGGTGCGGAATATTCAGCGGCTGAAGGCGCAGGTGGACGAAAAACGGGCCAAATACACCACGCTCCAGGCCGATTTCATGAAAAGCGGCAAGCAGTCGGAAATCAGCAAGCAAGTAATAGCTACCGGTTTGACCGAACCAGTAACTCCACCGTATAAAATTGTCGTCAAATCGGACGAAACGCAGCCATGAACGTCAAAAAGGACATTTTGCGCCGGGCAACGGTGGCCTCTGTGGCAATCTGTCTGTTTGCCTCCGCCATTATTGCCCGGCTGGCATACGTGCAGTTTTTCCAGAAACAGAACGGGCGGTTGTGGAAAGACCGTATCACGCAGTACCACATCAAGCGCGATACCATTCGGGCTACGCGTGGGAATATTTACTCACACAACGGCAGCTTTTTGGCAACCTCGCTCCCGAACTATTATGTCGGGATTGATCCGTGCGTCGCCAAGCCCGATTCGTTCGAGAAAAAAATCGATTCGCTGGCGATGTTGCTGGCGCGCAAGTTTGGCGAGCGGCCCCGGCACGAATACGCGTACATGATTCGGAAAGCGCGGGAAAACGGGCGGAAGTACGTGCTGCTGAGCCATAAGAAGATTACCTTTCAGGAGCGGATGGAAATGGAGAAGTGGCCATTTTTCCGCCGGGATCGTTCGAAAGGGCTAGGGGGCGGCAAGTTTGATCCGATTTACCAGCGCTATCATCCCTACGGCCGCATGGCGTTGCGGACCGTGGGCTACCTGAATCCCGAAAACGCGAAAGGACTGGTGGGCCTGGAAGCCAGTTTCCAGAACGAGCTGGCCGGAAAAGACGGTGTAGGACTGGTGGAAGAACTGTCGGGCGGGGTTCGAATGCCGCTGGAAGATGGCTCCGACATCAAACCCGAACCGGGACTGGACATTTATACGACGATCGACGTCAATTTTCAGGACATGGCCGAAACGGCGCTGCTGCACGGGCTGGAAAAATACCAGGCTGAAAAGGGCTGTCTGGTGGTCATGGAAGTAAAAACCGGCGAAATCCGGGCGATGGCGAATCTGACCCTGCAAAAAGGCAAGTACGTCGAGAATTTTAACCATGCGCTGGCGGGCGGCACCGATCCGGGTTCGACCTTCAAATTACCCACGATGGTGGCTCTGCTGGAAGAGAAAACCATCCGGCCCGACCAGGTGGTGCATACCGGCGGTGGCGCAGTGCTGTACCGCGGGCGCCGGATTTCGGATACCAAGCGGGGAGGGCACGGCAGCATTACGGCCCAGCAGGTTTTCGAAAAATCGTCGAACGTTGGCGTGCACCTGCTGATGAGCAGTAGTAACTTTTATAACCGGGCAGAAACCTACTGCCGCTATATGCGCCGATTCCGGCTCGACAAACCGATTGGCTTACACCTCAACGGCGAAACCAAACCGGTGGTGCCCAATCCGCAGTCGCCGGGATGGAGTAAACTGTCGCTGAGTTCGATGGCCATTGGGTATGAATTGAAACTGACGCCCTTGCAGATGCTGGCATTCTATAACGCCATCGCCAACGACGGCAACTGGGTACAGCCCATGCTGGTAAAGCAGGTTCGGCGGGCGAATGATGTGGTCAAGGAATACGAGCCCTATGTGTCGCAGGAACCGATTTGCAGCCAGACGACAATCCGTCAGGTGAAAAAAATGCTGGAAGGGGTCGTCGAACGCGGAACGGCGAAGAAAAGTCAAAGCCCATACTACCGGTTTGCGGGAAAAACCGGGACGGCTCAGAAACTTATCAACGGTCGCTACCAGGTAGGCAAGTATTATACCTCGTTTATTGGTTATTTCCCAGCGGAAAAACCGAAATACAGCATTGTGGTGGTGATTGATACGCCCCACGGCGCCAGCATCGATCTGTTGTACGGCGGGAGTGTGTCGGCTCCGGTTTTTCGGGAGATTGCCGACCGGATTTATGCCTATGATGTTCAGATGCACCGTCCCGTGGCTATTGCCGCCAAACCGCCCCGCCAATCAGCCAAAGGCGTGAAAGCCGGATTTGCCGACGACATCCGGACGATTGGTTCTGAACTGAATATCGATGCGCAACCCGGTCCGGAAGGCTGGGTTAAGGCCGATACACAAGGCACACGCGTGCAGTGGATTAGCCAGACAAATCAAAATCGAGTGCCGGATCTGCGGGGGATGACGCTTCGGGATGCCCTGCACCTGCTCGAAAACCGGGGCTTCCGGGTACGCTTTGAGGGCTACGGCAAAGTAGTCGAGCAGTCGGTGCCACCGGGTGATCCCTTACCGAAACCCCGTAAAATAACCCTGACATTACGCCAAACCGCCCGACCGGATACGCTTGAAGTTGCGATGAACAAAAAAACGCAGCCTGAACGCTGATCCGGTCCGAAGGGCTACCAACCTTGTATGCAGTTAAGTACACTCTTGTATAAAGTGCCGTTGCTGTCGACGTCCGGCCATATGAATGTCGAGGTGGAGCAGTTGACGATGGATTCGCGGCAGGCGGGTCCGGGTCGATTGTTTGCCGCTATCCGAGGGACGCAAACCGATGGGCACCAGTTTATTGACAAAGCTGTCGAGCAGGGCGTTACCGTCGTTCTGTGCGAAGAACTGCCCGAAAATCGGGTCGAAACCGTCACGTACGTCCAGGTGGAAGACACCAGTTACGCGCTCGGTCTGCTGGCCGCCAATTTCTACGACCACCCTTCCCGGAAACTGAAACTGGTCGGGGTGACCGGTACAAACGGCAAAACTTCGACGGCGACCTTGCTGTTCCGGCTCTTTCGGCGGCTTGGCTATCGGACGGGCCTGCTTTCGACGGTGCAGAACCAGATCGACGAAACCGTCATTCCGGCCACGCACACCACGCCCGATACCATTGCGCTGAACGAATTATTGGTGCAGATGGTGCAGCGGGGCTGTACGCACTGCTTCATGGAAGTTAGTTCGCACTCGGTCGTGCAGCACCGCATTGTCGGCTTGCACTTTGCCGGGGGTATTTTCACGAACATCACCCACGACCACCTCGATTTTCACAAGACCTTCGATAATTACATCAAGGCCAAAAAAGGCTTTTTCGATCAACTGCCCGCGTCGGCCTTTGCCCTAACCAACCTGGACGACAAGCGGGGGCTGGTGATGCTGCAAAACACGGTCGCCCAGAAAGAAAGCTACTCGCTGCAAACGCTGGGATCGTTCAAGGGCCGGTTGTTGTCGGAAGGTCTGTACGGGATGCAGATGGACATCGACGGTCGGGAAGTCTGGTTCAAGGTGACGGGACGGTTTAATGCCTACAACCTGCTGGCGGTGTACGGAGCCGCCGTGCTGCTGGGCGAAGATCGCGAGGAGGTGCTGACCCAGCTTTCGGATTTGCCGAGTCCGCCGGGCCGGTTCGAGATGGTGATTTCGGCGGATAAGCGCGTCGGGATTGTCGATTACGCCCATACGCCGGATGCCTTGCAAAACGTGCTGGAAACCATTGCCGGATTGCGCCAGGGCAACGAAAACATCATCACGGTGGTGGGCTGTGGCGGAAACCGCGACGCGGCCAAGCGTCCGATCATGGCCGAAATCGCCTGTAAGTACAGCGACCGGGTGATCTTGACCTCCGACAATCCGCGCAACGAAGATCCGATGGCCATTCTGGAGCAAATGCAAGCCGGGGTGCCGCCGGTTTCGTTTAAGAAAACCGAGACGATTGTCGACCGTCGGGAAGCGATTTTCCGGGCGGTTGCCCAATCGCAACCCAATGATGTCATTCTGGTAGCCGGAAAAGGGCACGAAACCTATCAGGAAATCAACGGTGTCAAGTACGATTTTGACGACCGCAAGGTGCTTCGCGAAGCATTTTTTTAAAAAGATATTTAATTTATTTGGCCTTATTTTGATGGGATGGCCTGGAATAATTTTCAAACATTACTTGTGCTTTATGCATTGCAGACTGTTTTCTCAAAAAAATGAGTCCTACTGCGGAGATCGCAAACAGTGTATATATTAATATTAATTTAGAATTGTGGACACTTACTTTCCATGTATAAAACTGAAAAGTATGTAAACGAGGTTTTTGCTTGAAAATAAATGCTCTAAAAAAGATTCCAACAGCTATATATATACAGCCTATAGGAATTAGGGCCGAGTGAATAACTGGAAACTGGGGCAATAGCATGGTGCTCAAGATTAGGCAACCACAAATAGCAAATCCGATAGCGGATAACCAGATTTTATATATTTCTTTCATGATGATTTATAAACGAATATAATTGTTGATTCAATTGTAAAAACGGTTTCTAATTAGATAAAGTTAGTCGCTAACAGTAACATTGATACTACTTACTATTGGCGACTAACTTTATTGGAAAATCGTTTGCAACAAACTTTAATTACGCGTAGCAAGTATCAAAACAATCTCCAAGTGCAACTAAAGCGTAGTTTTCTACAATATAGTACGTAATCACAGCCGATATTATTCCTGCAGCGCCTGCCGCCATGCCAGCAGGGCCGCCAAAAAAACCTGCAACTCCCGCCCCAGCTGCTGCAGTTGCCAAAGTCGCTGCAGCAGCTTCAATAGTATGGTAATATACATTATTACAGTTTCCTCCGCAATTAGCGATACGGGCACTTGGTGGAGAAATCATGTATAATTCGGATATCATCTGTTTAGACATAGAAGTATTTAAGGCTTTAGCAAACACTTCCTGCCTTTGATTCACGGTTAATTCTGAAAAATGAATTCTAGAGTCCAGCTTAGTTAATACATCAGAAAGCTCCTTGGCTGCTGCTATTACTGTTGCAGGGTTACTGAAAAATAGGGATAAATTATCATTCAGCTGCTGGTCAGATTTACTGGATGCAATTATATTTTCTGCATTTTTCTGATTAGACACTTTAACTTTTAGTTGACCTTCCCGTACCTGCCTACTCATTTTTGCTGATACTTTAAACAATTCAGCAAAGTAAGGATCTCTTACAAGATCATTGGCCACCAATGTTGTATTGATTTCTTTAGCTACCAATGTACTTTGCTCAATTTCTTTCTGGCATGATAGCGTAGTGAGCAGTAGTACAACGAGTGTACATTTAAGATAAGTCCGAATTTGTGTAATTGAATTCTGCATAGCTTTATAAAGTTTAAGAGGAATAATATTGTAAAAGTATTTGTTTTTGCACAAGCAATATTATACTTTGTCTACATAATATGTTAACTGCGGATTAATAAATTAAAAATATATGGAGATAGGAGAGAAAATAAGGCATTTTCGGGTGATAAAGAAATATTCTCAAGAGAATATGGCTTACGAATTAAATATATCCATTACTGCCTATGGTAACATCGAGCGCGGAAAATCAGACATAAGTTATTCTAGATTAAAACAAATTTCTGACGTTTTGGAAATGCCTGTTTATATCATAGTTGGTTACAGTGATCAAATATATTTAAATTCGAATAGGTCAGTTCATACCAAGTACGGTCAAAACCGAGTTGAGAGTATTTTTGCTACCAACAGGGACTTTCTGCAAGAATTGCAGGTAGCTGAGCTAAAGATTGAAGCACTTGAGCGGGAGCTTTCACTTACGAATGAACTCCTAGACCTGCTAAAAAGCTCAAGATGTTGAAAAAGCTTTTCAAGTTTGATAACAGTGTACTTATATTTGGACATAAATATGATAGAAATTGGGCGGAAACTACGGGTCCGTTCCTGCAATTATGCTGTATTACCTTTTCACCTACCTCGACCAGCAGTTCGATTTTCCCGGTGCCGGGCTTTTTCAGTATTTGTCCTTTCGGGCGGGGGCGGCCATCACACTCTCGTTGCTGATTGCGGCTGTTTACGGGCGGCAGATTATCGACATGCTGCGAAGCCTGCAAATCGGGGAGGAAATCCGGGATCTGGGGCTGGCGGGTCAGATGCAGAAACGCGGAACGCCTACGATGGGCGGTTTTATTATCTTGGCGTCGTTGGTTTTCCCAACGCTGTTGTTCGCCAAACTGACCAACGTTTACATCGTTCTGCTGCTGGTTTCGACCATCTGGACCGGCCTGATCGGTTTTCTGGACGATTATATTAAGGTGTTTAAAAAGAACAAAGAAGGATTACAGGGAAAGTTCAAGGTCGTCGGGCAGGTCGGTTTGGGCGTGATTGTGGGCCTGACCTTGTATTTTAATGATTATGTAAAAATCCGGGTATACAAACCGGGTGTAATCGACACCTCGATAGGTCAGATAGAGAACGGAGCCTATCAGGACATTAAATCCATGTCGACAACGGTTCCGTTTCTGAAGAACAACGACTTCAATTACAGCGCTTTGATGCCGGATTTTATTCCGGACGGATACACCTGGATTCTGTACGTCGCCATCGTGATCTTTATCATCACGGCCGTATCCAACGGAGCCAACATCACCGACGGCATCGACGGGCTGGCGGCCGGTACGTCGGTCATCATCGGGCTGACGCTGGGCGTATTTGCTTATCTGTCGAACAACAAACCGCTGTCGCAGTACCTGAGCATCATGTACATTCCGAATTCGGGCGAAATGGTGATTTTCTGCGCGGCTTTTGTCGGGGCTTGTATCGGTTTTTTGTGGTACAATTCGTATCCGGCGCAGGTGTTCATGGGCGACACGGGGAGTTTGATGCTGGGTAGCATCATTGCCGTGCTGGCGCTGGCTACCCGGAAAGAACTGCTGATTCCGGTCATGTGCGGTATTTTCCTGGTCGAACTGGTATCGGTGATTATGCAGGTGAGTTATTTTCGGTATACGAAACGACGATTTGGGGAAGGGCGACGGATTTTTCTGATGTCACCGTTGCACCACCATTTTCAAAAGAAGGGCTACCACGAAGCCAAAATCGTGACCCGGTTCTGGATTGTTGGCATTATTCTGGCCGTTATTACGTTAGTGACTTTGAAACTGCGCTAACGTCAGAAGGAAGACTATTCACCTTCCGACGATTTTAGCCATGACCGAAAAAGAACGCTTGAACCAGTTAGAACCTTTGATGGCTGAATTTGCCCTCAAGCAGGACCGGATGCTGGGGCAGATCGGTATGCTTGTTGATCAGGTTTCGCTGCACACTGTCCGCCTGGACGACCTGACCCGGCGGGTCAATGTTATTGACCAGAAAGTTGATTCGCTCGACCAGAAAATTGATTCGCTTGACCGGAAAGTTAATTCGCTTGATCAAAAAGTTAATTCGTTCGACCAAAAAGTTGATTCGCTGGGAAGTGGGTTAGCTACTCTGACCGTTGATGTTCACAAGCGTTTTGACCGGCTGGAGCAGCGGCAAGGCAATCTTGAAGAGGGGCAAAACCGGCTCGAACAACGGCAAACTAAGCTTGAGGAAGGCCAAAACCGGCTGGAGCAGCAGCAGGGTAAGCTTGAGGAAAGTCAAAACCGCCTTGAACAACGGCAGAGCAAGCTCGAAGAAGGCCAAAACCGGCTGGAGCAGCGGCAGAGTAAGCTTGAAGAGGCCCAAAACCGGCTTGAACAGCGGCAGGGTAAGCTTGAAGAGGCCCAAAACCGGCTCGAACAGCGACAAAGTAAGCTTGAAGAAGGGCAGAAACGGTTGGAGCAACGTTTTGACCGTTTAGAGTCCCGGATGGACAAATTTGAATCCCGGATGGATCAATTTGAAACTCGCTTCGAGAAATTCGAAACCCGGATGGAAAAAATGGAGCAAAACCAGGAGCTTATTATCATGCTGTTAAAAGAACATCTGAAATAGCGGAAAATTTCGAACAGCCTTGTATTTCAGAAATATAGACTCTATATTTGCACTCCCGTTTTCGGACGGGAGTTTTTGTGTATAGCGCAAGTAATTGTCTATCAATATATAATCTCCCATAAACAAGTGGATACGTTAAGCTACAAGACCATTTCGGCCA
Organism: Larkinella sp. VNQ87; assembly: GCF_049445795.1. Classification (NCBI taxonomy): domain Bacteria; kingdom Pseudomonadati; phylum Bacteroidota; class Cytophagia; order Cytophagales; family Spirosomataceae; genus Larkinella; species Larkinella sp. VNQ87. The sequence continues at coordinate 29,393 of NZ_JBMSDT010000005.1, forward strand.
ACAAAGCGACGGCGCAGAAAGACTGGGTGGTCATTGACGCGGAAAATCAGGTGTTAGGTCGGTTGGCAAGCCAGGCGGCAAAAATCATCCGCGGCAAGAACAAAACCAACTTTACTCCGAACGCCGACTGTGGTGACAATGTCATCATCATCAACGCGGAGAAAATTAAATTGACCGGCAGCAAGCTGACCGACAAAGTCTACGTGCGTCATACGGGTCACCCGGGGGGGCAGCGTTTCCGGACACCCCGCGAAATGATGGCGAAAAACCCGGCTTTCATTCTGGAACACGCCATCAAAGGCATGTTGCCGAAAAACCGCCTGGGTCGCCGGTTATTTACCAACCTCTACGTGTATGCCGGTGGTCAACACCCGCACGCATCGCAGCAACCGAAAGAAATTAAACTGGAATATTAATAATAGAGGTTAGACGTAAGACAAGAGACAAACGGATTCGAACACCTCGTCTCGTCTCTTCTCTCTCGTCTTTCGTCTCATGTCTTAAACAATGGAACGAATCAACGCATTAGGTCGCCGAAAAACAGCCGTGTCGCGCGTGTACCTGTCAATCGGTACCGGCAGCATTGTTATCAACGGGCGGGATTACAAACAGTATTTTCCTACGGAAGTTCTGCAAATCGTTCTGAAGCAGCCGCTGGCCACCATCAACGCTCCGGAAGGATACGACGTGAAAGTAAACGTTCGCGGGGGTGGGATTTCCGGTCAGGCCGAGGCAACCCGGATGGGGATTGCCCGGGCTCTGTGCGAATTGAACCCCGAGTTTCGGCCCGCTTTGAAAAAAGAAGGCTTCCTGACTCGCGATTCCCGCATGGTCGAGCGGAAAAAATACGGTCGCGCCAAGGCCCGTCGCCGGTTCCAGTTCTCGAAACGTTAATTTTTGCAGTTTAAGGTTTACAGTTTTTAGTTTACAGTTCGGAAATGCTGTGTTAACTATAAATTATAAACTTTAAACTTAAACCGTCCAGACCGTACTTGTTGTTGCCGACGTGCGGTGCTGCGTATTTATTTTTTCATTCTTTATTCTTACTAAAAAATGGCACAAGTCGAGTACAAAGACCTTCTGGATGCGGGTGTGCATTTTGGCCACTTGACCCGGAAATGGGATCCCCGTATGGCACCGTACATCTTCATGGAGAAGAACGGTATCCATATCATTGACCTGAACAAAACCCTGGCGTCGATCGACGAAGCATCGGCTGCCATCAAAGGGATCGTTCGTTCGGGCCGCAAGGTGATGTTTGTTGCTACCAAAAAACAAGCTCAGGAAATCGTAACGGAGGAAGCGCGTCGCCTGAAGATGCCCTACGTGACCGACCGCTGGCTGGGTGGTATGTTGACCAACTTCGCTACCATCCGGAAATCATTGAAGAAGATGCAGGGCATCGAAAAAATGATGAAGGATGAAACGACCTACAAAAGTCTGGCAAAACGCGAACGGTTGACCGTATCGCGGGAGAAAGATAAACTGGAGCGTGTACTGGGCGGTGTAGCCGATCTGACCCGTCTGCCGGCTGCGTTGTTTGTGGTCGACGTAAAACGCGAACACATCGCCGTCTCGGAAGCAAAACGCCTGGGCATCCCGGTTTTCGCCATGTGCGACACCAACTCAAACCCGGATGATGTCGATTTCCCAATCCCGGCCAATGACGATGCCTATAAGTCGATCCGCCTGATTACGCTGGCGATTGGCAAGGCCATCGAAGAAGGGCTGCTAGAACGGAAGCAGGATAAAGACGATCAGCGTCTGCAGGAAGAGGAAGAGGCAAAACGCGCTGAAGATGTCCGGTCGCAGGCCGACGACGATAGCGCCGTAGAAGCGGAAGTGAGCAGCCCGGTGGCCGCCGACGAAACCGACGAGCAGGAGAGCTAAGACTATCTACGAGCAACCATGTTGCCAAACGAATATACCGGATAGCCCGTAGCCTCGCTATGGGCTATTCCGTTTCAGGCGGCCAGTAACGCCTGTTGCCCTTCAAATTGTTTACCAGCACAACAGACCAACGTAATAACCGACAATTTAGACTCAAATCATGGCAATTACCGCACAAGACGTTAACAGACTCCGGCAGGAAACAGGCGCCGGGATGATGGATTGTAAAAAAGCGCTTACCGAAGCCGACGGCGATTTCGAAAAAGCGAAAGATATTCTGCGGAAACAAGGTCAGAAAATTGCTAGCAAACGGGCTGACAATACGACTTCGGAAGGAATTGTGTTGACGCACGTGAGCCCGGACGGAAAAACCGGCCGCATCATCGGCTTTGCCTGCGAAACCGAACCCGTTTCGAACGTGGCCGACTTCCAGAATCTGGCCATGTCGCTGATGGACAATGCCGTAGCCGCCAAACCTACAACCAAAGAAGAACTGCTGGCGTTGCCGCAGGGCGATGGCCGTGCCCTGCAGGAGCACATCACGGACCTGATGGGTAAAATCGGTGAAAAGCTGGACGTCATTGCTTACGAAGTCGTAACGGCTGAGCAGGTCGTGGCTTATAACCACTCGAACGGCAAACTGGGCGTTCTGGTTGGTTTGAATAACCTGAACGGTGCCGAAGTAATCGAAGTCGGAAAGGATATTGCGATGCAGATTGCCGCCATGAAACCGGTTGCGATCGACAAAGACGGCGTGGATTCAAGCATTGTAGAGCGCGAAATCGAAATCGGCAAAGACCAAGCCCGGGCCGAAGGCAAACCGGAAGCCATGCTGGAGAAAATTGCGATGGGTAAGCTGCAGAAATTCTACAAAGAAAATACGCTGCTGAACCAGGAATTCGTGAAAGACTCGTCGCTGACAATCGCTCAATTGCTGGATAAAACCAGCAAAGGATTGACTGTTTCGGCGTTCAAGCGTGTTGCTATCGGGTAATTGCTCGATTCACTATACTAATTTTAGTTTTAGAAAGCCCGGTCTATTTGATCGGGCTTTTTTTTATGAAATATATTACTTTTTGGTTTTATTTGTACATCCAATATATTTGATTGCTAAGACAGTAACAAGGCGTGTGCTTTATGTTATGAAAAGCAAATTACGTAGCAGTTAGTAAGTATAAATCGTCCTACCTATGATTGCACCGTTAGAGATCAAGCGCATGAGCGACGAAGAACTGGTAAGGCTTTACGTCGATAATCAGAGTAACCGGTATTTCGAGCATCTATACAGCCGATATAGTGATAAAGTGTACCGGAAATGCCTCATGTTTACCAAAGACCCGGTAAAAGCAGAAGACTTTACGCACGATATTTTTCTGCGGCTCATTCTGCGGCTCAGTAGCTTTAAGGAGCAATCCCGGTTTTCGACCTGGCTGTTTTCCATTACCTATAATTATTGCACCGATCAGCTACGGACCAACCGGAAGAAAGCTGAAGTGCCGGTTGAGGAAGACATGGACTGGCTTGATGATCAGGACGACGGAAATATGATGGAAATGGAGGCTAGCCGGCTCACGTCAGCGCTGGACCATTTGACGATAGAAGAACAAAGCCTCCTCCTGATGAAATACCAGGATGAAGTCAGTATTAAAGAGATTGCGGACATTCATAACCTCAGCGAGAGTGCCGTCAAAATGCGGTTAAAGCGCGCTAAGGAGAAATTGAAGAAACGGTATATGGAAACCCTGCTGTTCCTGGGGCTGTTGGTTGCCAAATTAGTTGCATGGGCTAAATTTGACAAATAACCCCTGTCCTTTTCAGCAGATCCCTCATGGAATCAATTTACAACGTTTTCAAAGAAATTGAGTTACCGGATGCCTGCCCGCCCAATGTGAAAGAAGAACTGATATCGGAAATCGACCTAATTCGGAATTCGCTTACGGTGGTGGAAGTGTATGTCGACGATTTTTTCGGGGTCGTGTCGGCATTACTTACAGCTCTTCAACTACCCGGCGATTTACCCAAACCGTAACACCAAGCCACATCTTAATCATGGAGCGTATTCCTGCTTTTATCGATATATTAATCAATACCTTTACCTCCCTTATTAATCAGTTTATTGATTTTGTCCCCCGGATTATCGGAGCGGCCTTTATTCTGGCGGTTGGGTTCGGGGTGGCCAAAGGGTTGGCACTACTAGTGTCGAAAGTACTGGAACGGGTTGGTCTCAACCGGATTGGTGACCGGTTGACGGAAATCGATTTCATCAAGCGGCTGAAAACCGAAATCAAGCTCAGCGACATTGTTGCCAAAATTCTGTATTACTTCGTTCTGTTGATTTTCCTGATGGCGGCTACCGAAACCCTCGGAGTGTCGGCCATTACGGAAATGGTTAAGTCGCTGGTTGATTTCATTCCCCGGTTGATTGCGGCTGCGATCATGCTGCAAGTGGGGGTTCTGGTCGCCGACGCGCTGAAGGGGGCGGTTGTAACGCTCTGTCAGTCGTTTAACATTGCGTCAGGGAAGTTGCTGGGCATGATTGTATTTTTCTTTTTCCTGATCATTACGCTTATCAGTGCGCTGGGGCAAGCCGGTATCAATACCGAGTTGCTGGAGTCGAGCTTTAACCTGCTGATTGGTGGCGTTATTTTCGCGTTTGCCATCGGTTACGGGATTGCGTCCCGCGATGTGATGGCTAATATTCTGTCGTCTTTCTATAGTAAAAACCGCTTCCAAGAAGGGCAGGTCATCCGGGTCGGCGAAACGAAAGGAACCATTATCCGGATCGACAATACATCATTAACTCTCCAGACGGGCGATTCGACGACGATAATTCCGTTGCAAAGCCTTCAGGCACAGAACGTTGAAGTTTTTTAGTAGATTTGCCAATCTCCCACCGTTAAGTCCTCTGCCGTATGAAAAAATCTATTGTGCTAGTCACATTAGTTATCTGGAGTACGTTTGCAATGGCCCAAAAGCCAACAAAGCTGGATTCCATCAAGATTATCCCACTCGATACGGTTTACTGGAAGCGGTCGGCCCAGTTCGGAATTAACCTGAACCAGGGATCGTTTAGCAGTAACTGGAAGGGTGGAGGTGTCAATTCGGTGGCACTGGGCGCTTTTTTCAATGCCAAGTCTGACTACATGCAGCGCCGGTTCAACTGGACAAGCGAAGTTCAGTTGCAGTATGGTATCGTAAAAAATGAAGGCCAAAACTCCCGGAAGAACGTCGACCGCATTTTTTTGGATACGAAGGTTGGTAACCGCTTAAGCCCGGTTTGGCTGGCTTTCGGTAATATTAACTTTCTGTCCCAATTCGCACCGGGGTATCGGTACGAAACGTTGCCCAGTGGCGGAGAGCGTAGCGTACTGATTTCTAGTCTTTTTTCTCCGGCTTTTTTGACCGAATCCATTGGGCTGGAATACAAACCCGTTACGTATTTCAATTTGCAGTTTGGCCTCGGTACGATCCGGCAGACATTTGTACTCGATGATGACATTACGATTGGCGAACCGACACGGTACGGCGTTCCGCCCGGTAAAAACGTGCGGAATGAATTTGCGTTTCAGTTAATTGCCAATTTTGATAAGAATGTGGCCGAAAACCTGAATTTGAAGGCCCGGTATCAACTTTTTGCCAATTACGCAACACTCGATGCCATCGACCACCGGCTCGACCTGGCGCTGACAGCCAAAGTTAACAAGTACATCAATGTGAATCTGACCGGTATTTTCCTGTATGATCAAGACCAGGACGATGCCATTCAATACAGCCAGGGCCTGGCCATTGGCTTTTTGTATTCGTTCTGACAATCGGTTAAGCCGCTTCCGACTGCGGCAAATACAGGGGCGGAATCACCAGGCGATAATAGGTTCCATTCCGATTGGAAACTTCCAGCTTGCCGCCCGCCTGTTCACTAAGCGATGTAATCAGCCGTTTGCCAAATGAACTATTCGGAAGCTCCCACCGGCGGAGGTCCAGCCCGGTGCCATTATCCTGCACCTCGAGGGTCAATTGTGGGCGTAACAGGTGTGACTTATCGGAGGCTTCGTCGGCGGCCAGCCGGACGCGAAGAAACGGCTGCTCTACGTTTTCAAAAGCGTATTTGAACGCATTGGTCAGGATTTCATTCAGAATCAGGCCCAGTAAAATCGACAGATCGACATCGAGTTCTTCCTGTTCAATCTGCAACTCCCGGCCAAACGACCGTTTATCGTAGCCGTAGGCCAGCAGCAGGCTATCGAAAAGGTCGGTAATGTATTCCTTCATATTAATGGTCGAAACCGTATCGGTCAGGTAAAGTCGCTGGTGAATCAGGGCCATGGCTTCCACCCGTTGCTGGCTATCCCGAACGGCTTGCACGGCTCCTTCATCTTCCAGCCGTTTGGCCTGCAACCGAAGCAGGCTCGATACAATGGCGAGATTGTTTTTGACCCGGTGGTTTAATTCCCGCAGCAGTGTCTTGAGTTGGACCGACTGTTCCGTAATTTTCTGATAGCTTTCCGAAATAATTCGGTTGCTGGCTTTAAGACGGGCGTTGGTTCGGCGAATCAGGCGGTATTGCCAGAAAAGGATACCGAGTAAAAGAGCCAATGCCGCCAAACCGGCGCTTAACCAGTCCAGTTGCTGGGCTTTTCGATTATTCTCCTGATCCAGATTCTGAATTTGGGCTTCTTTTTCCCGAGCCTGGTAACGACTTTCGGCCAGAATTAATTGACGGGCCTTTTCGGCATTCAGTATGCTGTCGCTGTACATGGTTTTCTGGCGCAGGTAAGCCAATGCTTGCCGGTGCTGACCGCGTTTTTCGTAAATTCGGGTGAGTACATCGAAAACATCTTCCCGAATCTTCAATCGGTCGGGGCCGTTTTCGCTCCATTTCAACGCTAGTTGGGCATACCGCTCGGCTTCATCCAGCCGGTTCATCATCAGCAAAGTATTCGGGAAATTGACGTAAACATAACCCCGAAGGTAATCGTCGTTGTGTTCATCGGCATATTGCAGACACTGCCGGTAAATCTGTTCCGACTGGTCGTACAAACCGGCATTTTTATACTCGATAGCCCGGTTAAACAGCGTCGATATATAATCTTCGTTATGGTCTTTAAAAATAGAAATCGCCTTTTCATTGTAGGCCAGGGCTTTTTGGGAGTTATGCCGGGTATCTTCCAGGTTGGCTAATTCGGAATAGGTATCGCCCATCAAAACACCCAGTTTGTGTTGCCGGGTCAATCGCAACGCCTGGAGGTAATAACGTTCCGCCTGCTTCAGATCATTTACCAGAAAGTAGGTTTGGCCGATTCGTAGCAGAATGATGACCTTTTCGCGGGGGTTGGGGACGGCTTTGAGGTAGTCGAGCCCTTTCTGAAAGTAACCCAGCGCCTGCACAAAATTACCCTGGTCAATTTCGAGCTGGCCCAGTGAAACATATACCCGGCTGAGCTGGTGGTCATCTTTGAGGGCTTCAGCAAGGGTTAAGGCATCGCGTAGAGCGGTCAGGGCATCCCCGACCCGGCCTTTATGAAGGACGGAATCCGCGAAATTCTGATATTCCTTAATCTTGATCGTATCCGGAGCCGAAGCAACTTTTTCTTTAAGACGATCAAATGGCGAGGCAGTATAAGGATGAGCCAGCGTCGACGGGACAAACAGGAGGCTAACCCCAAAAAGAAAAAACCAATTCATGGGTTAAGGGCGGGAAAGGCTGTATGCTGGTGTTTTACCAGACCTGAAATTGTTGAATAAAGGCTTGTTTATATTGGCGGCCGAGGGGTACAGTGTGCTTACCAACGGTTATTTCCCGGTCGGTAAATCCTTCCACCTTTTTAATATGAACGGCATACGAACGATGCACACGGGCCAGTTGCATTTCACTTAGTCGGTCTAGCAGTGTGCTGATCGTGAGCCGAATGGCGTATTTTCGTTCGTTCGTGACAATGGTGGTATAGGCACCGTCGGCTTCCAGCAACAGGATATCTTCCAGCAGGATTTTAACGAACTGGTAATTGTGCTTGATGAAAATGAGATTGTCGATACGCAGAATAGTTTCGCGCGACAGGGGATCTTTTTCCAGCATGCCCTGCAGCCCATCGTCGGGTGTGACGACTTCCTGTTTGTGGCTAAAGTTATGCAGAGCAAGTTCAATGGCAATGCGAAGATTATTGATGAGGATCGGTTTGGTTAAATAAGCTGAGGGCAGGGTTTGCTTGGCCCGTTCAAGGGTTTTTTTGTCAGACAATGCCGTTGTGTAAATAACCGGTACCGGCCGGATAGCCTGAATTTGGGAGATGGTTTCGATACCGTCCCAATCGCCTTTCAGTTGAATATCGCAGACAACCAGATCGACTCGCTGGGTTTTGAAAAGTTCCAGCGCTTTCCGACCATTATTGGCAATGCCGACAACATAATAACCTTCTTCTTCGAGGGTGTCCGATAAATCCATGGCCAGGATAGCTTCATCTTCAATCACTAAAATCTGGATCTGATCGTTTTCCATATCTACACGTTGATTCAGGTACATCCGTAGTTCTTACTAAGACAGGTAACGGGCAATAACTTAATTTCCTCGTTTCTTTCCCATACCAAAATCGGCTGTTCAGGTACCAGGATCAGTCGTTAATTGCCATTTCTAAATACGGAAATTAAAGGGGGTTATATTTGTGAAATTCTTTAATAACGCCTTGTCTACCGTCTTCTTATCTGTAAAGTTAGTGTATGGTTATTCCTATTCCTACAAATGCTGGTCCGGTAACATCTGACGCTGTTCTCCAATTATATTCCCGTGGCTCACGGCAGCACTTTTTTCAGGCAGCGGATTTGATTTGCCTCCAGGGTGATGGTAATTATACCTGGTTGCATTGGACCAATCGGCCGTCGATCATCATGCCTAAAACCCTTAAACAACTGGCAGGGATGCTCCCTTCCGAAAGCTTTATTCGTGTTCATCGCAACAGTATTGTCAATTGCCATTACATTGCCCGGTTAGAACGGCTTAAGTCAGGCCAGGGAGCGGTGCATTTGGTGAACGGAACGATACTCCCTGTATCCCGGCGCCGGTGGGAAGCCATTTCCGAGAAGTTAAGTAACGCATAAAAAATAGATAAACGGACATCGAACCGTAGAAAAGTCGAGATTTATCAGTAAGTTTATTGCTCTGTTCAACCCGTGAATCATGCTGTCTATTACTATCCCTGTCCTCCAGCAGTCTGTTGACTTATTGAACATTCTCTACCTGCATAACGACGGGCCTGAGACTTGGATGGTTTATTTTGATAATAGCATACAACAGTGCACAATTGTTCCCGAATCGTTGACGCATTGGGAAAAACTTTTTCCGGATTTCTGGCGCATCAACGAAAGTTATCTGATTAATCCGGCCCTGATTTATCGCTTCCATCCGGCCGATTTGCCCCATTTCCCTTTACCGCTTATTGAAATGGTAACCGGGCGTACATTGGCCATAAGTCCCCGGAAAACCAAGCAGATCCTGCAAAAATGGGAGCAGAAACAACCGATGTTCTCGGCATAAGTATTACCTGACGATAAAAAAGATAAAATAATGTTCTCATAAAAAAGGCGCGATACCGTTGGGTACCGCGCCTTTTTTTACACGTTTAGGTTGCTTACTTGATGGCAAAAGAACCTTCACCAATCCGGAAACCTTCCGAATAAAATTCGATGGTGTATTTGCCGGGCTTGTAAGGAACCGTACCCCGGTTGTAGGTCAGTTCGACATTCTGATTGTTGTTGGTGAAAGGCACAGTTTGCTTCACCGTGTAAATTTGCTCCTGACCGTTGACCTGGAAAGTACCGGAACCGTTGGCCATATCCGACACAACAGCACCCGTCGGGTCGAGTACCCGAACGTATACCTCTTTTTCTTCCTGTTTGGTCAACGGATTTTCCGGAAGCGTATAAACAACTTTCAGTTTGTCAACCCGTTTTGATTTTACCTGATCCTCGGTTGCATCCCGTTGTTTGCCGCGGGAGTTCAGGGCAAAAACGCGAACATTCTGAGCTTTCAGCGCAGCCGCCCGAGTTACTTTTTCCGACAGATCCTTGTTGACCGTTGCAATATTGGTTACCGAGTCCTGGAGGGATTGCTTTTCGGTTTGCAGCGTGGTATTGGCGTCGGTCAGCGTTTGATTGTTTGTTAATAACACCTGATTCTCCGTGCGTAGTTGCGCGATCAGGGTATCTTTCTCAACCAGGTACGCTTCGTACTGCTTGATTTTTGCTTCATACTTGGCAATCGAGATACGCTGGCCTTTCCGAAGAGTCGCTTTGTCGCGTTCCAATTGCTCTTTCACCCGTTGCAAGTCTGTGATGTCACCGCCTAATTTCTGTACTTCAGCGATTTTAGCATCCAGAGCCGTTGAAATCGAATCAAGTCTTGTCCGGGTCGTGGCTAGTTCCTCAACCCGAGTCGCAATAGTCGCTTCCTGGTTTTTACCTACTTCTTTCTGCTCATACAACAGATAACTTGACACACCGGCCAGGATGGTCATGATTACGAGGGCCGCTACCAGCGCGCCGTTTGCTCTTGGCTTGTTGTTTTCCATAACTACTTTGTGCGGTTTGAACTAATTAGACAGAATTAATTAAACAAAAATGAGTAAATAATCGTCATTCAATCATGTTAGGGTTAAAATTGACCTCTCTGTGAACGGGTCCTGCGAGAATGCACTTATCCATAACGGGAGCTTTCCTAAAGTTAGTGTATCACAGAAATAAATTTTAGCTAAACACCGCATTTGCACTCAATTATCTGCATTATTTCCGGGTAAACTGTTGCTATTAACCGGTTTTCACCGGAATTGTTATATAAAACACTAAAACACTTCAAAATTGTTCCTGCTTTCCTGACTTATGCCCGAACTCCCTGAAGTCGAAACCTACCGTCGCTACCTCGAAACATCGTCGTTACATCAGCCTATTGAAGCTATTGATGTCGAAGATACCCGACTGCTCACCACTCCGCTTTCGGTCCTGCAGGAAGCCCTGATCGGACGCTGGTTTATCGGCACGGAGCGCGTGGGCAAAAACCTTTTTGTATTAACGGATGGCCCCTTTGCGGCCGAAAAACCGGTGATTCTCCACATGCATTTTGGCATGACCGGCGACCTGGAATACTACCATTCGTCGGTCGACCGACCCAAGTATGCGCGCATTGTTTTTCAGTTCCGCAACGGGTTCAATTTGGGCTTTATCTGCCCGCGAAAATTCGAGCGCATTGGCTTACTCAACCACATAGATACGTACTTAAAACGGAAAAAGATTGGTCGGGATGGGCTGTCAATTACGTTTTCTGAGCTAGCGGGACAGCTCCGGCGCAAAAAAGTGATGACAAAACCGGCGCTGATGGACCAAGGTACTGTAGCTGGTTTGGGCAACTGGATCGTGGACGAAGTGCTGTTTCAGGCCCAGGTTCATCCGGAAAAACGTACAGAAACGCTGACCGATGACGAGATTCTGCGGCTCCATGACGCTATCCAGTTGGTACTGACTACGGCCATCCGGCACGAAGCCCAATACCGGGATTTTCCGGCCGGTTTTCTGATTCACGTCCGGGAGTGGGACGACTCGCCGTACGACGATGTGGAAGCGCATAAATTTTGTCCTCGTTGCGGCACCCGGATTGCCAAATCTGAAGTGGGCGGCCGCACGACCTACTTTTGCCCGAACGAGCAGCGTTAATGTACGCACGGACCGCTGGTCCGTGTTTTTTTTGGTGATCCCCCGTCTTTTTAATAGCAACAAATAAAAACACGGACCAGCGGTCCGTGCGTACAAAAACTCCCCAAAATTTCGAGTCGAACGGACTAAACAGGAACGCCTGCCGGTCCGTTGGTTCGTTAGGGAAAAATGCCTTTCTTGCAGCTTCCTAACCCTGTAACTGCCTTGACGACTGCACTACCTGAATTTCGCGCCGGTCGACTAATGTCGATGGACGCATACCGTGGCTTTGTCATGTTTCTGATGGCCGCCGAAATCCTACACTACGGCCGGATTTCGGAAGCCCTGCCTGACAGCACCTTCTGGCGGTTTATGGCCCACCATCAAGACCACGTCGAGTGGTTCGGCTGCACGCTCCACGATCTGATTCAGCCTTCGTTTTCGTTTCTGGTGGGTGTTGCCCTACCCTATTCCATCGCCAGCCGCCAGGCAAAAGGCGGATCATTCGGCACGCTGTTCGGGCAAACGCTCCGGCGCTCACTGATTCTGGTGTTGCTCGGAATCTTCTTGCGGTCAGTCGGCCGTCAGCAAACCAATTTCACCTTCGAAGACACGCTGACGCAGATCGGCCTGGGCTATCCGTTTCTGTTTCTGCTTGGCTTTCGGCCCACGCGCACGGTCTGGATCGCACTGGCCGTACTTCTGGTGGGGTACTGGCTGGCGTTTGTGCTCTATCCGTTGCCCGGACCCGGTTTTTCCTACGAAGCCGTGGGCGTTCCGGCCGACTGGCCCTATCATAAAACCGGGCTGGCCGCCCATTTTAACAAAAACAGCAACCTGGCCTGGGCCTTCGATACCTGGTTTCTGAATCTGTTTCCCCGCGCCAAACCGTTTCTGTACAACGGCGGGGGCTATGCTACCCTGAGTTTCATTCCGACCCTCGGCACGATGGTGCTCGGCTTGCAGGCCGGGCGTTGGCTACGGAGTGATTTAACGACGGATGAAATCCTGAAGCGGTTTTTGATCGCCGGGGCCGTGGGCCTGGCGGGTGGCTGGCTGCTGACGGTGACCGAAATCAGTCCGTCGATCAAACGAATCTGGACGCCCGGCTGGGTGTTGTTCAGTGGGGGCTGGTGCTTTGGGTTGCTGGCGGCTTTCTACTATGTCATCGATGTGCGGCAATGGCGCGGCTGGGCCTTCTGGCTGGTCGTGATCGGGATGAATTCCATTGCGATTTACTGCCTGGTGCATCTGATCGATCATTTCATTATTGAAACGTTCAAAACACATTTGGGGCAAAACGTCTTCGCGCAGTTCGGGCCTTACGAAACGCTGGCGAGCGGGGGTGCCGCCCTGCTGGTTTTCTGGTTGATTCTCTATTGGATGTATAAAAAGAAGTTGTTTATTCGGGTTTGAAAACCGTCACGTACCCACGGACTTCAGTCCGTGTTTTAGGCGTTTTCTACTCTAGATGTTTATACTAACTCACACGGACTAAAGTCCGTGAGTACTAAAATGAAAAAACTCATTTTTCAACTCCTGACTCTCGCCGGTCTCTTCTTAGGCGCTACGTTCAAAGAAAAGCCCAAACCGATTGTGCTGGCGTACGTCGGCGGTTTTCGCGGATTGGTCAATACCGATCAAATCGAGGTTGAAAAATTGACCCATATTAATTACGCCTTCGTGGATGTGAAGAACAACCGCGCGTGGCTGCATAATCTGGCGACGGATTCGACCAATTTCCGGAAGCTCAATTTGTTGAAGCAGCGCAATCCGGATCTGAAAATCCTGATTTCGATTGGCGGCTGGGCCTGGAGCGAAAATTTTTCCGATGCGGTCTTGAGCGACAGCTCACGGCAGGGGTTTGCGGCTTCGGCCGTCGACATCGTGCGTCAGTATAACCTCGATGGCATCGACATCGACTGGGAATATCCGGGCATGAAAGGGGAAGACAACGTGTTCCGGCCCGAAGACAAGGAAAATTTCACACTCATGTTCAAAGCATTGCGCGAACACCTCGACGCTTTGAAGCAGCAAACCGGCAAGCGGTATTTTGTGACGACAGCGCTACCCGGTTTTCCGGAAATCTTTACACACACCGAAATGGGGAAATTGCACCCATACCTCGATTTCGTAAATGTGATGTCGTATGACTTTTTTACGGGCCCGGCCAAAGCGGGTCACCACACCAATCTGTTTCCTGCGGGCGGGCTCGACAACGAGCAGTCGGGCGACCGGGCCGTGAGGCTCTATCGGGAAGCGGGTGTGCCGATGGAAAAGCTTGTACTGGGGCTGGCCTTCTACGGACGTGGCTGGGAACTGGCCAGCGATGAGCATCAAAGATACCCGCGCCCGGCGGTGAAAGTCAATCGCGTCGGGGGCTATACCTATATCAAGGATAGTCTGCTGACCAACCCGGCTTTTGTCCGGTACTGGGACCGGAAAGCGAAAGCGCCGTACCTGTTCCGGCCGGAGCAGAAGTTTTTTATCTCCTACGACGACGAAGAATCGGTACGGCACAAATGTCGCTATGTCCGGAAAAACCGGATGGCCGGTGTGATGTTCTGGGAGTATTTCAACGACCCGAAAGGCTATCTGTTGGCCGAAATCGACCGCCAGTTTCGGTAACCGTCAGGAAAACTCGTAAAAACTGCGGTAGGCCGATTCAACCAGCGACGCATACGACGCGTCGTGCAGTTTTCGCATCAGAAACCCATGCTCTTTTAGGTAGTGCAGATTAAATCTGCGCACCAGGCGGTGGTGTGGAACCGCCGGACTCTCAACGTGGTCAATCAGGTAGTTCGGAAAATACCCGTAGACCTCCTCCGGGGCGATGCTGTAGGGCGCCGAATCCATTTCCGGCGCGTATTCCAGCGTAGTCAGGAAGTACTGCGTGCCCGGCGAGGTCAGTTCTTCCATTTTTTGCAGGTACCCGACCCGCAGGGGAAGCGGTAACGCGGCCAGCGAAGCGCGGTCGTAAACGAGGTTAATCTCACCGACTTCTTCGGGCGTTAAAGCGAACAAATCTTTGCAAAAGATGGTCAGATTGTTCGAGATATACCGCTCCCCAACTTTTTCATACGCAAGCTGGTTTTCCGCAAAAAATTGCAGGATGACGCTCTCGGCCTGCTCCACGCCCACGACGCGCTCCGCAAACTGACTGAAGTACACCAGGTCGAGCGACCGGCCGCAGAGCGGTACCAGAATCGATTTTTCCATCAACGCGAAGGGCGTCAGGTGCTTCAGTACGTAGGGGTGAACGTCCTGGCGGTGGAAGCGGTTGTTCGAGGCTTCCCACGATTCGGCCCAGGCTTGCTTTTCCATTCGTACTTGTTGTTGTTCTTTGTTGTTCAGTAGTATGTTGTTGTTGTCTTTCGACGCTACAAAGTTGGCGGATCAACGCGCGGTTTGGTAGAGGAAATTTACGCTTTCTGCAAAACAGGTACTTTTACGTAACGGGCAACTTTGGAAAGTTTTGGTTTATTTACCTTTACTCCCCTGAGCATCTTTAAGAACCAGTTCAATACTCGAAATGACCAAACCCGGGTCATCCCGATGTACAAAGTGGCCCGCATTGGCACTATAAAAGAAACGGCCTTTGGGTAATGGGTCAATGAACTTCATCCACCGCGCTACCCGAAACTTCGTCTTTGCGTGGAATAAAGCTTCATCGATGGGTTTGGCATTCGGAAACAGGTCATACCGGCCGCTGGTGATAAACGAGACGGGTATGTTGGGAAGGGGTTTATCCTTAAACTCGGCAAACTCTGATCGTCTCAGGTCAAACAGAACTTGTAATTCTTCCTGGAGCGAAGTCGGCATCTTGGGATCAGGGCGAAACGGTTCGGATCGGCGCTGGGCAAGGGCACTGTCCACATGGGCTCGGCTCATACCAACCTCCAGCATATACTGCCCGATGTGTTCATAGGTCTCGGTGAAGTCGGCGGGGTCAATAATCACTAAACCGGCCAACTCCTGCGGGTAATAAACGGCAAAGCCCCGGACATAAGCTCCGCCTAAGGAGTGGCCCACCAGGACATAAGGCGGTTTGACCTGTAAGGCCTGGACTACTTTTCGGAGTTTATCGGCCACATTCTTAATAGTAGGCATCTCCTGATCTGGTTGGGAATCACCAATCCCGGCCCGATCATAAGCGACCACCGGAGCAAGCTTGCTCACAGCCTCAAGGATCGTATCCCAGTGGCCCATCGGGGTGCCGAATCCACTTTCAAAAACAACCACGGGTTCTCCTTCTTTTCTGGTTTCCAGGCCCGCCGTTTGGACGGCGATTTGAGTACCATCGATCGTGATCTTTCTTACTTGTGGGTATGCCTTGCTGAAAAAGCCAGCGAACACTACCAGAAGAAGTAGCTTATTCATGGGGTTAGAAATGATAGACAGCAGAGTAAAATCGGTGACTGGCAGGCAAGATACACAAATAACTAAAAATGTAGTTACAGTGTGTAAACTATTTTCAATCTTGGGCTTGGCAGTCTTATAAAACCGGCATTTAGTAAGACGTTTGAAAGCCTGTCCGGAAGAGAAACTAATTAATGATGCAGCGGTTTCAGTCCATTGGCCTATTTCACTTAGCCACTTCAATCTTCAGAATCCGGTTGGTAACCGTGCCATCGGTGATGACCGGTTCGGCGTAGTAGTGAACCCGCATTCGCATGCCGTCGCGAATCGGAAGCTGCGTTTCGCCGTTGTTCTGAAAACCGGCCGCACTGCCACTTCCTTTAATGTAATACCCGAACGTGACGGTATCGATCCGAAAGCCTTCGTAGTGGTAATTTTGCCATTTGTTGCTGGCATCTTTGTCGCGCCATTTCTTCTCCCAATGCCCGCTGACGAGGCCTTCCGCTTTCAGGCAATCCGGCGATTCGAGCTTGCTTTTCAGGTGGGTGTAATCAAAGTACGGAATGCCGACCGTGACCACCGTAAGGACGCAGGTGACGATGAGAAGGATTTTTCGGTGTTTCCAGGTTCGGAAGAAAAGAAAGACGATCAGCGTCGCCAGCACAAAACCGGCGGAGATATACGCGAAGAGCCACTCTTCGTAACCTTCGGCCGCGATGTCGTAAACGGTGGTGTATTGCATAAAATCAACGGCCGGAAGCGGTTTCTTCCGTTTTGGGTACCATCAGATCGGTTGTTCCCAAGGCCTTTGCCACTAAAAAGACGCTGATCAGCGTCAACACGGCACCCATCAGAAAGGGCGCTCCCGGAAAATACACCGGCGCTTCGGGTTTGGTAAAATACGCAAACAAATGCGTCATGAGCAAGGGGCCGACAATGGCTGTCATGCTCGCCAGACTCGTCAACGCGCCCTGTAATTCGCCTTGCTCGTTGGGAGCGACCTGCGACGAAATCAGGCCTTGCACGGCCGGACCTGCCAGACCGCCCAGCGAATACGGAACCATGAATGCAAACATCATCCAACCCCGGCTGGCAAACGCAAACAGCGTAAAACCGATGGCCGAAAACGCCAATCCCGTAAAAACCGCCCGTTTGGGGCCGAGTTTCGGAATCGCCACGCGGATGACACCGCCCTGCACAATGGCGACCGTCAGGCCGATGAAGCCGAGCGAATACCCGACCCAGGTTTCGTTCCACCCAAATTTTTCGATGGTATAATACGTCCAGATCGATTGCGGAGCCTGCGCGGCAATGTACAGCAACACCATCGAGCCGACCAGCCCGACAATGGCCGGGTAGCGTTTCAGCCGCGCCAGCGATCCGATGGGGTTCGCCCGCTTCCAGTCGAACGCCCGGCGGTTTTCGGTCGGCAGCGATTCGGGCAGGACAAAAAAACCGTATATAAAATTGAGTAGCGACAACCCGGCCGCAATCATGAACGGCACCCGGCTCCCGTACGGACTGAAAATGCCGCCAATAATCGGTCCGACGATGAAGCCCAGCCCGAAGGCTGCCCCAACCAGTCCGAAATTCTGCGCCCGCTTTTCCGGCGGACTCACATCGGCAATGTACGCCGAAGCCGTCGTAAAGCTGGCCCCGCAAATCCCGGCAATAAACCGGGCGACAAACAGCCAGGCAATGTTGGGGGCAAAAACGCAGAATACGTAATCGAGGCCCAGGCCAAATAGCGACATCAGCAAGACCGGCCGCCGACCAAAGCGGTCGCTCAACCCGCCCAGAACCGGCGCAAAGACGAATTGCATGATGGCGTAGGAAAACGTAAGCCAGCCGCCGTATTCGGACGCTTCGCTGAGGTCTCCGCCGGTAAGTTCTTCGATGAGTCGGGGAACAATCGGGGCAATAACACCAATGCCCGTGCAGTCGATCAGAATGGTAATGAAGATGAACGTCAGTGCCCGGTTGCGTGCCATGCAGTAAAATTTTGGCCGAAGTTACAGCTTTCTGCCCATTTTTGTCCCGAAATTGCGGAAACCATCGCTGATCATGACTACACTCGAAAACGACTTTCTTCGTGTCGGTATTCGTCCGAAAGGGGCCGAACTGACCTCCATTTATAACAAGCAAACCGGCATCGAACATCTCTGGCAGGCCGATCCAGCCGTCTGGGCCTGGCACGCACCGAATCTGTTCCCGGTCGTGGGCGGGACGCTCGATAACCAAATTTGGGTTGATGGAAAACCGTATCCGCTGGGTCGGCACGGTTTTACGCGGGAATCCGAATTTGAAATTGTGGAAGCGACGCCCGAAAAAGCGGTTTTTTCCTTGAAAGCCAACGAAAAAACGCGGGTCGCTTATCCCTACGAATTTGAATTTCAGATTGAATACCAGCTTGACAAGCAGGTGCTGACGATCATCTACCGAGTGATCAACCAGGAAGCGAAACCGCTGTATTTCTCGGTGGGGGCACACCCGGCCTTTGCCGTTCCGTTTTTCCCGAATGAAAACTATGACGATTATTACCTCGAATTTCAGAAAGAAGAACCGCTCGAACGGCATTTGCTGTCGCCCAAAGGCTATTTCACGGGCGAAACCGAGCCGGTTTTGACCGTCGGCAACCAGTTGCCGCTGACGACCGATTTGTTCAACAACGACGCGCTGGTGTTCAAAAGTTTGGATTCGCGGGCAGTCACAATTCGGAGCCGCAACCACGAGCAGGCCGTGACGGTCAGCTTTCCGGCGTTTCCGTATCTGGGCATATGGGCCAAACCGGGGGCGAAATTCGTCTGCATCGAACCCTGGCTGGGTTACGCCGACCGCGAAGGATCGCCCGTGCCGTTCGAGCAGAAAGAAGCCATTCAGCACGTCGAACCGAACGGCATTTTCGAAACCGGTTTCACGATCGGCGTATAAAAAAGGGTCGGTGACAGATTTGTCACCGACCCTTTTTTAATAAGAATATTCAGTCAGGCGGTTTTGCGCAGCAAAAATCCTCTGCCCCGCGCCCTCTGCCAATTAACGCTTCTCTGTCAGCAGGTTGAAGAACTCATCCAGTTTCGGCAACAGCACGATTTCGGTCCGGCGGTTGGCCTGGCGACCGGCTTCCGTGGTGTTATCAGCCTTCGGAATGTATTCAGAACGGCCACCGGCGGTCAGGCGCGACGGCGCAACCCCAAACTGCGATTGCAGCGTCCGAACAACCGACGTAGCGCGCATTACGCTCAGATCCCAGTTGTCTTTCAGGAATTGCGTCGAGATCGGATACACGTCGGTATGACCTTCCACGAGCACATCCAGGTTGTTGTGGTCGTTGATCACCTGCGCCACTTTACCCAATACGGTTTCGGCTTGCTTGTTCACGACGTAGCTGGCCGAGGGAAACAGCAGTTTGTCGGAGATCGACACATACACGACGCCTTTTTTCACTTCTACCTGTACATCGCTGTCGTTGATGTCCGAAAGCGAGCGCTTCAGGTTTTTCACAAGCAGCAGGTTGATCGAATCCCGCCGTTGGGCCGACGAAGATACATTCGAGAGCGTTTCGAGTGATTTCCGGATGCTTTCGGCACCGGCTTTGCTGACAATCGACAGATCGGCCATCCGGTCGAGCAGGTTCGTGTTGGTCTTTTTCAGATAGTCCAACTGGCTCTGCAAATCGGCAATCTGGTTCGTCTTGGTTTGCAGTTCGGCATCTTTCGTGCCGAGCGAGCTTTGCAGACTGGCGGTTTTCTTGGAACAATCTTCCAATTCCAGTTTTACCTTATCGTGAACACTCTGCAATTCGGCCAGACGCTTCTTGCTCGAACACGATGAGATGACAGTTACGAGGGCAATAGCAAACAGGATATTTTTCATGTGACTAGTTAGGAAAAACGAATTTTATTTAGGGTTAACGCTTAATCTCTGCAAGTTACGAAGCAAATACGCAAGGTAACAAGTAGAATTTTGGATTATTTCAATTTTTAAGGTTTTTCTAATTATCCGGTCCTTAAAACCGGGTCAGTGCTTTTTCGGCTACCGTCAGCCCGATGGACAGCGAGGAAGTAGCCGCCGGAGAAGGAGCATTGCAAATGTTGATGGCCCGCTCGGTTTCCAGAATGGCGAAGTCGTCGAGCAGCCCGCCGGTGCGGTCACAGGCCTGCGCGCGAACGCCCGAACCACCCTCGATCAGGTCGTCTTCCTGAATGGCCGGAATCAGTTCTTGCAAAGCTTTCGTAAAGGCGGTTTTCGAGAACGACCGGTACATTTCGCCCAGGCCGGTTTGCCAGTATTTGGCCGCCACTTTTTGAAAACCGGGCCAGCTCAGCGTTTCGTAAAATTCTTTTAGGTTCACATCCGACTTCCGGTAGCCTTCCCGCCCGAACGCCAGCACGGCATTTGGTCCGGCTTCGATGCCGCCGTGAATCATACGGGTGAAGTGCACGCCCAGAAACGGAAAGTTCGGGTCGGGAACGGGGTAAATCAGGTTGCGGACGAGGTGCTGCTTTTCGGGCCGGATTTTGTAGTATTCCCCCCGAAACGGTACAATCCGTAGGTCGATTGGCTGCCGCTGCGTCAGTTGCGCCATCTTGTCGGAATACAGTCCGGCGCAGTTGATGACCAGTTTGGTTTCGTACGTCGCTTTTTCGGTAACGACCACCGAGAGCGTGTTGCCAGGCGTAATCTGCACGACTTTTTCGCCCAGCCGGACTTCCGCGCCCAAGTCACGCAGTTTTTCGGCGAATTTTTCGCAAACCTGTGCATAGTCGATAATGCCGGTTTGCGGCACCCACATGCCTTCAACACCCCGGACGTGCGGTTCGATCTCGTTGATTTCGGCCTGGCTTAGCTTTCTGAGTCCTTCCAGCCCGTTTTGCTGCCCACGTTCGTAAAGATTGTTCAGCAGCGGCACTTCCTCCGGCTTGGTCGCCACGACTACCTTGCCGCACAGCTCGTACGGCACGTTTTCCTGTTCGCAGAATTCAATCAGCATCCAGTAACCCCGGATGCAGTTGGTCGCTTTCAGACTGCCCGGTTTGTAATACAGCCCCGAGTGGATGACTCCGCTGTTGTGGCCGGTTTGATGAGCCGCCACCCGGTTTTCTTTTTCCAGTACGGTTACGGAGAGGGCCGGGCGCTGGCGTTTGATCTGCAAGGCCGTTGCCAGCCCCACAATGCCGCCCCCGATGATGATGATATCCTTCATGATACGTAGTTTATCGTTGCTGGTTTATAGTTTATAGTTACGGTTAACCGATTAAAAGTCAGAGGTTTGTTAAAAACTATAAACCATAAACTCTAAACTAATTAACAGGAGCTAATCCGGAAACGAAACTTTCCCCATTGACACTGTCGGAACGCCCTGCCGGTTGCCGAACGAGGTGTGGCCGCCCGCAACGGCTTCGTTGGCCAGCACCGCAAACAGAATGGCCTCCTTGGCGTCGCCCGGAATGCCCAGGTCGTCGGTATTGGCAAAACGAAAATTCGGCAACATTTCGCGTATATGGCTGGTTAAGATGGGGTTGTGCATCCCGCCCCCGCTCCAGTAGACCGAATATGGTTCACCCGGTTTGATCGCTTTCTGAATGGCTTCGACGATGGTTTCGGCGCTAAACCGGGTCAGGGTAGCCAGCAGGTCTTCGGGCGCTAGGTCGCGGTCGGTTTGGCTGCGCTGCCGGGCGGCTTCCACATAAGCAAGGCTGAACACCTCCGGGCCGGTGGTTTTGGGCACGGGCGCGGCAAAAAACGGATGCTGTTTCAGCTCGTGCAGCAAGGCCGGGTTGATGGTTCCCTGGGCGGCAATCCGGCCGTCGGCATCATAGGGCTGGTTGAAAAGCTGCCGGGTAAAGGCGTCGATGAGCGTGTTGCCCGGGCCGGTGTCGGTCGTAAACACTTCGTCGGCGTTCAGATTGCCGGGCAGGTACGTAAAGTTGGCGATGCCGCCCATGTTGAGCATCAGGCGGTTTTCGTCCTTTTTCGAGAAAATAAAATAATCGCCGTACACCGCCAGCGGAGCGCCTTCGCCCCCTTTGGCGATGTGTTTCTGGCGAAAATCGCTGAGCGTGATGATGCCGGTCGTGACGGCCACGTGGTCGCCGTCGCCGATCTGGAGCGTGGCGTTGGGAAACTGCGCAAGCTGGTGCTGGATTTTCGGAGCGTGGAAAACCGTCTGGCCGTGGCTGGCCACCAGGTCTACCTCACTAGCCGTCAGCCCCCATTGCCGCAGGCAGTCATTGACCATTTGCCCGTGCAGCCGCCCGATCCAGGGATTAAGCACACACAGATGTTGAAAATCAATTTCCTTTTTGGCAAAAACTTTCCGTATTTCCGCCTTCAGGTCGTCGGTATACGGAACCGTCTCGAAGTGGGTGAGCGAAACCCGGGTTTGCGGGCCGCTTCCCTGAATGCGACAAAGGGCGACATCAAGGCCATCCATCGAGGTGCCCGACATCAGGCCGATGATCCGGCGTTCCGGGCATTGCGCCAGGTCATAAAGGTGTTGTATCTGCGTGTTCATAGGAAATGGGTTGGCAAAAGTACCAACTGTACACTGGAAATTGAAACGGTGAACCACAGCAACCGAAAACCGTAAACAACGATGTGGCTCGGAGAAGAACAGTTTGATTTTTTTGAAGGATTATTTTTCCAGACGCTGGGCCGGTCGGTCGAAGTGCTGGAGGCCCGGTTTCTGGCTGGGGGCAACATCAATACGGCGGCTCAGGTGTTTTCGTCGGAGGGGCTGTATTTCGTCAAATGGAACCCGGCCGAGAGCGTCGATATGTTTGCCTGCGAAGCGCGGGGCCTGGAACTGCTCCGCTCAACGGAAGCCGTTTACATTCCGGAAGTAATCGGCTACGGAAAATACCGCGACAAGACCTTCCTGGTGCTCGAATATATTGACCCGGTTGTGCCAAAAACCGACTACTGGGAATCATTCGGGCAGTCGCTGGCGTTGTTACACTCACACACCCAATCAAAATTCGGGCTGAACTTCGACAATTACATCGGCTCTTTGCCACAACGCAATGCATTAACAGACAACGGGATTACGTTTTTTATCGAACAACGGCTCCAGCCACTGGCCGGAATGGCCTTGTACAAGGGGCTTCTTTCCAAAGCGTTGTACGATAAATTTCAGAAATTATACATACATCTGCCAGATTTGTTGCCCGTGGAACGACCGGCACTGTTGCACGGCGATTTGTGGTCGGGCAACGTGATGGTCAACGAGCAGGGCGACGCGGCCTTGATTGATCCGGCGGTCCACTACGGTTTTCGGGAAGCCGAACTGGCCTTCACGACGCTTTTTGGCGGTTTCGACGAGCGGTTTTACGATGCCTACGACGAAGCCTTCCCACTGGAAGACGGTTTTCAGGAACGCATTCCGATTTACAACCTGTATCCGCTGCTTGTCCACCTGAATCTGTTTGGTTCGGGGTATCTGAGCGGGATTGAAAAGGTGTTGAAACGATTCTGAACCCGGATTACGCAGATTAAGGGATTAAACAGGATGGCTGCGCAAGGCTACCTTTTATATCCTATTAATCCTTTAATCCGCGTTTAGACAAACGGAAATTAAGATATGACATTCGACGATTTTAAGCTTAACCGGCAGTTGCTGAATGCCGTTGCGGAAGCGGGTTATGAACAGCCGACGCCCATTCAGGTGCAGGCGATTCCGCTGGCGATGGCGGGGCACGATGTGCTGGGCATTGCGCAGACCGGAACCGGCAAAACGGCGGCTTACCTACTGCCGGTTTTGATGAAAACCAAGTTTGCGCAGGGGCAGCACCCGCGGGTGCTGATTCTGGCCCCGACGCGCGAGTTGGTCATGCAGATCGACGCGGCCATCGCCGAATTGGGTAAATATACCGATATCCGGCACCTGGCGCTCTACGGCGGCATTGGTCCCAAAACGCAGATCGAGGCCGTTCAGAAGGGCGTCGATATTCTCGTAGCTACGCCGGGGCGGTTTATGGATATTTACCTCCGGGGCGAAATTGGCGTGAAGCAACTGAACACGATGGTGATGGACGAAGCCGACAAGATGATGGACATGGGCTTCATGCCGCAGATCCGGAAAATCCTGGAGGTGATTCCGGTAAAACGGCAGAACATGCTGTTTTCGGCCACGTTTCCGGCAAAAGTGGAGGAACTATCGTACGAATTTCTGGAGTTTCCGATGCGCGTGGAAGTGACGCCCCAGGCATCGACGGCCGACATGGTGACACAGAAACTCTACGCCGTTCCGAATTTTAAAACGAAAATTAATCTCCTCGCGCATCTGCTGAGCGACGAAGCCGCCAGCCGGGTGATCGTGTTTGCCCGCTCGAAGGAAACCGCCGATAATATTTACAAATTTCTGGCCCGGAAAGTCGTGGCCGACGACCGCATTCGGGTCTTACACGCCAACAAAGGCCAGAATACGCGCATCAACTCGATGGAAGCGTTTAAGGAAGGCAACATCCGGGTGCTGGTAACGACCGACGTGACGGCGCGGGGTATTGATGTAAATGAAGTCAGCCACGTCATTAATTTCGATGTGCCGCTGATTTACGAAGATTATGTCCACCGCATTGGCCGTACGGGCCGCGCCAACCGCAGTGGAGAAGCCGTAACATTCATGACCATCGCCGAGGAATACCACGTTGCGAAGATTGAAAAAATCATCCGGATGCCGATTCCGCGCGAATCCATTCCAGCCGCCGTTGAGATCCCGGAAACACCGTTTGACGAGCAGCAAGCATATCTGCGCGAGATTGATAATCAGCGGAAAAAAGAAGACCCAACGTTTAAAGGCGCTTTTCACGACAAGAAAGGCGTACCCACCAAAGGGCGACCGACGCCCCCGCGTGGGAAATCCCCGCAAAACCCGAAAGCACCCAGCGCCAAATTCAAACCGGGGTCACCCCGTCGCCGAAAGACGTAACCAAATTTCATGTAATTTGCACTAAATTGAGCGCCCTTAACGTTCTATAATGGCTAGTACGTTGAACGTCACATGAATAATCGGACAAAAGGATTGCGACTTTTGGGTCTTCTGCTGTGCTTTCCACTGGGTGTCCTGGCCCAGGCCGGACAACTGGTCAGCTCGGCCCGAAAAGTCGAAGTGGGCAAGGGAGATACGGTTGTTGAGGTTTCGAAAACGACGGCTCGTACCGTGATTAACCCTTTCGTAGCGCCTTTGTTTGGAGAACAGGCCAAATCGACGGATCATATTGCCTGGGAAGTTCGTTTTTTGAGCGAATGTGACCAGAATTTCAATAACCGTACGGAAGCCAGCCAGTTTTTCTCGACCCGAGCCTGGGAGTACCTGACCGAAGGCCAACTGGACACGGCCAGCTACCGCTTCAACCTCGCCTGGCTGCTGGACGATAAAAATTCCGATTCATACTGGGGACTGGGCGTCATTTGCTACCAGCAGGGCAACAATGCGGAATCGATCCGGCTGCTGAAAAAAGGGTTGGAAGTGGCCGATACCAACGCCGTTCTGATGACCGACCTGGCGACGGTTGAACTGAAGCAATACCGGGAAAACAAAGACAACGAACTGCTCGAAGACGCCATTCAGGTGCTCACCAAAGCCCTGAAATACGACATGACCAATCCCAATACCTTCATGCGGCTGTCGTGGGCCAACTATGCCAAAGGCGACTATGCCGCAGCCTGGGACAATCTGCACAAAGCTCGCTTGCTCGAACTGTCGGCGGTTGATCTGCCGTACTTGCAAGAACTCCTCGAAAAAGCCCCCGATCCCAAAGGATTCTTCAAACGCTAACCTCCCCGTACCCACGGACTTTAGTCCGTGTTTTTTATTTGGCTATTTGAGTTTCTAGTTATAAAAAACACGGACTAAAGTCCGGTACTTGCACGGAACTTCGATTTCTTCTTATAAGCCCGGATCGTGCGGCCAATCAGCATCCCGCCGACGATGCCCGGTAATGTCCACGCGGCCAGATCGACCAGAAAATGATGGTTCGGCAAAAAACGGGTGTTGACCGTCGCAAAGGCCGTCAGCGTGGCAATGTACGAACCGCACATTCGGGAAATATGCCCGTAAAACCACTCCATGCGCCCATTGCGGGCTTTTTCGGGATTCCGGAACAACTGCACGTCGTAGCGGGCGTTGGTGAACAGAATACCGGCGAAGAACAGATACAGAATCCCGAACATATTCAGGTTGCCGGTGGTTTGCCACTTGAAAAAGGCCTGCATCCCCAACCCGAACATCACCAGCGAAGCACCCAAGGCTCCGTAAGCGGCCCATTGGTCGGTGACCGTAAACCGGTTTTGAGGGTTTTTCAGCCGCAAGATGCGCCGACCGGAGTAGCAGAAATAGAAACTCAGGATGGCGATAAACAGCAGAAACAGCGAACTGGGTTTGAAAAAAACCAGGTACACGGCGGTCAGGCAGACGGCGGCCATGCACCAGTAAAAAACCAGACCGGTTACTTTGTGCAGGCGGTTTCCTTTCTTCGTCACCATTGGGACAATCCCGACGATCAAGGCCAGAAAACCAGCCGCAATGTGGATGATCAGCAAAAGATTCATGGCGTAAAAGCGTTTGGTCGTGTTCGATTGAATGGAACAAACCTAAGCCGGGCCGACACACGAGGCAAATGAAAGGGTTGTACGTCAGGAGTTTGGGGAGTTTGGCAAGCGGTGGGCTGTTTGGCAAAACCGCCGGGGATGTTTGACAAGGCGTTATGCTAGCGATTTGAGCTGGGCCACCAGCGTGTCATTGTATTTGCGGGCCACCGGAACTTGAAACAAACCGCCGTGCAGATGCAATTTGTAACCTTGCGCATTGCCGGTTACTTTCTCTACCTTTTCGAGATTGACGATGTACGACCGATGGCACCGGACGATGGTGGGAGCCGTTGCACCAAACTGATTTTCCAGTCGGCTGAGGCTACTACGGAGCAGAGTTTTCACCGGTTGGTTTTCGTTCAGGTGAACAACGGTGGAATAATTGTCACTGGATTCGATGTACAGCAAGTCGGCGGGGCGCAGCGAAAGCGAGTCTTTTTCGTTTTCGGCCGTGAGGGTCAGCAACGGCTGGGCGGGGGCGGTTTCCCGCGGTTTTTCCGGATGCCCGGAAATGGGAAGCTGGCTGGCGGTTTGGCTGTATTTTTTGAGTTGAATGATGTAATTCAGCGCGACCGAAGCCGCCGACGGAAACAGCCCGATCACAAACGTCACGATGATGATGGCGGGCAGGTTGGGCGAGTACCGGGGATTGCCGATCAGCCAGTCGAGGTAAAGATAATTTACCACGCCAATGAGCGTGATGTGCGCCGAAATCCAGAGAATTTCGCGCCCGACCGTCCAGCGTTCGTTGGTGAAGTATTTAGCAAAAATGCGGGGGGTGGTCAGGTTGATGAAAGCTGTGACCAGAAACGAAATCAGGCCAAAACCGAGAATCTTGACGGTTTTGTTCGGCGTGTCCCAGCTACTGAGATCAAACGGTTGAAAAATCAGCAGAAACAACCCGACAAACACACCGATCCAGAACGCCTTGACCCAGCGGCTGCGGACGGATTCTTCGCAGGGATACGGTTGCCGGAAAAACTGCCACATGGTGAGAGAGACAATAGACTGAAGCAACGATGTTCAGTCTATTGTCTCTTGTCTTACTTCTTTGTTCTAAAATTAAAACAACCGCCAGCCTGAAACCTGCTCGACAAAGCTCGAAACCACGGGCGGGTAGAGCAAAATAACGACGATTACGCCGAAGATAGCCCCGAACAAGTGTGCATCGTGGTTGATGTTGCTGCCTCCGCGCCGGGATTCGTAGAACGAATAGCCCATGTACAGCGCTCCGAAAATAAAACCGGGGATGGGAATGACGCCCATGATTAAGATTTTCTCGGTCGGAACGAACATGATGGCCGCAAACAACAGGGCCGACACACCACCCGATGCACCCAGGGAATTGTAATTCGAGCGGTTTCGGTACCGGAAGAGCGTGGGCAGGTCGGAGACGACAATCGCGATCAGGTAAAAGAACAGCAGGTAAAGCGGCCCGGAGCTACCAAAAAGCGCCCCAAATACCTGTTCAATCAGTCTGCCGAAGAAAAAGAGCGTAAACATATTGAACAGCAGGTGACCGAAATCGGCATGGACGAAACCGGAAGTTAACAGCCGGTACCATTGCCCCCGCCGGAATACTTTCTGTGGATTCAGCACCAGGTTATCTAAAAGCGACTCGTTGCGCCAGGCATAGATGCTCACGAGTACAGTAATGACGATGATAGCAAGCGTGATGTTCATAAATGGTTGAGTCGTGAGCCGTCGGTGGGAACGGTTTTAAGGTTACATTAACTTTCCCGGCCAATGAGCTGTTGGGTAAACTCCAGCAACAGCGCCTTGCGGGCGGGGTCGGCCGGAATCTGTTCGAAATTCGCCAGCCCCTGCGTAAAGTAAGCGTTGATGCGGTTTTCGGTCAGTTGCCGGATGCCGAGTTGGTCGTAAATGGCCGTTACGGCCTGTACTTTTTCCGTTTTGTCGAAATCCGTTGCCTGGAGCCAGCCGACCAGCCCGGTTTTCAATTCGTCCTGAGCTTGTTCAAGGGCTTCGATTAATAGGAACGTTTTTTTGTTGGCAATAATATCGCCCCCGACCTGTTTGCCGAACTTCGCTGGATCGCCGTACACATCCAGCAGATCGTCTTTCAACTGAAAGCCCAGGCCGATGTTGATGCCGCCTTCCCGCAGAAGCTGACAGGTAGCGTCGTCGGCTCCGGCAACGATACCGCCCAATTCGAGCGCAAAACCGAGTAAAACCGACGTTTTGAGCTTAATCATTTCGATGTACTCGCCATCCGTAACGTTCCAGCGCGTTTCGAAATTCATGTCAAGCTGCTGGCCTTCGCACACCTCGGCGGCCGTCCGGTTAAACCGGGCCAGTACTTTTTTCAAATACGGCGTTTCCACGTCCAGCAACAGCTCGTAAGCATTGACCAGCATCACGTCGCCCGACAGAATGGCCGTATTATGGTTCCATTTTTCGTGGACCGTCGGCTGGCCCCGGCGCAGGGGCGCCTGGTCCATGATGTCGTCGTGCATGAGCGTGAAGTTGTGGAACACTTCGACGGCCAGCGCCGGTTTGACGGCCTTCTGCCAGTCGTCGCTGAACAGATAAGCGCCCATGAGCGTCAGGAGCGGGCGCATCCGTTTGCCGCCCAGGCTCATGATGTAGCTGATCGGGTCGTAGAGTTCGGTGGGTTTCAGGCCGTATTTTGTCTGCTGAATCTCCTGTTGAATGGCTTCCAGTAAAAACAGTGGGCTGATCGTTGAGGTCATGGCCCAAAAATACAGAAAACCGCCGGGATTAGGGAGTTAAGAATTAAGAATGAAGAGTTAAGAGTGATGAGTTGGTGAGTTGAGGGGAAAACGGCTATTCTGGGCCAACCGATTAACCCGGTTTTTGGGTTGAATTGTGTAAGTTTGTTTTTTCCTAAATCACGATTCCTTTCCCTGATGATGAACGCTGCGTTTCGGCCTTTCCGGCTCGTTATCCTCTTATTTTTGCCTGCATTAAGCTGGGCGCAAACGGGCAGCGACGATTTTCGCCCGGCGGCTTCCAATGTGCTCAACGCCGAATTTCCCAAAATCGCGGCCGACTCGCGGGTGCAGCTCCGGCTGAAAGCGCCCGATGCCACCAAAGTACAGGTGCAGGGTGGAGACGGTTTTCGGAAAGAACCGCTCGATCTGGTCAAGGATGCTGATGGCAACTGGAACGGCACGATCCCGTCGGCCGGACCCGGTTTTCATTATTACTGGTTCATTGTCGACGGCGTTCGGGTCAATGATCCGGGCAGCGATGCCTATTTTGGCTACGGCCGACCCACCAGCGGCATCGAAATTCCGGTTCCGACGGAAGATTTTTTCCTGCTGAAAAAAGTCCCGCACGGGCAAGTGCGCGAGCAGTGGTACCATTCGACCGTCACCGACAAATGGCGTCGGGCGTTTGTGTATACCCCGCCGGGTTACGACGCCAATCCCAAAAAACGCTACCCGGTTTTGTATCTGCTGCACGGCGCGGGCGAAAACGAACGTGGCTGGTCGTTGCAGGGCCACGTCAACGCCATTCTCGACAACCTGATTGCGGAGGGAAAAGCCAAACCGATGATTGTGGTGATGGACAACGGCTACGCCACCGCCAAAGGCGACACGCCCGCTGCCACCAACACGCCGAACGACATGATGAAGCGGGCCGCGACGTTGGAGCAGGTGTACATGAAAGACATCCTGCCGACGATGGAAACCGCCTACCGGATTCAGCCGGGGCGCGAAAACCGGGCGATGGCGGGGCTGTCGATGGGCGGGTTGCAGACCATGTTGATCGGAATGAATCACACGGAGTTGTTCTCTCACTACGGTTTTTTCAGCGGAGCGATTTTTGGGAACATGCTGGCCGAGCCGAAAACTGCCTTCAACGGCGTCTTTGCCGATGCCAAAGCGTTTAATAATAAAGTTAAACTGCTGTGGTTCGGGGCCGGAAGCGAGGAGAAGCAATTTGTGACGATGGCGACCGACACCCGTAAAAAGCTGGCCGATCTGGGCATCCAGTCGACCTACTACGAGTCGCCCGGCACCTTCCACGAGTGGCACACCTGGCGTCGGTGTTTCCGTGAGTTTGCGCCCTTGTTGTTTAAGTAAACCCGTTAGCCTAAAGCGCCTGATACGCCCGGACGATTTCATCGGCTAACAAATCGGTGTCTTGCCGACCGTCGAGCCAGCAGATAGCCAGTCCGTCGCGTTCCAGTTTGCGAAAAAACGTCATCTGGCGTTTGGCAAACTGGTGAATGGCGGTTTCCAGCCGGGCGGTCATCGTGATGTAATCCAGTTCGCCAGCGAGGTACTGCGTAATAAATTTATACTCCAATCCGTAAAAAACCAGCTTTTCGGCCGGAATGCCGTTGTCCAGTAATTGCCGGACTTCTTCGATCATACCGGTTTTAAGTCGTTCCCGTAGACGGTGAGAGATGCGTTCGCGCCGAACCTCCACGGGCAGATCGATGCCAAACACCAGGGCGTCGGCGAATGAAACCGGATTGGCGGGTTCTGCGTCGGGGTGTTCGGTGAGGTAGGTCGCAATTTCAATGGCCCGAATCCGGCGTTTGCGGGTGGAGGTGTCGGCCAGAGCAGAGTAGTCGGAGGGGAGTTGCTGAAACCGGGCGAGCAATTCGTCGTCGGTGAGCGCTTCGAGCGTCAGTCGGAGTTCGGGATTCACCGGAATGGCCGGGTAACGGTGGCCTTTCAGGACGGCTTCGAGGTACAAACCGGTTCCTCCGCACAACACCGGCACGTGCCCCCGCTGCTGAATCCCGGGAAGAATTCGGTGAAAATCCTGCTGGTATTGGTACAGGTTGTAATCGCTTCCGGCGTCGACGATGTTGATGAGGTGATACGGAATCTCCTGACCCTCAATCCGGTATTCATCCAGGTCTTTGCCGGTACCGATGTCCATCTTGCGGTAGACCTGCCGGGAGTCGACGCTGATGATTTCGCCGTTGAGCCGCCGGGCCACCTGCACGGCCAGCCGGGTTTTACCGCTGGCGGTCGGTCCCAGAATCACAAGGAGGTGCTGCATAGAAGGCTAAGAACTGCGGTACGGCACAAAGGTGACCACTTTCGGCGACATCCCGTACGGGCCGGGGCGGTTTTCGGGAAAACCGGTCGCAAAATGTTCCTCGTGTCGTACCGCAGGTCCTGCCGGTTTTGCATTTACTCGACCGGCGAATCGATTACCCGCACAATTTTCCAGATACCCCGAATATCCTTCAGCGGAACCGTTACGCTGCCGCCGTTCGGATTGTCGGAGTGCAGCGTCAACCGTTGTTTGGTCAGCAATTCGTTGTCTTTGATGCGTTTCACCACGAAATAGTCGCGGTAAATGACGGCGTAAATACCGCCCGACTGATACTCCCAATTGTTCGGATCGACCAGCACCGCCAGCACCTTGGCGCCGTTGGCGAGTTGGGGCGTCATGCTGTTGCCGGACACTTCGATCACGACCGGATTTTTGTGGTTGCCCACCAAATTGACCGGCACGCGGTACGTTTCCATCTGCGCCATGCTGATGCCTTCCATGTAGGTTTCGACAAAGCTGGCGTAGAAACGCGTCGGTACGAACGGAAGGTCGGTGTAGCGCACTTCCAGTTCGATGATTTTTCCATTCTGCTCCGGCTCATCCAGGACAGGCTTCTGGCCCCGCAGCAGAAAATCGGCCCGTACTTGCGGATATTGCTCCAACAACCGCATGATGGTGTCGTATGATGGTTTAGCGCGTCCGTTCAGGATGTTGTAAAACTTCGAAGAGTTTTCGCCTAAGTCCTTGGCTGCCTGGTAAATACTGATTTCCAGCGCATCAAAAACCTGCCGCAATCGCTCCTGAATCGGCTCCAATCCTTCCTCAAACGATTTTCCCGGTTCGTTTAACATGATACAAAAATTGACTTTTATAATATAACTATTATATATTGTGATCAAATTTACTAAATAAAACAACAAATCCGATGAAAACTGCCAGAATAATATTATACACAACCTGAAAAGAGCTATGAAACGGCTGGGGGAGTACACCAAACCGACGGTGTTGTTTGTGGATATGAACAGTTTTTTTGCCAGTTGCGAGCAGCAGGTGAATTATTACCTGCGCGACCGGCCGATTGCGGTCTGTGTTTATACTGGAAAACAGGGTTGCGTAATTGCGCCTTCGATTGAGGCCAAACGGCTGGGCGTGAAGCTCGGCATGCGGCTCGACGAAGCCGTGCGGATTTGTCCGGAACTGATTCCGGTCGAGATCAATTCGCAACGCTATCGGGATTTTCACGTCGCCATCATCAAGGTCTTGCAGCAATTTACGCCGGATGTGGTGCCCAAAAGCATCGACGAAGCCGTGGTCGACCTGACCCGCTGCCAGTTGATGTACAAGGATGTGCGGGAAGTCGCGCTCCAGATCAAAAACGACATCCGGACGAAGGTCGGCGATTGGCTCCGTTGTTCCATCGGCATCGCGCCCAACGCCTTTCTGGCCAAACTCGCGTCGGATCTGCAAAAACCGGACGGGCTGGTGATGATTACGCCCGAAACCATCGACGATGTCTTGAACGGCCTGACCTTGACGGACTTGCCCGGCATTGGGCAGCGCATGGCGAAACGGCTTGAAGATCACGGTATTCTGACTCCCCTCAACCTGCGCTATGCCTCGCCCGAGCGACTGCGGGCGGTTTGTAAGAGCATCATCGGCTGGCACTGGCACCTGCGGCTGAATTTCGGGGGCGAAGTCGATCTGGAAACCAGCGCCTACAAAAGTATGCAGGCCATGCGGACGATCTCGACCAACCAGCGGCAGTCGGCTGAGCGGCTGGACGAGTTGCTGCAATCGCTCTGCCTGACGCTCGAGCGCCGGATGGTGCGGCAGGAGGTGTACTGCCAGGTTATTTCGTTCCATTGCCGGTACCACGATGGCCGGCATTATTCGGACGAAATCAAGCTGCCGGAGCCGAAGCAGGACGGGATGGAAATTTATCAGTTGATCCGGGAGCGCTTCGAGCGGTTTGAGCGGGTCAACCGGTGCGAGCCGATCCTGAACCGGGGCATCCGGAGCATGAGCGTCAGCGTCTTCCGGTTGATGCCCGACCAACTCGTGCCGTTCAGTTTGTTCGAAGACAACACCCGCAAAAACCGGCTCCGCAAAACGCTCTACGAAGTGAAAGCCCGGTTTGGCAGCGATAAACTGATGCGGGCCACCGAACTACGCGAAAACCCGGTTTTCCGGGATGTGATCGGGTTTGGCTCCATCAAAGACCTGCACGACGACCAGAATCCGTTCTGAACAATAACTACCACAAGCTTAGTGATTTTTTTGGCAAAAATCTGTTACCGCCAACTACTTTCGGAGTCAAAACAAGGAGTGCGAACTTCGTACAAAAACATACGGTTTATTTGATACCTTTCGTTACTTTCTTAGCACAGCGAAACCAGTCGGCGGTTTTGCATAAAATGATCCGATTATGAATAAAGTATTCACCCTCCTGGTAGCGACGCTGCTGATGGGCGTTACGCTGGTTTCGTTCCGGCCGAAGCCCGAACCCAAAGAAGAAGGCAAAATCAAGTGGATGACGATTGAGGAGGCCTTCGCACTGAACCAGAAAAAACCGAAGAAAATTTTTATCGATGTCTATACCGACTGGTGCGGCTGGTGCAAGGTGATGGACCGCGAAACGTTCACGAATCCGTCGGTGGTTGACTACATCAGCAAGAACTATTACGCCGTGAAGCTGAACGCGGAGCAGAAAGAGGACATTGTGCTCGGGAAAGACAAGTTTGTGTACGTGGCTCAGGGCGGTCGGGGCTATCACCAACTGGCTGCGGCCCTGCTGCGGAATCAGCTCAGCTACCCGACGGTGGTGTTTCTGAACGAAAAATTCCAGGCCATTCAGCCCATTCCGGGGTACATCAAAGCGCCAGAATTCCACCAGATCATCACCTTCATCGGTGGCGACCACTACAGCAAAGAACCGTTCGACGAGTTTAAATCCAAAACCTACCCGCAGAAGTATTCAGCCAAATTGTAGGTTTTCGAAAACCGTCTGAAACCGTCCGGATGGCCTTTTGTGGGCGTCCGGATGGTTTTGCTTTTGAAAAGAATAAAATGATGAATGATAGATGTTGAATGTAAAAGTTATGGCGCTGCCGGATTAAGAAACACTTTTACATTTAACATTCGTCATTTATAATTTTACATTTAATTTCTTCCTCCGGCTGTTTCCGGTAACAAATGCAGAGCGATTTGGGTTAGAGAAAAAGGCGGCAGAAATTGAGCCGCAGGTTGTCCAACTACCTTTCACCAATCGTTACTACAAGGCTGTTATGAAACTGTTTGCTGGCTGTGAACTCCTTTACGATGTTCCGGCTCCGGCACCCACTGTGCTTATGTTACGCCCCCGTTCCGGCGCGGGGCAATGGGTTCTTTCCGAAGAATACCTGATTGAACCTAACGTGCCGGTTATCGAATACACCGATCCGTACGGCAACCTTTGCCAGCGGCTGGTTGCGCCCGAAGGGCCATTTAAAATCCACGTTAGCATCGTGGTTGAAACCGCTGACGTGATCGACGTAGCGCTTGGTGCGCCGTTTGTGCCGGTGCAAAATCTGCCCGACGATACCCTTCAATTTTTGCTGCCCAGCCGGTATTGCCAATCCGATCGCCTGGGGCCGCTGGCCGCCGACATTACCGCCGGAGCCATACCGGGCTACGACCAGGTAGAGGCCATTCGAAGCTGGATTCAAACCCATGTCACGTACCAGTACGGCACCAGCGATGCCAGCACCTCGGCTGTCGATACGGCGGAAAAGCGGGTGGGCGTTTGCCGGGATTTTGCGCACCTCGGAATTTCGCTCTGCCGCAGCCTGAATATTCCGGCCCGGATGGTGGTTGGATACCTGTATCAACTCGATCCAATGGATTTACACGCCTGGTTTGAAGCCTTCATCGATGGGCGTTGGTACACCTTCGATGCGACGCAGCAGCAACCGCGCGGCAACCGAATCGTGGTGGCTTACGGGCGCGATGCCGCCGATGTGGCCCTGGCGACACAGTACGGTGCCATGCAGTTTAAAGGCATGAAGGTGTGGGTAGAAGAAAAAAAGTGAGAAGGTGCCAACGCCGGATTTTAAATTATTTGGTGAAGAAATTTGACTATATGGTTACATTTTATAACTTCCTGCCAATCACTTAACTTATCTTAACCGATGTTGCGAGAATTTAAGATCTTTATTGCCCAAGGCAACGTATTGGACTTAGCTGTGGGTGTTATCATTGGAGCAGCATTTGGTAAAATCACAACCTCGCTGGTGGAGGATATCATAAACCCAATCCTGGGGCTGATCACCGGTGGCGTCGATTTTAGCCAGTTAAAAATTGTCCTG
Organism: Larkinella sp. VNQ87; assembly: GCF_049445795.1. Classification (NCBI taxonomy): domain Bacteria; kingdom Pseudomonadati; phylum Bacteroidota; class Cytophagia; order Cytophagales; family Spirosomataceae; genus Larkinella; species Larkinella sp. VNQ87. The sequence continues at coordinate 65,251 of NZ_JBMSDT010000005.1, forward strand.
AAAGAAGCCGTCGGCGATACGCCGGAGGTTGCCATCCGGTACGGCAATTTCTTCAACATTGTCCTTCAATTTTTAATTATTGCCTGGGTCGTGTTCTTGATTGTGAAGGCTGCCAACCGGCTGCGGTTGTCGTCGTCGATGGAAAAGAAAGAATAACCATTCCACTGTACCCACCCATTGGCCCTGCCCAACCGGCGGGGTTTATTTTTGTTCGCAAAAAGATGATTGACCGGGGGTAGACTACGGCGAAACCTCTATTTTTGTCCCTGGTTTGCACACAAAAAAGTATGGAAGGTAATCGGCCGTTGATGGTGATTCTGGGCGGGGGCGAAAGTGGCGTTGGGGCTGCGCTGCTGGCCCAGGCAAAAGGCTATACGGTTTTTCTGTCGGATAAGAGCCTGTTGCAGGACAAATACCGGGAGATTTTGCAGCAGGTGGACATCCCGTTTGAGGAAGGGCACCATACGGAAGAACGCATTCTGGTGGCTACGGAAGTGGTCAAAAGCCCCGGTATTCCCGAAAAAGCGCCGATCATCCGACAACTTCGCCAACAAAACATCCCGATCATCTCCGAAATCGAACTCGCAGCCCGGTATACCGATGCAACGCTGATCGGCATCACGGGCAGCAACGGCAAAACCACTACAACCCTGCTCGTCTATCATCTGTTGAAAACCGCCGGACTCAAGGTGGGACTGGCGGGCAACATCGGCGACAGCTTCGCCCGGCAGGTGCTTGAAAACGACTTTGATTGTTACGTCCTGGAATTGAGCAGCTTTCAGCTGGACGATATGTACCAGACCCGGCTGAATGTGGCGATTTTGCTCAACATCACGCCCGACCATCTGGACCGCTACGAGTATGTTTTTCAGAATTACGTAAACTCGAAGTTCCGGATTCTGCAAAACATGACACCCGCCGACACGTTCATCTACTACCGGGAAAATCCGGCGATTGCGGAGGAACTGCCGCGTCGGCAGCCGGTCGCCCGGTTGTTGCCGATCTCGCTGGACGATACGCCCAAACCGGGTGCTTATCTGAAAAAGGATGCGCTCGTACTGTACAATGGTACGCAAACGGTCGAACTGGCGACGGCGGACTTGCCGCTGAAAGGGAAACACAACGCTATCAATATGCTCGCGGCTTCGCTGGCGGCTCAGGCCGTGGGTGTACCGCCGGAAGTGCTGCGGACTGGTTTGCAGACCTTCCGAAATGCGGAGCACCGGCTCGAACCGGCGGGTGAGATCCGGGGGGTTCACTTTATCAACGATTCAAAAGCCACCAATGTCGATTCAGTCTATTATGCGCTCGAAAGCATGAAAACGCCGGTCGTCTGGATTGCGGGCGGGCTCGACAAAGGCAACGAGTACGATCAACTCCTGCCGCTGGTGCGGGAAAAAGTAAAAGCCTTAATTTGTCTGGGGAAAGACAACCAGAAACTGGTCGGTTTTTTCGCGGACACGGTTCCGGCGGTTTTCGAAACGCAGGATGTAAACGAAGCGGTGGCGAAAGGGCTGGCGTGGGCTAATCCGGGCGATACGGTTTTGCTCTCCCCCGCCTGCGCCAGCTTCGACCTCTTCCGGAACTACGAAGACCGGGGCAACCAATTCAAAGAAGCCGTTAAACGAATGATGAGTTAAGAATTAAGAATTAAGAGTTGGCTGACGCATTCTTTTTTCAGCTTGCGTCAGCCAACTCTTAATTCTTAATTCTTAATTCTTAACTCCTCAAAGGCATGACTATTTCAGCAACAGACTGGTTAAAGAACAACATCAAGGGCGACTACCACATCTGGGGTGTGGTGTTGTTTTTGTCGATCATCAGCGTGGCCGTCGTCTACAGCGCGACGGGAACGATGGCCTACCAGAAGCTGCAATCGACGGAGCATTACCTGTTTAAACACGGGGCGCTGGTGGTGCTCGGGCTGGCCTGCATGTGGGTGGCCCACCGGTTTAATTACGTGTACTACGCCCGATTGTCGCGGTTTGGGATGTGGTTGTCGGTGCCGTTGCTGCTGTGGGCGTATTTCAAAGGAACCAACCTCAACGAAGCCTCGCGCTGGATCACGATTCCGCTGATCAACCAGACCTTTCAGCCGTCCGATTTGGCCAAACTGGCGCTGATCTCGAACCTGGCGGCCATGCTGGCCAAACGGCAACACATCAAAAAGGAGCAGTACGATCCGAGTATTCTGACCAACATGATCATCTGGATCGGTTTGATTTGCGCCTGTATCGTGCTGAGCAATGCTTCGACGGCGGCCTTGCTGGCGGCCACCTGCTTTCTGCTCATGTTTATCGGACGGGTGCCGGGTAAGTACCTGGTTATCATGGTACTCGTTTGCCTGATCATGGGCAGTTTCGCCTTGCTCCTCGGGCAGCGTGGCAAAACATCCATCAGTCGCGTAACTAATTATTGGGAGACATTCAACGGAAAACGCCCGCCCGAGTTTCAGGTCGAGCAATCGTACATCGCCCTGGCCCACGGCGGTATTTATGGCCAGGGACCGGGCAATAGCCACCAGCGGAACTTCCTGCCCCATTCTTACTCTGACTTTATTTTTGCCATGATCGTGGAAGAATACGGACTCATTGGCGGTATTGCCATCGTTCTGGCCTACCTCTACCTACTCTGGCGGGGCATGCGGGCCATTCGAAAGGCCAACCGGGCCTACGGGGGGCTGCTCTCGGCGGGCCTGACATTCAGCATTGTTATTCAGGCCATGATCAACATGGCGGTTTCGGTGGGACTGGTGCCCGTCACGGGTCAGCCGCTGCCGTTGTTGAGCATGGGTGGAACGTCGCTGCTCTTCACCGGTACGGCCATCGGCATTATCATCAGCGTGAGCCGGGGCGAGACGGATGAAAGCAAGTTGATGAAAACAACGTAATCAGAGTCTTTAACGGATGTTGCGAAAAAAGCCGCAGTCAGTAGTATGCCAAAACGTGTAATCATCAGTGGCGGGGGAACCGGCGGCCATATTTATCCGGCGATTGCCATTGCCAATGAATTAAAAACCATGGATCCGACCACCGAACTGCTCTTTGTGGGCGCGGAAGGAAAGATGGAAATGGAAAAAGTGCCCCGGGCGGGTTACCGTATTATCGGCTTGCCGGTCGTTGGGATCAAACGCCAACTGACGCTGGAAAACCTGGCTTTTCCGTTCAAGCTGGGCCGGAGCTTTCTGCGGGCGCAGGAAGTGGTGCGGGAATTCAGGCCGGATGTGGCCGTGGGCGTGGGCGGTTATGCCAGCGGTCCGGTTTTGCTGGCGGCTTCGCTGAAAGGCATTCCGACGCTCATTCAGGAACAGAACTCGTACGCCGGGCTGACCAACAAACTCCTCTCGCGCCGGGCGAGCACCATTTGTGTGGCGTATCCGGGTATGGAAGCTTTTTTCCCGGCCAAAAAAATAAAAATGACCGGCAATCCGGTCCGGACGGACATCATGCAGGCCGTTGGCAAACGGGCTGAAGGACTGGCTTTCTTTGGCCTGGAGCCAAACCGCAAAACCCTGCTCATTATTGGCGGAAGCCAGGGTGCCCGGACGATCAACGAAAGCATTGAAAAAGACCTGAGCATCCTGGTTCGTGCCGGGTACCAAGTTGTCTGGCAAACCGGGCCGTTGTTTATCAAGCGCGCCCGCAAGGCGATTACCGATGCCGGAGCGACCCGGATCAAGGCCTTCGATTTCATTTATGAAATGGATATGGCTTATGCAGCCGCCGATGTGGTGGTGTCCCGGGCGGGGGCTTTGTCGGTGTCGGAACTCTGTTTGGTTGAAAAACCGGCCATCCTGGTGCCCTTCCCGGCGGCCTCGGAGGATCACCAGACCAAAAACGCGATGAGCCTAGTCAATCGGAAAGCGGCCTGGCTGGTCAACGACCGGTCGGCCCTGATCGACCTGGTTCCGACAGCGCTGAAGCTCCTCGCCGATCAGGAACAACAGCACGTCCTGAGCCGACAGATTCGCGAACTGGCCCGGCCGAAAGCAGCCCGCGAAATCGCGGAAGAAGTATTAAAATTGATAAAATAAAAAGGCGTTTAATGGCTGGACGGATTGAATGGTTAAAAATGGTTGGATGGTTAAAGGGCTAAAAACCGTCCAACCATTTTAACCATCCAGCCATTTTTAACCATCCAATCCATCTTTAGCCATCATAAAGCATTAAGAATGAATAACATTCGTTACGTTTATTTTCTCGGTATTGGTGGCATCGGCATGAGTGCGCTGGCGCGGTGGTTTCTGGTGAATGGGTACGAGGTGGCGGGTTACGACCGAACGCGCACAGCCCTGACCGATGCGCTGCAACAGGAGGGCATGGCGATTCACTTTGAAGAAGACGTCGAACAGATTCCGGCGCATTTTCGGGAAAACCGGGAAGAAACGCTGGTGATTTACACCCCCGCCGTCCCGAAAACGCATCCCGAATACATCTACCTGACCGAACACGGTTTTACACTCCAGAAGCGGTCGCAGGTGTTGGGCCTGCTGGCGGGTCGGATGACGACGGTTGCGGTGGCCGGGACGCACGGAAAAACCACGACCTCCTCGATGGTTGCCCACATCCTGCGGGCATCGGGCGTTAACTGTGCGGCATTTCTGGGCGGAATCACCCAGAACTACGGCACCAATTTTCTGCTCAACGAACCGACCGACGATCTGTCGAAGGTGATTTGTGTAGTCGAAGCCGATGAGTTTGACCGCTCGTTTCTGACGCTGTTTCCGGAGGTTGCGATTGTGACCTCGACCGATGCCGATCACCTCGATATTTACGGCAATCACGACTCGGTGCTGGATTCGTTCCGGGCTTTTGTCGGACAGATCAAACCCGGCGGAACCTTATTTATGCGGACTGGGCTCGCGCTGGCCGATTCGACGCCTGCCACCGTTTACGAATATGCGTTAGACGAAGGGGCTTATCACAGCCGGAACTTGCGGATTGAAAATGCCCGGTTTGTGTTTGATATCGTTTATCCTGAGGGGGTTATCGAAAATGTCGCCCTGCAGGTTCCCGGTTTTCATAATGTGGAGAACGCGGTAGCGGCCGCAGCGGCTGCCTTGCGGGTGGGCGTAGCTCCGGAGGCCGTTCGTCAGGCCATCGGGACATACAAAGGGGTGAAACGCCGGTTTGAATACATTCTCCAATCGAAAAACACTATCTTTATCGACGATTACGCGCACCATCCGGCGGAAGTGCGGGCGTTTCTGTCGTCGCTGAAAGCCTTGTATCCGGAGCGGAAAGTAACGGCTATTTTTCAGCCGCACCTGTTCAGCCGGACGCGCGATTTTGCCGCAGAATTCGCCGAAAGCCTTTCCCTGGCCGACCGCGTCATCCTGCTGGATATTTATCCGGCTCGCGAATTACCGATTGAGGGCGTCAGTGCCGGGCTGATCTTTGATGAAATTGAATCTGAAGAAAAAATTCAGTGTACGAAAGCGGAAGTTGCCGGTATTTTGCAAAATGATCCGCCCGAATTGGTCGCGACAATCGGTGCTGGTGATATTGATCAACTGATTCCCGTCATCCGGGATCTTTTTCAGACCAATGAATAAAAATTAAATTTTTTAAAGTCGATAAAGACGGATGTTTTCTATTTTTCCCTTAAATAGAACCTTTATTCTGACCATAGCCGGTTTGGCGGTTTTGGTGGGGCTGATTGCCTTTACCGAACACCGGCAAAACCACCGGCAGTGTGAAGGGATCGACATCCGGATGGATGAAGTGGACGGTCATCGGTTTCTGAACCGGAACGACGTGCTGCGGACGCTGACGAATGACGGAGCCGATCCTTTACTCGGTGATTCATACGCCGATCTGAATCTGAAACGCCTGGAGGAGCGGCTGAAACGAAACGGTCTGATCAAAAGCTGCCAGGTTTTTCGGGATTTGAAAGGTGTTCTGATTGCCGATATTCAACAGCAGCGGCCGCTGGCCCGACTGGTTCCGGACGGAACCGAAACAAAGTCGGCCTATGCCGGGTATTACTTGACGGACGATGGTCGCTGGTTTCCGCTCTCGATGAATTACACGGCGCGGGTGGTGCTGGTTTCGGGTCCGTACTTCAGCGAACGAAAATCGCTGACGACTGAAACGAATCAGCCGTTGCTGAAACTGCTCAGACAGATTGAAGCCGATCCGTTCTGGAAAGCGCAGGTAGCTCAGGTAATCGTTGACCGAAACCGCGAAGTGACGCTGATTCCGCAGGTGGGCGACTGCCTGATCGAAATCGGCCAGCCCGTTGAACTGGAAGCGAAATTTGAGAAGATAAAGTTGTTTTACAAACACATCCTGCCCCTGAAAGGGTGGGACCGATACCGGAGGGTTAGTGTGCAGTACCGTAACCAGATTGTGTGCGAATGATACCAAAGCAGGAAGAAATTATAGTAGGACTGGACATTGGCAGCACCAAAGTCTGTGCCGTGGCTGGTCGCCTTATCCGCAGTAATGATCACCCCCGACTTGATGTCCTGGGCGTAGGAAAAGCCGTCTCCCGGGGCGTTACCAAAGGGTCCGTTGTCAACATCGGTCAAACCGTCGAAGCCATCAACCGCGCGGTGGAAGAAGCCGCCGGACAGGCCAACATTGACATTCACGTGGTCAATGTCAGCTTTTCGGGCCAGAACGTCACGGCCCGCCGGCAACACGGCAGCATCACGCGCACATCGCCGGGCGATGAAGTCGTCGCCGATGACATCGAACACCTGGTTGGCGATATGTATCGCTCAGTGCTGCCCGCCGGATCGGAGATCGTTCACGTCCTGCCGATGGATTTTACGGTTGACAGCGAATCCAATATTGATTATCCCGTAGGGCGAATCGGTGTGAAATTGGAGGCTGATTTTCAGGTAATTACGGCGCAAACGAGTTCGGCTTCGTACACCCGGAAATGCATTCAACGGGCCCGGTCGGTGTCGCCCCAGCGCGAACCGCTGGAAAACGACAAGTTTCTGCTGGCGCCCCTGGCGTCGGCTTTGGCGGTTTTGACCGAAGAGGAAAAACAAGCCGGGGTTGCGCTGGTGGATATTGGCGGAGGTACGACCGAAATCGCTATTTACCACAAAAACGTGCTTCGGCACGTCGCTGTGATTCCGTATGCCGGTAACAGCCTGACCTCCGACTTGGAAGTGGGCTGCCGGATTTTGCCGACGCAGGCCGAATTGTTGAAAACCAAGTTCGGCAGCGCCGATCCGAGCGATTTCCGGCTGAATGAGGTGGTGGCCGTGCCAAATCTGAGTGGTCGTCCGCCGAAAGATATTCTCTTGAAGAACGTGGCGCTGGTGATCGAAGCGCGTCTGAAAGAGATTGCGGCTATGGTTCAGGCCGAAATCATCCGGTCGGGCTACCGGGATAAATTGGTCGGTGGCGTCGTTCTAACGGGAGGTACGGCATCAATCTCAGGAATTGAACGTATTTTTGAGCGCGTAACCGGGATGGATGTCCGGATTGGTTTCCCGGATCAATTGGAGCACAACGTGAAAGCCGATCTGGTGAGCGACCCGGCTTTTGCGACGGCAGTAGGGCTGGTGTGGGCCGGTTTTAAACGGCTGGACGACCGGATTCCGCTGCAACTGACGGCTTTGCATCCGGTGGGTGTGAATGGCAGCAATGGTCACGGGTATGGGCATGGCCAGGGGACACTTACTGCCAAAGAGCCTGAGAAAAAGAAAGAAAAAGGTGGAGGCATTTTAACGTGGTTTCAGAAATTTCTGACCGACGATATCGGTAAAGACCTCGGCCCTGACGATCGGTACAATCAATAAGTACCCCAACAGGAATGGCATAAAGCACTGGCTAGCCAGTGGTAGTAAATTGAGAACGTTAGAACAGCGCACCAAACATTAGCAGGTATGCCAGAAGCATTGGAGTACGGCATGAGATTTGAGTTTCCCGACGAGGAAGACGAGCCAATTATCAAAGTAATCGGTGTTGGTGGGGGCGGAAGCAACGCCGTCAACCACATGTTTCGAATGGGGGTCAAGGATGTTGATTTCATCGTCTGCAATACCGACCGCCAGGCGCTGACCAACAGTCCGGTCAAAACAAAAATTCAGTTAGGTGCGTTGCTGACATCCGGGCTGGGTGCCGGAACGAACCCGGAAGTCGGTCGTCAGGCGGCTCTGGAAAATACCGAAGACATCCGGCAACTGCTGGGCGAACCCACCAAGATGGTGTTCATCACGGCCGGGATGGGGGGCGGTACGGGTACGGGTGCGGCACCGGTCATTGCCCAGATCGCCCGGGAAATGGGCTTGCTGACGATTGCAGTTGTGACGGCTCCGTTCGACTTTGAAGGCATTGAGAAGCTCGATCAGGCCATGCGCGGTATTGACGAGCTAAAAGAATACTGCGATACGGTCCTGGTCATTCTGAACGATAAACTGGCGGAAATTTTCGAAGATTTCCCGATGGATCAAGCGTTTGCCAAAGCGGACGATGTATTGGCCAATGCCGTGAAAAGCATTGCCGAAATCATTACCGTGCAGGGCGAAATCAACGTCGACTTCATGGACGTGAAGCGCGTACTGGAAGGTGCCGGACAAGCCGTGATGGGATCGGCCGATTCGGTGGGCGAAAACCGGGCGTTGACCGCCATTCAGGATGCCCTCAACTCGCCCTTGCTCAACGACCGCGATATCCGGGGTGCGAAACGGATTCTGCTCACGATGGCGTCGGGTCCCGAGGCTCGTACGACCATGAAGGAACTCCAGATCATTACCGGTTACATTAAGGAAAAAATTGGGAAGGATAAACAGGCCCATCTGTTCAAATACGGAACCATTAAAGATGATACACTCGGCAAAAACCTGCGGGTGACGGTTATTGCGGCCGGTTTTGATTTGCCGACCGACCGACCGGATTTCCCGCCCTCGGGCTGGGAAAAACCCATGCCGAAGCCGAAAGAGCCTTTTGCCGATGAGTTGCCGGTTGATGAGGGAGCCAATACGCAACCCAAGGAGGAGGAGGTTTTGCTGGATACATCAACCCCGACCGGAGCGACCCTTGATGAGCCAGTCCTCGCTGAGACGGAAACCCGTGGCCTGTATCAGAATCCCAAACTGGAAGATATTTTGGTGGAGGAAAAGCGGGAAGACGATCTGCTGCAACTTCAGAAGATGGTCGAGAGCTTCGCCCAAAATCGCTATGCCGACCGCGAACGGGAGCTCGAAACCCCGGCGTTCATGCGTCAGAAAGTTAATTTGTATGAATTACCCCTGCTCGACGAGCAAAATATCATTCGAACGAGGCTCAACGATTAAAAGAGCGAAAGAGCGAATAGCTCCGCAGGATTACAAACTGGCGGAGCTACTCGCTCTTTCGCTCTTGCACTCTTTTGATCGTTGCTCAATGGTTAAAAGTCAATCAATTGCTGGGCTTGTTGCTGGAGGAGCATATTGTACAGATCGTTTTGCAAAACTCCTTCTTTCCAGTGATTCCGGATTTGGGCCAGCTTCACCCGCAGGGCCAGCGTATTCGTTCCCAAATAGCTGAAAATGTCATTTAAATGGCTGAGAGCCAGCGCCCCGCCCTGGTGATTCGCCGATAGTCCGACCAGCGCCACTTTTTTGTTCGATAAACCGCTGGGGTAACTCATGCCGTCGATAAAGGCTTTCAGCACGCCGGGATACGAGTTATTGTATTCCGGAACGATAAACACCATCTTCTTCGCCTGTTCTACTACCTCTTTATAGCGGTTGAATTCAGGGTTTTTTCCTGTATTTTCGTACAAAGCCGTGGTGACGAAATCCGGTGGAAGACCGCTCAGGTCCAGAATCTGGCTGGCGGCTCCAAGTTGGTGCAGAATCGTATGGTAATAATCGGCGATGTGCCGCGACATGGAATTTTTCCGGTTGGTTCCGACGATAATAATGATGGGATGCTCGCTTATCGGTTCGGTAGGGTTTGTATTCATGCGGTTATTTCGTTCGGCCGACGAAAGGATCGGTTGCACCCATAACAACCCATTCCCGTTTTAGTTCAAGACTGCCAATGACTTACCAGGACGTTAAAGCCGAATTGCTGGCGCTGGCTGATCCCGAAAAAGCCGGTTTTTTCAAACGATTCTTCAAAACCGGGCCGGGGCAATATGGCGAAGGTGACGAATTTCTGGGCCTGTCCGTTCCGCAACAGCGCGTGATTGCGGCCCAGTACCGGCTGCTTCCCCCCGATGAAACCGAGCAACTCGTCCGCGACCCCTACCACGAATGCCGCCTGACCGGCCTGATCATCTGGACGAACCAGGCCAAACGCCCCGGCGAAGAAAACCGCAAACTGATTTTTGACTATTACCTTCGGAATAAAGCGTTCGTCAACAACTGGGATCTGGTCGATACGAGTTGTCCGGGCATTGTGGGCAATTATCTTCTTAACAAAGACCGGAGCATCCTGTATGAGTTAGTGCGGGAAAACCACCTCTGGTCGCAGCGAATCGCGATGGTATCGACGCTGGCGTTTATTCGGAAAAACCAGTTTCAGGACACTTTTCAACTCGCCGAATTGTTGCTGACTCACCGGCACGACCTGATTCATAAAGCCGTTGGCTGGATGTTGCGGGAGGTGGGCAAGAAAAATCCGGACGCGCTCGAGGAGTTTCTGCACGACCATGCGGGGCAACTGCCGCGCACGGCCCTGCGGTACGCCATCGAACGGTTTGAGCCTGCCCGCCGAAAGTACTACCTGGAACTGTAACGGCCCCTGCGGTTTTCTTACTATCTTTGCCCCCTGCTTTGGCCGCAAAGTAATTGAATACGAACTGTTAACTGGAGACTGACACCCTATGTCGTGGTTTATCCGTAAAGAAAAAGGAATCAATACGCCGACCGAAATGAAGCGCGAAGCGCCGGACGGCTTATGGTACCAATGCCCGAATTGCAAAAAGATCATGCACACGCGCGAGCACAAGCTCAACGCGTATACCTGCGTACACTGCAATTACCACGAAAAAATCGGCTCTGAGGCTTATTTCGCGCTGCTATTCGATGAGGGAGCGTTTACCGAACTCGACGCCAACATGACCTCGGGCGACCCGCTGAAATTTGTCGATACCAAATCGTATCCGGAGCGGGTCAAAGCCACCATTGCGAAAACGCACCTGAAAGACGCGGTTCGGTCGGCTTACGGAAAGATCAACGAGCTGGACGTGACGGTGGCCTGTATGGATTTCAACTTCATCGGTGGTTCGATGGGTTCGGTCGTGGGGGAAAAGATTGCGCGGGCCATCGACCATTCGCTGAAAACCCGAACGCCGTTCCTGATGATTTCGCGCTCGGGCGGGGCCCGGATGATGGAAGCGGGCTATTCGCTGATGCAAATGGCGAAAACCTCGGCCAAACTGGCGCAACTGTCGAACGAGAAAATTCCGTACGTTTCGCTGCTGACTGATCCGACGACCGGGGGCGTGACGGCTTCGTTCGCCATGCTGGGCGACTTTAACATTGCCGAACCGGGCGCCCTGATCGGTTTTGCCGGTCCGCGCGTGATTCGCGAAACCATCGGTAAAAACCTGCCTGAAGGCTTCCAGAGCGCTGAATTCGTACTCGAACACGGTTTTCTGGACTTTATCGTGGATCGCAAAGACCTGAAAGAAAAGCTGACGGCTTTGTTCAAAATGTTGCAGTAAATTCAGCCCATGCGCCTTGTCTCCCACCCGGTTCTCTGCAATTACTACATCACGTATCGTTGCAATGCGACCTGTAGTTTTTGCGACATCTGGGAGCGCCCATCGCCCTACGTGACGCCGGAGAACGTGCGCGACAACTTGCGGGACCTCAAGCGGCTGGGCGTCCGGGTGGTCGATTTTACGGGTGGCGAACCGCTGCTGCACCGCCAGCTTGACGAACTGCTCCGCGAAGCCAAGAACCTCGGCCTGATCACGACCGTAACGACCAACGGCTTGCTATACCCCAAATACGCCGAACGGCTGCGTGGGCTGGTCGACATGCTGCACTTTTCACTGGATTCGCCGATTGCTGAGGAGCACGACAAATCCCGGGGCGTCAAGTGTTTTGACAAGGTGATGGAGTCCATTGCATTGGCCCGTCAACTGGGGGAGCGGCCCGACATTCTGTTTACGGTTTTTGAGCATAACGTCCACCAGATCAAACAGCTACACGAAGAGATCTGTCTGCCGAATGGCCTGGTCCTGATCCTGAACCCGGTTTTTGAGTACAACGAAGTGGAAACCGGCGCCGGTTTTTCAGAGAAATCGTTGCAGGAAATGACCTGGTGGGGCAAGCAGAAGAATGTGTACCTCAACGACGCCTTCATCCAGCTCCGGCGCGACGGTGGCAACCACGTCGCCGACCCGGTTTGCCTGGCCGGAAGCACCACGCTCGTCATTTCGCCCGAAAACAAGCTGGTGTTGCCTTGTTACCACCTCGGCCTGAAAGATTTCTCCATTGACGGCGATCTGTACAACCTCTACCGCTCGGACGAAGTGCAGAAGCTGGTGGCGCTGGAAGGCCGCTTGCCAGGTTGTGAAGGCTGCGCCATCAACTGCTACATGCAGCCGTCGTTTGCCGTCGAAATGAACCGGTACTGGTGGAAAGCGCTGCCGAGCACGCTGAAATACAACCGTCTAAAAGGCACCTGGAAACAGCTTTTCTAACCCCGTCAGTGATTGCAGACCCTGACGGCGGTTTAGTGCTCAAATAGAATCATCGCTTCAGCACTTTCGTAGCTAGGATTCGTCCAAGAGCCGATGTTCGGATCAGGTACAAACCCGGCGCGAGTTGCTCGTTGCCGATGGCCTGCTGATGTTCCAGGGCGGTTTTTCCGGTTTTTATTTCCTCAATCAGCTTTCCCTGCGCATCGATCAACTGGAACGTGGCCGTGGTCGGTTTCTGACTTTTCAACACCACCTGAAAACGACCCTGCGACGGGCTGGGAGCGACCACTACCGACAAGCCAGTATCATCAACGCGCTCGTCGAGGCCGGTCAGTAAGCCGCGTTCCAGAACCGGCTCGTACGGCGGAATGATGCCCGGTGTGCCCGGCTGATCGACCACCCGTGTGACCATGTCGAACAGTGTGGAACTGATCCGCTGGCCGTTGCGCCATTCTTCGGCCACCACCGCAAAGTCGTAGATGCCGGTTTGCGTGGGCGCGTCCCAGGTTAGCTGACCGGTTTTGGCATCAATTTTAAAGGTTCCCCGGCGGGTCACATCATTCGGAAACACGTATTCCCAAACCGGCTGGCTGCGCTGGCACTCGCCGTTCCGAATCCGGACTAGGTAATGCACCACGCTATCGCCTTCCTCGTCTTTCGCTTGAAAATTATAAACGGCTTTCTGATTGACCGGAACCGTCAGGCTGCCCGGCGTCGGACCCTGAAAAACCGGCAGGGCGTTGACTACGGAAGCCGAAAAGGTCGTTTCCAGGTAAAGGGGCGTTTGAAGCGCGTTGGGCAAATTGGTCAGTTGGGACCGATTCGGAACCTGCGCCGAAACTGTGTAGGAGCTAGATCCGGTTCCGCTGTACATATAGTCAACTTCATAGATCGCGAGACTAAGGCCGTTCTCCAGCCGATTTAGGGATTTTCGGGGAACGGATAGTGCCCCGGAGCCATCACCGGGACAAAGCGTGATTTGCTCGTTGGCAGCTCCTCCGGCGTTGTCTATGTAAACATTGACGATAAATTTGAACAGGGGTGAGGCCGAAAGCCGTTTAACTTGAATGTAACCGCCAACGAGATGGGTTCCCCATCCCGGAAGTGCGCTCAATACTAGCAGGAATGTAATGATCTTTTTCATAGCATGGAGAAGGATAGGGCTAACTAAACTAATAGGTGTTCATGTGTATTGTTGAAACGGAAAAGGCAATTTTGTAGTATTACCGTCTGTGTCCTTTCGCTCGGATTTTTAACCGAAAAAGCATGCTTTATACGCCCGAACAAACCGCCGGTTTTGCCTCATACACGTTCCGGCATTTGCTGACGAAACAGGAAGACCACGTCCTGACGCTGATGCTGAACCGCCCGGAAAAGAAAAATGCACTCAATACGGTTTTGCTGAACGAACTGGCCTTTGTGCTCGCGTACGCTCACTACGAAAAAGACGTCTGGCTGGTCGTCCTGGGGGCGACGGGCGACGTATTCTGCGCCGGGATGGATTTGAAAAGCCTGACGGCCGGGGAGCAGGCCGAGTCAACCGTGCCGGAACCCTCGGGGCCGGTGCGGCTGGGCGAGTTGCTGGCCGGGTTGCAAAAACCGTGTCTGGCGCGGGTGCAGGGCGCGGTGTACGCAGGCGGTTTTCTGCTGGTGGGTGGCTGTACGCACGTGATTGCCACGGATGCCGCCACGTTCAGTTTGCCGGAAGTAAAGCGCGGGCTGTTTCCGTTTCAGGTGCTGGCGGTTTTGCTTGACCTGATGCCCGCCCGCAAAGCGCTCGACCTGTGTCTTCGCGCCCGGACGCTCTCGGCCGCTGAAGCCCTGGACGTGGGGTTGGTGACGCAGATTGTGGCCGAGGGGCAACTGGAAAGTGCCGTGCAGCAATGGGCCGACGAGCTCAGACAGTATTCGCCCACGGCCATGCAGTTCGGGCTGAGGGCGTATCAGCAACTTAAGAGCCTGCCGCCGGGTCAGCAACAGGCGTTTCTGCATGCTCAATTTCAGCAAATTCAGGAAACTGCCGACGCGAAGGAAGGCATGGCGGCTTTTCTGGAAAAACGACCGCCAACGTGGAAAGGAGAATGAAGAGGAATTTCAAATGTTAAATCAGTACTGTACGAAGGATTTGAAAACCTTTGCTTAAAAGACAAATTGCTTTCAATAAATTTGGTTACGGTTTTTGACACGGCCTCTATTTAGGCAAGAAATGGCGGTTTTTTGTCAAGGTTTCACACACGACACCAAAGAATATTGGGGCAAAACCAATCCTTCGTACAGTACTGATTTAACATTTATCATTCAATTTACGTCCGGGCAGCTTTCGCGTCGGCGAGTGTCGATGATGGTCTGGACTTTCCAGGCACCGTTTAGCTTTACCAGTGTAAAGACGTTGACGCCACAGTGGCTTTTCTGACCGTTGTAGTAGAACACGTAGGGCGTCCAGGCAATCGCCATTTCAGCGTCGATTTTGACCTCATAGGCCGAAAGCCGCTCATCGAGCGCGCCCGGTTTTTGTTTTCCGACCGACGCGACAAAACTGGGAATCGCATCGTTTCGGACGCTGACCAGGCCCTCTTTCGTCTTGGCGACACTCTGCAACGAGGCCCCGGGGGCAAAAACCGCTTTGAAGAGCGTTGTGTCGGACTTCCGCATCCCGTCGAATAGTTGCGTAATCGTGGCCCGAACGGCTTTTTCATCGTCCGACTGGGCGAACACGGGTAACGAAATTAGGCTGAATACGACAAGGAATGTGGTTCTCATCAGTAATCGAATGAGGTGGAAAGGGGGCTCTATCAACGATAAATATACAATTAGGCGCTCAAACAACCTCTGTTTGCCGTTGCAAAGACAACCGCGTTTCCGGCTGATGGAAAGAGGAAGCATGAAAAACCGGAACCTGGTGCCAGGTTCCGGTTTTCTGTACCCACGGGCGGTCCGTAGACACGATTAGAGCGTACTGAAATCGAAGGTTTCCAGGAACGCGGTGGTGAATTGGCCCGATTGGAATTTAGGGTCGTCCATCAACTTGATGTGGAAAGGAATCGTGGTTTTGATGCCTTCGATCACGAATTCCTGCAAGGCCCGCTTCATCCGGGTGATCACTTCCTCACGCGACTGCCCGGACACGATCACCTTGGCAATCATCGAGTCGTAGTTCGGCGGAATGGTGTAGCCGCTGTAGACGTGGCTATCGATCCGGACACCGTGTCCACCGGGGAAATGCAGGTTTGTAATTTTGCCGGGCGATGGGCGAAAACCGTTGGCCGGGTCTTCTGCGTTGATCCGGCATTCCATTGCGTAGAGTTTGGGCGTGTAATTCTTGCCTGAAATCGGTGTTCCGGCGGCCACTTTGATTTGTTCCTTGATCAAGTCAAAATCCGTCACTTCTTCCGTGATGGGGTGTTCAACCTGAATCCGGGTGTTCATCTCCATGAAATAAAATTCGCCGTATTTGTCCACCAGGAACTCAATGGTTCCGGCTCCTTCGTACCCGATGGCCGAAGCGCCCTTGATGGCGGCTTCACCCATGCGTTCGCGCAGCTCAGAACTGATAATCGGCGAAGGCGTTTCTTCGACCAGCTTCTGGTGCCGACGCTGAATCGAACAATCCCGTTCGGACAAGTGACACACTTTTCCGTATTGATCGCCAACGATCTGGATTTCGATGTGACGCGGTTCTTCGACGTATTTTTCCAAATACAAACCGTCGTTACCAAAAGCCGCTCCGGATTCCATTTTGGCATCGAGCCAGGCTTTCTCGAATTCGGACTCGCTTTTGATAATCCGCATCCCACGACCACCGCCCCCGGCCGTAGCTTTGATAATAACCGGGTAACCCATATCGGCAGCCAGCCGTTTGCCTTCTTCAACCGACTCCAGCAGCCCGTCGGACCCCGGAATAACCGGAACTCCGGCAGCTTTCATGGTGGCTTTGGCCGTCGCCTTGTCTCCCATCGCATTGATCTGCTCGGCGGTGGCTCCAATGAACTTGATGCCGTAATCGGCACATATTTGCGAGAATTCGGCGTTTTCCGACAAAAAACCGTAGCCGGGATGAATGGCGTCGGCGCTGGTTACTTCGGCGGCCGAAATGATATTGGGAATATTTAAATACGACTGGCGGCTTGGCGGAGGACCAATGCAAACAGCTTCGTCGGCAAACCGCACATGCAGGCTGTCGCGGTCGGCGGTCGAGTACACCGCCACTGTCTTGATGCCCATCTCGCGACACGTCCGGATGATCCGCAACGCAATTTCGCCCCGATTGGCGATGAGTATTTTCTTAAACATATTTTTTGAATGAGTGAATGAGTGAATGAGCGAATGAGTGAATTGTTTCGCAGAAAATAGGACAGCTAGCGGAGCAATTCACTCATTCACTTATTCACTCATTCACCATTAAACAGGTTCGACAAGGAACAGGGGCTGGTCGTATTCGACCGGGGTGGCATTTTCGACCAGAACTTTGACGATCCGGCCCGAAATTTCCGATTCGATTTCGTTGAACAGCTTCATGGCTTCGATAATGCAGACGGTTTTACCCGGTTTTACTTCGTCGCCAATTTCAACGAATGCATCGGTATCTGGACCCGACGAGCGGTAGAATGTCCCGATCATCGGGGATTTGATCGTCTGGTAGTTCGACGTATCGGCTTTGGGAGCGGGCGTCGGAGCGGCTGCGGGCGTGGCTGGAGCGACTGGTGCCACCGGCTGAACGACCACCTGCGGAGCCGCCTGAGTGGCAACTGCCGGAGCCTGACCATACCGTTTGACGGCCAGTTTCAATTCGTTGGTCTCAATGCTGACTTCATCCAGACCCGACTGGGCGATAAAATCGATGAGTTTCTGAATGTCTTTCGTATCCATGTTTTTCTGAATGATGAATGATTAATTATGAATGATGAATGGGATAACCCAAACAATCATCATTCATAATTAATCATTCATAATTTCTAAAAATCTATTTTACTCGTTCAACGTAATCGTACGTACGGGTATCGACCCGGATTTTATCGCCTTGTTCGATAAACAGCGGCACCATGATGGTCGCGCCGGTTTCGACCTCTACTTTCTTTTTCGGGCTGTTGGCTGTATCGCCCCGGATGCCGGGTTCGGCGTAGGTCACTTCCAGTTCGACGAAAGGCGGTAATTCACAGGTCAGCGGTGTTTCGCTTTCGGCGTTGATCAGGATCTCGACTTCCTGGCCTTCTTTCATCAGATCAGCACCTTCCACAATTTTGTCGGTGAGGTTGATCTGGTCGAAGCTTTCGTTGTCCATGAAGTTATATCCGGCTTCGTCTTTGTAAAGGTACTGAAACTTCCGGCGCTCTACCCGGACCGGATATATCGTTACTCCGGCGTTGAAGGTGTTGTCAAGCACTTTGCCGGATGTCAGGCTTTTGAGCTTCGTCCGAACGAAAGCGCCCCCTTTGCCGGGTTTAACGTGTTGAAATTCGGTAACTTGGAACAGGTCGTTGTTGAAGTTGATGACGAGCCCGTTACGCAGGTCTGCGGTCGTTGCCATGTTTTTGAACTATGATTACACTGATTTTAATGATTAACCTGAACCCTGATTACACGGATTTTTAAATCACAGTTAATCCTTCAATCCGTGTAATCAGGGTTCAGACAATCAAATTGCCCATTTAAGATAAACCGCTCCCCAAGTGAATCCGCCCCCGAAAGCGGCCAGAATCAGGTTGTCACCTTTTTTCAACACCGGTTCGTAGTCGAACAGGCAGAGCGGGATCGTAGCTGCGGTGGTATTTCCGTACTTATGAATATTGAGCATCACCCGGTCCATGCCAAGGCCCATGCGGTTGGCAGTGGCTTCAATGATGCGTTTGTTGGCCTGGTGCGGTACAAGCCAGGCGACATCGCTACCCGTCAGATGGTTACGCTCCATGATTTCGGCGGAAACGTCGGCCATGTTTTTAACCGCAAACTTGAAAACTGACGGCCCGTCCTGGTACACATAGTGCCAGCGTTTGTCGATGGTTTCATGCGTGGGCGGATACCGGCTACCACCGGCTTTCTGCACCAGGTGATTCTGCCCGGCCCCATCGGAACGAATGATTGAATCATAAATGCCGTTCCCCTCCGTATTGGCTTCCAGCAAAACCGCCCCGGCTCCGTCGCCGAACAAAACGCAGGTTGTCCGGTCGGTGTAGTCGACAATGGCCGACATTTTATCCGCGCCCACCACCACGACTTTCTTGTACTTTCCGGTTTCGATAAACTGCGAGCCAATCGTCAGCGCATACAAAAAGCCCGAACAGGCCGCCTGTATGTCAAAACTCCCGACAGCCCGAATGCCGGTCATGTCGCAGATCAGGTTCGCTGTCGACGGAAACACGTAATCGGGCGTTGTGGTGGCACAAATCAGCAACTCGACTTCCTCCGGCGCGGTCCCGGTTTTGGTCAGCAATCCTTCAACCGCTTTGGCGGCCATATGGGACGTGCCCAAGCCCTCACCTTTCAGAATATGCCGTTCTTTAATACCGGTGCGGCTGGTGATCCATTCGTCACTGGTATCCACCATTTTTTCCAACTCTGCATTGGTCAGGATGTAGTCCGGTACGTAGCCGTATACGCCTGTAATTGCCGCTTTACTGTTCATACTCGGGGGTACAATCAATTTGGAAAGATAAAAGAGAATAGATGAAAGACAATAGAGCCGCCGGGAGCTAAAATCCATGTGCCGGTGTCGTTGATCTTTTGTCTCATGTCTTTTATCTAGGGTCTGATTTCAACTTAAAGCCTGTGCAATTTTGGTATAGGCACCGGATTCAACCTGTTTTTTCGCCAGACTAAGCATATTTTTAATCGCTAAGGGCGATGAAATTCCGTGGGCAATGATCACGTTCCCGTTCACCCCGACAATCGGGCTGCCGCCCACGGATTCGTAATTGGTTTTGTCGATAAACTCGTGTTGTAAACCCAGGCCCTTGGTAATTTCGTACAGCGATTCCCCCATTTTGAACAGGATATTGCCCGTAAACCCATCGGTCACGATGACGTCGGCTTTATCGCGGAAGAAGTCGCCCCCTTCCATATTGCCGACAAAGTTAATTTTTCGGCTGTTCAGGAGCAATTGATAGGCTGCCTGTGCTACCAGCGAACCTTTCTGTTCTTCTTCCCCGATGTTCATCAGGGCAACGCGGGGTTTGTCGATTCCAAACGTATATTGGGCATAAATGGAGCCAATTTCGCCGAATTGTAGCAGCATTTCGGGCTTACAGTCGGCGTTGGCACCAATGTCGACAATAACGGCAAAACCGCCACTTAACTGGGGCACAAAACCGGCAATGGCGGGCCGCATCACGCCTTCGATGGCTTTGATGCTGAACAGCGCCCCGACGTGCATGGCTCCGGTGTTGCCGGCACTGCAGAATGCGTCGACGAGCTTGTCGCGTAAAAGTTTAAACCCAACTCCGATGCTGGAATTGGGTTTCTGCGAGAGCGCCTTGGTGGGGTGCTCGCCCATTTCGATCACATCTTCCGCATGGACAATTTCCAGACCAGAACCTGCGTAGTTGTATTTCTGAAGAAGGGTTTCAATTACCGGCTGTTTACCCACCAATACGATGGTAACGTCACTGGGTAATTCTCTGGTGGCCATTACCACTCCTTCCACAATGGCTTCCGGAGCAAAATCGCCACCCATAGCATCGACTGCGATTCTCATTGAACCAGGGTTGGGTACGCTGAATTGGTAAACGAACGTGTAAAAATACTAGTTGCCCGCCAATAAAAAAGTATTTCACGTTCATCCGGTCCAGATTCCTGTGAAATA
Source organism: Larkinella sp. VNQ87 (assembly GCF_049445795.1). Lineage (NCBI taxonomy): Bacteria > Pseudomonadati > Bacteroidota > Cytophagia > Cytophagales > Spirosomataceae > Larkinella > Larkinella sp. VNQ87. The sequence goes on from NZ_JBMSDT010000005.1 coordinate 85,652, forward strand.
CTTGATGCCCCAACCTGCTGAAAGCGGTTTTCAAAAATCCAGAAAAAGCCCCTTCAGGGGTTGGGGGCTGATGTCTTAGGCGGTCGGTGCGTAGTTCTCGATAACGACCTTGCCTTTGTAATACAAATTGCCTTCGAATACGTGGGCTTTGTGCCGAACGTGAATTTCGCCCGTCGTGGCGTCGAAGGACAGGGCTTTCGCGGTCAGTTTATCGTGCGTTCTACGCTTGTCCCGCCGGGTGCTTGAATGTCTGCGCTTGGGATGTGCCATAACTTTAGTTAGTCAATTGTCAGTCGGTCCGTTCTTCCGCAGCCCAAACCGGCGCAGAAGCACGAACAAGAGTATTAATTATTAGTCAGTTTTCGTAATAAATCCCAGCGGGGATCAATCGGCGGTTCGCCTTCCTCCGCATCCGGTTCCGACGGCTCCGAGCGGTATACCACTTTGCCTTCCTGATCGTCGCTTTCCCCGGCTTCCTCATCCCGGAAACGCGGGTGCAGCTTCTTCATCGGCAACGATAACACAATGAAATCGAAGAGGTAACGCGCCACATTGATCTGCTGTGTATCCCACTGAATCAGCTCGATTTCATCGGTCAGTTCTTCGGTCCGGTCGGCGTATTTCAGAAACAACTGCTCCCGAATGTCGAACGGTTCGTCGAAAAGTTCCAGACTGCGGTCGCAGGTCAATTCCACCGTTCCCCGGATGTGGAAATTCAGTTGAATCATCGACGACGATTTGGTCAACACCAACTGCGTCTTGAATGATCCGCGCTGAATCAAATCCTGCTCCATGGCCTCGAAAAACGCGTCGCCCGATTCGAAATCAAATTCGTACGATTTGTTCTCCAGACTACTGATGGTGATCGTGTATTTCTGCAACTCCTTCACAACCGTCTCAAAAATAGTCCGCAAAGTTACGAACTTTTTCTGAACCATGAAAGATTAGTCCGTAATTTACAGTGACTTTGTCAGTAAAGAACCCTCCGACCGGCGGTAGAGAACGTAGCGCTCCAGCGGAACAGACACGGGTCGGTACCCGGCCCGCCGAAGCTCCTCCTCCTGCGCGACCCGGCAAACCGAATCGGTCAGGAAATAAGCCGGTTTTTGCGCCAGCGTGGTCATTTCGAGCCGGTTGTAGCGCTGAATGTAAGAATGTAGCAGCACACTCGCCATCATGTCGGGGCAAACGCCCAGCTTCGTGTCGGGCGGCACCACGGTGCCAATCCGGTAAACATCGCTCAAAATGGTCCGGTAACTGTGGTAGGGCGTTCCGGCAATTCGAATTCCGTAGAAAACCGTTGCCAGACAAGCCAGCCCGCCGAGTGCTGTCATGGTCTTCAACGCCGGTTTGGCAAGTGACCACGACAACAACAGCTTGGCCAACGACGGCCCCAGCCAGGCCGCCAGACCCAGCGCCATATACGGCAGTGCAATCACGACGTAGTAATCAATTTGCTTCGTCGTGACCATCATCGGCAGCGTTGTCGCTAGTCCCAAGCCAACATAAAACCAACTTGCTTTCGACAGCGATTGAACCGAAACTGATCCATTCCGCCAAAACCGGTTGAGCAACCAGACAAGGCCGATCAAGCCGAGCGAAGGAGCGATGTTTTTCAGCAACACCTGAACGATGTAGGTCCGGCCCAGCGGCCCGGCCGTGTCGGCAAACACTTCGCGCTTGCCGCTCAAAGCCGCCATTACCTGCTGGTTGAAGTATGCTTGCAGGAAAATCCGGGCCGGATCGTACAGCAGCAGCAGGGCCAGCAACCCGCCAAAACCGCCTGCCAGCACGAGCGTCCAACCAACTGCTTTTCCAACTTTTAACGGGCGGTCATACGCCAGGGTATACAGGCCAGGCACCGCCAGAACATGCAGACTCACTGGCCCTTTCGTCAGGAAAGCCGCCAGCAACGCTAACACCGCCAGAACAGCCGGGAGCAGCGGGCGGTTGGGATTTTGCCAGCCCGCTATTGTATATTTGACGGTCAGGAGGCAAAACAAACTCATCGTGACATCCAGATAATTCTGTTCGTAGGTCCATTCCGTCAGCGGGCAGGTAAACAGCAGCAAAACCGGCAACCACTCCCAACGGTGCAGCGGATGGGTGGCCGGAACAGCCTGCCGCCACAGTTGCACCATCAGGACAATGATGAGCGCAAAGACGACGAAGCAATACACCCGTTCGGTCGCATAACTGTCGCCGAGGAGCCGGAAAAACCACGATTGCAGGTAAAACAGCAGCGGGGGGTGTTCGTAAAACGTTTCCGTATGGTTGTAGGGCAACCAGAACGAACTGGCAAAAACCGGCGACCAGAATGAACCTTTACCAATTGCCATGTTCCGGGCAATGGCTGCGTAGGTCAGTCCATCGGCCCACATGCCTTCGCGTAGCAGCCGCCGGAACAGAACAAAAGCGCCCCAGGCCAGGGTGAAAAGCCAGCCGATCCGACGATAAGGAGCTAGTGGTGTCATTAATCCAGCAGAAAGAGACGGTAGGGGACGCATACCACGAGAAAGAATAAAAACAATGCCAAGTTACCGACTTACTAAATTTTTTCACACTATGTTATCGTATATAGGCCTTAATTACAGTTTCGTATGGAAATTTTAAGGAAGAATCGTTCCTTTTTTATAGTCTTTCTTTTTTTTCTTTTAGTTGTAGGTGGTTTGATGCTGATTTACAGCAAGACCGAAATGATGCAGTGGGTCAATGCCCGCAACTCACCTGCAGCCGACTTGTTTTTTAGGAATGTTACTTACCTGGGCGATGGTGCTTTTGCCGTCATCGTGACGGTTTTACTGGCTTTTCGGTCGTTTCGGTTTGCACTGATGGGAGCGGCTTCCTTTCTGCTCTCGACGCTGATTGCTCGCGTTCTGAAACAGCTTGTTTTTCCGGATGCCTTGCGGCCCCTCAAATACTTCGAGCATTCTGAATGGCAATACCGTGTCATCGAAGGGCTTGATATTCACAGTTATAACAGCTTTCCGTCAGGTCACTCCACGACGGCCTTTTCGGTGTTCTGTCTGCTGGCTCTGCTGGACGAGCGTAAGCAACGCGGCTGGTTTTTTGCGTTGCTGGCGGCTATTACGGCCTACTCACGGGTCTACCTCTTCCAGCATTTTGTGGAAGATATCTATGTCGGAGCGATCATCGGAACCGTTTCGTCCCTCGTCGTTTTTATCCTCCTGACCAGTCATTGGGAAAAATACCCCCGAAGCTGGCACGACCGGCGGTTGCATTTTTAAATGCAGCGTTCCGACGGGAAATTCAAGGTAATCTTAAAATAATGATAACAAGCCGGTAAATCCACGGGATTACCGGCTTTTACGTATACAGCCTCTGGAGACGCATTTCAAACCCGGATTAGGATGTTCATTATTTTGTAGATTGGTAACTTTGCCAAAAAAAAGGTTGTAGAAGTAGCCATATATCAATCTTTATTTGGCTTTTTGTTGAATTTTGTATTAAATATTGGCTGGTCTATCAGTAAAAATTCCCCCTTTTTGTAATTTCAGCTTGAAATACAAAGGTTATCAAAACTATGTCGCAACTGCCAGCCCTTGCTGATTCCGCTACGACTGCTTTGGCTCGGGGCATTCAGCATATCGGTGTCGGTAAGCAACAGAACCGGTCGTTACCGCCCGCTCTGCTGGACGAATGTCGCGAGGCTTTGCAGTCGGGCGATGCAGAACCGATTCTGGTTGGTTCGTTTTTAGGAGCCTTGCTGACAAAAGGACCTACCTCCGAGGAGCGTTCCCTGGAAACGGTTTATGGTAAAGGAGCCTTTTCAAATCCGGCTTTTTTCATCAATAAAGTTTGTCCGGATTTGCCAGCCAACCTGTTTCCGATTGCGACGAAGCTGCTAAAAGGCCATACGCTTCGCCCGAGTGAAGCGCATCAACTGGGTAACTTTCTGTTTCTGGAAGATGAATGCGAGACGTTCAAGGGAATGGCTGCCAGCATTCTGCGCATCCGGAACGAATCCAACGATGAATACAAAGGCCTGTACGAAGCCGCGATGGAAACCATCACCCCCGGTTTTCGGCAGTTGAGCTGCGTCGACCGCCCGCTGGTGCAACTCGCCGAACCGTTCGACGGTACGGATCATACCTACCTGATTACGCCCCTGCTGGCTCATTTTTTCGAGCAACGTGGCTATGGCACATTGTCGGTGGTGAGCCGGACACCGGGACCGAAGTACACGCTTAATGCGCATGATCTGTATCTGTATCTGGGTTGTCAGATGTTACAGAGTAACCACGAAATCAACACCCCGCCGGAGCCATTTGGCTGGGTACTGGATCAGAAGGCGCTGTCGCCCGCACTGAATCGCTGGGTCGACCGGCGTCGGGTGATGCTGAAGCGCCCATTTTTATCGACGCTTGAGCGCATTCTAAACCCGTGCAGTGCACGGATTTTGGTCACGTCGGTTTTTCAGGTAACGGCCCAGATGAAAATGGCTGAACTGGCCCTCATGGCCGATTTCGACGCGGTTATTGTGCTAAAACGCGGACTGGAGGGGAGCCTGGCACCGTCGACCAGCCGGGGAAGCGGGATTCTGTGCGCCGTTCGGACGGCCCGGGGGCATCTGTTTTACCAGCATTTTGATAGCAATCTGGCTTCGTTTGTCGGGTATCGCACCGAAAGTGACGATATTGTAACGAATCTCCAGGTGAGCGACAATGCCCGACTGGTCCGCGATTTCATGCAGGAAGGCGAAACCGGAAACGACGACTTCGACAACCGCGCCCGGTTCATGCAGGCACTCTTAAGCCGGGGAATGGACTGGATCGAAGGACAACTGAATGGGCAGGGAACGTATTAGAAATGAATAATGAACAATTAATAATGAATAACCAAGTTGCCTAATGGGTTGATTGTTAGCTTTGTTTGGGGCGAAAAACTTTCATGACCGCTTCGTGCGTCGTCAAATAAGGGCCGCCGATCAGGTCGATGCAGTACGGAATGGCCGGAAACACCACCGAAAGACACTGCTCAATGGCCGAGGGTTTGCCGGGCAGATTCAGAATCAGTGTCTGGTTGCGAATTCCGGCGGTTTGGCGCGATAAAATGGCCGTCGGCACGTACTTCAGACTTTCCTGCCGCATCAGTTCGCCAAAACCGGGCAGCATTTTCTGGCAAACCGCATCGGTGGCTTCGGGGGTTACGTCGCGGAGTGCCGGGCCGGTGCCGCCAGTCGTGACCACCAGACAGCAGCCTTCTGTATCGGCTAGTTCAATCATCGTCGCTTCCAGTTGCGCCACCTCGTCGGGAATGACGCGGTATACCGGTTCCCAGTCACAACTCAGGTAGCTGGTCAGCAAACTGACCACGGCTTTGCCCGGAATATCTTCGTAAATGCCCGCGCTGGCGCGGTCGGACACGTTAATCACACCAATGCGAATCGGAGTTGCCATCAACAACGGTTTTTGAATGAGGGAGCAAAGATACACGCGGCCGCGTAACGGATTGGGGAGTTTCCGTACTTTTGCAAACTCAACCTCAATGTCATGCCCCGCATTCCGTCGCGTTTGATTCCTTTTCTGATTGTTCTGGCCGGAGCCTTGTTCTATTTTCCGTTTCTGGGCCGGGTTCATCTCTTCGATTGGGACGAAATCAACTTCGCCGAGTCGGCGCGGGAAATGATCGTGACCGGCAATTACACCCGCGTTCAGATCAATTTTCAGCCATTCTGGGAAAAACCGCCCCTGTTTTTCTGGTTGCAGGTGCTGGCGATGAAAGTCTTCGGTATTGGCGAGTTTGCCGCCCGGTTTCCGAATGCGGTGGTTGGCGTCGTAACGTTACTGGTGCTTTATTCCATCGGCAAAAAAATCAGCAACGAACGGTTCGGGCTGCTCTGGGCGCTGGCCTATTTCGGGTCGCTGACGCCCCATCTGTACTTCAAATCCGGCATTATCGACCCCACGTTCAACCTGTTTATCTTCCTGAGTGTGTGGTTTATGGCGCGGGCTGTGGCGGTTTACGGTAGCGCGAAAGCGACCCGGCTGGCGGTTTTCTCCGGGTTATTTGTCGGGCTGGCGGTGTTGACCAAAGGCCCGGTGGGCGGTTTGCTGCTCGGGCTGACGTTTCTGGTGTATTGGGGTTTGCAACGCTTTCGCCCGATTCTGAGCTTCGGGAATGGGTTGGCTTTCTTCGGCTGTGCGCTAGTCGTGGCTTCGGTCTGGTTCGGGCTCGAATTGGTGAAGAACGGTTTCTGGTTTTTCGAGGAGTTTATCCGCTACCAGATCCGGCTGTTTTCGACGCCCGATGCCGGGCACCAGCAACCGTTTTACTACCATTTTGTGGTCGTGCTGTTGGGCTGTTTTCCCATGTCGTTGCTGGCGATTCGCGGTTTTTTCGCGGGCGTGGCCGATCCTGAAACGGACGGACGGAGTGAAACCGGACGGGATTTCCGGCGCTGGATGGTGATTTTGTTCTGGGTTGTCATGGTTCTGTTTTCGATCGTCAAAACCAAAATTGTGCATTATTCGTCGATGGCCTGGTTTCCGGTTTCGTACCTGGCCGCGACGGTTTTGTACCAATACATCGCCGGAAAACTGCCCTGGAACCGTTGGCTGACCGTCGGGATTGCGCTGATTGGTGGGGTGCTGGGTCTGTTGATGGCCGCGTTGCCGCTCGTCGGGATGCACGCAGCCGACCTGATTCCGCACATCAAAGACCGGTTTGCGGCCGCCAACCTGACGGCCCCGGTCGAGTGGGCGGGCTGGGAGTGGATCATCGGAACGGCGTATGGACTAGCCATTTTGCTGCTGCTGGTGCTGCGGCAACGGCGGCCGGTCGGGAGTATGATCACGCTGTTTCTGGCAACGCCCTTGCTGCTGTGGTTTATTTTACCAGCCGTAGTGCCCAAGATCGAACGCTACACCCAGGGCGCGGTGATTGATTTTTACGAAGCGAAACAGGGGCAGGACATTTACATCGAACCGATTGGCTACAAAAGCTACGCTCATCTCTTTTATTTCCGGAAAGAACCGCCGACGAACCCAAACAGCTACCGCGAAGACTGGCTCATCAACGGCCCGGTCGATAAACCGACGTACTTTGTCACCCGCAACATCAACATCGATCAATACCGCTACAACCCGAATCTGGAGATCATCGGCGAAGAAGCCGGTTTTGTGTTTCTGCGCCGAAAACCGGCGTTCAAGTGATTGAAAATGAAGCGGGGTTTTCAGGCAATTTGATGCCGGGCTTTCATGGATTCAACCGAGTTATGGACCAGTTGACGCAGCACATTTGTGTCGATGTCCTCTAATTTTTGAATGTACAGGCAGCCTTTGCCGGTTTTATGTTTGCCCAACTTTTGCAGCAACTCCTCCCGTTGGTCGAAGTTCGAACCCAGGTACAACGTAATGGCGTTGGCCCGTGACGACAGTCCGGTCAGTGGGGCATCACCTTCGTGCCCACTTTCGTATTTATAATGGTAACTCCCGAAACCGACGATGCTAGTGCCCCACAGTTTGGGTACTAACCCGGTTTCTGTCGTGATTAATTCAATAATGGCCGTACAATCACTGCGTCTTTTTTCGTTCGGAATGGCCTCCAGATACGCGGCTACGCTGCTGTCGGTTTCGGTTGTCTTATTTTTTGCCATAATCGTCCATTGGTATCAAGTGCTGTTCAAATGCCCAATCCATGCTAAAAAGGGGAAAAACCGCCCGGCCCGCTTGAAAATAGAACCTGATTTTAGATTTTAGGCAGCTAAAAGGTAGATTCGTCCCACGATTTTAAAGATGGCTAAAATGCCTTAACTTGTCAAGATGAAACAGATCTTCCTGGGTTTTACAGTGTGGCTTTCACTGGTGAGTGTTGGATGGGGCCAATCCGCCAGGTTGCCGCGCATCGCCATCGCTGGGCTGGGCATCGAGTCCAGTACGTTTTCACCGGCGGTCACGCACGAGGAAGCGTTTCATGCCCGGTACGGCGGGGAAGTCTACAATGCGTATCCGTTTATGATGCCGGTTTCGCCCCTACGGAAACAGGCTATCTGGGTGCCGACCATTGTCGGGAAGTCGCTGCCGGGCGGGGCCGTGACGCGCGAAGCCTACGAATCGCTGGTGAACAAAACGCTGGATTCGCTCAAAAAATACGCGCCTTACGACGGGCTTTATTTCGATATTCACGGCGCGATGAGCGTACAGGGCCTCGACGATCCGGAGGGCGATTTCATTACCCGCATCCGGCAGGTGATTGGCTACAAAACGCTCATTTCGACGTCGATGGATTTGCACGGCAATGTTTCCCAACGATTGGCTCAACATACCGACCTGATGACCTGTTACCGCCTGGCCCCGCACGAAGACGCCATGCAAACCAAGGAACGGGCCGTCGTTCGGTTACTGGAGCGCATTAAGAGTGGCAAAGGAAAACCAGCGTACAAAGCTTGGATTCCGGTTCCGATTCTGTTGCCGGGCGAGAAAACCAGCACGCGGATTGAACCGGGCAAAAGCCTGTACCAGCAGGTTGCGCCGATTGCCGATAACCAGGAGGGCATTGTCGACGCGGGCATCTGGATTGGGTACGCCTGGGCCGACGAGCCGCGCAACCACGCCGTGGTGATGGTGGTGGGCGACGATAAAACAAAGGTGACCCAATCGGCCGAAAAGCTGGCCACGGCGTTCTGGAACGTGCGGAACGAGTTCGATTTTGTGGCCCCGACCGGCACGCTGGATGAGGCCCTGGCGAAAGCGCTGGCGAGTCCGAAACATCCATACTTCATTAGCGACACCGGCGACAACCCGACGGCCGGGGGCGCGGGCGACGTGACCTGGACGCTTACCCAGATTCTGGCGCGGCCGGAATTTCAGAAAGTCGACGGCCCTTCGTTGATTTACGCGTCGATTCCCGATCCGGACCTGGTGAAACAGGCGATGGCGGTGGGCGTGGGCGGTCAAGTCGATGGCAAAGCCGGGGCGCGGGTCGATGCGCGGTTTGCCCCGCCGGTTCCAATCAAAGGCACCGTGAAATCCATTGTCAAGGGGGACCAGAATGCGGAGGTTGAGGTGGTCGTGAAAGTGGGCAGCGTCAATGTTATTGTTACCCAAAAACGAAAACCGTACCACAAGGAAGCCGATTTTACCCGACTGGGCCTCAAGCCCCGCGAATCCGATATTGTAGTCGTCAAAATTGGTTACCTCGAACCCGAACTGTACAACATGCGGGCCGACTGGATCATGGCGCTCACGCCCGGGGGCGTCGATCAGGATTTGTTCCGGCTACCGTACAAGCGGATTCAGCGGCCCATGTTTCCGCTCGATAAAGACATGAAAACGCCGGATTTAAAAGCCCGGCTGATACCGGTTTCGGGGGAAGGTAAGTAGGGCTTCGGGTAATTGATCGTGGACGTTTTTTCTGAAAATACGCTATTTCGCTCCCAAAACCAACGATTTGCTAATCGAAAGCCAATTGCAGAAATGCCGCCAGTTCCATTAGCCAGGCCACGCCGAGGTGGATGATGATGCCGCCCCAGATGCTGCGGGTTTGCAAGGCAATGACCCCCAGAATATAACCGCCAAAGATGGAACTGATCGTCTCGCCGGGCGGCTTCCCGAAGTGGATAAAGGCGTAGGTAATCACCATCGGAAAAACCGCCCCCCGGCCCAGCATCCGGGCCATGCCGATGACCAGAAAGCCCCGGAACATCAGCTCTGTGGGCACAAAATCCCAGCCGTAAGCCAGTTCATAGATCAGCGCCGTCACCCATTCGGGCACATTGAAAAACTCGTTGGCGCTGGTATCGCGGTAAGTCGGGTATGATTCCAGAAACGAGGGCTGGAAGGACGCGTAGGTAATCAGCGGCACCATGCAGAGCAGCAACACGAAATAAATTTGCAGGCCTTTCCATTTCGGGCGCATGCCGTAAAACCCGTTCAGTTCTTTTTCTACGAACCAATAAAACAGACTGAGTGGCAGAATAACCGTCAGCAACGACTGTAAATTGCGCAGGCAGTAGAAGGCAAACTGGTAAACCTGCCCGTCGAATACCGCGTGACTCCAGTCGTTAAAACCGTAAAAACCGGCGTACCAACTGTAAATGCCTAAACCCGCCAGGCTGTAGACCCAGAAATCCCGCCGTTGCCAGATGCCGGATTGTCCGTGAAACCGCGTCCACAGCGCAACGCCAGAATAATAGGCGAACGCATAAAACAGAAAGTAAAACAGAATCCGGATGTTCTGGCCCCGGTAGGCGTCGATGTAACTGTCTTCGAAATCCAGGTAATAATTGACACCGATGCAAACCGCCAGAAATCCGGCGGCCAAGCCGTAGAGATCGGCGCGGAAATCGGCTTTCAGGTGGTCGCGGAGGGAACGGAGCAGGGTACGCATAGCACCTCAAAGTTGGCAGGAAACCGTCGGCAAACCAACGCTCTTCCGTCGAGAAGTCTCATAAACGTGTTGAACCGTAACGGATCGTAGTTGAATTGTTGCCCTGAATAACCCCGGTGGGCTTGTTGGTTGGGAGGTTAGCGGGTTCCGGCCAGTTGGGTAATAAGCGGAGGCACTTCCGGTTCGCCCTTGAAAAAGGCTCCTTTCTTTCCCTGCGTCAGCGCCCAGCGGTGCAGCCACGAGATTCCGCCTTTGCCCATGTAGCGATCCGCCGATTGGTAGGCTTGATCGTTCAGGGCTTCGTCCAGCGATACAAAGGAGTAGCCGCTTTTTTCCAGTCGGGTGAGCAGTTCGCCCAGGTAAGCGGCATTGATCGTGTTGGCGTGCGTCAGGAGCGTTTGCGGGATCGGCCGTCCAAACAGTGAATCCGACTGCGCTTCGTAATACCGGACATAGGCCATCATGTAATCCAGGTAGTGCCGACCCACCTCGGCGGCTGCGGCCGTATCGCCTTTTAGCAGGGCGTTGTCGTAGGCTTGCGAGAACAGAAAATCGTAATTATCGACCGTCACGGGCGCTTCCCGGTATTTTCGGCGGGCCAGAAACCGTTCCAGCGAGTCTTTCTTGGCGGGCGTTTCGCCTTTTCGGAGGAACGGATGCCGGAAAAACCGGAATGATTTGCCCCGCTCCTCGACCAGTTGTTTCGTAATTTGTTCACCGCCAATTACTTCATTAAAATAATCCTGGATCGTGATGACGGTGTAATCTTTGTGCGAAAATGTATGATTTCCGAGTTCCAACCCAGCATCCAGCCAGATTTTTAGTACCTTGACCTGGTTTGAATCCGGAACGCCGTTGCGGTACAGCCAGCTTGATACCACAAAGCCGATGGCCGGAACGCGGTGGGCCGTAAAGTGCCGGATCAGCCGCTGGTTCATCTGGTATTTGCCATCCGGTGTCCGGTAATACTGCGTAACGCCCGGAAGATCATCGACCGTAATGACCATTTTTTTCTGGGCCTGAACCGAAAACACGAACGCCCAACTTGTTAGTAAAAGCCCGAGACGGGTTATAAATGCGGTTTTTAAGAACCGTTGTTTCATTCTATGCTTGTGTTCATTAGTACCCTAACCGCCGTTGCCATCCTTGTTCGTATCGTTTCGAGTCCCGTAGCCAACGTTTTCCAGAAACAATTAACCCAGCGCGAAGCCGAGCCACTGTTTGTTTCCTCTGCAACCTATGGTTTTTTGAGCGTATTGACAATTCCGTTCTGGGGAGAGCTGGATTTATTCCGGTTATCCGGCGCTTTCTGGGGAAATGTTCTGGTGTTTAGTGGGATTGGTGTGCTGGGGAATGTGTTGCTGATCAAAGCCATCCGAACCGGCGAACTGTCCGTTCTTGGTCCGATCAACGCCTATAAATCGGTGGTCAGCATGGTGTTCGGCTTGGTATTGCTGAACGAAATCCCGAGCTGGATGGGTGTGCTGGGCGTCACGCTGATCGTGGCCGGGAGTTACATCGTGCTGGGTTCGGGGCAAGACAATCGCCGGTTTTCCTTCGAACTCGTGAAAAAACCGGAAATTCAGTGGCGGCTGATTGCCCTGGTGTGCTCGGCCATCGAAGCGGTTTTTATCAAGCGCGCCATGTTGCTGTCATCGCCCACGACGACCTTCATCGGCTGGTGTGTGCTGGGGTTTCTGTGTTCGTTCGGCTGGATTCTTTTTTCGCTGCGAAACCGTTGGAAAACACAGGTTCGGATTTTGGCAGTCCAAAAAACAACGTATCTTGCTTTGTTTGTATCGGCGGGGTTGATGCAGTTTTCGACCAATACGGCCTTTGGCGGGATGCAGGTGAGCTACGTGCTGGCCCTGTTCCAAACCTCGGCCTTGCTGAACGTGTTGTTTGGGTATCAATTTTTTCAGGAAAAGCACCTGCTGCAAAAACTGATCGGTGCCGCCATCATGGTGACCGGCGCCGGACTGATTGTGGTGTTTAAATAACGTACCCACGGACTTTAGTCCGTGTGAGTTAATTTAATCGACCAGTTAGAATGAACTCCCAAAACACGGACTAAAGTCCATGGGTACTTTTTAACTATGAAAGCTGTCCTTTGCCATCAATACGGCCCACCCGAAAGCCTGACGGTGGAAGAAACCGCATCGCCCAAACCGGGTCCGGGTCAGCTCGTGATTGCGGTGAAAGCCTGTGGCGTCAACTTTCCGGATACGCTCCTGATTCAGGGCAAATACCAGTTCAAACCGCCGTTTCCGTTTTCGCCAGGGGGCGAAGTGGCCGGGATTGTCAGCGACGTGGGCGAAGGCGTCACGAACCTCAAACCCGGCGACCGGGTGTTTGCGCTCACCGGCTCGGGCGGTTTTGCCGAAAAAACGCTGGCCGTGAGCCACAAAACCTTTCGGATGCCCGACGGGATGGACTTCACGACGGCGGCTTCGCTCATGTACACCTACGGTACCTCCTACTACGCGCTGAAAGATCGGGCCGGATTACAGGCGGGCGAAACCCTGCTGGTGCTGGGAGCCGCCGGGGGCGTGGGGTTGGCGGCCGTCGAACTGGGCCGGACGCTGGGCACTACCGTCATCGCGGCCGCTTCGACCGACGAAAAACTCGAACTGTGTCGGCAGGCCGGGGCCAGCCAAACGATCAAGTACAGCCACGAAGACCTCCGCGAACGCATCCGGGCGATGACCGGCGGGCAGGGTGTCGATGTGGTGTACGATCCGGTGGGTGGCCCCTATACCGAAGCGGCTCTGCGCTCCGTCGGCTGGCGGGGGCGGTACCTGGTTGTCGGTTTTGCGGCCGGGCAAATACCGGCCATTCCGTTGAATCTGCCCCTGCTGAAAGGCTGTTCGGTGGTCGGGGTGTTCTGGGGCGCATTTGCCGAAAAACAACCGGCAGACAACCTGAAAAATGTCCGGGAACTCCTGGCGTTTTATCAACAAGGGCAAATTCGTCCGCATATTCAGGCCACGTATTCGCTCGACGAGGTGCCCCGGGCGCTGCGTTTGATGATGGATCGGCAGGTAATGGGAAAGTTCGTTGTTACTCCCTGAATGCGTAAATTTGACCCTGATTTAATAAGGTTAGAAGAATTGACAGGATTGGACGTAGACCGTCAGTTCTTTAAACTTTAAAGCGTTACGACTAAACACTTCACCACGTATGACATCATCCACATTAGAATTATCGGGACTAAATTTTAACCTTACCGAAGAACACCGGGCCGTGCAGGAAGCGGCCCGGGATTTTGCCCAACAGGAGTTGTTGCCCGGTGTGGTCGAACGCGATAATGCCGCCCGGTTTCCGGCCGAACAGGTCCGTCGCATGGGCGAGCTGGGTTTCCTGGGTATGATGGTTTCGCCCGATTACGGTGGGGGAGGCATGGACACGGTTTCGTACGTGATCGCGATGGAGGAAATCTCGAAGGTCGATGCGTCCAGCTCCGTCATCATGTCGGTCAATAACTCACTGGTTTGCTGGGGCCTCGAAGCCTTCGGTACGGAAGAGCAGAAACAAAAATACCTCGTTCCATTGGCGATGGGCGAGGTGATCGGAGCCTTCTGCCTGTCCGAACCCGAAGCGGGTTCGGATGCGACTTCGCAGCACACCACGGCCATCGATCAGGGCGATCATTACCTGCTGAACGGCACCAAAAACTGGATTACGAACGGCGGATCGGCCACGACGTATCTGGTGATGGCCCAAACGGATGTCGAAAAGAAACACCGAGGCATTAATTGCCTGATTGTTGAGAAAGGACAAGCCGGTTTTGTGGTCGGCAAGAAGGAAGATAAAATGGGCATCCGGGCGTCGGACACCCATTCGCTGATGTTTACCGACGTGAAAGTGCCGAAGGAAAACCGGATTGGTGACGACGGGTTTGGCTTTAAATTTGCGATGTCAACCCTGAACGGTGGCCGAATCGGCATTGCGGCCCAGGCGCTGGGTATTGCCGCCGGAGCTTACGAATTGGCCCTGAACTATGCCCAGGAGCGCCAGGCCTTCGGGAAGAAAATTTTTGACCATCAGGCTATCCAATTTAAACTGGCTGAGATGGCGACCAAAATCGAAGCCGCCCGGCTGCTGGTCTACAAAGCGGCCCGGCTGAAAGACGAGCAGAAAGATTTTGTGCAGGCTGCGGCTATGGCCAAATTATACGCATCGGAGGTGGCGATGTGGGCAACTACGGAAGCCGTTCAGATTCATGGGGGGTATGGTTATGTGAAAGAGTATCACGTGGAGCGGCTGATGCGCGACGCCAAGATTACGCAGATTTATGAAGGTACGTCGGAAATCCAAAAATTAGTCATCGCCCGTGAGCTAGTCAAATAGAACTTTTTTGCCGTTAGCACAATTTTTACAAAAAACACGCGCGATGCTTTATTGGTATCGCGCTATTTTTTTTATCTTTTGGCAAGAACGAATGTTGTATTAGATTTGTACAATTTATTAGATTTGTGCAACTTTGCAATATGATTCATGTAGATACATCACTTTCCCCATATGGAAGACTATAATAAAATAATCGAATCGCTGGGTGTGAAGTTCATCAAGGCGCGTAACATCCGCATTTTGCAGCCTATTACCATCAAAAACTATTACGACGTTGAAAATACGCTGACCGTTCTGTACAACGGCGAAGTATCGTTCGGCGAAGAGAAGGTGAAGGTGGAAACGGGCGACATGCTGTTCATCCCGGGCGGGAAACACATCACCGTCACCTATGGTGATGCGTCGCAGCCTAAAACCGTCACGAACGAAGAGTTCATGATTCATCGGGAGCAGTATTTCGAAGCCAACCGCGATCCGCAGAAAATCGGTAACATGCCGAATTCGTTCGGATACGTGTCATTCGAAGCGAAGGTATTCGACTCGGTGAACTTCTTCAACTCGCTGGACGTGCCCCCGTTCATCATCAAACGGGAGGATTCGCTGGTGCAGACGATCAACCAGATTCTGGCGGAAGACATGCTTGATACGGCGGGTAAAGGTCGGATTATCAAAATCAAAACCGAAGAAATCGTTATTGAAGTCATTCGCTACATTTTGAAAAACCGCCTGTTCGTCGAACAACTGGTGACCAATAGTACGTACTTCAAAGACCCGCGTCTGATTGACATCTTCGCGTACATCAAAGATAATCTGGGCGGTGATTTGTCGAACAAGGTGCTGGCCAACGTCGCCAACGTCTCGGAAGATTACGTCGGGCAGTATTTTAAGATGCTGACCGGGATTAATCCGCAGGACTACATCGAATACCAGCGGATGGAAGCCGCCGTCGGCTTGCTCCGGACTTCGAAGAAAAGTATCCGGGCGATTGGGGCCGAAGTGGGTTACAAAGATACCGCTTACTTCTGTCGCCGGTTCAAGATGATGTTCGGAATTCCGGCTGGTAAAATGCGCCGTCGGGAGTCGTTGATGAACGTCTAACCGAGACGTTATAAACCAATCAGGTGCGTACAGAACCAATCAAGGTCTTCTGTATGCACCTGATTACTTATTAGTATCTTACGCCAACTGCCGGTTCAGTTCCTGCACCAGCGAGGCAATTTCGGGGAGTAGTTCGGGATTTTTTTCGATGCCGTTGCCCACCACGATTACATCGGCTCCGGCCTGTAAAGCCGCCTGGGCGCGTTCGGCGGAGTTGATGCCGCCACCGACCACGATCGGCGTGTCGACGCACGAGCGAACGGCGGCAATCATTTCCGGATCGACCGGTCGCCGGGCGCCACTACCTGCATCCATGTAAATCAGTTTCAGGCCGAGCATTTCGCCTGCCATTGCCGTACAGGCCGCCACACCCGGTTTATCATGCGGAATTGGGGTCGTGTTGCTGATGTACGAAACCGTCGTTTGTGTTCCGCTATCGACCAGCATGTAGCCGGTCGGCAAAATTTCCAGACCACTTTTCTTCAGCAACGGAGCGGCAATAACGTGATGCCCGATCAGAAACTCCGGATTACGACCCGAAATCAGCGACAGCAACAGGATGGCGTCGGCACTGGGCTCAATGTGCAGGCTGTTGCCGGGGAAGAGGATAGCCGGAATATTTGTATACGTCCGGATCGTCTCAAGAACTTCACGCAGAATGAAGTTGGTTATCAGGCTGCCGCCCACAAAGAAGAAATCAACCCGGTTTTCGACGCTTCGGATCAGCAGGTCTTTAAACGCGTCTTGCTCGACCTTATCAGGATCGAGCAAGACGGCAAATGATTTCTGCCCTGTTTCCTTGCGGCTATACAGGGTATTGAGTAGCGAGTTACGGGTACCGGCCTGGTTCTGGTTGTGTGGTTGCATTATTCTGACGTAAACGCGAAATGAACTCAGTTGCCTGCTGCCGGGCCAGATTCGTCAGAATCGACGTCAGAATCCCGGTGATAGCGCCACTAATAGCCGATTTCTTGGGAGCTTCCTCGGCAGCTTTGGCGGCCCGGCGCGCATGGGCGCGGGTGCTGTTGGCTACGTAGGGTTCGTCTTCTTCGTAATCGTCAACCTCATACTCGTCCTCATCCGATTTATCAGACTTAGGAAGTAGGATGCTGGCAACCACGTAAGCGGCTAAACAAACTCCTGCTACCAACGCCACGGTTTTGCCGACTTCAGCAGCATCCTCTTTCAAGGCTTTGACGTTGGACTCAATCGAACTCTTGTACTGCTCGGTGGCTTCCATCAACTCGGCCCGACGGGCCGACGTATCCGAAAAGGGAACATTCGTATCCATAAAAAGAGCGTTCTAAAATTAGTAAAAAAATGGATTGGCTTACTACTTAGTTTACATTTGAGGACAATTACCGGGCATCACTCTTTCAAAGAAGTGCTTTCATTCAGTGACTTGCGGGTTTCGTTCATCAATTCCTGAATGGCTTCGGCCCGCTCTTCGGCTTTTTTCTCCTGCTGGTTTTTGAGCATATTGTACGTCATTTTGCGGAGCATATTCTCTACGGAGCCTTTGGCCAGTGCCCAGATCAGCGTCAGCAACAGGAAAAAACCGGCTACAATCAGGAAGCCTAAATACCGGCTATCCAACAGTTCATTGAGATAAGCGGCCAGCAGCGAGAACAGAAAAATGGTCGTGATGGTGGCCAGAAAACCGAGTACAATACCGTGAACGGCTTTCAATGCAATATTTTCAACCTGACTACGGGTTTCCAGTTTAAATAACTCGATCCGCGCTTCCAGGAATTTGAATATGCTTTCCCTGATTTCTTCTAATTTTTCTAACATAGCGGTTCGTCATTAAGAGCTACTGTATGTAGACCAAATCCGATCTATTTTGTTTGGAAAATTTTGCGTGCGAAACGGTTTTTCCCGTTGAAGCTACTGATTAGACGGAAAAATAGCGAATAGTCATACCGGGTTGGCAAAAAAAATCCCGCCCTGTGCTGGAGCGGGATAGAATGATGTATGATCGGAAGAATTAACTGCGTTTCAGCTTGGCTTCAATGGTTTGCTGCGTATGCGGAACGGCGCGCAGACGCTCTTTCGGAATCAGCCGACCGGTATCGATGCAAATACCGTAGGTGCCGTTTTTGATGCGGACCAGGGCCGCTTCTAGTTGTTGAATGAATTTTTGCAGACGGGCCGCCAATTGGCTTAAGTTCTCGCGTTCGCTGGTGTCAGCGCCGTCTTCCAGCAGTTTCGAGGTACCCGAGGTGTTATCCGTACCGCTATCGTTGCGTTTGCTCAGCGTCTCCTTGATGTAATTCAGCTCGCTGCGGGATGCCTCCAGCTTCTGGCTAATCAGCACCTCAAACTCTTTTAGCTCTTCTTCCGAGTACCTTTTCTTTTCTTCCTGAACCATCGTACTGATCAGCTAGTTAAGTGGGTGATTCTTTTGTCTGTCGATTAAACAACAAAATTACAACTCGATTGATTCTTTTTCAATCGTTAACGGCTACCGTTTAAAAAAAAGTTCAAAAAATAGATGTTGGCGGAAAAGATAGATTACCAATCAAAATTTGGTGCTTGACCGCTTGTCGGATGCGATGTTTGGTAGAAAAAATACTTAGGAATAGATGATTTTGATGAAAAGAATTTCACTAAATCATGAAAAAATAGTTCATAACATACATCGTTATGTTTTTTGGTAAGTTTGCTGTGGCACCACATCAGATTTGCCAACTAAAAAAATAGGATTATGGCTTACATAGAACCAGCTCCCATAAAAGATAAAGAGAACCCGCTCGAATCCATGATGTCGCGGTTCGACGCAGCGGCCCGTCTGTTGGGTATTACCGAAGAAATGTATTATATCCTGAAGGTACCGGCCCGGCAGGTAACCGTGGGATTGCCGATCACAATGGATAACGGGTCCATTAAAGTGTTTGAAGGCCACCGGGTTATTCACTCCACCATTCTGGGACCCTCAAAAGGCGGTATCCGGCTCGATCCGGATGTTTCGCTCGATGAAGTGCGCGCCCTGGCGGCCTGGATGACCTGGAAGTGCGCCGTGGTCGATATTCCGTACGGCGGAGCCAAGGGCGGTATTGCCTGCAACCCCCGTGATATGTCGGCGGGTGAAATTGAGCGCCTGATGCGGGCCTACACCGTCGCCATGCTCGACGTTTTCGGCCCCGACCGCGACATTCCGGCCCCGGACATGGGCACCGGTCCGCGCGAAATGGCCTGGCTGATGGATGAATATTCGAAATCACGCGGGATGACCATCAACGCCGTCGTAACCGGAAAACCGCTCGTGCTGGGTGGCTCGCTGGGCCGTACTGAAGCGACCGGCCGGGGTGTAACCGTGGCAGCTCTGGCCGCGATGGACAAACTCCGCATGAATCCCTACCGCTCAACGGCGGCTATTCAGGGTTTTGGCAACGTGGGTTCGTTTGCGGCTGAACTGCTGCACGAACGGGGCGTTACGGTCCTGGCGATCAGTGATGTGTCGGGCGGTTATTACAACAGCAGCGGTATCGACATCGGGGCCGCCATTGCTTACCGTAACGCTAACATAGGCACACTTGAGGGTTTCAACGGTGCCGAACGCATCACCAATGAGGAGTTGCTGGCCTTGCCGGTCGATGTGCTGGTTCCGGCAGCAAAGGAAGATGTGATTACGGCCGACAACGCCGATTCGATTCAGGCCCGGATGATTGTGGAAGGAGCCAACGGCCCCACCTCGGCCAGCGCTGACGACATCATCAACGAAAAGGGTATTCTGGTCGTGCCGGATATTCTGGCCAACGCCGGGGGCGTCACGGTTTCGTACTTTGAATGGGTGCAAAACCGCATCGGATACAAATGGACGCTCGACCGTATCAACCGCCGGGCCGACCGCAATATGAAAGATGCCTTCGACCGGGTGTTTGAAACCTCGCAGAAATACAAGGTGTCGATGCGGCTGGCGGCTTACATCGTCGCCATCGACAAGGTTGCCAGCACCTACAAATACCGGGGCGGTTACTGAGACGACCGTTCCCAAACATCCGCCGACTTCTGCGAACAACGGGCAGAAGTCGGCGGTTTTGTTTGGGAACTCAAAAGCAGCGTGTCATTGGCCTAATAACGTTTGTTTCGTACCTTCACCGCTCCAATGCTCGCTTTGCAAGCGCCCTTCATTTTCTACGCGTATGACAATCCACAAGGAAGGCTACCAGATTTTATTCTGGACCATCGTAATTTTGCTAGGAATCAACATCTTATCGATTTCCTACTTATTCAGCGGCAACGAAACCGCCATTACACTGGTCGTGGCCATCAGCTTGGTCTTGTTCCTACTGATCCTGCAGTTCTTCCGCAAACCGCGCCGGGTGACAACCCTGAACGATCAGCACGTGATTTCGCCCTGCGACGGCACGGTGGTGGTGATTGAGGAAGTCGACGAGCCGGAATATTTTCAGCAGAAGCGTCGGCAGGTATCCATCTTCATGTCACCGTTGAACGTGCACATCAATTTTCACCCGGTCAGCGGTACGGTTCAGTACGTTAAATATTACCCTGGCAAGTATCTGGTGGCCTGGCACCCTAAATCAAGCACCGAAAACGAGCGGACCTCGGTCGTGATCAAAGCAAAAAATGGGGCTGAAGTCCTGCTGCGGCAGATTGCGGGGGCGCTGGCCCGGCGGATTGTCTGGTATGCCAAAGAAGGCCAGCAGGTGCAGCAGGGCCACGAACTGGGCTTTATTAAGTTCGGTTCGCGGGTCGATCTGTTTCTGCCACTGGATGCCGAGGTGAAAGTGAAAATCGGCGAGAAAACGAAAGGCGGCATCACGGTGATTGCGGATTTGTAGTCAATGAGGATGTGACAAAACCGTCCGGTTTACGTCAGAAACAAGGACCGGTTTTTGTAACTTGTTCCTAAAGTCACCTGTGTATGAACACCGTACAGGAAGCCAAACGCTACATCGACAACGCCCGGGAGATTCTGCGGGAAAAAGCCAACAAAGAAGATGGCTATTACCAGGATACTAAGTACGTTAAAATGGCGGGGCATACGGCCTACGCGGGCGTGCTAGTAGCCCTGGATGTGTTGTTGGGCAAAAAAGGAAAAGGCCGCAAGGATGTCGATTGGTATAAGCAACAACTGGCGCGTATTGACAAAAAACTGTTGCATTCTTTCGTCGGCGTTTACGACACGCTTCACCTTTCAATGTCGTACGACGGCAATCCCTTAGCCAGTGTCGCAACAGCCGGATTGGCGGAGGCAGAAGCCATTATCCAGTGGGTCGAAAACCGCACAGCCGAAGCCTGATCTGGCATAAAGCCAGTCTTTTGTCTTTGCACTTTCTACTATTGTCTTAGTTGCGGGATTGCCCCCGCAAATTGTCACGATTACACCCCCTCGTTTCCTTCAAAATAGCGGATCTTTGCTTTGGAAAATCAGTAAACAACCAGTCTAACAAACGATCTGTAGTATGGAAAAGCAAACATTCAGTATCGCCATCGACGCACCCCGTGAAACCGTCTGGAACATTCTCTGGAGCGATGTGACGTATCCGCAGTGGACAGCGGCTTTCAGCGAAGGCTCCCGGGCCGAAACCGACTGGCAGGAAGGCAGTAAAGTCTTTTTTCTGGGCAAGGAAAATGAAGGAATGGTGGCTATCATTGCGACGAAGGTTCCTAACGAATTTATGTCCTTCAAGCACATCGGCACTGTCAATAAAGGCGTCGAAGACTTCGAGAGCGAACAAAGCCGGGAGTGGGCCGGTTCTCTGGAAAATTACACGCTTAAAACCGTTGACGGGAAAACGGAACTAACCGTTGAGATGGATATCGCCGACGAGTACAAAGATGACTTTGTCAAAACCTGGCCGCTGGCGCTGAAGAAAGTGAAGGAACTGGCGGAGCAGTGACAAAGTCCCAAGGTGCTTAAAACTGGTAATTATAACAAAAACCGCCCTGCTTCAGCAAGAGCGGTTTTTGTACCTATCTAATTATAAGTGGGTTACGAAGCTGTCTCCACCACCTCGCTGGCATATTCTTCCACTGGCAGACAGGCGCAGACCAGATTCCGGTCGCCGTAGGCGTTGTCGATCCGGCTGACGCTCGGCCAGAACTTGCGGGCTTTCACGTACGGCAGCGGGAAGGCGGCTTTTTCGCGGCTGTAGGGGCGGTCCCAGGCATCAGCAATGAACACACTCAGCGTGTGGGGCGCGTTTTTCAGCACGTTATTAGCTTTGTCGGCCTGGCCTTCTTCAATCTCGCGGATTTCGGCCCGGATGCTGATCAGGGCTTCACAAAACCGGTCGAGTTCGTCTTTCGATTCGGATTCCGTCGGCTCGATCATCATCGTGCCCGGCACCGGGAACGAGACCGTCGGCGCGTGAAAACCGTAGTCCATCAACCGCTTGGCAATGTCTTCCACTTCAACGCCCGCGGCTTTGAACGGCCGGCAATCCACAATCATCTCGTGGGCGCAACGGCCGTTTTTGCCCGTATACAGAATCGGGTAATGCGCTTCCAGCTTCGCTTTCAGGTAGTTGGCGTTCAGAATGGCGGTTTTGGTCGCATTCGTAAGGCCCTCCGCGCCCATCATGGCGATGTACGCGTACGAAATCGTCAGGATGCTAGCCGATCCGTAGGGAGCCGCCGACACCGCGTGAATGGCTTGTTTGCCACCGGTTTCGACCAGCGGATTGCCCGGCAGGAAGGGCGCCAGGTGCTCCACGACGCCAATCGGCCCCATCCCCGGCCCACCGCCCCCGTGCGGAATGCAGAAGGTTTTGTGCAGGTTCAGGTGGCAAACGTCGGCTCCAATGGTAGCCGGGCTGGTCAGACCGACCTGGGCATTCATGTTCGCGCCGTCCATGTAGACCTGTCCGCCGTGTTCGTGGATGATTTCGCAAATTTCCTTGATGGTTTCTTCAAAAACCCCGTGCGTCGACGGATAGGTCACCATCAGGCAGGAAAGGTCGTTGCTATATTGTTCAGCTTTGGCTCGCAAATCATCGACATCAATGTTACCGCGCTCGTCGCATTTCACGATGACTACTTTCATCCCGGCCATGACAGCGCTGGCGGGGTTGGTGCCGTGGGCCGACGACGGAATCAGCGAAACATTGCGGTGCCCGTCGTTCCGGCTTTCGTGGTACGCCCGGATCACCATCAACCCGGCGTATTCGCCCTGCGCCCCGGAGTTCGGTTGCAGCGAGACGGCGTCAAAACCGGTAATTTCGCACAGCCACTGGCTCAGATCGTCCACCAGTTTCTGATAACCGGCCACCTGCTCTTTCGGCGCAAAGGGGTGTAACCCGCCAAATTCCGGCCAAGTAACCGGTATCATCTCGGCCGTAGCGTTCAGTTTCATCGTGCAGCTCCCGAGCGAAATCATGGAGTGGACCAGCGAAAGGTCTTTTTCTTCCAGTGATTTCAAATACCGCAGCATCTGGTGTTCGGTATGGTGCGTGTTGAAAACCGGGTGCGTCAGGTAAGCCGATTGCCTGACGAGCCGCTCCGGCCAGGTGATCGCCAGCGTTGCTTTGGCGGCTTCCAGGTCGGCACAAACGCCGAACACATCCAGCAACTGCACGACATCATCCACGGTTTTGGCCTCGTCGAACGAAACGCTCACGCGCTCGTCGTCCAGATACCGCAGGTTGACGCCCGCCGTCCGCGCCGACTTCCGCAGCGACTCGACATCATCGACTTCAATCGTAACCGTATCGAAATAATTCTGTGTCTGTATCGTATAGCCCGTCCACCGCAGCGCTGTTACGAAGAGCTTCGTCAGGCCGTGAACCCGTTCGGCAATGGCCCGGAGCCGCTGCGGACCGTGGTAGACGGCGTAACTGCCCGCCATGACCGCCAGCAAAACCTGGGCCGTACAAATGTTGGAAGTGGCTTTTTCCCGGCGAATGTGTTGTTCGCGGGTTTGCAGGGCCATCCGCAGTGCGGGATTCCCCTGGGCATCGACCGAAACGCCGATGATGCGGCCCGGAATCTGCCGTTTGAACGCTTCGCGCGTGGCAAAGAAAGCCGCGTGCGGACCGCCGTAGCCCATCGGTACGCCAAACCGCTGCGACGAACCGACGACAATATCCGCACCCATTTCGCCGGGGGGCGTCAGCATCGTCAGGCTCAGCAGATCGGCCGCTACTGTCACAAAAACATTGTGCTCGTGGGCAGCGGCAATCAGGTCGGTATAATCGAACACCTCGCCATCGGACGCCGGGTACTGCACCAGCATCCCGAACAGATCGTCGTGCGTGACGTTCACCTGCTGATGGTCGCCCACCACCACCTGAATCCCCAGGGGCGTGGCACGGGTTTTGATCACGTCAATCGTCTGCGGGTGGCAGCGTTCCGACACGAAGAACGTCATGGCCGATTTTTTGGCCGCCGGACGCTGCGCAAACAGCACGTGCATGGCTTCGGCCGCTGCCGTGGCTTCGTCGAGGAGCGAGGCATTGGCGATTTCCATGCCGGTCAGGTCGATAACCACGGTTTGGAAATTCAGCAGGGCTTCCAGCCGTCCCTGGGCAATTTCGGCCTGATAAGGCGTGTAAGCGGTGTACCAGGCCGGATTTTCCAGTATATTGCGAAGAATCACATTCGGCGTGATGGTATCGTAATAGCCCGTGCCGATGTACGATTTATAGACTTTGTTCTGTTGAGCGAGCGTTTTGAAATCGGCCAGAAACCGGTGTTCCGACTTGGCTTCCGGCAGATCGAGCGGTTTTTCGAGCCGGATGCTGGCCGGAACGGTCTGGTCGATCAATTCATCCACCGAAGCAACGCCGATGGTTTTCAGGATGGCATTGGTTTGCGAAACGTCCGCGCCGTTGTGCCGGTCTTCGAAACGTTCCTGATAGTTTAGATTGAGCTTCATTGATGAAATTGTGGCAAATTTTGCACGCGGAAATACAAATTTACAAAGAATAAATTTGTCCGGATGGTTCCCGACGGACGAAGTTTGCCCGACCGCGTAAAAGTGCTATTGATTGGGGTTTTTATCTGATTATGAAGTGTGTGCATGAATAGCGCGACTGAGCCTCTGGTATCTGTAATTATGCCGGTTTACAACGGAGAGCGGTTTTTGTCGGCGGCTTTGGATAGTCTGCTGGCTCAGACGTATCAAAACTTTGAAGTGCTGGTGCTGGATAATGGCTCAACTGACGGAACGCGGGCTATTCTGGAAACCTACGCCCGGCGCGACCAACGAATTAAACCGTTGTACGAACAGGCTCCGCTGGGATACGGCGGGGAAGTCGCAACCAACGTGGCGACGCGACACGCCCGGGGCGAGTTCTTGGCCAAATTGGATGCCGACGACGTGGCTCATCCCGAACGACTGGCCCGGCAGGTGGCTTTTTTGCAGGCAAACCCGGACATATTTCTGGTCGGAAGCTGGCTGAAACTGATCGACGAAACCGGGAAAAAGACGGGAACACGCGAATATCCGGTCGATCACCCAGCGATTTACGATGAATTTTACCTGCGGTTTCCGATTGCCAATCCAGCTATTTTATACCGCAACCGGTTTCGGGAGCAGGATTTTTACCAAATCCGGTTTCGGCATTTTAATGATTACTATAGCTTGTTTGTGCAATTGAATCAGGGGCGAAAAATGCATAACTTGCCGGAATACCTGACAGCATACCGCATTCACAATGCAAATACGGTTTTTACGAAACTGCAGGAAAAATGGCGAAGCAATCTGCAAATCAAAGAAACGTTCGTACGGGAGTTTGGGTACAAACCACCGTTGGCACACCGCCTGAAAATTAAACTGATTACATTGGTTATCAATACCTTGCCGGAGTCGTTTTTAATCCGGATCATGAACCGGGCCCGGCGGCTCCTAAACGCCTGAGATATGATTGGTCGTCTTATAAAACTGGGTTCGGCGGTGGCCTGGAATGGCTTCCGGGGTGTTCCGGATTATGTCGGAGATTATTTCAAGCTGAAAAGCCAGTTAAACGGCCATTCAGACTTTCCGATTCGCGGGTTTTTTCCGGCCCTCACGGATCGGTACGCCGAGAGTGGTCACCTGCTCAAGCATTATTTTTTGCAGGATTTGCACGTGGCGCAGCGGATTTTCAGGAATCAGCCGGTCAAACACGTCGACATTGGCTCCCGAATCGACGGCTTTGTGGCTAATGTAGCGGCTTTTCGGCCCATCGAAATCCTGGATATTCGCCCGCTGAACCGCCCGATTCCGAACGTAACCTTTCGCCAGGCCGACCTGACGGCGCTGCCGCCCGACTTGAAAAACTACACGGATTCCATCTCGTCGCTGCACGCCATCGAACACTTCGGCTTGGGACGCTACGGTGATCCGATTGATGTGGAGGGACATTTGAAGGCGCTGGACAACATTTACACGATCCTGAAACCGGGCGGGACATTCTATTTCTCGACGCCCATCGGTCCACAAGGCATTATTTACAATGCCCACCGCGTGTTCGATGTTTCGTATCTGCTCCGGCTTTTTACACCGCGCTACCGAATCGAATCGTTCAGTTACATTGACGATAACGACCAATTTTTTGCCAACGCCGACTGGCAATCCGAGGCTGTGCGCAACAACTTCGGCTGTACGTACGGCTGCGGTATCTTCGAAATGACGAAATTAGACGCATGACACGGTTTTTGAAGTGGCTTCTGGCCCCTATGCGGGTCAACTGGCTCCAGCCTTTCTACGAAAAGCTGTACCTGTTCACGCTCTACGCGATGAATTACGGGGGCGGTTCGTACACCGAAGACAGCGGGGAAGCGTTTGTGCTTCAATACATTGCTCAAAAAACCGGGTCGCAGCCGGTCACCGTATTCGATGTGGGGGCCAATGTGGGCAGCTACGCCCGGATGGTGCTGAAAACGTTCGGGCAGCGGGCCACCGTGCATTGTTTTGAACCGGCGCGGAATACGTTTCAGACGCTGACTCAAAGCGTCACGGCCAGCAACGTGCAGAAACATCCGTTCGGGCTTAGTTCCAAAACCGGTCAACTGTCGCTGTATGCCGATGCCGACCAGTCGGGCATGACCTCCGTGTATTCCCGCGACCTCGAACACCTCAATATTTCCTTCGAGTCCGTGGAAGTCGCGTCGTTCAGTACCGCCGACGAATTTTGCCGGGAACAAGGGATCAACCACATCGACCTGTTGAAAATTGATGTCGAAGGACACGAGTTTTCGGTGCTCGAAGGGGCCGCGCAGTTGCTGCGAGACCAGCGAATCCGGTTCATTCAGTTTGAATTTGGCGGCACCAACATCGATTCCCGCACGTTTTTTCGCGATTTCTGGAAGATTCTGCATCCGGATTTTACGCTCTACCGCATCGTGGGCAACGGGCTCCGGCGCATCGATCAGTATTCGGAATTGCTCGAAATCTTCGTGGCCGTCAATTATTTTGCCGAACGAAAATCAAACCCGGCCTGACGTATGGTGATTTCGTGCCTGATGGGCGGTTTGGGCAATCAGTTGTTTCAGTATGCGTTCGGGCTGCGGCTGGCCCACGACCGGCAAACCGACCTGAAACTGAGCACCACGCTGCTGGAAAGTCGCCTGATGGCGCGTCTTCGGAACTACACCCTCCGGCCGTACGAACTGGACGTTTTTAATCTGACGATTCCCTGCACGTCGTCTTTCGAAACCGCTTTGGCGCTGGCAAAAGCCACTTCCGGTGCGTCCGGAAGTGTTTTTTTGCGGGAAACCCCGAATCTTACTCCTAATTTGCCAACCTTGAATCCTTCGGCACCGCTCGTCTTCTGCTGGGGGTACTGGCAATCGGAAGCCTGGTTCAAACCGGTTGCGCCGTTGTTGCGCCAGCAGCTTCGCTTTCGAAAACCGCTTTCCGATGCCAGCCAGCGGTACGCCGACGCCATTGCCCGCGCCCGGACGCCGGTTTTTCTGCACGTCCGGCGCGGAGATTATGTCACGAATGCCAACGCTCGTCAGTTACACGGTTTTGCCGGAGAAACGTATTACCGGAACGCCATCGAACGGATGCGCGAACAGGTCGAAGAGCCGCATTTTTTCGTCTTTTCCGACGAGTTGCTGTGGGTGAAAACAACCCTGGGGCCGCTGCTGAACCCGGCGACGTACGTGGAAGGCAATACCGGCTCCGACAGTTGGCAGGATCTGGCCCTGATGAGCCAGTGTCGGCACGCCATTGTCGCCAACAGTTCGTTTAGTTGGTGGGGCGCCTGGCTGAATCCGGCCGAAAACCGGCTGGTGCTGGCCCCCCGGCAGTGGTTTGTTTCGGCAGCGGCCCAGACGAAAGTGGTGGTGCCGGAGCAGTGGACGTTGCTGTGATTAGTTGGGGCGGTTTTTCCGGGTCGCCGGGTGAGCACTTTTCAGATCCGTCGCGTTTCGAATGGCATTTTGCCGGACGAGTTGGGTAATGATCAAATCGTGCTGCAACAACCGGCGGTACAGCACCACGCCCATGAGCAAAAAACCGGTGAACAAGAGGTAAAAGACCAGATCGACACCCCGCCCGACGCCCAGTTGCATCGCCAGAAAATACGGAATCGTCGGAATGGCCACAAAGAGAATCCCGACCGCAACGATGCCCAGAAAAAACAGCCGGTACAACAAGCGGTTCCGGAGCAATCGCAGCGAGGCAATACCGACAATGACCAGCAAAACGGTCAGTAAAAGCTGGATGGGAGTCAGGTGAATCGGGAACGGCATCATCGGAAATATTTATTGATGAAAACGTCGATCAGAATGTTGATGGCTCCCGACCACCGCTGGCCTTTTTCCTGCGAATAGGCGGTGTAAGAAATGTGCGTCGGTTTTTCGACGTACCGGAGCCGGTTTTTCCGAATCTGCATCAGAATTTCGGTAGCGTGGGCCATGCGGTTTTCCTTCAGGTTGATGTCGCGCAGCGCCCGCCAGTTCATCACCCGAAAACCGTTGTGGGCATCCGTCAGCCAGAGACCGGTGAGCAAACCGTTGGTCAGCCGTGCCAGCCGCAGCAACCAGCGCCGAAACCGGGGGACGGCTTTCAAATCCTCATCCCGCAAAAACCGGGAACCCAGCACAATGTCGACCGGCTGCGTCCGGAGCACCTCCAGGAAGCGCGGAATATCGGCGGGGTTGTGCTGGCCGTCGGCGTCGAAATGCACCACCACGTCGGCGTCGTGCAGCCGGGCAAAGTCCATCCCGGTTTGTAAAGCGGCTCCCTGGCCCAGGTTAATGTCGTGACGCAGGTAGTAAACCGGCAGGTCGCGGATGGAATTGTAGGTTGCATCGGTCGAGGCATCGTCGATGACCACGATGGTGTACGGCCCGCCCTCCAGCGACCGAATGGTCTGGCGGATCATGTTTCCTTCGTTATACGACGGAATCAGGATAAACACGCGCTCAGTCATTGCTGCGGTAGATTTCGATACTGCCCAACTTTTCAACCAGCTTCATGCATCGGATTTCGACGGCCTGCGGGGTCCGGTCGAAGATGAAATACTTCACGTTGAGTTTTTTCAGCTTCGGCGAGCAGGGATCAACGCCGACGAAATACCCGTCTTCAAAGCTGCTCTGAATCACCGTGCTGTCTTTGCCATCGATGTACGTATTGTAAACGGCATGGGCGTAGCGGTTATACGCCGAATCCCGTTTGGCCGTCGGGTCCAGCACGCGCATGGTTTTGAAATCCGGCTGGTTTTTTACCCCGCTCAACTGATTAACGCCCGTGGCCGTCACCAGGTATGTAATATACTGATTTCCCAAAACCACCCAACGGGCTGCGGGCTCTTTCAGGTGCAGTTCCCGCACTTTCTTGTACAGCGTATGCTCCGTAATCGGGGCCAGCCCCTTCGCCATCGGATTGATTTTCAGGTTTGGTAGCGTAAACAGCACGAGCGCTCCCCCCACGACCAGTTCCTTGTAGTTAAAGTTGAGAATTGGCAGCAACAGGAAGTTAAGCGCCATGAAAAAGAGCGTCGGCACAAACAACTGATGCGCTTTGTAGAAGCCCTGCGAGGTGGAAATATTCAGCCAGGCGGCATAGATCATGAAGAGCACGACGCCAATTGTCAAAGCTGCTGAGAGGGCGGTACTGATTTTGATTTTCTGCCTCCGGATGTAATCCAGGTACAAAACCGCCAGCACCACGTTGGCAATGCCAAACGGTATCTGCGTCCGGCGCGTCGGGCTGACATCCAGCAAGGTCGCTTTCGCCAAAAAAGCCGGAAAACCGACTTCCATCCAGATCAGCAGCACCAGCACATACCCCAGAATGATGGTCAGCAACGGGTCAAATTTGCGGGTATACAGAAAATAAACAACCGTACAAGCAAGTATGGCGGGGGTGAAGGTGATAAAATGCGAGAGTTCGCAGATGTTCAACCAGTGTCTCGGAAATTTCTGATCGGTTAGCAGCCAGCCCGCGTAATACTCCGAGAACCAGTTGGCAATGAAGCCCGTACCGCCGGTTTCACTGCGTTTTCCCGGATAAACCGTGTTGGACATGACCTCGATGGTCGATTTGGCGTCCAGGTAGTAGAGATAGAAAACCGCCCCCAGAATGGCAAAGGCCACCGCAAAGGTACCTAGTTTGTACGGAATTTTAGCAAACAGAAACGTCTTGTCAAAATCCCGCCAGACGAAGCCAACCAGCAGAAAAAGAAGTAAATAGCCCATCGGAACCTGGTACGGCGGATACAACGTCAGGGCGTAGGCACCGAACGACCACAGGAAAACTAGCCCCCAGCCCAGGATCGTTTTTAGATTTCGGGCATAAAAAATGTAGATGGAAGAGGTGAGTAGCAGACAGCCTGCAAAAATGCTCGTCAGAAAGAAAAACGACCACCAGGCCAGACCCGGCGAAAAAATAAGCCAGAACGCTCCGATCACCGAGAGCCAGAAGTTGTTACGGGTCAGTAGGAGGAAGGTGAGTGTGACAGCAATCAGGCTAAAAAAAATGATGAAGTTCCAGCGCCAGGCCAGGCCGATTTCGGGGCCGAAGGCGTAGAACCCCCAGTAGTCGGGCCGGAATACGGAAACGAAATGCTTGATTGGGAAATAACCGACCAGCGCCACTTTCTCGCCCCCAATGGCCGGGTTTTCGAGCGGATAATCCTGGTGGGCCTGTGAAAGCATGAAAGGCGTCAGGATGGCCCATTCATCCATCCGGATTTGCTTAGGCGTCCCGGAAAGAAGGCCGCGCCGGGTATCGGAACCATCAGGGATAATCTGGTTCCAGATCGGTATAGACGAAAAATGAATTTTGGTAACCGTGAACAACAGAAACAAGCCCAGGCAGATTCCTAAAAACCATTTCAATCGCGTGTCGAATCGAATCAGCTCAAAACCCAAGGGCTGTGGTGTCTGTTCGGTTGACGGAGCAGGCGAATGGGTGGATGGCCGTTTTAGTTCAACCGCTGGGATGTTGCTGGCTTTAGGATTTGCCGAAATGGAAGCCGGTTTTTTCTTACCCGATTTTGACATGCTTGGTGAAGCAAATTTTTTGCAACAAAACTAATATATACTTTTCCCTGTAGCTTAAAGGTAACAGGACGCTTAATTCGGGTCAAATAATATGCCACAAATTATCGGCGGTTTGCCTAACTTACCCCCATTTCGGACGGACTTGATCAGACGACTTTTCAAACAACTGGTTCCCATTGCCCTCGCCCTCGCCCTGTTGGCATATGCGCTGAAAGATATTTCGTTCGCGCAAATCGGTCAGCAGTTTCGACAGGCGCGCTACGGCTGGATTGCGCTGGTGGCTCTCCTGACGGTTTTGCTGTTTCTCGTGCGCGGGAAACGCTGGCAGCTCCCCTTGCTGGCGCTAGGCTACGCACCCACGGTTTTCCGGACCACAGTTGCGACAATGGCGGGCGTTATTGCCAGCATGATTGTGCCGGGCTCGGGCGAACTCACGCGCTGCGCCACCCTGCAACGGACCGATCAGGTGCCGTTTTCGCAGGGTGTCGGCTCGGTGGTCGCCGAGCGGGTTATCGACCTGCTGATGCTGTTGCTGCTGCTGTTGCTGACCTTCCTGCTGGAGCTAAACCGGATGCAGACGTACCTGGCAGGGCTCTCGTTTCGATGGCCGACCACAACCGCCTGGGCCTTGGGCATCGGTACTCTGCTCGTCGCTGGAGCAGGAGGCTGGTATCTGTTTCGGAATGAAACGTTTCGGGAACATCCAATAATTGCCAAACTAGCTAACACTGTTAAAGGCCTTTGGCAGGGCTTTTTTGCGATTCGACAAGTACAAAAACTGTATTTGTTTGTACTGCTAACGCTGTTAAATCAGGCATTGTCGTGGCTGAGTACCTACTGGCTGCTGATGGCGCTGGACAGTACGCGGGCGTTACCACCCACGGCCGCTCTAACCATCCTGGCCGTGAGTTCGCTGGGTGGGCTGGCCGTGCCGACGCAGGGCGGCATCGGAACGTACCATTTTTTCGTGAGCCGGGCGCTGGTGCTGTACGGTTTTACGCCCGCCGAAGGAGCCATCGTGGCTACGTTTCTGCACGCGGTCGGTTTTGCTATTAATCTGTTGTTGAGTAGCCTGAGCTTTTTACTGGTTCCGTTTCTGCTTACCAACAACCGGGTTGGCTCTGAAAATAGCGCGGTTTGACGAGTGGAACCAGAAGCGAACGACTTTGCGGTTCTGGACAAAATCAATGGCACTAAATTTACCCGCATTTTCGTTTTATCTTTGCGTGAGCAGGGTCGGTTTCGGTCCCTGCTTTTTGTTTTATTTATCTTCACAACAATTTCATGAAATACCTGCGTTACAGTGTCGGTTTGCTGCTGTGCGGCCAGTTGGCAATGGCCCAAACCGCCACCGATTATGCCCAGACCATTCAGGCGGCCGATCTCGAAAAACACCTCCGGGTGCTGGCGGCCGATGACATGCAGGGCCGCGAAACCGGCACCGAAGGCCAGCGCAAAGCCGCCGATTACATCGCCAAACAGTTTGCCGCCGAAAACCTGCAACCGATCGTCAAAACCGAGGACGGAAAAACCGGCTATTTCCAGCCATTTAAGCTCTACCAGAAAACCTGGGGTGATTTCTACGTCAAAGCAGGCGACAAAACCTACACGTATCCGAAAGATTTCATCGTCAACGGCTTGTTCGCGGTCATGCAGGAAACGAGCGTCGAGACGGTTTTTGTGGGCTACGGGATTTTCTCGGATCAATACAACGACTACGCCAAACTGAACGTCCAGGGCAAAGCGGTGGTGATGCTGGAAGGCGAGCCTAAAAAAGCGAACGGCAATTATGTCCTGACGAATTCGACCAAACCGTCGGACTGGAGCAGTGACGAAAGTCTGCGCAAGAAAGCGCTGATTGCCAAAGACAAAGGGGCCGAGCAAGTATTCATCGTGTCGGCCGAATCGCCGGAAGCCTACCGCCGACTGGTGGCCCAGCGCACGGCCCTGATGGGGCGTTTCAACCGGATGGGCCTGCGGCCGTCGATGGAGAAAATCGGTGCGGTCGGCACGTTCCTGATTACGCAGGATATGGGCGTGGACCTGCTGAACACGACCCCGGCCAAATGGCAGGCGGCTGTTGCCAAAATCAACAAAACCGGCAAGCCCAACTCGGGTGTCTTGAAAGGCAAAATTGCTCTGAAAGCCGAGCGGAAAGACGAGATTCTGGAGAGCAGCAATGTGCTGGGCTTTCTGGAAGGGACCGACAAAAAAGACGAGGTAGTCGTCATTTCGGCGCATTACGACCACATCGGCGTCAATCCCGACGGCCAGGTGAACAACGGCGCCAACGACGACGGTTCGGGAACGGTGTCGGTGCTGGAAATCGCCCAGGCCTTTGCCAAAGCCAAAGCCGAGGGCCACGGTCCGCGCCGGAGTATGCTGTTTCTGACGGTTTCGGGCGAGGAAAAAGGCTTGCTCGGGTCGGAATACTATACCGACATGAGCCCGGTTTTGCCGCTGGCAAATACCGTCTGCGACCTGAACATCGACATGGTGGGCCGCGTCGACGATTTGCACGAAGGCAAGTCCGATAATTACATCTACGTCATTGGTTCGGATAAACTGTCGTCGGAACTTCACCAGATCAGCGAGGATGCCAACCGGAAATATACGATGATGGAGCTGGATTACAAGTACAACGAACCCAGCGACCCACAGCGGATTTATTACCGCTCGGACCACTACAACTTCGCAAAGCACAAAATCCCCATCGTTTTCTACTTCAACGGCCTGCATGCCGACTACCACCGGCCCGGCGATGACGTAGAGAAGATCGACTTCAAACTGGCCGAAAAATCAGCCCGGCTGGTGTTTTATACTGCCTGGGAGATTGTCAACCGGGAGAACAGGCTGGTGGTCGATAGCAATAAGCCCTAACTGTCTTGAACCCGGATTACGCGGATTAAAGGATTAATTAGGATGGCTAACGCAATCTTCATTTATATCCTGTTTAATCCTTTAATCCGCGTAATCCGGGTTCAGAAACTAATTTCCGCCCGACATCTTCCCGGCTTTGGGAGCAACGCCCGGCTGGGTGATTTCGAAGTTTTCTTTCTGCTTCGCTTCGGCGACAATCTTGCGAACGTCGGCCAGCAGTTGCTTGGCGTCGTAGACAATGCCGTCTTTCACCGTGTATTTCACCCCACCGACCCGCGTCACCTCGTTTTTTTCGTTGAGGTGAATGGCTCCGGTGCCGTAGAGCACTTTCAGGTTGGCCAGCGGATTTTCTTCCGTAATCACAAAATCGGCCAGTTTGCCGACTTCTACCGAGCCAATCTGGTCGGCCATGCCGAGGGCTTCGGCCCCTTTCAACGTCGCGGCCCGAATGACTTCCAGCGGGTGAAAACCGGCTTCGCGCAGCAGTTCCAGTTCGCGGATGTACGCAAAACCGTAGAGTTGGTAGATAAAACCGGAATCCGAACCGGCTGTGACGCGACCACCCCGGTTTTTGTATTCATTGATGAACGCCATCCAAAGCTGGTAATTGCGTTTCCAGGTCACTTCCTGTTCGGTGCCCCAATTGTGCCAGTACGACCCGTGCGAAATCCGGCTCGGGCCGTAAAACCGCCAGAGCGCCGGAAGCGTGTACTCCTCGTGCCACTCGGCCCGGCGGGCCAGCATCAGTTCGCGGTTAGCTTCATAGATGTTGAACGTCGGGTCGATCGTGAAATCCATCGCGATCAACTCGTCCATCACCTTGTTCCACTTTTCGGTGCCCGGTTTGGCCGCTTGCTGCCAGAGCTTGCCCGCTTCCTCGAAGCGGTTTTGCTCGTTGTTGTAATTATACTCCGCCGGGTACGACTGGATGGTTTTATCTTCAAACAGGGCTTCGGGCAGGCCGTACCAGTGTTCCATCGTCGTCAGACCGGCTTTGGCGGTGGCGAGTACGTTCATCCGGGCCACTTCCAACTGGGCGTGGTGGCAGGCCGAGCGCAGGCCCAGTTTTTTGTTTTCGTCCAAAGCCGCCTTGAACACATCTGGCTCAGCGCCGAAAAACTTGATGCCGTCGGCGCCCTTTTTGGCATTTTCCCGCACCCAGGCACGGGCCTGCTCGGGCGTCGAAATCTGGTCTTTGGCCCCCATGCCGAAGGCCGTGTAAGCTTTGATGCGCGGGGCCGTGATCTCGTTGCGCTCGCTTTTGGCGCGGTGGTCGAGCACCCAGTCCAGGCCGTTGCCCGCCGATGGATCGCGGATGGTGGTGATGCCGTGCCCCAGCCAAAGTTTGAACACGTATTCGGAGGGTGTGCCCTGGGCCTTGCCGCCGATGTGGCCGTGCATGTCCACAAAACCGGGCATCAGGTACATGCCTTCGCAGTTCAGCACTTTGTCACCCGGCCCGGCCTGCGGCCGCCGTTGCTCGTCAATCGGGACGCCGGGGTAGCCGACCTGCCGGATCTGGGCGATGCGGTTTTTCTCGACCACAATGTCGATCGGGCCAACCGGGGGCGCGCCGGTGCTGTTGATAAGCGTGACGCCCCGGATGATGAGCCGTTTGTGGGGGCCATCGCCTTCGCTGCGGGCGGGGGCGTTGGTGATCTGAGCCAGTAAGCGAAACGTGAGAAGAAAGAGGGGGATGAGGAGGCTAAACCGCCGGGTAAAAATTACATTCATAGCAAGAGTGAGGGTTTGTTGATCAGCCGATTAAGCAAGATAAGGAGTTTGTTGGTACATTTGACCGCTGTAATTCTGGTTTTCGGGTAGAAGGACAGAATGCCTTTCCAATGGACAAGGATTGAATGGTAAAGTGCAAATTTTCCGGTTAGTGACTGGCGGACACAAACAACTCCTTGTGCGCAACGTTTTAGAAAAAATAACGTCTCTGATTCATCCTTCGGTGGTTTTGACTTCTACCAGCCGATGATGGCCCCGTTCCTATGAAAACGATCTTTTTTAGCTGCGTGCTGCTGCTCACCCTGGCTGGCTGTTCGTCCGATAGTGGCAAAGAATCCGGCTCGAACGCTCCGAAAACCGATCCGGTGTATACCCTGATTTTTCTGGACAAATCCGTGAGCGTCAACCCGAACAAAGCCTTTGTTGCCCAGAAATACCAGATGGCGGTCAACGAGATTATCGAGCAGAATATAAAAAATAAAGGCGATAAGCTGGAGGTGTATTTTATTCACGAAAACACCTCGAAGGCCCGGGCGCTCTCCGTGACGGCACGCTCCGAGATGGACGACGTGAGCAGCGCCAACGCCACCGACCGCGAAGCCGCCCAAACCAGTTTCGATCTGTCGCTGGGCCGCGAGAAAGCCGCCATTCGCCAGCGGGTGTTACAGCAACTGGCTACACCGAACGCATCGGCCTCGAACAAAGAAACCGACATCTGGGCAAGCTTGCCCGTCATTGCCAAAGCCAACGAAAGTGGAGCCACCGTGAAGGTGTATTACCTCAGCGACATGGTCGAGAGCGTCTACAGCGCGGGTCGGCGGGATTTTCACAAAACACCGCCCAAAGACAATGCCCAGGCCGACGCGTGGGCCAAAGGCGATGCCGGGAAGTTAAAGCAGTATACCATCGGCAGTCCGGACATTGTCATGATTCTGCCGTTTGCGCCGGATGCATCCGTGAAGCAAAATAACCCGGCCGTCACACAATACTGGCAAACGCTGTTTCAGGAATTGGGCGCGGGCAACGTGGAGGAGCAATGAAACCGGGTGGTCAGACCGGGCGGTTGAGTGAACGAAGAAAGGTGATTAGCCCGTCGACGTCCAGAACGTGATCAACGGGTGCATGCATAATAGCCTGCTGGGGCATGAAGCTCGACTGGGCGGTTTCCGGTTTTTGGGCCACGATGATGCCGCCCGCCTGTTTGATGGCCTTCAGCCCAGCGGTTCCGTCGGCGTTAGCGCCCGACAGCAACACACCCACCAGCGCCGGGCCGTACACATCGGCAGCCGACTCGAACGTAACGTCCAGCGACGGACGGCTATAATTCACTTTCTCCGAATTATCGAGAGAAAAAACTTCGTCTTTTTCGATCAGCAGGTGGTAATCGGCGGGCGCGAGGTACATATTTCCGGCCAAAACCGGGTCTTTATCTTCCACATCCTGAATCGGAACGGCGGTTTTAATCGATAATACATGGGCTAACGATGAATCGGTTGAATTTTTGCGGTGAACGACAATAATTACGGCAAACGACAACGGCATCGGCAGGGCGGGGAGCAGTTTCAGGAACACCTCGATACTTCCCGCCGAACCTCCGATCACTACAGCTTTACAAACGGTTTTCACCCGATCTTCCGCCATATTTTTTCTTTGCTCAACTGTTTGTATTTGGGTTTAAGGGCCGAAAAATTCAGGGTTTCTTTCGAGCCCAGCGCCAGATAACCAAGCTTCCCGATGCTCTCATCGAACAGATGAAGGGTTCGTTCCTGCAGGTATTTATCGAAGTAAATCAGCACATTTCGACACAGAACAAGGTCAAATTCGTTGAACGAACGGTCGGAAACCAGGTTGTGGGTCGAGAAAATCATGCGCTCGGCCAGTTTCTCATCAAACTTTACCTGCCCGTACTGCGCCGTGTAGTAACTCGAAAAGTCCTGCTTGCCCCCCGCTTCGATGTAGTTTTCGGAGTACAGCTTCATCTGGGCCAGCGGGAAAATGCCTTTTCGGGCTTTTTCGAGTACTTCGGGGTTCAAGTCCGTGGCATACAGCAGCGATTTATGCAAAAGATTGGCCTCCCGGAGCAGAATCGCCATTGAAAACACTTCCTCGCCCGTCGAACAGCCCGCGTGCCAGATCCGAATGAACGGTTTGGCCGCTAAGGAGGGTACCACTTCCGTGCGGAGGGCCTTGTAAAACAACGGATCGCGGAACATTTCGGTCACCGTGACCGTCAATCCCTCGATCACCTGTTTCAGATAACCGGTGTCCGATTTGATCCGGTAGCGAAACTCGGCAAAACTGGGAAACTTGTCCAGCGTAAACAACCGGTGAATCCGGCGTTTGAGCGACGCCCGGGCGTAATTCGTAAAGTCGTACCCATGAATGTCAAACAGATCGCTCAGAATCAGTTCAACCTCCGCGTCCTCGATCATCTTACCAGGATTAAACACGCGACAGCAACGACAATAACCGGTCCACATCGACCGGTTTTGAAATATAATCGGTTGCACCCGCTTGCAGGCACTTTTCGCGGTCGCCGACCATCGCCTGGGCGGTTACCGAAATAATCGGCGTATGAACCCGCTTTTCAATGTTTTTGATGCGCGGAATCGCTTCGTACCCATCCATTTCGGGCATCATCATGTCGATCAGGATGGCGTCGACCACTTCGTCGGTTTTCAGCAATTCCAGTGCATCCTGGGCGTTGGTGCACGAAAGACAATCGAAGGATTTAGCCCGTAACGTAGCCGTCAGCGCAAAAATGTTGCGGGTATCGTCGTCAATGATCAAGATTCGTTTCTTCTGCATAAGTTCGTTCAAAATACGGTCTCGTCGGTGCACATTGATAACGCAGGTCAGGTGCGTTCGTAGAGCCAGACCCGCAGCAGCGAAACCAGTTGATCGATATCAACCGGTTTCGTGATGTAGTCGGAAGCCCCGGCCTGAATGCAGCGTTCGCGGTCGCCGGTCATGGCCTTGGCCGTTACGGCAATCACCGGCAGGTTTTTCCACTGGTAGTTTTCCCGAATTTTACGGGCGGTTTCGTAGCCATCCATTTGCGGCATCATCATGTCCAGCAGCACCACGTCGACGTTCGGGTTTTCCTTCAGTTTCTGGTACGCTTCTTTGCCGTCCAGCGCCGTGATGACATTCATCTTGTAATTCTCGAGTGCTTTGGAAAGCGAGAAAATGTTCCGCACATCGTCGTCGGCAATCAGCACGGTTTTGTCGGCCAGTACCTGGCTCAACGCGCCCAGTTTTTTGTAATTGTCGTTCAGACTTCCCGCCTTTTTGTTTTCGTCGACCAGGTGCAGGAACAGCGAGACTTCATCGAGCATCCGCTGATACGAATGGGCGGTTTTGACGATGATCGAATCGGCGTACTTCTTAATTTTCAGTTCCTCGGCCAGCGACAGGCTTTTGCCGGTAAAAATAATGATCGGCAGGTGCTCCAGGCCCGGGTTTTTCTTGGCTTCTTCCAGCGTTTCGTAAGCTTTCGTGTCCGGAATGCCCATGTCCAGAATCACGCAGTCGATCTCGTCTTTTTGCAGTGCATCGACGCCCTCGGCGATATTACTTTTCAGCTCGGAATGAATGTGAAAGGTTTCTAGAAAATACGCCAGTGCCTTGGCGTGTTTCGGGTTATCTTCGATGATCAGCACTTTTTTGGAGGTCCGGTTCAGGACGTATTCGATTTTCTCAAACACTTCCTGCATCTGTTCAAAAGCCATCGGTTTATCCACAAAATCAACCGCGCCTTTCATCAGGCTCTCGGTTTTGACCTTGTGCGACGACATGATATGAACCGGAATGTGGCGCGTTTCGGGATTGGCTTTCAGGGCGTCCATCACCTGCCAGCCGCTCATGACCGGCAACTGAATGTCGAGGAGAATCCCGAGCGGTTTGTAGGTTCCGGCCAGCTTCAGGCCTTCGTCACCGCGAACCGCCACGATGCCTTTGTAGCCTTTTCGCCGGGAATAATCGAGCAGCGATTTGGCAAAATTCGTGTCGTCTTCGATGATCAGGATGGTTTTATCCTGCTCCGTGACGGCGTTTCGGTCGTCGGGAATGTTCTCCGGAATGGTCGTACTGATGTATTTTTTGGCGGTTTCCTTTTCGGGGTCGGCCACAGGCAACGGTTCCGGCTGACGGCTCACGTACTGGACGGATTCTTCGGAATCCACGTTCGCGGGCATTCCCTTGATGGGAATGTGGACAGTAAACTCGCTGCCCTCGTTGACCTTGCTGGCAAGCAGAATTTCGCCCCCGAGCAGTTTGGCCAGTTCGCGACTGATGGACAAGCCGAGCCCCGTGCCGCCGTATTTCCGCTTCGTCGACCCGTCGGCCTGCTGGAAGGCTTCAAAGATGAGGTGCTGTTTTTCGGGCGGAATGCCGATGCCGGTATCTTTCACGATAAAGCTGAGCGTCGAGTCGGTTTTGGGCGTTCGTTTGATCGTAAGTGCCACGCTCCCTTGCGCCGTGAATTTCAGGGCGTTGGAAATCAAATTTTTCAGGATTTGCCCCAGCCGCATTTTGTCGGTTTCGATGACCGGCGGCACATTCTTCTCGATCGAAACCGCAAAATCCAGCCCTTTTTCGCGGGCGAGGGGCGCAAAGAGCGCCTGGATTTCGTCGGTAATCTCGCCCAGCGAAACCTCCAGGTATTCCAGCTTCATTTGCCCCGCTTCGATCTTGGAAAGATCCAGAATCTCGTCAATCAGTCCCAG
Source organism: Larkinella sp. VNQ87 (assembly GCF_049445795.1). Lineage (NCBI taxonomy): Bacteria > Pseudomonadati > Bacteroidota > Cytophagia > Cytophagales > Spirosomataceae > Larkinella > Larkinella sp. VNQ87. The sequence continues at coordinate 126,196 of NZ_JBMSDT010000005.1, forward strand.
CAGCCCGTTCCCCGACGATTGAATGACTTTGGCGTACTCGACCTGATCGTCGGTCAGATTCGTTTCGTTGTTTTCGGCCAGCAACCGGCTCAGGAGCAGAATGGAGTTGAGCGGAGTCCGGAGTTCGTGCGACATATTCGCCAGAAACTCCGATTTGTAGCGGGTGCTGAGTTCGAGTTCCTCGGCTTTCCGCTGGATTTCGTTGTTTTTCTCCTCCAGCAAAAAGCTTCGTTCTTCAAGTTCGGCGTTGGTTTGCTGCAATTCTTCCTGCTGCACGCGCAGTTCTTCCTCCGATGCCTGCAGTTTCAGCGCCTGCGCTTCGAGTTCGGCGTTGACGTTTTCCAACTCATTATGCTGCGCCTGCAATTCTTCCGACTGGGCCTGGGTTTCTTCCAGGAAGTTCTGGAGTTTCGCGTAATCCAGCGCCGAATTGACGCCGATGGCGATGGTCTCCAGGTTGGCTTCCAGAAACTCCAGTTCCAACGGGTCCGGTTTGCGAAGCATCCCGATCTCGATCACGCCGATGCAAACCCGGCCGTAGACAAGCGGCAGAATCACCAGGGTAGTCGGTGGCGTTGCACCCAGCGATGAGTTGATACTCAGGTAATTAGTGGGTAGATCGTTGACCACCAGGGGTTTTCGGTTTCGGATCACTTCGCCAACCAGTCCTTCACCGGGTCTGACCGTTTGCGGGGCATGGGCAGCCGCAAAGTGTCCTGCCAGTTTGAAACCGGTGTTGTCATCGATGATGTAAATGGTGCCTAATGGAGCATCTATATAAGCCGTGAGCGAAGCGATCAGGTTATCGGCGAGCTTGGCCAGTTCGCGTTCATCCCGCATGGCATCGTTGACCCGCACCGTACCGGTTTGCAGCCAGTCCCGGTTTTTGAGCCGGGTAAAGGTCGTTTCCAGCGACTCAGCCATGGTATTGAACGCCCGCCCGATCCGGCCCAGCTCATCGTCACGCTCATCCTGGCTCCGGACGGAATACTTCCCTTCGGCAATGTCGGTGGTAATATCTTCCAGTACGCCGATGCGGGCGGTCGTTTCCCGATATTCTTCCTCGGCTTCCCGCTGTTTGGCAATGCGATCATCCAGGTCTTTCTTGATGCGGACGTACGCGCTGATGGTAATGACGATGGAAATCAGGGCGGCCAGAACCAGCAGGTAAGGCGTAAACCGGATGTAGAGCTGCTGTTGCTCCAGCCGCGACTGCAGGAATTTGTTTTCGTCGGTCTTGATCCGGTTAATCGCGGCTCGCAGATCATCCATAATCAGTTTGCCCCGGATCATTTCTCTATGCCGTTCGACGGTGTCGCGGCTGGAAATCCGGTTGTTTTTCGTCAGGTTGATAACCCGTTGCATCTGGTCAAACTTGGCTTCGTACAAAGCGCTGACCTGCGAAAGGTTTTTTTGCTGGGCCGGGTTATCGACTGTCAGCTCGGTCAGAGTCTTATAACTGGTCGCCATTTTCTCGTACGCGCCGTTATACGGTTGCAGAAAAAGGGGGTCTTTGGTTAGCAAATAACCCCGCTGCCCGGTTTCGGCATCTTTCATGTACGAAATGATGTTCTCAGCTTCAATCAGGATCTGATTCGTATGATTGACCAGCTCGGTATTTTGAATCAGTCGCTGGGTGCTGAGAAAAGACGCTGCCAAACTGACCAGTAGCAGTAAAACCGAAATGGAAAAGACAATTTGCAGTTGTCGGATGACCGAATTGGAGAGCGATTGCGGCATAGCCTGGCGGTTGAAAGGCGCTTAACGATTGGGGAGTTCGGGTTCGTTGGTTTGTTGAATGGGTAAAATCAGGATGAACTGACTGCCTTCATCAACCTTGCTGCGGGCGGAAATAATTCCGTTGTGTTTGTCGATGTTCTTTTTCGCAATAGCCAGACCAATGCCGGTTCCCTCGTAACTGGTTCGGTTGGTCAGCCGCTGAAACAGCACAAAGATGCGATCCATGAATTTTTCATCGAAGCCAATGCCGTTATCGCTAACCACAAAGCGGTAAAAACCGCCTTTCGGGTCCGCTTCGCTGTCAACGGTTTTTTCCCGAATCCGTTCGGCCGTCAGGCTGATCACCGGCGCCGTGTCTTTCTTCGAAAACTTGAGTGCGTTGCTGATCAAATTCTGAAAAACCTGCCGGATGCGGCCCGGGATGGTGTCGATGATGGGGAGAGGATGAACCGTAATGATGGCCTCCTTCCGGTTAATGATTTCATCGAAATCCGCCAGGATTTCTTTTATAACGGCGTTCAGATCGGTTGGCTGAAACAGGGCCGGGGTCGATAACTGCGAGTAAGTCAGCAAATCGTTGATCAGATTCGACATCCGGGCCGACGAGTTGATGGAGCGTTCGAGGTACGTAATGGCTTCCGTGTTGTCGGCCAGGTACCGTTCTTTGATCAGGTCGTTCAGAATCTGAATTTTCCGGAGCGGTTCTTTCAAATCGTGCGAAACGACCCAGGTAAATTGCTGGAGCTCGTGGTTGCTGCGCTCCAGTTCGACGTTTTTCACCAACAGTTCCTTCGTCCGTACTTCGACCTCTTTCTCCAGCACTTCAGCCGCCATTTTCTGGGGGTGAATATCCGTAAACGTTCCAACCCAGCGGACCACCGCGCCTTGTTGTTTGATGGGCAGAATGCGCAGCAGATGATAGCGGTATTCGCCGGTTTGCAGTTCTTTCAGCCGCACCTCACGCGTAAATTCGATGCCGTTCCGGAGATATACCGGCCAGTCGTCGAACAGACTGTCGTCGGCATGGGCCTCAGGGAAAGCCGCCGAGTCGGTCGAATACCGGAACCAGTGTTCGTTGACGTATTCGAGCTGGCCGTCGGGCGAGATGGTGAAGGCCATCTGCGGCAGCGATGCCAGCACCGACCGCAGTTCTTCCATGCGGGCGGCCAGTTCTTCCTGCGCTTTTTTCCGTACTTCAACCTCCTTCTGAAGCGATTGCTGCGCTTCGCGTAAGGCCTGCTGCTGGTGATATAAGCGGTGTAACGTTTTGATTTTCAGAACCAGAATATCCGGATCGACCGGTTTGGTAAGGTAATCAACCCCGCCCGAGGTGTAGCCCTGGGTGATGAATCGTTTTTCGGTATTGACCGCCGACAGAAACATGATGGAGGTATCTTTGGCCTTGCTAAAACCGGCGACGGCATTCGCTACTTCAAAACCGTCCATGCCGGGCATTTGCACGTCCAGAATGATCACGGCGTACCGGTTTTTCAGGACTTTCTTCAGAGCCTCTTCGCCCGAATCGGCCGTATCGACCGAAAAACCGTGCAGTTCGAGGATCTTTTTGAGTGGAAGAATATTTTCCGGCCTGTCATCAACGAGTAAAATCATACGCAGGGCAGGTAATGGGGGCTATGCTTAAGGGTTTTACGTTTCCGATTCACTAGCAATCCAATTGTGAAGATAGAACACTGAAGTGGGTGCATCCAAACCTGAAGCTAATTCAGTAAATAAATATATTTAAGAGGTAACGTAACGGTAAACGTCTAAACATATACGTGAAGTTTCAAAAAGTTTGTATTTGGCATGTTTGGGGGAATCGACCTGATTCGTTGACTTTCCCGGTTCAACTGGGTATATTTCCTGCGGAATCATAACGGTTCTCCACCCAATTCAACTAATCCTTACCTGAATGAATACTTCCCGTCGAGACGTCTTGAAGATGACCGGCATGGCGCTGGCCAGCAGCGTGTTACCCTCCATAACCATTTTAAATCCGCACCGGTCGTTTGCCGGTATGAACAGCGACACGCTGAAAGTCGGTTTGGTCGGCTGTGGGGGCCGGGGCTCCGGCGCGGCCATGCAGGCGCTCAAAGCCGACCAGAACGTGGTGCTGCACGCCGTTGGTGATATTTTTAGCGACAAACTGGAGGACTCGCTGAATAACCTCCGGAAAACCCACAGCGACCGGGTCAAGGTCGATGAGGAACACAAATTTCTGGGCTTTGATGCCTACAGGAAAGTGCTGGATTCCGGCGTCGACGTGGTGATTCTGGCAACGCCCCCTCACTTCCGCCCGGAACACCTGATGGCGACCGTACAGGCCGGGAAGCACGTTTTCTGCGAAAAACCGATGGCGGTCGATGCGCCCGGCGTTCGGAAAGTGCTCGAAGCGGCCAAAATTGCCAAAGAAAAGAAAATCTCCCTGCTTTCTGGCTTTTGCTGGCGGTTTCATGAACCTAAACGGGCGACGTTTGCCAAAATTCAGGACGGGGCCATTGGCGACGTCATCACCGCTTACAATACCTACAATACCGGCACGGTTTGGTCGCATCCGCGAAAACCGGAATGGACCGATGCCGAATACGTGTTTCGCAACTGGTATTACTACACCTGGCTGTCGGGCGACCACCTGGTCGAGCAGGCCATTCACAGCGTCGATATGATGTCGTGGGCCTTTGGTGACAAACTACCGCTTTCGGCCGCCGGAACCGGCGGTCGGCAAGTCCGGACCGAGCCCATCTACGGCAATATTTACGACCATTTTGCCATTACGTACGAGTACGAAGACGGGGCCAAAGGCTTTCATTTCAGTCGCCAGCAGGTCAACTGCGAAGGCAGTTATATGTGCGAAGTGCTGGGCACGAAAGGCCGGGCCGTTGCCAACGTATCCCGAAACGTGCATGAAATAACTGGCCGGAAAAAGTGGAAATACAACGGCGTGGCCAACGACATGTACCAGACCGAACACGATGAGCTATTTGCGGCCATCCGGAAAGGCGACGTGATCAACCACGGCGAAGCGATGGCGCAAAGTACGCTCCTGGGCATCATGGGCCGGATGGCGGCTTATACCGGCCGACGCGTCACCTGGGACGAAGCGATGAACTCGACCGAGAAATTGGGTCCTGACACCTATAGTTTTGACATGAAACCGCCCGTTGTGGAAGTGGCCCGACCCGGTATTACCACCTTTTCCTGAACCCCATGCATCGTAGAGAATTTCTGAAAAACGGCTCGCTGGCCGCCGTGAGCGGTGTGTCCGTCGTCCATGCCTTGCCGAAAGTCGTCGGTCCACCCGTCGCCGTTCCTGATAAAACCGCCGTCGCTCAACCGATGGTGAAAAAAAGCCTGAAGTGGGGGATGGTGAAAGAAGATTTGTCGATCCTCGATAAATTCAAACTCCTAAAAGACCTGGGCTTTGACGGCGTCGAACTCGATACGCCGAACGACCTCGATAGGAAGGAGGTGCTGAACGCCCGCGACAAAACCGGCCTGGAATTGCCCGGTACCGTCAACTCCTTCCACTGGAAATCCCCGCTGTCGGACCCGGATCCGAAGGTGCGGGAAGCCTGCGTGGAAGCGATGAAAAAGTCACTGGAGGATACGAAAGCGTACGGCGGCACCACGGTTTTGCTGGTTCCGGGCGTCGTGAAAGCCGAGGTCAGCTACGAAGACGCCTACAAACGGTCGCGGGAGGAAATTAAAAAACTGCTGCCGGTGGCCGAAAAAACCGGGGTGAAAATTGCCTTCGAAAACGTCTGGAACAGCTTTCTGATCAGTCCGCTGGAAGCCGCCCGGTTTGTCGATGAGTTTAAGAACCCAATGGTGGGCTGGTATTTCGACGTGGGCAATATTCTCCGCTACGGCTGGCCCGCGCACTGGATCGAAACACTCGGCAAGCGGATTCTGAAACTGGATGTGAAAGAATATAGCCTGAAGAAGCAGCAGGACGAGGGACTCTGGAAAGGCTTCGATGTCGAATTTCTGGAAGGCGACTGCAACTGGCCGGTCGTCAACAATGCCCTACGCAAAATCGGTTATTCCGGCTGGGCCTCCGCCGAAGTCAACGGGGGCGACCGCAACCGGCTGTTGACGATTCGGGAGAAAATGGACGCGCTGTTTAGGGCATAGTTGTCTCTCCCTTCATTATTCGGTGTTCGCTATTCATTATTCGATATTAAAAAATACTCAAAATATCGAATAATGAATAGCGAACACCGAATAACGAAATGACAAGGGCTACTTTCTGGCTTTCTCGCGAATCGCCTTAAACTCCGAGCCGGTTTTCCAGCCGGGGAAGGTGGATTCGTTGCTCAGCCGGTAGCCAACGTCGAACAGTAGTTGCATATCTTCGATGATGCCGGAAATATCCCAGTTGGGTGAATACTCATCCGAGGGCGCGTGGTAGCGGTTCAGGTTGTAGTCTTCCAATTGCGCCCGGCCCCAGGCTTCGCCGTTTTTGACCGAGTTGACGCCGGTTTTGAGGTACAGCGCCGGAACGCCGACTTTGGCAAAATTGAAGTGGTCGGACCGGAAATAACTGCCCGCTGAAGGGTTGAAATCCCCGCGAATCGTGCGGCCCTGTTTCGCAGCGGCTGTTGCGGCATACTCCTCTAGTTCCGACTGCCCCCGCCCAACAATTACGACATCCTTTGTCCGGCCCAGCGCATGAAACGCATCCATGTTGATGTTGGCGACGGTTTTGTTCAGCGGAAAAACCGGGTGCGTCGCGTAGAATTCCGAACCCAGCAGGCCCTGTTCTTCGGCCGTGACGGCCAGAAACAAGATGGAGCGAGCTGGTTTCTTTTTCAGCTTGGCAAACGTCTCCGCCAGTTCAAGCAAAGCCGCCGTGCCGGACGCATTGTCCGACGCACCGTTGTAAATCGAGTCACCCTTGATGGCTTCACCTTTGCCCAAATGGTCCCAGTGCGAACTGTAAATGATGTATTCGTCCCGGCGGCTGGTGCCCGGGAGCAGAGCCAGCACGTTCCGCGAGGTCGATTTGGTGATCTCGTTATTGATCACGAGCGAAGTCGTGACGCCCAGGCTGACGGGTTTGAAACCGCGTTCACCCGCCTGCCGGAATAACTCCGGTGAGACATTGGCGAGTTTGAACAGGTTTTTAGCGGCATCCAGCGAAATCCAACCCTCCAGAATTACCCGCGACTGGTTGTTGTCGGCGGTCTGCAAATACAGCTTCGACTTCGAGAAACTGCTCCGAATCACCGACCAGCCGTAACTGGCCGCTTTCGATTCGTGCACGATCAGCACCCCGGCGGCTCCCTGGCGTGCGGCCTCTTCGTATTTGTAGGTCCAGCGGCCGTAATAGGTCATCGTGTTGCCTTTGAACAGCGTGCTGTCAATCATTCCGGGATCGTTGACCATCACCACCGCAATCTTGCCCTTCATGTCGAGTCCGGCGTAGTCGTTCCAGTTGTATTCGGGCGCGACAATGCCGTAGCCCACAAACACCAGCTCAGCATCGCTGACCTGTACCTGCTTCTGCACGCGGGGCGTGGTGGCAACGTAGTCCGTCAGGTTCGCGAGCGAGAGGGAGCCGGTTTTGCCTTTCAACACCAGCGGCCCGGCTGGTGTCGAATTGATGGTAACCATCGGCACATCCTGAAAGTAGCTGGAGCCGTTGCCCGGTTTTAGTCCGATCTTCTGAAAGGCGGTTTTCAGGTACTGCACGGTTTTTTCTTCCCCGGCCGTGCCCGGTTTTCGGCCTTCGTAGGCATCCGAAGCCAGCACCTGGACGTGTTTGACAAACGTTTTGCCGTCGATCACGACGCTGTCGGCGGTGGCATACGCCGGAAATTGGGACAGTAATAGCAGGACGCTGATTGCAAGAAGTCGGTTCATATCCGTACCCACGGACTTTAGTCCGTGATTGCTTCTGGAAGTTAGATCTACTAATCTACTAATTATCCAGACACGGACTAAAGTCCGTGGGTACGGTTAAAAGTCATTTTCGCCGGGCGCGTCGTCGCGCTCGCGCTCTTCACGTTCCCGTTCACGCACCACCTGTTTGCTCAGGCGGTAACTGAAGCCGATAAAACCGATGCGGCTTTCGCGTTTGTTGCGGCTGGTCGAGACAAAGTTGGTCCCGAAACTTTCGTTCTGGAATTGCAGCGTGTTGAAAATATCGCTGACTCGCAGACTGATCGTTCCGCGTCCTTTCAGAATAGTTTGTTTCACGCCCAGATCGACATTGAAAAAGCCGTTTATCGTTCCCTGCGCCACAATGAACGGCGACCGGTAATTGGCCGCTACCTGAATATCCGTGCCTTTTCGCGGGTTCATGTTCGAAGTCACACGGGCCGTCCAGCTCCGGTTGGTGCGGGTCAGAATGCCCGGTATGTCGGCGCTGGCCTGAATGTTTCGCTGGAAGAACGAGAAATTGCCGTTCACCTTCCACCAGCGCAGGATGTCCTGAGTGAGTACGATTTCCAGCCCGTAATTCTGCGAGCGGTTCAGGTTCAGCGAAGTTTGTTCCGTAATGCCGTCGGGGCGCAGAACCTGATACCGGGTGATTTCGTTGTTTGTCTGACGGAAAAATAGCGAGGAGGTAAGGGTAGTGTTTTTGCCGTATAGCAAGTGGCTGATTTCGAACGAATTAATCAGCTCCGGGTTCAAATCCGGGTTTCCAAACCGGATATTCAGCGGGTCTGACAGGTCGATAAAGGGGTTGAGCGACCAGGTCGAAGGCCGGTTGATGCGTCGGCTGTAGTTGATCTGCATCTTCTGCGATTCGCTGGCGTTGTAGTTCAGGAAAACGCTGGGAAACAGGTAGATATAATCCCGCTGATTCTGAACGTTGGTGGTCCGCTGGTCCGTATTGATGTTGGTGTATTCCGTCCGCAAACCGACCTGGTAGCTGAATTTTTTGATCTCATTTCCGAAATTGGCGTAGGCTGCGCTGGTTCGTTCATCGTAAATGAAGTTGTTGCTGATGGCCGGGTTGATCGTCCAGCCTTCGTCCAGCAGGTTCTCGAAGGTGTAATCCGAGCCCAACCGGCGGTAAGTGTGTTTCAAACCGGCTTCGAACTTTTTCTTGTCCTTCATCGGTTCGACAAAATCCAGTTGCAAAACCGCCACCCGGTTGTCGCGGCCGTTGTCGGCGCGTTGCTGGCCAATCAGGAAGTTCGGCGTCAGCAGGTTTTCGGGCAGGGTCGTCGTGTTGTTGAAGTTCTGGTATTCCGTGCTCCGGTTATTGGATAAAGTCGCGTCGAACGAAAGCTCCCGGCCTTTTTTGTCGAATGTCCGGCGATAGCCAAAGGTGTAGTCCAGACCGCGTTCGGGTTCGGTTTCTTCGGTGGTGCGAATCGTCTGGCCGAGCAAAATTCGGTTAGCATCGAGCGTATTGAACACTTCGACTTCGGTGTCGCGGCTGTATTCAGGGCGATACATGACCGAGGCCGTAATGTTGTCACGGGCCGACAGCGTGTAGTCGAAACCCACGCGGAGGTTGTTGTTCACCCGCCGACGGATGGCGTCGTTGCGCTGCGCCAGAAAGCTGGTTGAGTCTTCGAAAAAGTTTTGCCGTTCCGAAATCCGGTACTGAAACCGGCGGTCGGCCCGGAAGTTGTAACTACTGAACAGGTTGAGTTTCTTAAACCGGGAATTCAGGTTGATCGACGCATTGTATTTGTCGCGCGTGCCGACGTTTAGCTGCACATTCCCGTTAAAACCGGCTCCGCGTTCTTTTTTCAGTACAATGTTGATAATCCCGGCGGCTCCGTCGGCATCGAACCGCGACGAGGGGTTGGTGATCATCTCGATACGCTCGATGTTACTGGCCGGAATCTGGTCCAGAATAGCCTGACGATCGAGACCGGTCAAGCCCGACGGTTTGCCATCGACCAGTACAATCACGTTGCTGCTGCCGCGCAGGCTCAGCGTTCCGTCGACGTCCACCGTCACCGACGGCACGTTCTGCAAAATATCGATGGCCGAGCCACCCTGCGCAATCGGCAACTGGTCGACGTTCACAATCTTCCGATCCAACGAATATTCGTATGCCTGTCGCTGACCCTGCACGGTCACTTCCTGAAGTTGCTGGGCGGTTTCGGTCAATAAAATATTACCCAGATCGACCAGCGGTTTGTCCAGGCTGATGACAATGCGCGGGACTCGCTTGGCCGCAAACCCAAGACTCTGAATCAGAATGTAATAGGCCTCTGGGGCCAGATTCGTAATTTGGAAAAAGCCCTTTTCGTCGGTCAGTGCCCCCGTGACGGAACTGGAATCCCGCGAGCGGAACAGCCCGATGCTGGCAAACTCGACCGGTTGGTTTTTACCCCCCTGCGGAGTGATCAATTTTCCACTGATTTTGCCGTTGCCGACCACCGACTCCGCGCTAACCGGACGCTGCGCCTGCGTGGTTGTCGGAACTCCGGCTGATGCAGGAACTGGCGAAACCGGGAGCGTCGACTGGGCTGGTGCCGAACGGACCGTATCCGGACGGTCGGCGACGTTATACTGGGTCGTATCCGGGCGGGTTGGGGCGGCTGGCCGGGTCGTGTCAGGTTCCAGACCGATGGCTTCCAGCATCGAATTCGATACGGGGGCAGGTTGCTGCGCCCAACTGGTTGTTGCGTTCAGAAAAACGGCTACTACTGCGCCAAGAATAACCAAAGAGATTTTCATTATGCAGAATCGTAAAATTGTATCTATCTAATAAACCGTATGAACGATGCTCTGTTTGCCTAACGAGCGATTACTCACTGAACCCGGAAACGATCAGCCTATTTTTTGAAATTCTTGAATCGAAAGTGTTACATTTTCGTTGAAAAACGCCTTTATCGAACCGTTTGTGACCCATACGCTGATAAATAAAAAAGCCTGTCAGTGTAAAACCGACAGGCTTATAATTGTATAAACTGGCCGTTAGACCAAATTGTTTTCGATTAAATATTCCGCAATCTGAACGGCGTTGGTAGCGGCTCCTTTGCGCAGGTTGTCGGCCACGATCCAGAGGTTCAGGGCGTTGGGCTGGCTTTCGTCGCGCCGAATCCGGCCGACAAACACCTCGTCTTTTCCGTGGGCCGTCAGCGGCATCGGGTAGAGGTAGTTTTTCGGGTCGTCCTGGACGATAACACCCTCCGACTCCTGCAAAATTTTCGTGACATCGCTCAGTTCGTAGTCGTTCTCGAACTCCACGTTCACGGCTTCGGAATGCCCACCGATGGTCGGAATCCGCACCGTGGTGGCCGTTACCTGAATGGTGTCGTCGCCCATGATCTTCTTGGTTTCGTTCACCATTTTCATCTCCTCTTTCGTGTAACCGTTGTCCAGAAATACGTCGATGTGCGGCAACACGTTCAAATCGATCTGGTGCGGATACACCTTCTCGGTCGACTGGTCGCCCGAGCGCTCGGCAAACAACTGATCGACAGCGGCTTTCCCGGTTCCGGTGACGGACTGGTACGTTGACACCACCACGCGCTTCACGCCGTATTTTTTGTGCAGCGGGTTCAGCACCACCACCATCTGGATGGTCGAGCAGTTCGGGTTGGCGATGATTTTATCTTCCCGCGTCAGCGTGTGGGCGTTGATTTCCGGCACGACCAGTTTTTTGGTCGGGTCCATGCGCCAGGCCGACGAGTTATCGACCACCGTAATCCCGGCTTCGGCAAACTGTGGGGCCAGCTTCAGCGACGTGCCGCCCCCGGCCGAGAAAATCGCAATGGCAGGTTTGGCCGCGATGGCATCCTCGAAGCTCACGACCGTAACGGGTTTACCCTTGAACGTCACCTGTTTACCTACCGAGCGCTCTGACGCGACAGGAATCAGTTCCGTTACCGGGAAGTTACGCTCTTCGAGCACTTTCAGGATTTCGCCACCGACCAGGCCGGTTGCTCCCACGACTGCAATTTTCATTTTTGTACCAAACGATTAAGTGAAACTGTGCTTAAAAATTGGGTGCAAAAGTACGCAGAAATGCCGATAGATCAGGGAAATATTCTAAAAATGTGCGGGGTCTTTGTTCCTTGTCAAAACCGGGCCACCAAACCGGCTCCGGCGTTGGTAGATTCCCAGTGCGGTTCGAGCCGAATCGAAACGTCGCGGGTGCGCAGGGCCTTGTTGTAGTATTGAATGGAACGCCGGAAATGAAAACCGGGCATCCGAACCAAAGCGCCCACCAGGATGAGGCTCATGCCCGTTGCCATCGTGACGACTCCGCCTTTTCGAACTTCTTTTTTCGGCTCCGTCTGGGCGTTGGGGTTGCTACCGTAATAAACCATGCCGTTGCCGTACCAGGCGCCGTTGTAATACGTCAGTCCTTTGGGAAAATCGTTCTGGGCCGGTACTTCTTTCGGAATGGCCGTAATGATCATGCCGACGAGCGTCGTCACACTCCCGACGGCCAGCAGACCGGTTCCTAATTCGCGGCCACTTTTGAACTCACGGTATTCCCGGATGGCGTCCGGATCGCCCGAAGCGAGGATGTACTGGCCTAAGTCGGTCGGTCGGCGGACTTCAATGCCGTCGTACAGATACTGCGTGACGCTGTGGGGCCGGTACCCATATTGCGTGTAAAGCGGAATAGAAGACGTGACGGTTTCAATGGGTTTTAGTTCTGACTGCGCCCATACTCCCACAGGCCATGCCAGCACTAGAAAAAGGTACAGAGTTTTCATCGTCGAAATTTTTTTATGAAATCTACAGAAAAACTCTGTTTATATGATTAAAGTTTGATTAGAAATTTCAGTAGAAGAGCTTTGATTATTTTATGAACGGTTCTTGGGTGACGAATCACCAAAAGTTAAAATACAAAACCGCCAGAATGCCCAGAATCACCGCCGAACCGGCTACGAATGAGGGCGTTACCCGGAACATCCGCCCGTCGATCTCCAGGCCTTTTTCGTTGTGGTGGCTGGCGGGGTCCGTCAGCGTGACGACGACCATGATAGCCACATCGAGGCAGAATACCCACATCGTCCGGTGCAGAAACGGAATGTCGTTGGCCTGCACGCCAACCGCGCCCATCACTTCCGCCCAAAACTTGAGCAACACCGACAGCGGAATGCTGAGAATGGCCGCCGTCAAAGCCGCCCGCGTGGTGGTGCGTTTCCAGAAAAAACCGAGCAGGAAGATGGCAAACACCCCCGGCGATACAAAATTGGTGTACTCCTGAATGTACTGGTACACCTGATCGAACGACCGCAACATCGGCGCAATGACAATCGCAATGGCGAAGGCCACAATCACGGCGTACCGGCCGACGCGCACGAGTTTCTGCTCGGACGCGTTTTGGTCGAAGAATTTTTTGTAAATGTCGAGCGTAAAAATGGTCGAGATACTGTTGCACTTTCCGGCCAGCGAGGCCACCACGGCCGCCGTCAGGGCCGCGAAGGCCAGCCCTTTCATGCCCGTGGGCAGCAGGTTCATCAAAACCGGGTAGGCGTTATCGGGCCGGACCGCGCCGTGGGTGGTCATTTCGCTTTGAAACGTGCCGTTTTTGAAAAGCACATACGCGGCAATGCCCGGAATGACCACAATCAACGGAATCAAAAGCTTCAGAAAAGCCGCAAAGAGAATGCCACTCCGGGCGGTTTTCAGGTCGGCGCCCAGCGCACGCTGCACAATGTACTGGTTACAACCCCAGTACGAGAGGTTGTTGACCCACATCCCGCCCGTCACGAGCGCCATGCCCGGCAGCACGCTGTAATGCGGGTGGCCTTCCGGAAAATACATGTGAAAATGCGAGTCGGCTTCGGTCCGGAGCGACAGCAGCCCGTTCCAGACGCCAGCGACGCCCAGCTTGGTCGACACCAGATCCAGCGCCAGATAGGTTACGACCAACCCGCCACAGACCAGCACAACCACCTGAATCACATCCGTATAGCCGATCACTTTCATGCCGCCCAGCGTGATGACGATGGCAAACAGAGCCAGCCCAATCGTGCAGGTCGTGAACGAAATTCCGGCCAGCGACTCGATGGCAATCGCGCCCAGGTACAGAATCGACGTCAGGTTGACCAGCACATACACCACCAGCCAGAAAACCGCCAGAATCGTGCTGACGGTGTCGTTGTACCGCTGCGCCAGAAACTGCGGCATGGTGTAAATGCGGTTTTTCAGGTAAATCGGGATGAAATACACGGCTACGATGATGAGCGTGGCGGCTGCAATCCATTCGTAGGAGGAAATCGCCAGCCCCATCGCAAAACCGGAACCGGCCATGCCAATGAAGTGCTCGGCGGAGATGTTCGAGGCAATCAGCGACGCGCCGATGGCCCACCAGGTCAGCGAGCCTTCGGCCAGGAAAAAGTCTTTGGTGTTGGTTTCAGCGGCTTTCCGACGGTGGTAAATCCAGTACCCGTAGCCGGATACGATGACAAAATAGAGCAGGAACACCGCGTAATCAGCGGGTTGAAGGTGGTTCATTCGAGGTTGGTATTTAGGCTGAAAGAATGGCAAAATAGAATTATTTCCCGTCCCGTTCAACTCGAACCGCCCTAAGTCCCACAATTCCTGCTTCCCAACCCCGCCAAAGGTTGACTATGGACAACCCCGGGTGCAACCCGGGGCTTCAGAGGAGTGATGGCAGTGTCAGTGCGGAGGAACCTCGGTGGCGGCCCGCAGCGGTTGGGCGGCTGGCGGGAAAATTACCTCACACGGATACCCAAACAGGCAATTATCCTTAATGATTTTGGCGACGCCTGCTGGCACCATTGCTTCCCAGCCGTCTTCCCCGGCTTTCACCATTTGCAGCACGCGGTCGGTCGAGATGTGCAGGTTTTCTTCGTTGTAATCCGTAATGTCCTCGATTTTATCGTTTGCGGTGAGGTACTGATACAGCGGCTGTAGATTCGGTGGCAACTCAAAATCCTGGCAGCGGTAGATGGCCCCGCCCGACCGCAACGTCGGATAGATAAACAGTTTTACCTTGCGGCTAAACAAGGTCGCAAACGACTCCAGAATGCCGCCGGGCAGGTTTTTGTAATGCTGTTCTTCAAAAATGTACTCCAGATTCGGGATGCCCAGAATCAGCCCGATTTTTAGCCGGGTCAACCGTGACAGGTAGGCCACGAGCCGGTAATATTCCAGGAAGCTCGAAATCATCACGGTTTGCCCAAGCGAACACAGAATGTCAACACGGTCAAGAAAGTCTTTTTCATCGATGCCGTGGTCGACGTTGGCCGCCAGGTTGTGCAGCGTCAGTTCGGCAACGGTCACAACCCGGTTGGGGTCGATGTCCGTTTCTTCCAGAAACTGTTTGAGACCGTTGCCGAGCATGTCCATGTGGACGTTTGTGACGGGCCGTAAACGCCCGCGCAGCAGCACAATGTGCCGTTTGTAGAGCGCTTCCGAGGGTTGCAGCACCCGGCCATCCGGCCCAAACAAAGCCGCATTTGTAAAACCGTTCCGGACGAGGTAGAGGCTCATCAGGCGGTTGTCGACGCTGGCGAAATCCGGGCCGTCGAACCGGATCATGTCAATCTCGATGCGCTCCGGCGAGAGGTCGTCCATCAGCGAAAGCAGCAGCGTTTCGGGCGATTTGTAGTAGTAATAACAGCCATAGATCAGATTGACCCCGATTACCCCCAGCGCCTGTTGCTGCAAGACATTCTCATTGTCGAGCATCCGGACGTGGATCACTACCTCGTTATAGGGCGCTTTGGGTTCGAGTTGAAACCGCAGGCCAATCCAACCGTGGGCTTCGTTGGTTTTCTGGTAATTAAGGGCCACAACGGTATTGGCAAACGCAAAAAACGTGGTCGTTTCACCACGTTGTTCGGCCAGCCGTTTCTCCATCAGGCTGTATTCTTTATTAAGCATCTTGATCAGCCGCGATTCGACTACGTAGCGGCCGCTTTCTTCCGGGCCGTAGATCGCGTCGCTGAAGGTCATGTCGTAAGCCGACATGGTTTTGGCAATCGTCCCCGATGCCCCCCCGGATTTAAAAAACATGGCTGCGGTTTCCTGCCCAGCCCCGATTTCGGCAAACGAGCCGTAAATCCGCCGGTCGAGGTTGATCCGTAGCGCTTTCTGCTTGGTTCCAATTGTTTTATCGTACATAAGTTGGCGAGTAGTTGGTCTATTGGAGCCGTTCGGAGCGGTTTTGGTTTAAATTTACAAAGATCATCCCAATATTGCCTACTGAATGGCTACTTCTGAAACACCGATTGCCCATCTTTTTGTTTACGGAACGCTGCTCAGCGGCTCAGAACACCCGATGGCTAATTGGCTCCGGCTGCACAGCCGTCTGCTCGGACCCGGTTTTTTCGCGGGCTGGTTGTACGATCTTAGCACGTACCCCGGAGCAGTTTTGGACCCGCTGACCGATGCAAAAGTACACGGGGAAGTGTATTGCGTACCAATCCCGGTGTTCGAAAGCCTCTTGCAAACGCTTGACGACTATGAAGGTGATGAATACACGCGGGCCGTTGTCCCGGTGCAAACCGCCGACGGGCCGGTCGACTGCTGGACGTATTTGTTCAACCAGCCGACGGATGCGCTGCCCCTGATTCGTTCCGGACGGTATGGCAAGTAACGCCAAAACCCGCTTCCGGAGCGGGTTTTGAGACACTATTTAACAATAATTTGATTTACGGTTTCAACGGATTCAGGTCATCAAACATGTTGCTGCCACCCGCCCGGCGTTCGACCGAGGAGCCGAGGACGGGCAACTGCGGACCCCGATCGGCCGAAATCCGTGCGCTTGAGGTGCCAGTAATCTGAGCGATGGCCGTGCCGAGGTACATTTCCTCCAGATCTCCGAGTTGCTTCACTTCGAGCGGTTCACTTTTCGCAAT
The DNA here is from genome assembly GCF_049445795.1 of Larkinella sp. VNQ87. Classification (NCBI taxonomy): domain Bacteria; kingdom Pseudomonadati; phylum Bacteroidota; class Cytophagia; order Cytophagales; family Spirosomataceae; genus Larkinella; species Larkinella sp. VNQ87. The sequence goes on from NZ_JBMSDT010000005.1 coordinate 142,704, forward strand.
CGTCGGTTTGAAGCCGGTCGAATAATCCGATTGATTGAGCGCGTTAAACGACTTAAAGACAATTGGTTGCATGCCCCACTTAATTTTGCCGGTTTCATCCTCGATCGTAATCGAGCCCACGTTTTTGCCGTAAGTCGTTTCGCCAATCGTAATCACCGACATAAACGGTTTCAAGCCATTGATAATCAATTCGCTGGCCGAAGCTGTGCCGCCACTGGTCAGGACAAATACCCGCGACAGATTGCTGCCGATATTTTGCGATTTATTCTGAAAGCGCGTCACCAGGTCGTTCGTCTGACCTTCTTGCTCGATTTCGGCCATGAGGTCTTTGTTGTATTCCGTTCGGTAAAACGTCTTGGTGTTGTCGATGCCTTTACCGATCATGCTAGCCAGTTTAACCGACGACGACACGTAACCGCCTGGGTTATAGCGCAGATCGAGCACGAGTTCGTTCACACCCCGCGCCTTGAATTTAGTAAAAATCTGCTCCAGCTTCTGGTCGTAGGTCGGCGTGGTACTGCCGTTCGGGCCGGGAATAAACTGGTTGTAGACCAAATAACCAATACGCTTGCTGCCAATCGTATAGACGGAATCCAGAAAAACCGGGTTTTGCTGAAACACTTCCGCCGTGACGATTTTCACCGTTTGCGTGTCCACGATCTTGCCGGATTCGACCTTGCCGAGTCCGTAATTGAAGGTAGTCGGTTCATTCGCCAGCGAAGCGTAGTTGCTGGTCGTCAGCTTCTGGCCGTTCACCGCCGTAATGATGTCGCCCCGTTTCAGGCCTGCTTTGGCCGCCGGCGAACCGGGCAGCACGTACAACACCTGGATAATCACATCCGTCGAACCCTGCGCCCGCAGGTAATATTTAACTTCCAGGCCGGTCGTTTTTTCTTCCCCACTCAGCGACGATTTCAGTTCTTCGACGTTCGGCTGAATCCACGAAAACCGGTCGCGCTCCGGGTTGGCGCTGTTGTTGTAATCGTACAGCAGTGAATAAAACAAGGATTCGGGAGCGAGGGTCGTATCCGGGTTGGCCGGTATTTTATCATTCCAGTAATACACCGCCCGCATATTTTCCAGAATCCAGTTGTTGACCGACTGATCGGCTTTTGAAGGAGTGCTGGTCACCGACGGCTCGGGAGCGAGGTCAGGCTCTTTCTTACAACCGGTCATCCACAACCCAACACCCACGGCTACGATCCAGGCCTGGGATCGTACGTTCCAAAAAAGTTTCATTACTAAATCGTTTGTTGATGGTTTACTGACACTATGCTAACGCCCCATTGGCTTCTCTATTTTAAACGTAACGAGTAACCTAATTGTTCTATAGGCCTTTCTCATTAATTGGATTTTAATCAGAATATTGTTTTGTTGAACCAACGTATATAGCATATTAACGAGTTTGAAGCGCAACTGGTACCAACGAAAAAACGCCCTTCGGGTTACTACACCAGGTGTGCAATAACCCGAAGGGCGCCTTTGGGATGGATGGGAGTTTACTTGCCTTTCTTGGCCGTATCCTTGCTGCCCCAGCTCACTTTAAATTTACCCTCGGTGATCGTGATTTCTTCTTTTCCTTCGGTGCGCTTGGTGTTGTCGTGGTCGTGCGGCCCCGATTTGGTCAGCATACCGCCCCCGGCCGCCGTGATGGCTTTGTCTTCGAGGTTCTGCCGTAAACCAAAACCGGAGATCGTCGCCAGCGCCCGTTTTTTGTACAAGGCTTCTTTCAGGGTGGCTTCAAACGTACCTTCGATGCTGTTCTCCGTCACGCTCGTAATCGTCACGGTCCCTTTCCACGATTCGCCGTCGCGGAACGCGTGGCCCAGGCCTTTGGATTCTTCCGTATAATCGACCAGCGCCCAGATCACGTTGCCGTTCGACTCTTTGTACTTCCGTTCCATCTCCCGGTCATTCTCCGCGATGACCGGATAGGTGCCCGGTTTCAGTTCATCGACGTACACAAACCGAATCCAGGTCTGGACATCCGGGCTGACGTTCATCCCGGCAATGGCCAGGTACTTCACGCCCGTAAACGGAAGATTTAACCGTTGGGCCTTGGCCTGCCATTCTTTCCCGTTAATTTTGGCAGAAACCGTGTTGTCCGGCGTTTGGGCGTATGTCCATGCGCTCCAGCCGAGGGTCAGGATAAGGGCAAAAATCTTTTTCATAAGTATGTGTATTAGTTGCATTTAGCGGTAAAGAAAACAAACATACGCGAAACGGATGCGAATTAGTTTACCGTTCACGAAAAGCCGTAGACAAAGATAAACCGCCCGGATCGCGCTGGTTTCCTAAACCGTCCTGTACTGTTATTTTACCACGATAAAACCGCTCTTTTGCCGTATGAAACTACTCTGGCTGCTGCTGTTCCCGACCTGTCTTTTTGCACAATGGCAACCCCAAACCAGCGGAACGGATGCGAACTTCCGGGCCGTCAGTGCCGTCAGTCGGAAGGTTGTCTGGGTGGGCGGCAGCAAAGGTACGTTCGTGCGGACGACAGACGGCGGCAAGACCTGGCGGGCTGGAACCGTGCCGGGTGCCGAAACCTGCGACTTCCGGGATGTGCAGGCATTTAGCGCCAAAGAAGCCATTCTGATGGCCGCCGGACCCGCCGAAAAAGGCCAGGCCCGGATGTATCGCACCAACGACGGCGGTAAAAGCTGGAAACTGATCTACCAGACCAGCCAGGCCGGGGTGTTTCTGGATGGGATCGATTTCTGGAACCGCTGGGAAGGCATGGCGTTTAGCGACCCGGTGTACGGCAAATGGTTTATTCTGACGACGACCAACGGGGGCAAAGTCTGGAAACGGCTTGATCCGGAACTCCTGCCACCCCTACAACCGGGTGAAGCGGCTTTTGCCGCCAGCGGAACCAGCCTAATCACGCGGGGCTACCAATGGCGGATGAACAATTACCAACGCGCCTGGATCGTGTCGGGCGGAGCGGGCAAGGGCCGCATTTTTTCGATGCCGTCGCTCGGGGCTGCCTGGCAGGTGACCGACAGTCCCATTCCGGCCGGACCGACCGCCGGAATTTTTGGGCTCTGGTTCGACGACCGGGGCGAGAACGGCCTGGCCGTCGGGGGCGATTACAAAAACGAGAAAGCCGATTGGCCGAACGTGGCCGTCACCTCCGACGGGGGCCGCACCTGGACCGCCGGAACGCCCACCAACCCACCTGGTTTGAAAGAAGCCGTCGGAAGATTGACGAGCAAACGGCTCATCGCTGTGGGCCCATCCGGAACCTGCTACACCGACGATTTTGGCAAAACCTGGACCAAAATCGACGATTCGGCCTTTCATTCCATTGCCTGTGCGAGTGGACAATGCTGGGCCGTAGGCGCGAAGGGTACGATTGCTACCATTCAGGACGTTAAGTAGCCATAAACAGCCCTCACGGAGTACAGGCCGAACGTGCCGGTTTTCGGTTTTTGCTTTATCCAATCCTTCTTTTCTCCTATTTTTTTTACTAATTCTTTAATAGTATGCTTGCATAATACCAGGCAAAAATTGTAGCTTTACATTCCTTGACCTTTGAACAGGAATTTACGGCGATGAAGAAGGAAAAGACTGTCGATTACCACATCAAACTTGGCTGGCACGCGATTTCGCGGATGTATAACACCTACGCGGCCCGCTACGACATGACGATGGCGATCGGCTATGTGTTGTTGAACATCGATCTGGAGCAGGGCACGCCCGCGACCAAAATCGGTCCGTTGCTGGGCATGGAACCGCGCAGCCTCGTCCGGATGCTGAAAAGCCTGGAAGAGCGCGGCTGGATTCGGCGGGTGGTCGATGAGAACGACAAGCGGTTTGTCCGGATTCTACTGACCGATGCCGGAAAAGAAAAACGCGAAATTGCCCGGGAGGGCGTTATTCAGTTTAATAACCTGATTCGGGAAAACATTCCGCTCGACAAACTGGTGATTTTCTTCGACGTGATGAAAGAAATCACCCGGCTCGTCGAAGACGAAAATACCAAAACCAAGGCTAACAACATCGTTCTGAACCCGGATTACACGGATTAACAGTCTTGAACTCGGATTACGCGGATTCAACGATTAACAGGGATCTAAAAGATTGCGGTAGCCATCCTGTTAATCGTTGAATCCGCGTAATCCGAGTTCAAGACGATTCGAGACAGCTTAAGACTTTATTTATATGGAAGCAACCCTTGTAAAACCGCAATCGGGTGGGCAACGCCCAACGACCCAAAACCGTCGCATTCGCCGGGTGGCCGTATTGGGCTCCGGCATTATGGGCTCGCGCATTGCCGCCCACTTCGCCAACATTGGCGTGGAGGTATTGCTGCTGGACATCGTGCCGAACGCACTGACACCCGCCGAAGAAGCCAAAGGCCTGACGCTCGAAAAACCGGCTGTTCGGAACCGCATTGTCACCGACGCTTTTCAGAACCTGCTGAAAGCCAGTCCGGCGGCTCTGTACAGCCCGAAATTCGCCGAACGGATTACGCTGGGTAATTTCGATGACAACCTCAAGGACATTGGTCACTACGACTGGGTGATTGAAGTGGTGGTGGAGAGGCTCGACATCAAACGGTCGCTGTACGAGCGCGTGGAGCAATACCGCAAACCGGGTACGCTGATTACGTCGAATACCTCGGGCATTCCGATGCACCTGTTGACCGAAGGCCGGAGCGAGGATTTCCGACGGAACTTCTGCGGAACGCACTTTTTCAACCCGCCCCGCTACCTGCGGCTGCTCGAAGTCATTCCCGGCCCGGATACCGACCCCGCGATTATCGATTTTTTGATGAAATACGGCGATTTGTATTTGGGTAAAACGACGGTTTTGTGCAAGGACACCCCGGCGTTTATTGCCAACCGGCTGGGCATTTACGCCATGATCCAGACCATTCGCGTGGCCGAGGCCATGGGCCTGACGGTCGAGGAAGTCGATAAGCTGACCGGGCCAGTGGTGGGCCGCCCGAAATCCGGGACGTTCCGGCTGTCGGACGTCGTTGGGCTGGATACGACGGTCAACGTCGCGACGAATTTGCTGAAAGTCCTGACCAACGACGAGTCGAAAGACGCGTTTCAGTTGCCGTCGGTGATGCAGAAACTGATGGAAAACAAGTGGCTGGGCGACAAAACCGGGCAGGGTTTCTACAAAAAAATCAAGGACGAAAAAGGGCAGTCGGTCATTCTGGCGCTCGATCTGAAAACGTTTGAGTACAAGCCGTCGCAGAAAGTCAAATTTGCCACGCTGGAAGGCACCAAGAGCATCGATAACCTGAAAAAGCGGTTTTCGGTCCTACTTGCCGGACAGGATCAGGCCGGGGAGTTTTACCGCCGAACCTTTGCCGACCAGTTCCGCTACGCCAGCTACCGGATTCCGGAAGTCGCCGACGAACTGTACCGCATCGATGCCGCTATTACGGCCGGTTTTGGCTGGCAACTGGGCCTGTTCGAAACCTGGGATGCCATCGGTCTTCGGAAAGGTGTTGAATTGATTGAGTCACAGGGCGCGAAACCGGCTCCTTGGGTGTACGAAATGCTGGAAGCCGGTTTTGAAAGTTTTTATAAAGTGGAAGGCGGTGTGCGGAAGTACTACGACATTCCGACGAAAAGCTACCAGGGCATTCCGGGCACCGAGCAGTTTATTTTGCTGGAGAATTTTTCCAACAACGTGGTCTGGAAAAACGCCGGTTCGGTAGTTTACGACCTGGGCGACGGCATTCTGAACCTGGAGTTCCGAAGCAAGATGAACACGATGGGGGCCGAGGTGATTGAAGGCATTAACAAGGCGATCAGTCTGGCCGAAAAAGATTTTCGCGGTCTGGTGATCGGCAACGAATCGGCCGAAGCGTTCTCGGCGGGGGCCAACCTGGCGACGCTGTTCATGTTTGCCATCGAGCAGGAGTTTGACGAAATTAACCTGATGATTGCGCAGTTTCAGCAAACGATGATGCGGGCGCGGTATTCGTCGATTCCGGTGGTGGGCGCTCCGCATTCGCTGGCGCTGGGTGGCGGTTGTGAACTGAACCTGCACTGCGACAAGGTGGTGGCGCATTCGGAGCTGTACATGGGTCTGGTCGAAGTCGGTGTTGGCGTCATTCCGGCGGGGGGCGGCACGAAGGAAATGGCCGCGCGCGCCAGCGATCTGTACCAAACCGGCGACCCGGAACTGAACATCCTGCAAACCGTTTTTATGAACATCGCCACGGCTAAAGTCTCGACTTCGGCCCAGGAAGCCCGCGACATGAACTATTTGCTGCCCTCGGCCCAGATCGTGCTGAACCGCAGCCGCCTGATCGCCGAAGCCAAGCAAGCCGCCATCGAACTGGCTGAAAATGGCTACACCCAGCCCAAACCGCGCAAGGATATCAAGGTGCAGGGGAAAACCGGGATCGCCCTGTTCAAAGCCGGGATCACGGCCATGCGGATGGGCCGTTACATTTCGGACCACGACCAGAAAATCGCCGAAAAGCTGGCCTACGTCATTTGTGGGGGTGACCTGAGTACGCCCCAAACCGTCTCGGAGCAATACCTGATCGATCTGGAACGCGAAGCCTTCCTGTCGCTCACCGGGGAGAAGAAAACGCTGGAACGGATGCAGGGGCTGTTGCAGGGGGGCAAGCCACCGAGGAATTAGTGGGTTTATGCACAAGCCTTATGAAGAGCGGGCTGGCCATCCGCCTGATTTTGAAGTGACCTATCGCTTATTCACGGCCGACGAAGGAGGACGTCGGACTCCGGCTTTTCAGGGTATTCGATGGGATTTTCTGTATGAAGATTTCTCAAAAGAAGCTTTCATGATTTGGCCGGAGTTCTTGGATAAAAATGGTGTTCTATTTGCTGAAGAGTTCGAGCCAATTGAGCCATATGGAAGAGCACTTATGTGGATTGTTAATCCAGCGTTACGGCGAACGGTTCATCAACACCGCATCAAAGTTGGAACAAGAGGCTACTTTATGGAAGGTTTAACAAAAGTTGGGGTTTGCGAAGTGACACGAATTCTGGGGTTGATGTCGAATCCTGTAGGATAAACATCGTAAGTGTCAGTTTGAAAGTATTTTCAATCAAGAAACACAGTTTGGAAAATGAACACCATGCGGATTCGGATCGAATTGACTCAAAATCATGAGTTGCTTTTGAAAAATCTGCCTTTTTTCAAAGGCAAAAAGGTAGAAGTAATCATTTTAGAGGATGAGTCGGAGACCACACTCGCGAACGAAAACCGGTTTCCACTTCGGGGCAAACCGCTTCGTTATGACGATCCTTTTGGGCCTGCAACCGATCAGTCTGACTGGAGCGCTAATCAATAAACATATCATGAAAACGCAATTCATCACCGACGAAAAAGGCAATAAAACAGGGGTTATTTTATCCATTAAAGATTATGAAAAGTTAATGGATGAATTGGACGAAGCGCATACTGTTCGGATGTACGATAAGACTAAAGCAGAAAAACTGGCCTTTCGGCCGTTTGAAGATGCGTTAAAGGAGATTGAACAAAAAAGAGCTAAAAGCCGTGTATCAACTGTAAATCAGTAATCGCGCTAGTAAAGCTCTTGAGAAATTACCGGATGAAATTTATATCCGGCTGATTGAAGCAATAAAAGCTTTGGCCGATAATCCCCGCCCATTTGGTTGTAAAAAACTAAAAGGCCGAAAGGGCTACCGCATCCGGGTTGGAGATTACCGAGTGGTGTACGAAATCAATGATGGAATATTGGTCGTATTGATTATTGATGTGGGGCATCGCCGGGAAATTTATGATTAATCTCTCTTGTCTAATCTCTTTAATCTCAATAAAAAATGGACGCATACATCGTAGCTGGCTATCGGACCGCCGTGGGCAAAGCGCCCCGGGGCGGACTCCGACTGACCCGCCCGGACGACCTGGCGGCTGAAGTCATCAAACACTTGCTGGCGCAGGTCCCAAATTTCGATCCGGCCCGGGTGGACGATCTGATCGTCGGGAACGCCGTGCCGGAAGCCGAACAGGGCATGCAGATCGCCCGGTATGTGGCGCTGCTGTCGTTGCCCCAAAGTGTGCCGGGCATGACCATCAACCGGTATTGCGGCTCAGGCCTGGAAGCCATCGCCATTGCCTCGGCCAAAATCCACGCCGGTTTGGCCGATTGCATCATTGCCGGAGGCACCGAGTCGATGTCGCTGGTACCGGTGATGGGCTGGAAAACCGCCCTGAACTTCGAAATCGCGCAGAAACACCCGGATTATTACATCGGCATGGGCCTGACCGCCGAGCAGGTCGCCGAGCAGTTCAAGATCAGCCGGGAAGCCCAGGACGAGTTTGCCTACGAATCGCACCAGAAGGCGCTGGCGGCCCAGGCAGCCGGGAAATTCGACGGCGAGATTGTACCGATCTCGGTAAAAGAAACCTATTTCGACGCCGAGTCGGGCAAGAAGAAAACCCGTGAATGGCAGGTGACGAAAGACGAAGGACCGCGAGCCGATACGAGTTTTGACGCGCTGAACAAACTCAAGCCGGTTTTTGCCGCTGGTGGTTCGGTCACGGCTGGAAACTCCTCGCAGACTTCCGACGGAGCCGCGTTTGTGATTGTCATGTCCGAAAAGCTGGTGAACGAACTGGGTCTGAAACCGAAAGCCCGGATGCTGTCGTACGCAGCCGCCGGGGTGGAGCCGCGCATCATGGGCATCGGACCGGTCAATGCCATTCCGTTGGCGCTCAAAAAAGCCGGTTTGAAGCAGGACGATATCGACCAGATTGAACTGAACGAAGCCTTTGCAGCCCAATCGCTGGCGGTTATTCAGGAACTCGGCCTCGACCGGAACAAAATTAACCCGAACGGGGGCGCCATCGCCCTGGGTCACGCGCTGGGGTCGACCGGTGCCCGCTTGTCGGTTCAACTGATGAACGAAATGGAGCGCCGGAACCAGAAATACGGCATGGTGTCGGCCTGCGTCGGGGGCGGGCAGGGCGTCGCTGGCGTGTTTGAACGACTCTAAACCGACTGACTTAAAGAGGGGGCAGAAGCCCCCTTTATTTTTTCCGAATAACCAGCCGCATTCCGACGACGACGGTCAGATTCGGCAGGTTGTTCCATTTTTGGACCTGTTCCGGTTTGACTTTATACCGCAGTCCGATCCGGTACATGTTTTCGCCGGGCTGCACCAGGTGAATGAGTTCGTCGGTGGGCGCGGGGTTTCCAGAAGCCGCTGGTTTTGCAATGGATGGATCGACCGGTTTTGGCGAAGCCGCCAGCGGCACCAGACCGGCGCGGGCGGGTGAGGCCGATTGATCGATCAGGAGCGCCTGACCCGGTTTGAGCGGTTTTTGGGCTGACAGATTGTTCCAGAGATAGACTTGCTGAATGGTTACGTTATATTTTCGGGCCACCGTTGCATACGTATCCGTTTTCTCAATTGTGTGCAAAATCAGCGGACCACTGACTTCTTCCGGCTCGCCCTCCCCTTTATCGGGGGTAGTTTTCGGCGGTTGGGCCACCGCAACGGGCTGAATCATCTTGGCAGCTCCCGACCGAATGGGCAACTCGGGTTTGTTAAGTGCCGCAATCATGCTGTCGAGCGTCGCCAGGGTACGGCTGGTGGGCACGGCCGGGGTCGGTTTTTCCGCCAGCCGGTCCGGTTTAACTGCCGGCGGTTCAGCTCTTGGGGGAGTGGTTTTCCGGTTGACCGAATCAGTCTGGGTTTGGGCCAGCACAGGGGTGGGTTTCGGGAGCGGGCCATCCGGCGATTTGGGGGCTCGGTAATATTCCACCGGCAGGTTGGACGGCCGTTTCCGCTGCAACCATAAAATCCGGGAAACGGCGGGCTGCTGCTCCGGATTCAGATCGTTGTAGGTGATTAATTTTTCTAGTTTAATGCCATACTGCTGAGCAATGGCCCAAAGCGACTGCCCCCGCCGGACAATGTGAAAAGGGACTTTGGCGCGCTTGCTTTTTTTTCGGAGGTAATAAATCTCACCGGCCACAATCGACTGATCACCGCGCAGGTCGTTGTACCGTTCGAACTTCCGGAGGCTTAGTTTTCCCTGGTAGGCCAGCGTAATCCGGTTGTCGAACAATTGGGCCTGAATCCCTTTCCGGCCGTTGATTTGGTAGAAAACACCCCTTCGGTCGCTTGATACAGCGCTTTTTTGCAAAACCGGAAAACCGCTATCCTGCAAAACCGCCTGAGTCGGCGCGTTCTGGCTGGTTTGTCGCTTAAGCTCGGCGTATTGCTCGGACGTGACGGGCACATAAACCGTGTAATCGTCGTTGTCGGGCACTTGCGATCTGATGAGCCAGGGATTCTGGTGAGCCAGCGCGGCTTCGCTGACGTGACACTGACTCGCCAACTGCTGGAGGGTTTTGCCCTTGGTTTCTTCGAAGGGAAACAATACCAGCGGTTTTGACGGATGGTAGACCGACAGGGCGCGTTCCAGTACCATTTTGGCCGCCAGCAACCGGATCAGGAATTTGTCGCGCGGATCGGTCAGGCTGTAGGTCTTGCTATCGCCTGATTCGGGGACGGCCACGGGCTGGTCGGTTTCCGCGACGAGCAGCTTGCTATACTGATTGACCACAGCGACCCAGTTTGGTCGTTGCTGGTAGAGTTTTTTCAGGCGGTTTACCACGGCCAGGGTAGAGTGCACCGGATGCCGCCGTTCGTCGACGAGGGAGTCGATTCGGAGCTCAGCCGGTTTTTGTTTCCCCAACGCCCAGAACTCGGGAGCCGGTTCGTCCGAAACCGTTGCGGGGTCGTGCAGAGCCAGAAACAGGAAATCATCGGAGAGGGAGTGTTGCGCCAGCAGGGGGCGAATCACCGGAGAATACAACGACAGGCGTTCCAGTCGGGCGTTCACCTGCGACCGGTTGACATATAACAATTCTGCTTCCTGCTGCACAGCGTGCTGGGTGGCTTCAGTCAGGTGAATAGTAACTCCGGCAAATTCCAACTGATTGCCAATCCGGGGAACGCCCTGCGCCTGGGTTTTGCTGCCATACAATCCTGTAAAAATTGCAAAGCCAAGCAACCATTGAATTAACCGTAACCATTCACAGGCTCGGAAAATAGGCTGACTGACTCTCTCTTTCCTGGTCATAACTACGTGGTACTCATCTCGATTATTGACGAAAGATATACTTAAATAATATATGTACAACCAAAATTTCCATAAAATTTATACTTGGTTGAAAATCAACCGATGGATGGTAACATGAAAAGGTACAGAAACCATATATGTCCGACCAGCCCCGAATAGTATACTTAAAATAGACTAGAATACATCCGAATAATTTTAATTCAGTATGCTTGCATACTATTTTGAGTTCCTTTATCTTTGCATCAGGCGGTATCCGAGTATACCGCCCTGTACAACCCTATCGACCTCTACGTCATGATTGCCACGGAACCTAAAGCATCCCTGAAAGGTGGCGAGTTTCTGATCAAAGAAACCGATGCCGCCCAGGTGTTCATCCCGGAGGAGTTTACGGAAGAACAACAAATGATTGCGGCCACCTGCCGCGAGTTTCTGGAGCGCGAAATCTGGCCCCGGCTGGATGAAATTGACCACGCCAAATCGCCGGAGTTGATTGCCTCGCTGATGGATAAGGCCGGTGAACTCGGTTTGCTCGGCACGTCGGTGCCCGAGGAATTCGGCGGTTTTGGCATGAATTTCAATACCTCGATGCTGGTCACGGAAGTGACGGGCGCGGGACATTCCTTTTCGGTTGCGCTCTCGGCCCATACCGGCATCGGAACCCTGCCGATTGTGTATTATGGGAATGACGAGCAAAAAGCCAAGTATCTGCCCAAGTTGGCAACTGGCGAGTGGAAAGCGGCTTACTGCCTGACGGAGCCGGATTCGGGTTCGGATGCCAACTCCGGGAAAACGAAGGCTAAACTGTCGGACGACGGTAAATACTATCTCATCAACGGGCAGAAAATGTGGATCACCAACGGCGGTTTTGCCGATGTGCTCATTGTTTTTGCTAAAATTGACGAGGACAAGAATCTCAGCGCGTTCATTGTTGAGAAAGACTTCGGCGGCATTACCATGAACGAGCCGGAGCACAAGATGGGCATTAAAGGCTCCGACACCCGGCAGCTTTTCTTCAACGACTGCCCGGTGCCCACTGAAAACCTACTGTCGACCCGGGGCAATGGCTTCAAAATTGCCGTCAACATTCTGAACATTGGCCGGATCAAGCTCGGAACGGCGGCCGTCGGTGGCGCGAAAGCCGTCATTAACAATGCCATTCGGTATGCCAACGAACGCAAGCAGTTTGGAACATCGCTCGCTACTTTCGGGGCCATTAAGCACAAACTCGCCGAAATGGCCGTGAAAGCGTATGCCTGTGAAACCGCCTGCTACCGTGCCGGACAGAACATCGACGACCTGATTGAAAGCCTGAAAGCCAGCGGTCTAAGTGATGCCGACGCCAAACTGAAGGCTTTGGAACAATTTGCCATCGAGTGCGCCATGATGAAGGTGCACGGTTCGGAAATGCTCGATTACGTCGTGGATGAAGGCGTGCAAGTGTACGGCGGCATGGGTTATTCGGCCGACGCGCCGATGGATCGCGCCTACCGCGATGCCCGGATCAACCGGATTTTTGAAGGTACGAACGAGATCAACCGGATGCTGACGATCGACATGATTCTGAAGCGGACGATGAAGGGCGAACTCGACCTGATGGGACCGGCGATGGCGGTTTCGAAAGAAATTCTGTCGATTCCGGATTTCAGCGCCGACGAGGAAGACGTGCTGTTTGCGGCCGAGAAAAAAGTGCTGCGGAACCTGAAGAAAGCGGTTCTGATGGTGGCCGGAGCCGCCGTGCAGAAGTTCATGATGAAGCTCTCCGACGAGCAGGAAATCCTGATGAACCTGGCCGATATGGTGATTGAACTCTACGTGGCCGAGTCGGTGTTGCTGCGGGTCGAAAAGCTGATCGGTCAGCAAGGGGAAGCTGCCGTGGCGTTGCCGAAAGATCTGGCGCTGGTGTACTTGCACGAAGCCGTCGAGAAAGTGAACAATGCGGGCCGGGCGGCCATCACGTCCTTTGCCGAAGGCGACGAACTGCGCGTGATGCTGATGGGCCTGAAACGCTTCACGAAGATTGAGCCGATGAACCTGAAAGACGCCCGCCGTCGCATCGCCGACGCCATGATTGCGGAGAACAAATACATTTTCTAAGAAATACCGGCCTGCCGACAAAACCGGCGGGCCAACCGATTAACTTCTAAACTAAAAACCAAAACTGTATAAGCCGACTGCGGATTCGCGGTCGGCTTTACTGTTGGGTAGGGGCCTCAAACGGCTAGCTTGCCTTCGACGCCGTCGTCCATCGTCTTGCCCGTGACGAGCGAAGCGGCAATTTTGAGCCAGGAAACCATCCGGTTATTTTTGGTATCCCAGTAGTAACACGTCTCGGGTTGTACGGCGATGACGGTTAAATCCGGGTCGTCTTTGCCGCCCTGAAACCAGGTTTTTGCCAATGGCGTCCAATACTCTTCGATTTTTTCGCGGTCGCGCGAGATGGTAGCGGTTCCGTACAGGCTGAGGTATTCCGAGGGGCCTTCCTTGCTGAAAAAAAGCTGAACGGCAGGGTCGGCGGTTAGTTCTTTGTTTTTGTTGGAAGAAGCCGCGCTGAAAAAATAGAGTGTTCCGTTGTCATCCACACCCTGCAAGGCCATCGGTCGGCTCGGAGCCGGGCGGTTTTCGGTAAACGTGGTGAACATACAAATACCTTCGGCCAGGTCTTGTAACTTTCTGAGTGCGTCTGTACCGGCCAGATTCTGGATGTGGCCGTCTTCGTCGTGTCGGGGATCTTGCATGAGTTCCGTTGAGTCAGGGTGAATCGGTAGAACGGCTCGTGCGGGCTTTATGTTTGCTAAGCCGCCGGAACGGTTGTAACGGTCATAGAAGAACACTTTGAATACATTGCCCACTATGTTCTGATTTCACTGATTACCGGCCAAAAACCGCCATTTGTTCATTCCTCCTGCGAAATTTCAACAATTTTTTAGACCTTTCGCTGTTCGTCACCGCAACCCCTTAACCATGAAGACGTTCCTGCGTCCGCTACCGGCCCTGGCGGCTCTTTTTCTCTTCACGACCTGTTCACATCTCAGCAATTCCGTTCGACTGCTCAACCAGAATTTCGAAGATGAAGTGGCTCGGAATCAGAACCTTGTTTTCACGTTCAGCAAAGACCTGGTGCCCGAAGGACGGCTCAACGAGTGGGATTCGACGCAATACGTGGTGTTCGAACCGGCCGTCGCGGGCAGTTTTAAGTGGACCGCGCCCAACGAGCTGGTCTTTTCGCCCGCCGTGGCCTTCAAACCGGCGACGGCCTACAAAGCTGAACTGAACGACGCCCTGGTGCGTCAACAGAACGAGACCTCGTACACGCTCGATAACGAAACCATTGCCTTTCATACGCCCTACCTCCAACTGACCGACACCGAGTTCTGGTGGACGCGCGGAGAAACCGGTCGGCCCGTGGTCAAAGCCAGACTGAACTTCAACTACCCCGTGAGCGGGGCTGAACTGGCGGGGCTGCTGAAAGTGGAAGCGGAGGAAAATACACCCCTGACGACCCAGGTGCTGCAAACCGGGCTGAACGAGGCCATTCCGGTAGCCCTCGCCAACGCACCTTCCTCCCGCAACGAAACCGCGTTGACGATCCGGGTTGAAAAAGGGCTGAAGGTTCCCAATACGACCTTCAGCACGAAAGATGCTTTTGAACAGAAGACGGTTTTGCCCTCCCAGTACGCGCTGGAAGTCGTTGACGTAAAAACCGGTTTTGAAAACAACGAGGGCGTTATCCGGGTCATCACGACGCAGGAACTACAGACCAGCGATCTCAGCCTTTACTACACGGTTTCGCCGGAAGCCGAAACCCGCGCCGAACCGACCGAGAACGGTTTTATCATTCGGGGTAACTTCAACGAAACCGAAACCTATGTGCTGACGCTGACCGACCAGATTAAAGGTGTGCTGGGCGCGCGCTTGGACGAAGCGGTTTCGAAAGATGTGTTTTTCGGGAAAATGCCCGCCGGGATTTCGTTCGTCAACAAGCGGGCGGTTTACCTCTCGTCAAAAGGCGCGAAGAACGTGGGCGTCAGCATTGTCAATGTGCCGAAGGTCGAGGTGACGATTGCCAAAGTCTACGAAAACAACATCCTGCACTACCTCCGTTCGGGTCGTTACGAGGAGTACGGCGACCTCGACGGGCAGTGGCAGCCGCTCGGAACGCACGTTTACTACCAGGACGAACAGCAGCATTACAGCGATGTGCTGGTGCACAAAACCGTCGAGACGGCCAATTTGCCGAAAGTGAAAGGCGTTTCGGCCCTGAATTTGTCGCTTCCCGACCAGGCGGCCACCAATCCGAATCCGGCGCGCGGGATTTACCTGGTGACGGTCAGCTCGAAAGAAAGCGCCTACGTCAACGCCACCAAGCTGGTTGCGATTTCGGACATTGGTCTGATTACCAAGCAGGGAGCCGATGAGGTGTGGGTGTTTGCCAATTCCATCCAAACCGCCGAACCGCTGGCGAACGTCGACCTGACGCTGGTCAGCAGTAACAACCAGGCCATCGCGACCGTAAAAACGAACAGCAAAGGCGTGGCCCATTTCGAGAAACTAGCCGGGAAGAATCCGGGCGCGAAATTAGCGATGGTGCTGGCGAAAACCGCCGACGATTTTAACTACCTGTTTCTGGATGATACCAAAGTGGAAACATCCCGCTTCGAGGTCGAGGGCAAGCGCGACAACCCGACCGGTTTTGACGCTTTCGTATACGGCGACCGCAATATTTACCGACCCGGCGAAACCGTTCACTTCAATACCGTCATCCGAAACCCGGTTTGGGAGAGCGTCGGCCAGATTCCGCTGAAGATCAAAGTGCTGTCGCCCAGCGGAAAAGAATACCGGGTTTTCCGCCAGACGACCAACGAACAGGGCGCCGTTGCCACCGACGTGCCCATTGATCCGGCGGCTGTGACGGGTACCTACGTCACCGAGATTTACAACGCCAACGAGGTGCTGCTGGCGTCGCGCAACATCAGCATCGAGGAGTTTATCCCGGACCGCATCCGGGTCGAAACCCGCACCGAGCGCGATGCTTACCGGACCGGCGAAACCATCACGATGACGGCTACGGCCACCAGCCTGTTTGGGCCGCCGGCCACCGGGCGCACCTACGAAATGGACCTGCAACTGAAGCAGCGGGCGTTTACGGCCAAACAGTTTCCGGACTACACGTTTGCCATTCAGAGTAATGCGTCGTTTGAAAAAAATATACGTCAGGGCGTCACCGACGCCAACGGGCAGGCTATCGAGCGGTTTCCGGTTCCGGCCAGCTACCGCGACATCGGCGTGCTGGAAGGCAATCTGTTCGTGACGGTTTTCGACGAAAACAGCCGCCCGGTCAACCGGCTGAAACGGCTGGATGTGTTTACGCAGGAAGCGTTCTACGGCGTCCGGCTGGCCGATTCGTACGTAGGAACGAACGTTCCGCTGCCCGTTGAGGTGATTGCTGTGGATCGGAATGGTAATTTGCAAAAAGGCGCAACGGCCCAGGCCGAGGTGGTGCGGTTTGAGTACCAGACGGTGGTCGAAAAACAATACGAACAGTTGCGGTACGTCTCGAAAAAGCGCGAGAAAGTGGTGTATGCCAACACCCTGCGCTTTGGCGACGGCCGGGCCAGCTTCCGGTACGTGCCGACGGTTTCGGGCGAGTACGAAGTGCGCATCCGACGACCCGACCAGGCGGGTGAGCGGGCGACGGCCTACACGGCGGTGTCGTTTTATGCCTACGGTTTTGGCACCACGCAAAGTTCGTCGTTTGAGGGTTAGTACGGAAGGGCAGGTCTTGATGGAGTTCGACAAGGAAAAGTATCAGGTGGGTGATAAAGCGAAAGTGCTGTTCAAAACGCCGTTTGCCGGGAAGCTACTGGTGACGCTGGAACGCAATAAAGTACTGGAAACACACGTACTGGAAACCGACGAAAAATCCGCTGAACTGACGTTTACACTGACCGATGCGCACCTGCCGACGGTGTACATCACGGCCACACTCATCCGTCCGACCGACGGCTCGAACCTGCCGCTGATGGTGGCCCACGGTTTTGCACCGGTTCAGGTGCAGGACCCGGATACGAAGTTGCCCGTCGAAATCACGGCGGTGGCGCAATCGCGTTCCCGGACGAAGCAGCACATCGCCATCAAAACCAAACCGAATGCCGAACTGACGGTGGCCGTAGTCGATGAAGGCATTCTGCAACTGAAAAATTACCAGACGCCGGACATTCACGGGTATTTCTACCAGAAACGAGCACTGGAGGTCAACAGCCACGATTTGTATGCGTTCCTGTTCCCCGAACTCTCGATTGCCGGAAGTTCGTCGTTCGGCGGGGACGGCTATAACCTGGGTAAACGCATCAACCCGTTGAGCAATGGCCGGGTCAAACTGGTGGCCCTGTGGAGCGGGGCGTTAAAAGCCAACGGCAGCGGAGAAACCGGTTTTGACGTGGCCATTCCGCAGTTTTCGGGCGATTTGCGCGTGATGGTGGTGGCCTACAAAGACAAGGCCTTCGGCTCGGCGGCTAAAAACATGAAAGTGGCCGATCCGCTCGTGATCAGCACGGGCGCGTCGCGGTTTTTGAGTCCCGATGACGAACTGGAGGTCCCGGTGACGATCAGCAACACGACCAAAATCCCGGCGACGGTGACGGCTTCGCTGAAATTGAGCGGGGCTTTGCTCGCCAACGGTGCGACCAGCCAGCCGTTGACGATCCGACCGGGACAGGAAGCGCGCGCCCAGTTCAGCGTCAAGGCCAAATCGGCCATCGGAACGGGCAACATCACGGTGGTAGTGAAGGGGTTGAAGGAAACGTTTACGGAAAGCATCGACCTGACGGTTCGCCCGGTCACGTCGCTGCTGAAAACCGCCCAGTCCGGCGTGGTGGCCGCCAATCAGTCGCAAACTATTGATTTGACGAATCAATTCATTCCTGGGACCGTGCGTAGTCAGTTGACCGTTAGCCGGTTGCCCATGATTCAATTGAGCAAAGAGCTGTCGTACCTGCTCGGGTATCCGTACGGCTGCATGGAACAGACCATCTCGAAGGCGTTCCCGCAGTTGTATTTTGCCGACGTGCTCAAAACGATGGGAAAACCGGGTACGTATTTTGTAAGGGCGGGCGACAGTGATTTAAATCCGACCTACACTGTACAGGAAGCCATCCGGCGGGTCGAATCGATGCAACTGGCCGACGGCGGGTTCAGCATGTGGCCTGGTCTGCCGACGGAAGACGGTTGGGCCTCGGCCTACGCCGTTCATTTCCTGACCGAAGCCCGGCGCTCCGGTTTTGAGGTCAGCCCGGCCGTGTACGGCAAAGCCCTCGACCGCCTGACCGCCCGAACGAGTAATCCGGCGCTGGAAGACGAAATTACGTACGGCGAGAGCGGCACGACGGTTCGGAAAGTGACGAGTCGGCAAAACCTGTACGGCCTGTACGCGCTGGCGTTGAGCGGCCAGCCCAACCGGTCGGCGATGAACTACTACAAGGCGTCGGCCCTGCGTCCGAACGAGAATCTGCTGACGCCCGACAGCCGGTATTTGCTGGCAGCCGCGTTTTACCTGACCGGCGATACGCGCAGTTATGAGGCCTTGTTGCCCAGGAAATTCACGAATACGACCCAGCAACGGCAATCGGGCGGCAGTTATGCCTCGCCGATCCGGAATCTGGCGCTGGTGCTGAATACCTTGCTGGAAACCGACCCCGATAACTTGCAGATCCCGGTGCTGGCCCGGCAGCTTTCGCAGGCGCTGAACGCCAGTCCGTACCTGAACACGCAGGAATCGGTGTTTGCGGTGTTGGCGCTGGGCAAGCTGGCAAAGAAAACCGCCCTGTCGACGGCTAATGCAACCCTTTCTGCCGATGGCAAAACCGTCGCGCAGTTTACCGGCAAAACGCTGAGTCTGACCAGCGGCATTGCTAACCGCAAGCTGACACTGAGGACGCAGGGCAACGGTCGTCTGTACTGGTTTGCCCAAACGGAAGGGCTGAGCGCGACGGGCAGCTATACCGAAGAAGATGCGGGCCTGCGGGTTCGCCGGGAGTTTCTCGACCGCGATGGTGCGCCCATGAGTTCGTTCAAACAGAATGATCTGGTGGTGGTCCGGATTACGCTGGCGAGCGACAACGGCCTGCCGGTCAACAATGTCGTCATGACGGATATGCTGCCCGCCGGGTTCGAAATCGAGAACCCGCGCCTGACCGAACCACGCGAAATGCCCTGGATCAAAAACGCTTCGACGCCCGAACATTTCGACGTTCGCGACGACCGGATTCACTTCTTTACCTCAGCGGGCGAAACCACAAAGACTTTTTATTACCTGGTGCGGGTCGTCTCGAGAGGGCGGTTTGCGCTGGGGCCGGTTTCGGCCGATGCGATGTACGATGGCAGCCTGCG
The DNA here is from genome assembly GCF_049445795.1 of Larkinella sp. VNQ87. Lineage (NCBI taxonomy): Bacteria > Pseudomonadati > Bacteroidota > Cytophagia > Cytophagales > Spirosomataceae > Larkinella > Larkinella sp. VNQ87. The sequence continues at coordinate 162,150 of NZ_JBMSDT010000005.1, forward strand.
AAGCTACGCGGGTGGGGGACGTTTAACTATAAACTAACAAATATTTTTTGGAACTGTGACTTTTTGAGTTAGGTTGCGTCTTATAAGTAGATCTTACCAAGTAACCAGCTAAGATCTACTTCCCGTTTGTCGGATAAATAGACACTTTGCCTCTGATTAAAAGCAAGTTGATCGAAATAAACTGTTTGAATGGGTTGGAGTAGCAACATTTGTAGTCTAACTTTGTGTCACCGTAAAGATTAAGTATCCCCATGCAATACAATCGCTACTATCTCCTATCTAGTATGATGGGTGACGAGATTTATCGTCAGCATTCTTCGAAAAAGAATCAGCCCGCTGAAGAGAGAGAAAATCTGGAGAAACGCTACAATCTCCTTTCTGAAATTCCGCTGGATAAATTCATCCGTAGCGGCATGCCCTGGTTGCGCATTCTTGAAATGCTCGAACGGCGTTATTAATTCTGCCGACAGTACACGTTTACTATATCCATACAGAAACCCATTTCCAATTTCGGTTTTTAGCCGATGGAAATGGGTTTTTTCATTTTGCCTGATGATCGTTGACAAACGGTAAATGTTGTAACTTGCCTTTCGATGAGGAAATTATTTTTGCTGTTAGGTATACTTGCCGGAGTTGTCGCGTTTAAAGCCACCCCGGACGAACAAGCCTGGATACGCACTAACTATTTAGGCTACCGGCCAGCCAGTAAGAAAATAGCCGTTTGGGTGGGAAAAACGACGGAACCCTTTGCAATGCATTTTCAGGTCATTGAGGCCACAACGGGTAAGGCGATTTTCGAAGGACCGGTTGGGAAAGATTTCGGAGCGTATGGGCCGTTTGTGCAGACCTACCGCCTGGATTTTTCGGCGGTTCGAAAACCGGGTCGGTATTACCTGAAAACCGGGGCTATTCAATCGCCGGAATTTCGCATTGCCGACGATGTTTATAACGGTACAGCCGATTTTTGCCTGCGGTACATGCGCCAGCAGCGTAGCGGTTACAACCCCTTTCTGAAAGATTCCTGCCATACGCACGATGGGTATACGATGTACGGGCCGATGCCCGATAGCACGCACATCGATGTGTCGGGGGGCTGGCATGATGCATCCGATTATCTCCAGTATGTAACGACTTCGGCCAACGCAACCTATCATCTGCTGGCTGCTTTCCGCGATTTTCCGAAAGTATTCGGCGACCAGCACCAGGCCAACGGTTTAGAAGGGCCTAACAATCAGGCTGATGTTTTGGACGAAGCCCGCTGGGGCCTCGACTGGCTGCTGAAAATGCACCCGAAAGACGACTGGATGTTCAACCAACTGGCCGACGACCGCGACCATTCCGGTTTGCGCATTCCGAAACGGGATTCGGCCTACGGCAAAGGCTATGAACGGCCGGTTTATTTCGCCACCGGAAAACCGCAGGGGCTATTCAAGCACAAAAACCGGGCAACGGGCGTCGCTTCGACGGCCGGAAAATTCAGTAGTGCCTTTGCACTGGGCTATCAGGTACTTCGCCGGCGCGACGAGGAGTACGCCGACAAGTTGTGGCAACGCGCCCAAACCGCTTACACGCTGGGTTTACAAAAACCGGGCGTCAGCCAGACGGCTCCGGGCCGGGCCCCGTATTTCTATGAAGAAGATAATTACGTCGATGACATGGAACTGGCGGCTGTCGAACTGTACAATGCCGCCCGGGTGCAGGGCTACAAAGCCGGTGATTACCTGAACAGCGCCTATGCCTATGGCCTGATCGAACCCGTAACACCCTGGCTGGGAGCCGATACGGCCCGGCACTACCAGTGGTACCCGTTCATCAACATCGGGCATTACGAAGTGGCTAAACGGCTGGTCGATTCGCGTCGGCAGCACATCATCGGATTTTACCGCAGCGGCATTGAGAAAGTCTGGCAAAAAGCGCAGCAGAACGCCTTTTACCGGGGTGTACCGTTCATCTGGTGCAGCAACAATTTGACGACTTCGTTTGCCATTCAATGCTACTGGTACCGCAAACTGACCGGTGACAACCGGTATCTGCCACTCGAACAGGCGTGTTTCGACTGGTTGTTCGGCTGCAATCCGTGGGGAACGAGCTTCGTGTACGGCCTGCCCGCCGGAGCCGACACCCCCGCTGATCCGCATTCGGCCTTTACGCACCTGCATCAGTACCCCATCGATGGTGGGCTGGTCGACGGGCCGGTGTATGGCCGGATTTATAAGAATCTGATCGGTATTGAACTGAAAGAACCCGACGAATACGAAGCCTTTCAGAGCGATCTGGTCGTTTACCACGACGATTACGGCGATTACAGCACCAACGAGCCGACGATGGACGGCACGGCTTCGCTCGTGTACCTGCTGGCAGCTAAACAGGGCGAAACCAACGCGTCGGCTACGGTAGCCGCTCCGGCTAAAGCGAAAGTGGTGAAAAAGAAACCGGCGGGGCGGAAAACCGTGCGGAAGAAATCATCCGGACGGAAAAAGGCTCCGGTTCGGCGTTCGTCGGGCAGTAAGAAGAAACAGCGACGGCGGTAGAAAAGGGCACTAATCAAAACATCACCTCAATGCCAAACTCATTGATTTGCACCATCGAGGAAGCATGCTGGATGCGGAGTTCGGTAGCGATGCGCTGGATGATTTCGTCCCGGCGGGGCGTGGCGGTTCGGGCACCGGCGCTGCGGCAATAGGCGGGCCATTGCCCATCGCCCGGCACAAAGATGTAAATCGACGTCAGCATCCGTTCGTAGGAAAACCGCAGCGTCAGCATCGGTTCGCGGTAATTCACCCAACCGGATAAACCGGTGTGTTCCATTTCGACGGTGTAGTTGGTCAACGGAGTGGCCATAGGGGTCCGGGTAGCCCAGGAGTTCATCAAGTTCATGACACGGTTTTTTGGAAAGTAATGGTGCCCCGCTATGCTGATCGTTTGGTGGTTTTTACTAGGCTGGCTGATCGATTTGAGGATCGATAACCGGGTAAAAGATGCAGTTCGGCTCGCCGACGTTGCACGGTTTTTTGAAAAACCGCAAAAAAATAGTTTGATCCGGCAACCGGCCGACCGGAACCAGATCGTTCGGGGTGCCATCGTCCGGGGTGATACGACCAAACGACGGCTGGCAATTGTCTTTACGGGGGACGAATACGCGGATGGAGGTAAGATAATCCGGCAAGCACTAAATCGTCACCAGGTTCGGGCATCCTTTTTCCTGACGGGCCGGTTTTACCGGAATCCGGTTTTTCAATCGCTGATTCGTCAGTTGAAACAGGACGGACATTACCTCGGCGCACACTCCGACGCGCATTTGCTTTACTGCGACTGGACCCGGCGCGATAGTTTGCTGGTCAGCGAAACGCAGTTTCGTACCGATTTGGACCGGAATTATGCGGTTATGCAATCATTCGGAATTCGGAAAAAAGACGCCCGGTTTTTCCTGCCGCCTTACGAATGGTACAACGACACCATCGCTGCCTGGACCCAAAAAGCCGGTTTGCAGTTGATCAATTACACGCCTGGTACCCTCAGCCACGCGGATTACACCACGCCCGATCTGAGAAATTACCGCAGCAGCCAGGTGATCCTGCAATCGATTTACGACTACGAGCAGCGCCAGCCTTCGGGCCTGAACGGGTTCATTCTGTTGCTGCACATCGGTACGCACTCCGACCGAACGGATAAGCTTTACCGGTACCTTGACGAACTCCTGGATCAGTTGCAACGAAAAGGCTACGAATTTGTGAAAATTGATGCCCTAATTGGATGAACGGTATATCGTAGTTTTATCTTTTTACGTTGTGCAGGTAATTCAGTGCAACATTCCATTCCTTGTCCTTGTCTTTCCCCCGTTTTATTGAGTACCCGCCGGTTTCAACAGTAAGTTTTTTTCCTGAGTAAAATATTTTAACTATTTTTATAGTTGTAACTATTAAAATTTGTTAACTTTCAGCAATGAATGGTAATTCTTTCCATCTTGCTGACCCTTACGCGTCCATCGTTTTCCTATCCCTATGAAAAAACTTCTCCTGTTGCTGTTCCTGACGGTGTGTTTCCGGGCGGCTTTTGCACAACAATCTGCCCGGATTACTATTCGGGGGTCCATTACCGATACGACAAAAACCGTCATGCCCGGTGCCACGGTGATGTTATTGACGCCAAAAGATTCGGCGCTGGTCAATTTTGGCCGAACGAACGACAAAGGCGCCTTCGAGTTCCGGAACGTCCGGCGGGCTCCGTATATTCTGAAGGTGTCGTATGTCGGTTTTCTGCCGTTGCAGGTAGAGGTTAACCCGGATAACGGCGAAGTGACGGATTTAGGGGCCTTGCCCATCAAACCGATTCAGAAAGAACTGTTGGAAGTGGTCGTGAAAACCGCCCGGGCTCCACTGAGCATCCGGGGCGATACGATTGAATACAACGCCAGCTCGTTTAAAGTACCGCCGGGGTCGACCGTCGAGGAACTGCTCCGAAAATTGCCGGGTGTTCAGGTCGATCAGGATGGGAATATCAAAGCACAGGGGGAAGAAGTTAAAAAAGTAACCGTCGACGGCAAGACTTTTTTCGGAACCGATCCTAAACTGGCCACCAAAAACCTCCCGGCCGAAGCCATTGATAAGATTCAGATTTTCAACGATAAAACCGAAGCGTCCAAAACCACGGGCATCGACGATGGCAAACGGGAGAAAGCCGTTAACCTGGCGCTGAAAGAGAGCCACAAAAAGGGTGGTTTTGGCAAAGTTACTGCCGGGGCTGGTACAAAAGACCGGTTTCAACTCCGGGGGAACTACAACCGCTTCAATACGAAAGAGCAAATGTCGGTGATCGGCATGGGCAACAACATCAACCAAACCGGTTTGTCGTGGGACGACTACCAGGATTTCCGGGGCAGTCAGTCGTTCAACTGGGATGATCAGGGCGATTTTGGTTTCTACAGCGGGGGCGTTATCTTCTTTGGCGGAGACGACGGGTTTGGCGTGCCCATCGGTGGCTACAGCAGCAACCGGGGCTTTTCGCGTAATTACGCCGGTGGGGCCAACTACAATTACGATACCAAGAAAACCAAACTCAGTTCGAATTACTTTTACAACCAGACAGGGCAAACGCTGAACTCGACCTTAAACCGGGAAACGTTCCTGCCCGATGGCTCTTTTCTGACAGCCGAAGGCAAAAGCCAGGGCAGCCTGACGCGCAACCACCGGGCCAGCGCCCGCTTCGAAAAAAACCTCGATTCGCTGAATACGCTGGTGCTGATCGGTAACCTCCGTGCCAACAGCGGGAATAATTCCCAGTTCAGTACGCAGAACTTCTACCGGGGACTCGGCGATTCCAGCCGGACGGTTTTTGGCAACATGAACGAATTCAATGGGTTGCAACTGGCAACCACGGCCATTTTTCGGCATAAGTTCCGGAAGAAAGGTCGCAACTTTGCCGCCAGTGCCGCCTTCAACCTGAATGATAGCGATGGATCGGCCACCCAGCGGTCGACAAATACCTTTTTCAATGACACGACGGCTGCAGGCACGACGCCGAGGATCGATCGGATTGATCAGGATAACACCACCAACAGCCTGCGGACGGAAATTAAATCCAGCCTGCACTACACCGAACCGCTGTCGAAAAATACTTTCTGGGAAACGTTCTACAACTTCAGCCTACGCAACGACCGCGTGGACCGGGATGTGTTCGATGTCTCAGATCAGGGAAAGGTGCGTAACAATACCTTGAGTCGGTATTATACCAACGATTTTCTCTATAATCGGGTCGGAACGGTGATGCGGTATTCCGACAAAGGGTTCAACATATCGGGTGGTCTGGCGGGCGTGTGGTTTGACCTGGCCGGGCGGTTTGCCTCGGATCAGAGCGCGACGACCTTTACCAATGTAAACCGGAAATACTTCACCATTGCACCGAACTTTGCGGGGAGTTACCGACTCAAAAACCGCAACATCGGGTTGTACTACAACGTGAATGTGCAGCAGCCACAAGTCAGTGATTTACAGCCTGGGGTGGTCGACAACAGCAACCCGCGGTTTATCCGGGAGGGTAATCCCGCTCTGCTGCCGTCGCTGACGCATCAGGTCAATACATCCTTCAGCAGCTTCAATCCGGGGAATTTTGTCAATTACTACATCAACCTCAACTACGCCTACAACATCAACCAGATTGTGTACAACCAGACGATCAGTGAAGCGCTCATCACGACCTCCCGACCGGAGAATCTCAGTGGGGGAACGCGGATCGGGTCGTACCTCAATTTTGGTTTTCCGCTGAAAAAGACGAAAGCTACGATGAACCTGGGCGGCAATCTTAACTTCAGTGAAAACCCCACGTTTATCAATGGTGTCCGCAACAATACCAACAGCGATAACTACAACTTCCGCGTGAACCTCGACCTGACGCCGAGCGAGAAGTTTACGCTCTATCCGTATGCCAACTGGGGCTTTACCGACACCCGGTATTCCATCAATACCACCCAGAACCAGAAGATTTACACGATCAACTACGGAGGAACGATGAACGTCCAGTTGCCCGCCGGTATTTTCTTCAACGGGCAGATGAATTATCAGATTTACAAACTGAAAAACGATCAGTTCCCGTTTACCCAGCGCCTGCCGATCATGAACCTGTCGGTTTACAAACTGTTCATGAAAGACAACAAAGCGGAGGTACGGGTGACGGCCTACGACGTTTTCAACAAAAACCGGGGGATTGTGCAGCAAGCCAATCAGAATTTCGTTCAGACCGAACAGGTTCAGACGCTGGCGCAGTATTTTATGCTCACCCTTTCGTACAATGTGCGGGGCCTGAAATCGCAGATGCGCCGGAATAATGGATGGTAATACCCAAAAAACGCCTTACGAATGAAAAAGCTTCTGTTCCTTTTTTTGATGGCGGGTAGTCTGTCGGTAAGGGCCCAAACCGCCGGGGTCGTGACGTATGACTACACCCGGGATTTTCTGAAAATGTACTCGCGTCTTTCGTTTCTGAGCCTCGACCAGAAAGAGCGGATCAAGGCCACGTACAAGAACTTTGATAACAGCAACAAAATTAAAATGAAGCTGTATTTCAACGACGATCAAAGCCTGTACACCAACGAAAGCGAATACTGGCGGAGCGAAGATGGCCGTTGGTCGTCGCGTAATGCCGATTACATCATCCGGCGGGATTTTAAAAATGGCACCAAGTCGGACGTGATCGAGATGCTGGGGAAAACGTACATCATTGAAGATTCGCTGAAAACCCCCAAGTGGAAGATTCTGAACCAGTTGAAAGACATTGCGGGCCACATTTGCATGAAAGCCGAAACTGAAGATCCCATCAAGCAACAGAAAATTGTGGCCTGGTTTGCGCAGGATATTCCGGGTTCGGCGGGGCCGGAGCTGTCGTACGGCTTGCCCGGCATCATCCTGGAACTGGACCTTGACGACGGGGTGGTGCTCGTAACCGCCACGCAGGTCGAACTAAAAGATGTGTCGAAGGAATTGGCCGCCACCAAGAAAGTGAAAGGCAAAAAAATCACCCATGCCGACTACGAAAAACTCATCAAAGACCATATCCAGACCAGCATCAAAGCCCAGCAGGACCCGTATTGGACGATGCGGTATTAGAGTTAAGAATTAAGAGTTGGCTGACGCATTCTACTTCGATTGAGGCAGCGCAACTCTTAATTCTTAACTCTTCTAAAGTTTTCCTTTCTTCAATTCGGCAGCGGCATAGTTGGCGGCTCGGGCGGTCAGGGCCATGAAGGTGATCGAGGGGTTCTGGTTGCCCACGGAGGTCATGCAGGCCCCGTCGGTGACGAAGACGTTTTTGACCGTGTGAAACTGATTCCACTTGTTCAGCAGCGACGTTTTAGGATCGTGGCCCATCCGGACACCGCCCATTTCGTGAATGTCCAGACCCGGATTACGTTTGTCGTCGTACGAAGCAATTTTCTTACACCCCGATTTTTCGAGAATTTCCGCGCCCTGCACCAGAAAATCCTGGATCACTTTTTCGTCGTTATCATCGTACCCGATCGAGGTGATGAGTTGCGGAATGCCGTACGGATCCTTCTGGTCGGGGCTTAACCGGACGTGGTTTTCGTATTTCGGCACGGTTTCGCCCTGCATCATCATGTATACGCTCCAGTCGCCGGGCGTTAGCAGGCTTTCCTTGAACTCGGAACCGAAGCCCTCCTGCCCCAAACCGCGTCCCCAACCGGCCCGGCTGGCGCTGAACGCCACCATGTACCCGCGCTGAAAGTCGGTCTCCTGCTTTTTCACGTTCCGGAACGAAGGCATAAAAGCCGTCGTCGGCCGTCGCCCGTAGAAGTACTGGTCTTTATAACCCTCGAACGAAGCCGTCAGGTAGCCCCGGTAGTTGTGAAACGCCACGTAGCGGCCGAGCAAACCGTTGTCGTTCCCCAGCCCGTTCGGAAAGCGGCTGGACGTGGAGTTCAGCAGCACCAGGTTGGAGTTCAGGCAGGCGGCATTGACGAAAATGATCTTGGCAAAATACTCCACCGATTGCTTCGTGTTGGCGTCGATCACCCGCACGCCCGTGGCTTTTCCCTTTTTCTCGTCGTAAATAATCGAATGCACGACCGAATCGGGCCGGATCGTAAGCTTGCCAGTTTTGGCCGCCCAGGGAAGCGTGGCCGAGTTGGAACTGAAATATCCGCCGAACGGACAGCCCCGGTAGCACAGGTGCCGGGCCTGACAGGGGCCGCGACCTTGTTGCAAATGAATGGGTTGCGGTTTGGTCAGGTGGGCGCAGCGGCCGATGATCACGTGCCGGTCGGTGTAGCTTTTCTTGACGGCCTGCTGAATGTGTTTCTCGACGCAATTGAGTTCAAACGGCGGCAGAAACTCACCGTCGGGTAGGGTGTCGATGCCGTCTTTGTTGCCGCTGATCCCGACAAACTTCTCGACGTGGCTGTACCAGGGCGCGAGGTCGGCGTAGCGGATGGGCCAGTCAACGGCAAAACCGTCGCGGGCGGGGGCCTGAAACTCGTAGTCGCTCCACCGCTGGGTCTGCCGCGCCCAGATCAGTGACTTACCACCGACCTGGTAGCCGCGAATCCAGTCGAACGGTTTTTCCTGAATGTACGGATGGTCGGCGTCTTTGACGAAATATTGTTGCGTCGCTTCGTCGAGCGCGTAGCATTTCGTGGCAATGGGGTTGGCGGTTTCGAAGGCGTCGGGCATCCGGTTGCGGTGGGGCAAGTCCCAGGGATTGGCCATCGCCGTCGGGTAGTCGGTGACGTGCTTCACCATGCGGCCCCGCTCCAGGACGAGCGTTTTCAGCCCTTTTTCGCACAACTCCTTGGCGGCCCAGCCCCCGCTAATCCCCGAACCAACCACGATGGCGTCGTAGGTCATCTGTTGGCGGGCTTTTCCGTTTATCTGCATCGGTTTTCAGGAAATAAACTAAACGACAAGATACGGAAATACCGGGTTTGATGAAATGCCCCAAACGCTGGATGATTCGAAAACCGGTTTTCAGGCAAGCCTATTGGTCATAGCCAGCCAAACCGCTCCATCAGCCGGTCTTTCTGCTGGCGGGCGACGGGGATGCTGACCCCGTTGGAGAGCAGCAGGTACGTGCCTTCGCCTTTCACCAGCTTCTGGATGTGTTCCAGATTGACCATGTACTGCCGGTGTACGCGCAGAAAATCACGGGTTTCGAACACTTCCTGTACATCGCCGAGGGTCCGGGACACAACGTATTGCTGACCGCCTTCGAGATGAAACCGGGTGTAGTTGCTATCGGCTTCGCAGTAAATGATCTGCTTCGTATCGACAAACACCATGCCGCTGGCGTGGGGAAGTGCAATGCGCCCTTTGGCGGGAGAGGCAATCCCGGCCATGCTCGTGGGGTAATACTGCCGCATCAGTTCCAACTGCTGGGGATGGATGCGGGCGGTGGTTTCGGCCCGGCGCACAGCCGCAATCAGATCAACGGTATCGACGGGTTTGAGCAGGTAATCCAGCGCACTAAACCGGAAGGCCCGCACGGCGTATTGATCGTAGGCCGTTACAAAAACAATGTGAAAAGAAATGTCGCCCAGCCGTTCGAGGAGTTGAAAACCGTTCATGAGCGGCATCTCAATATCCAGAAACACCAGGCTGGGTCGAAGCGACTGAATGCCCCGCAGTCCTTCCGCGCTGTCTGTAAATTGCCCCACTAACTCAACCTGCGGGCAGTGCCGGTTGAGTTGCAACGCCAGCAGCCGGACGTTGTCGGGTTCGTCGTCGATGATGAGGGCTTTCATACCGGTATCTGTATCATCACTTCGGTTCCGGCAGGCTGTCCGTCAGCATCCACGAGATCCTGAATAGTTACCTGCGTGTGAGTCTGGTACAACTGGTTGACCAGAGCAATGCGTTCTGAGGTCATTTTCATGCCAAACGATTTGCGGTGGTTGGCAGACTTGCTTCGTAATTCGGCGGCTTTGGCCCGCCCTACACCATCGTCGGTAATGGTAAGTTGAAGCAGATTTTCCTGCGGCTGAGTGGCCCTGACCCGGACGGTGCCGCCTTCGGGTTTGTGCATCAGGCCGTGCCAGATGGCGTTTTCGACGTAGGGTTGCAACAGCAGGGGCGGTATCTCAACAAAATCGGTATCAAGGCCCGGTTCAATTTTCACCCCAAATGACAGCTTTTGTTTGAAGCGCATCATCTCCATATCGGCGTATAGCTGTAGCATATCCAACTCGTTGCGAAGTGTTACGCGCTCGGAGCGGGAATTCTCCAGCACCAGCCGAATGAGCCGCGAGAACTTCGTCAGGTACTCGGATGCCCGATCTGCATCATGTTCGAGTGTATAAAGCTTAATGGAGTTGAGACAGTTGAAGATGAAGTGTGGATTCATCTGGGCGCGCAGGGCGGTCATCTCCGTTTCGGCCAGTTTTTGCTCAAACTCGGCTTCCAACTTCCTGATATGCTGCGCTTCCAGCAGGCGGTTTTGGGTTTCTATCTCGTAAGTACGCTCGGCGAGTTGCGTTTCAAGGTCGCGGGTATAGTGCTCCTGCATCTTACGGTTTTCCAGTTCGACCATCCGGCCACGGTATGCTAAAGCCAGCATGAAACAAAATGCTTCAATTGCCAGCCCCAAAATGACCCAAAAGTTAACGTAGTTAACAAATGTAGCCGCCAGAGGAGGCAACCAGCTCAAGTAGATTTTGAGGGCATAGGGTAGAAAACCGATTAGTAGCAGACTGGATAAGCCGACCAGCAGAAAGTACCGGATGGGCAACCGGCTACGCAGGGTAATGCCAATCAGGAAACAGGAAGTCAGAACGGTTGGTACTAAAGAGTAGGTGTAGAAAAGGTTATTTAGGAAAAGCGGGCGGGCTAAAAGCCACTCGGCCAGGGTGATAACTTCCTGAACAAGCAGGACGGCCTGAAGGGTGCGAAGAAGCCGCCAGCTACGTGGAAAGTGGTATCGCACACCCAGTACCTCTCCACAAAACAATGCGTAGCAGAAAGTAATTAAAGCAATATGAATCGGGGCAAACGCATCAGACAACCGAACAGGAAACAGGGTGCCGTACCCAAACCCAAATCGCTGGTGTAGGTGATAGATACTGTAGCCAACACAAAAAACAATGTATAAGGTATAGTAGCAAAAAACACGGTCCCGACTCAGAAAAAAAAGATAAGTGGTAAAGAACCCGATCAACAGCAGAGTTCCCATTAAGAGGCTCATCGCAACCAGTAAGAATACGTCATTATCCCAGAACCGCTTAAAATCCAGAATGTAACTATCTTCTTTTGTCAACAGGACTGAGAGCACAGGCATTGGACTCCAGTGGGTGTCTACAACCCTGACGTAGTAAGTCTGTTCTGAACCGGGTGGCACCGACAACGGGAGGGCCATAGGAAAAGGTCTACGTGGGGGTGGCCAGCCCAAACCAGTACGGCCAATAACCTGGTTACCCTCATACAGGGTAATCAAACCATGCACATGCACATTGTGCAATAGACGGAGTGTATCTTCAGGGTGAGAGTTTCGAATTCTGAAGCGTAGCCAGGTTACGATCCAGAGATATTCTGAACGTTGAGCACGCTCGTCGAGTTTTTCGGCAAAAGGCTGAAATGTCTTGCCTTGAATCATCGAGAGCGGTAGTGTATCACCTGACACGTCTTTGTGAAACACCGTGTACGGACCAATGTCCATCTGAGGCTGAGATAGCTTACCGGGTAACACCAGGGTAGGTTGCGCCCAAAGAACAGCCCCTAACAGCCACATTAGACCAATTAATAACCAGCGGTTTCGCAAAGCTTTCATACCGGTATCTCCAGAGTTACCCGTGTTCCGCAGGCTTCGCCAAAGCTATCCACCAGATCTTCAATCCGCGTCTGGGTCTGCATGTTGTAAAGCTGGTTGATCATCCGGATACGGTCGGCCGTCACCTGCATACCGAACGACTTGTGTTTGCCCGCCGATTTGCTCTTTAGCTCAGCCGCACGCTGTCGGCCAATGCCGTCGTCGGTGATCTCGATGTGCAGGCAGTTTTCCTGGGGCTGTTCAACCTCAATGGTGATCGTGCCGCCTTCGGGTTTGTGCATCAGTCCGTGCCAAATGGCGTTTTCGACGTAGGGTTGCAACAACAGGGGTGGAATCCGTACGAACTGCGTGTCGATACCCGGCGAAACCATGATTTGGTAACGCAGCTTCTCCTTGAAGCGCATGGCTTCCAGGTCGATGTAGAGATGCAGGGCATCGAGTTCATTATGCAGCGTGACTAGCTCCGAGCGGGAGTTTTCCAGCACCAGGCGGATAAGCCGGGAGAATTTGGTGAGGTACTCCGATGCCTTTTCGGCTTCGTTTTCCAGGGTGTAAAGTTTGATGGAATTCAGGCAGTTGAAGATGAAGTGGGGGTTCATCTGCGCCCGGAGGGCGGTCATTTCGGTATCGGCCAGTTTCTGCTCAAACTCGGTTTCCAACTGGCGGATGTGCTGCGCTTCGAGCAGGCGGCTTTGCTGTTCAATCTCACGAGTGCGTTCGGCTACCTGCCGCTCCAACCTTTCGTTTTGGCTGATAAGAAGTTGCTCCTTTTCAGATGCTAATTGTTGGATTTCGATGAGCCTGGAGGCTAAACTCCGGTTGATAAAGGCAAAGTTTTCGCCCAGAAACCACGATATACAAAGGGGAATACTCATCACCCCAATGAAATCACATATACTAGCTGTGTGACCTTTCCAAAGCAGGGGGAAATAACCGTAGAGGTGTATCAGGTACCGAGTCTCCAGGGCTACCATTGATAATACCATCCCACCAAGAATCAGGAGAGCATTTCGCTTTTTGTCCACAAGGGCTTTTATCGCCACGTAAAAGCAAGCCAGCGCACTCACATTGGTTGTCCAGACTTCCGATAACCGCACGCCGTAGTCATAATCAGTATAAAATACCACGAGAAGGAAGACGCACCAAGCGACGGTACTCCAGAAAACAAAGTCTGGCTTGTAATCAAATAAAGCGAAGAAAGCCCGTAGCAGCAGCAGGTAGGTAAGTGTATAGACAGGTCCGCGCAGCAAACCACCGTACAGGATGAGGGGCAGATCGTCCATCGGTTTATTGTATACAAACAGCACCCACATCAAAGTGTGGATTCCGTAGCAGAAGGCCATGCCGGAAAAGTAGAGGTTGGCTTTCTGAACCGGATAGAAGGTGTAAAGGGCAAAATGCAGCAAAAATAAAAGCAAGAAGGCACCTATTTTAGTGAATGCAAACGCCATCATTGTTCCAATAAAATTAAGATTGAAGTTTTCAATCTCCTCAACCGGAACAAGCGATGCGTTAAAGAAAAAGTTGGGCACGCTACCAAAGTGGTTATACGGCAAGCCTTTCTGCAAGGCCCCCCGAATGGCGATCACGATAGTCGAACTGTTCGGCGGTAACCCAAGAAACGTCGAATAAAAACCGGCTTTCGCGGATGAAGCGTTCAGAGTGCCAAATCGTTTAAGTAATTGCCCATTCACATAAATCTCAGAAGCACCAACGTGGGAAACCTGGAGGGCCAGGGCTCTGCCCGGCAAGACTGTGTCAAGGCTGACCCGGAGACGAAGCCAGATGATCCTGCCGTCCTGAATCTGGGGTAAGTCCATAACGTCCATAGCGGGTTTGATGACTTCCCACGTACTGTCGTCAAACTCCGGCCTGGCCCACGCAATCGTATCGCCCCGATGCCATTTCCAGCCGTTATCGAGTTGCACTCCCTGGAAAGGGAATCTCATCGACATTTTCTCTACCGGCGTCGTTAGCCCCCAATATAGGGTTACCAAAACTAGGCTCAGCCAGATGAAGCGGTAGCGATTCTCCATAGGACGGTTCGGAAAGGGCGTTTTTAGTTCATGATTTGACAAACGTAAGTTACTAAAATTCAAAACATTATAGTGCTCAATCCCGTGCGAAGGGCACTGTCTTTTGTGTGACTGGTCGTTTTTCTGAGTGGAGCGAACAAATGGTTGTAAACGCGGCCGTTCGTTCCGTCACTCAGCAATCCGGTTCCTTACGCAGAAAACCGGTGCGCTTGTACCGGGGCATTTTTAGGCGCGAAAACCGTCCGCTAGGTTTGTCAGCATACCGCTGTTAGCAACTTCCTGTGAGTCAGAATCTCTATTGGTAAAGCATTAACCGCAAACTTCCATGAAAACGATCGCAAGTCTCTCACTCCTTTTGGGAGCCCTGACAACCACATGCGCACAGGACTTCCGGACCTTGCCACCTGTGGAGCAGCCCGGTGTGGAAGAAACCGCCTATTTCGGGGACCAGCATCCCGGTTTTTCGTCCCGAATCGTCCCGGACTCCGTTGCTGTGCGGCTGGTTGTCAGTTTTCTGAACGACCTGATGGAAGGGCGGTTTGAAGCCGCCCGTGACCGAATTGCGAGCGATTTTCAGGCTTTTGGGCCCGGACTTCACGATTTTCTGGTACTTGACGAACTGTTTACCCAATGGGAATGCAACGGACGACTGTTTACAAGTCAGGAACTCAGTATTGAAGACAGACAGGTTGTCACCGTCGCGACGGGCGAGCGGCATGGGCAGTGGGTCTTTTTGAAAGCAGTCTGGTCGGCACGGGACAAGCGCAGCCAGGGCAAAGCCGTTCGGATACCTTTCTTCGAACTCGCGCAGGTATGCGACGGTCGAATTCAACGGACTTACATCAGCTACGGCAATGATCAGCTTTTTTACGATTTCGGTTTTTCGCTGTATTCCTCCGGATTCGCACTGACTCAGAAGCGCTAACAAACTTCCGTTCACCACAACTTCCTCACCGCAGCCATGAAAACGATTTTACTCCTTCTATTTTCGTCCGTAACCTTCACCCAGCTCCGGGCACAAACGACGCTCAGCGGGTCGGTGCAGGACAAGGCGGGCAAACCGCTTCCCTTTGCCAGCGTGGCCCTGCTCAACGACCGTGATTCGAGCCTTGCCAAAGGAACCACCTGTGATGCCCAAGGATTGTACACGTTCGAGAACGTCCGGGCCGGGCAGTATCGGGTGCGCGTGACAGCCCTTGGCTACCTAAAAACGCATTCTGCCGCCGTGGTCGTAGAGAACGAACCCGTCGACCTGCCCGCCCTGATCCTGTCTGAAGCGCCGGGCCAACTGGCGGAGGTGCAGGTGACGGCCAAAAAACCGTTCGTCGAGCAGCAGATCGACCGACTGGTGGTCAACGTGGCACAAAGTATCGTGGGCAGCGGGAGCACGGCGCTGGAAGTGCTTGAAAAATCCCCTGGCGTCACGGTCGACTACCAGAACGAGCGGCTGCAACTGCGCGGCAAAGACGGGGTGACTGTCCAGATTGACGGGCGGCAGACCTACCTGTCTCAGCAGGATGTCATGGCGCTGCTGCGGTCGATGTCGAGCGACAACATCGAAACGGTGGAGTTGATTACCAATCCCGGTGCCCGGTACGACGCGGCCGGTAATTCGGGAATCATCAATATTCGACTCAAAAAAAACGCGAATCGCGGCACCAACGGTACAGTCTCTGTCGCCGGTGGCACGGGCCGGTTTGATCGGGAGCGAGGTAGCCTTCAACTGAATCACCGCCAGGGAAAGCTGAATCTGTTTGGGGCCTACAGCCTGAACCGGGGCGGAAACTACTGGGACTTCTGGATGGACCGCGACCAGTCTGACCCGGTTTCGGAGAACCCCCATCGACGCAACCTGATCGGCCAGACCACCTACCTGCGGTTTCTCGATCTGGGACAAAACGCCAAAGCCGGGCTGGATTTTTCGCCTACGAAACGGACCACCCTTGGTCTGGTCTGGACAGGTTTGTGGAGCAACCACCAGGAGCGTGGCCCCGCCGATGCCGTATTTCGGCGCACGGAATCCGGGCCGGCTTATCTGCGAACGCATACCGAGAAAACGCAGGATATCTCTAGCCAGAGCCAGGTGGGTAACCTGAATGTGCAACACTCGTTCGGCGAAAGGCGGGGTGAACTAACGGCCGACTTCGACCTGGGTAATTTCAGTCGTCAATACGGCAATCAACTGCTGACGGAAGTGCTGGAGGGCTCAGATGGCGTTATGACACCGGCCGGAGGCTTGTTGCTGTCGCAGCCGACGACCATTCGCATCCGTACCGCCAAAGCCGATTACAGTCGCCCCTTGTCAACCCGTTGGAAGCTGGAAACGGGCCTGAAAACGGCGATGGTCCGAACAGATAATGATCTGCGCGTAAGCCTGGGTACGGTAGCGGAGGGGCGGTTGGGTCAATTGCCGCCGGATCCCGGCCAGTCGAACCGGTTTCAGTACACCGAGCGCATCCGGGCGGCTTACCTGAACACCTCCGGGAAACTGGGGGAAAAAACCGACGTTCAGGTCGGACTGCGGGTTGAACATACGAAGTCGGTCGGCCAGTCGCTGACGTTGAACCAGCGCGTGGAGCGGAAGTACCTGAAGTGGTTTCCGAGTCTGTTCCTGAGTCGGCCGCTGGCAAAAAACCAGACGCTGACCGTCTCTTACAGCTACCGCATCGACCGCCCGAACTACCAGAACCTGAACCCGGCCCGGGGGTACGTTGACCCGTTTGCCTTTTACCAGGGCAACCCGTACCTGAAACCGCAGCTTACCCATTCGGCGGAAGTCCGGTATGGCCTGAAAAACGATGTATTCGCGTCGCTAGCCTACAGCCACACCACCGATTTGATGTTTTTCACGATTCACCCGCTGGATGGCAACAAGACGTATGTCACCTTTGAAAACCTGGGTCTGATGCGGGGTTACACGCTGACGCTGGGCATTCCGCTGACGGTCAGGAAAGGCTGGCAGTTGCAGACCAACTGGCTGGGCTATTACAACCGCTTTCAATACGACTATGAAGGGCAACGACTGCACGTCCGGAACGTGTCGGGCCGGATCAATGCCAATAACGCCTTGACCCTAGGCAGGGGCTGGACGGCCGAAATGACCGGTTGGGTCAACACGCCCGCCTTAAACGGCATCTGGCGGCAGGCCTGGCAGGGCTCGCTGGATGCCGGAGTTCAGAAAACCGTCAATACCCGGCTGAAAGTGAAGATAAGCGTACAGGATTTATTGCACACCAATCAGTTCATCTCTGCCATCAACGTAGCCGATTACCGGTCGACAGGGCGAATCCGGTTCGACACCCGGATGGTGTTGCTGAATCTGACCTACAGCTTCGGCAACCAGCAGCTCAAAAGCGAACGACAGCGACGCACAGCCTCCGAAGACGAAACCCGGCGAACCAATTGAAGGATAGAGTGGATTTACTGTTTCGAATTCGTTTGGGTAGCTGACGGGCCTTCACGCGTCTTCCTTCAACACCTTCAAAAACTTCAGACTCCCCGAATTATACACCGGTACAAAACCGTGCGCGGGCAGTTCCGCTTCCGTCAGGCCGTCGGGAAGGTGGTGGGGGTAAAACCGCTGCCACTCACCCGGCCGCACCCAGAACGTCTGCGGTTCGGTGGCTTCCCGTTGTTCAAAACCGAGTTTCTGATAACTCCGGCCGTCGGACCAGTCGCGGTCGGCGTAGGTCATGATGTCGTCGGGCCGCACGTCCGTCGTGAAGGCCTTCAGCAGTTTATCCAGCCCACCGACCACCGTGCAATTCCAATGATTGGCAAACCGGACCAGTTCGACGGAACGGCAGGGCGTTCCGTTGCGGACCATCGTGCGAGGATGGCTAAATGTAGCCACAGCCACCAGCAATTCGGGGTCGCTGGCATGTTCGCCCAGAAAACCGGGTGACAGAACGCGGAAATAGCGGGCGGGCAGAAACAAGCCGTATTTGTATTTCGATTGGGTAACCACCTGCAAATGATGCTCCTCTAAAAACCGGGCGGTGGTGGGTCGGTCGATGCGCCGAACCTCGGTCAGCCGGGCCGGAATCCGTTCGGAAACGCCCGCCAGCGCCCGGAGCCGCGACAGCACAATAGCCGGTTTTTGCTGCCAGACATCCTCCCAAAGGTGAATCAGCCGCCAGCCCCGGGCGGTATACAAATCCGAAAGGCGTTGGAAAAACAACCAGGCCTCCGTTTGTCGCTGCCATTCCGGGTAAGTCCTGAAATCGATGCAATGCAGGAGCGTAGCGGTGTTTCCTATTTGCCACAATGTAAATGGGGTTGGGTCGAGGGCAGGAAAAGGTACCAGCAAAAGACAGCCGGAAAGGTGCTCCCGGAGATCGTCAGGAAAATTTATGGATAGAAGAGCCAACGGTTTATGCTAAAAAACAGTCTTGTAAAGTGAAGTAGACCAGGATATAACACGAATAGTCGAAAATATAAATATACTTGTTAACTTGATCTGGTTTAACTAATCCTAAACTTATAAGCTGGCTTCTTTCCCTGATGGATCGTTTCGTACGATGGCTTGTTTTATTCCTTAGCCCGATTTGTACTCTTTGTGCGCAAAGTGTAACGCCGGATACCACGTTCCGGGAGCAGGCCGTCCGTTTTGCCCATACCCGGTACGTTAGCGCGACGTCCGAACAGGCGCGTTTATACAACGGGGCCGAATACGTCGGTCACCGGCTGACCATCAAGGGGCATCCGTACCTGGATTCGCTCTGGCAGGTCGGCTCGATTACCTACGACGGAGTCGTGTACGATAACATTCGGCTGCTCTATGACTTGGTCGATGATGTCGTGGTGGTGCCGCACAGTGATAGTGTCTATCGAGTTCAACTGCAAGGTATCAAAGTCAATCGGTTTTCGACTCCCAACCACACGGTGGTGCGAATCGTGAGCGATTCAATCCGGAATGTAGGCTTGCGGACCGGTTTTTATGACCAGCTTTACGACGGCCGCTCCCGGGTGCTGGCCCGGCGCGTCAAAACGATCCGGACCGAACTGGCTCAAAATGCCGTCAAGGAAGAGTACCTCAGCAACACCAGTTATTACGTCGGCAAAAACGGGCGGTTTTATCCCGTAAAAAGCAAGCGGTCGGTGCTGACTCTACTGGCGGATCAGAAAAAAGCACTCCGCAGGTACCTCCGCGAAAACCGCATTAAATTTGCCAGAAACCGCGAAACTGCAATTGTTAACCTCACGAAACAGTACGACGCATTATCTCGTTAACTATGCCGAATTTTTATCGAGCCTCCTTTTTG
Organism: Larkinella sp. VNQ87; assembly: GCF_049445795.1. Classification (NCBI taxonomy): domain Bacteria; kingdom Pseudomonadati; phylum Bacteroidota; class Cytophagia; order Cytophagales; family Spirosomataceae; genus Larkinella; species Larkinella sp. VNQ87. Next base: position 181,714 of record NZ_JBMSDT010000005.1, read on the forward strand.
TTGGCCTGTTTTGTGTTTTCGCTGACGACCGGTTTTGGGCAACCGGCCGATAAGCCGGTTCGCGGACCGTTTACCGGTCTTTCGTTCGAGCAGTTTGCACGGGAAGTGGAAAACCAGACCAGCTACCGGTTTTTCTACAACCCGAAAAACGTCGATAGCGTCCGGGTAACGTACGAAAACCGCACTCCGCAACCCCTGCCAACCGTGCTGCGGCAGGTGCTGGAAGGTACCAGCCTGTTTTACGCGGTGGATGCCCAAAAGCGGGTTTTTATCACGCCCGAGCGCGCCATTCAGACCGAGTTGCCGATCGGTTTCTTCGACCGGGGTAGTAGTACCGAAGCCGATACCGGCGTGGTGGATTACCTGGCGGGAAAGGAAAAACGGCGGCTGACGCTCGAAACCAGCCTGTTCAACATCGGCCGACGCACGAATCCGATCCGGTCGGGCAACGCGAATCTGGCGGGCCATATCCGCAATGCCGCGTCGGGCGAACCGGTGATTGGCGTGGCGGTGTACATCGACAAACCACGCATCGGCGTTGTCACGGATCAATTTGGCTATTACTCGATTACGCTCCCGCGCGGGCGTCACGAACTCCGGATTCGGGGCATCGGCATGAAGGACACCCGGCGGCAGGTGATGCTATATTCCGAAGGCAAGCTGGACATTGAGATGGAGGAAGATGTGATTGCGCTTAAGGAAGTGGTGATCGAGGCCGAAAAGGATGTGAATGTTTCGGGCCTGCAAATGGGCCTCGAACGACTGGATATCCGGACACTCCGGCAGGTTCCGACGGCCTTCGGCGAAGCCGACTTATTGAAAGTGGTGCTGACCCTGCCGGGCGTCAAATCGGTGGGCGAAAGCAACGTGGGCCTGAACGTGCGGGGTGGTTCGACCGATCAGAACCTGATTCTGTACAATGACGCAACGATTTATAACCCCTCACACCTGTTCGGTTTTTTCTCGGCGTTCAATCCCGATATGATCAAAACTGTCGAGTTGTACAAGAGCGGAATTCCGTCGCGCTACGGCGGGCGGCTGTCGTCGGTGCTGGAAGTGACGACCCGCGACGGCAACAAGAAAAAACTTTCGGGCTCGGGTGGGATCGGTGTTCTGACGGGGCGGCTGACGCTGGAAGGCCCAATTGTCAAAGAGAAATCATCGTTTCTGATCGGGGCGCGGTCGACGTATTCCGACTGGTTGTTGAATAGCCTGAAAAACCAGGCGTTCCGCAACAGTCGGGCATCTTTTTACGACCTGAACGCGCACATTACCCACGAATTCAGCGAAAAAAACACGATTTACCTCACCGGGTATTACAGTCAGGACGCGTTCCGGCTCAACAGCGATACCCTTTACCAGTACAACAACCAGAACGCGTCACTGAAGTGGAAGCACATTTTCAACCCCAAACTGTATAGCGTGCTCACGGCCAGCACGAGCCAGTACAAGTATTCGGTTGCCAGCGAGCAGAACCCGGTGAATGCCTACCGCCTGGCGTTTCAGGTCGATCAGTCGACGTTTAAAACCGACTTTAATTACTACCCGACGGCCAAACACACGCTGGACTTTGGCGTCAGTACGAACCTGTACAAACTCCGTCCGGGCTCTTTCCAGCCGCTGGGCGGGGAGTCGCTGGTCCGGCCGGATGTGGTCTCGACCGAGCAGGCGCTGGAAAGTGCGGTGTACATCGGCGACCGGTTTGACATTTCGCCCCGGCTGTCGATCCACTTCGGATTGCGATATTCGCTCTTCAATTACCTCGGCCCGAAAGACATTTACGTGTATCCAAACGGCGTCCCGAAAACGGAAACCAACATTGTCGATACCCTTTCGTACGGTGCCGGGAAGAACATCCAGACCTACCACGGACCGGAATACCGAATTTCAGCCCGGTATGCGTTTACGCCGGATGCATCGATCAAGGTCAGTTTCAACCGGATGCGGCAATACCTGCACATGCTGTCGAACACCACGGCCATGGCCCCGACCGACATCTGGAAGCTCAGCGACCCGAACATCCTGCCCCAGGTCGGCGACCAATTTTCGCTGGGCTTGTACAAGAATTTCAAGAACAACACCATCGAAACCTCCGTGGAAGCGTATTACAAAACCATGCAAAACGTGCTGGATTTTCGGAGCGGAGCCACGCTCATCATGAACCACCACCCGGAGACGGAAGTGGTTCGGGCCGAAGGCATGGCCTACGGGGTCGAGTTTTTGATCAAGAAACTGACCGGTCGGTTCAACGGCTGGCTGAGTTACACGTATTCCCGCACGTTTTTGCGCGTCGACCGGAGTGTGCCGCAGGAAATCATCAATCGGGGCGAGTATTATCCGAGCAATTTCGACAAACCGCACGATGCAACCTGGGTCGGTAACTACCGCATCAACCGCCGGTTCAGCATCTCGCTCAACTTCACCTACAGCACAGGTCGCCCCATCACGCTGCCCTTGGCGAAATACGAACTTGGCGGAACGCAGCGGGTTTTCTATTCCGAGCGGAACCAGTACCGGATTCCGGACTACTACCGCTCCGATCTGTCGCTCAACATCGAAGGAAACCACAAGATCAAGAAGCTGGCGCACAGCTCCTGGACCGTGGCCGTGTACAACCTGACGGGTCGCCGGAATGCCTATTCGGTTTATTTTACGTCGATCGACGGGAACGTTCGTGGCTACAAGCTGTCGATTTTCGGGCAGGCGATTCCGACGATCACTTACAATTTCAAGTTTTGAGAAAGCATGAAAAAATATTTCTATATCCTTGTCGCGTTATGGATCGGTAGCTGCGTCGATCCGTACCGTCCGCCCGCGGTGGAGGCTCCCAACACCTATTTGGTGGTCGATGGGTTTCTGAACGGGTCCGGAGCGAGCACGATTCGGCTGTCGCGCACTCAGAATTTGTTGGAAGGGCAAAAACCGCCGGTCGAAACGAAGGCGACCATCCGGGTGGAGGGCCAAACCGGCGGCAGTCAGGCGTTTACCGACAAAGGCGACGGAACTTATACATTGACGGAGGGGAATCTGCAATTCGGGCAGAGCTACCGGGTGCGCATTCGTACCGCCAACGGCCGGGAATATTTGTCGGACTACGTGACCATCAAACGAACGCCACAAATCGACAGTGTGACCTGGTATCCGGGAGCCGACGGGGTGCAGTTTGAAGTAACCACCCATGATCCGACGAACAATACCAAATACTACCGCTGGGAATATGAAGAGACCTGGGAATATTACACGGCTTTTTATTCGGTGGTCGACTATGTCAACAAAAACTTTGTCTATCGGTCGGAAAACATCAACCATTGCTGGCGGTCGAATAACTCGACGGGCATTTTTGTGAGCTCATCCGTGAAACTGACGCAGGATGTGATCAACAAATACCCGCTGGTATACGTCTCGCACGTTGCGTCAAACCGGCTGCGGGTACGGTATAGCTTGCTGGTGAAGCAGTATGCCCTGACCGCTGAAGCATACGAATACTGGGAAAATCTGCGCAAAAACACCGAGAACCTGGGGTCACTATTCGATCCGCAGCCGTTTCAGGTGCTTGGCAACATCCGCAGCGTGACAGACCCCAACGAGCCGGTGGTGGGTTATCTGAGCGGTTATTCGGTGGAAGAAAAGCGGATTTTCGTTGCATCGTCGCAACTGCCGCCCTGGCGGATTCCGAGCGGCTATGAATCGTGCGTGCCGGACTCGTTGCCGCTCGTAGCAACCCGCGAAAAACCGTCGGCCTTTGAAATGGCCGAACTGGGTTACGTTCCCATCGATGAGCTTCGCCCCCCGAACGGTGGTCCGGTTTTGGGCTACCGAATGAGTTCGGCCTTTTGCGTCGACTGCCGGACCGTGGGAACCAACGTCAAACCGAGTTTTTGGTAAAACGGCATGGAGCGTTTCAGACAAATGAACTTTATCAGAAAAACCGTACAGGCGCTGGCTGTTTTGTGGATGACCCTCTCGGGGTCGGTTCGGGCGCAGCACGATGCGCCGAATTCGATCCGGCAACCCCTAGAAGCTTACCGAAACCGGGCGTTGCAGGAAAAGCTGTTTGTGCATGTCGACCGCTCGTTCTACGTAGCCGGCGAACTGCTGTGGTTCAAAATCAACTACGTCGATGGCACGTTTCACCAGCCGCTGGCCTTGAGCAAAATCGCGTACCTGGAAGTGATCGACCGCGAAAACCGCCCGGTTTTGCAAACCAAGGTGTCCCTGGCCGAAGGCGGAGGAAGCGGTTCGCTGTTTCTGCCGACTACGCTGGCATCGGGTCATTACCTGGTGCGGGCGTATACCAACTGGATGAAGAATTTCAGCCCCGACTATTTCTTCGAAAAACCGGTTACGATTGTCAATTCGTTTCGCAAACTCGAATTGCCGATCCTGAAAGATACGCTGGCCTACGACGTGCAGTTTTTCCCGGAAGGCGGATACCTGGTGCGAAATTTGCCCGGGACGGTGGCTTTCAAAGCTGTCGGGAGCGACGGGAAAGGCGCTGATTTACAGGGTGTTGTTCTTGATCAGAACAACGACACCGTTGCCCGCTTCCGGCCATTAAGGGTTGGCATGGGGCGGTTTTCGCTGACGCCTGCCGACGGAAAACAATACCGGGCGGTTTTAACCGATATGCGCGGCCGGGCCTTCACGCGGCCGTTACCGACCGTTCAGGAACAGGGCTACACGATGCAGGTCGAGGAAGCGGCAAACAGCCAGCTTCGGATTACTGTTCGGGCCAGTGTTCCGGGAACTTCGGCAGTTTACCTGCTGACCCACACCCGAATGGCCGCTATTCAGGCTATGCAACAACCGTTGCAGAACAATACGGCTTCGTTTCTGATCGATAAAAAAACACTGGGCGAGGGCATTTCGCACCTGACAGTTTTCGACGCCAGCCGGAAGCCGGTTTGCGAACGGCTGTATTTCAAACGACCGGAACGGCGGCTGGCGATAGAGGTTAAAAACACGAACGGAGCGTTATCGACCCGCGAGAAAGCGACGTTTGAACTGAGCACAACGGATGAAACCGGAAAACCGGCTTCAGCGAGTCTTTCCGTGGCGGTGTATCAGCTCGATTCGCTATCGACAAACGAATCCGGTGATGTGCTGAGCTATCTGCTGCTGACCTCCGATCTGCGGGGGGCGGTCGAATCCGCCGACTACTACCTGACGGCCCAGGGAACCGATGTCGCCGAAGCGACTGACAACCTGATGCTGACGCAGGGCTGGCGCCGGTTTCGCTGGGAAGATGTGCTAAAGACGAACGCCTTATCGTTCGAACATATTCCCGAAGTGAACGGTCATTTGATTCGCGGCCGGATCAGCCATTCCACGACGGGGCGGCCGGGCCGTACCCTGAGTGCGTACCTGTCGGTGCCGGGCAAACACATTTTGCTGTACGGTTCGCGGTCGGATGCGGAGGGGCGGATTCAATTTGAAATGAAAGACTTTTTTGGTCCAAAGGATATTGTGGCGCAGCTTAATCCGCGCGATAGCCTGTTCCGGATCGAGTTGCAGAACCCGTTTTCGGAGCGGTTTTCGGCCACCCGGTTACCGGTTTTTGACTTCACGCCCACACTGCAGGAGTCGTTGCTGGCCCACAGCGTTCCGATGCAGGTTCAGAATGCGTATTACCGCGAAAACCTGGTTCGGTACCGGATGCCAACGGTCGATAGTGTTGCGTTTTACGGAAAACCGGACGAAAGCTACCGGCTGGATGATTTCACCCGCTTCCCGGTTATGGAAGAAGTCTTCCGCGAGTATGTTCCGGGCGTGATGGCCCGCAAGCGTCGGGATGGCTATCACATCAGTCTATTTGATTTGCCGCACAAGCAATTTATGGAGAGCGATCCGCTGGCCCTGCTCGATGGCGTGCCGATTTTCGACATGAACAAAGTCATGGCCATCGACCCGAGGAAAGTGCAGAAGCTGGACGTGATGACGCGCCATTATATTCTCGGACCGCTGGTATTCGATGGTATCATCAGCTTCACGACCTACAAAGGCGACCTGGCCGGATACCGCCCCGACGCCAAAGCCTTGCTGGCTGATTACGAAGGGCTTCAACTCCCGCGCGAGTTTTACGCTCCTCGGTATGAAACCGCGCAGCAGGCCAACAGCCGGATGCCGGACCTTCGGACGCTACTGTACTGGAACCCTTCGCTGAAAACCGACGCCCAGGGCCGGGCACAACTCGATTTTTACACCTCCGACCAGGCCGGGCGGTTTCGGGTGGTTGTCAACGGCCTAACGCCCGACGGCCGGGCGGGCAGCCAGCAAAGCCTGTTTGAAGTTGCGAATGTGATTAAATAAAATCGTCAGACAAGCTCGATTTTGCCCAGTTTTTCGCGCTCCGACCAGTCGATTTTTTCGGAGCCGGTATTTTCGAGCAGGTGGTTGATGAACGTGGCAATGCGGGTGGGCACGTAGCCGGTCGCCGTGTTGTCGATCAGCGAAATCTTGCGTTTGACAAACCGGCCCACGGGCGATTTGTCGGCCAGTTCGAACAGGAAGTTGGTTTTGGTGATGCTGTTATTGAAAAAATACGGATTGCTGCCGGTGATGTAATTGATCAGAACAAGCCGCGACGACGACTGTTTGACCACCGCGTGCAGCCGGATTTGCTTTTGCTCATCGAGGTAAACGCCCAAATCCACTTTTTCTTTCGGAAAAACCGTTTGCAGAAAGTCGTTGGCCGACCGCCGGAACTGCTCTTTCACTTCGCGTTCTTCGCGTTCGACAAACTCAATTTCCGCCGTGCTGACCATCGCGGCAATAAAGCTCGACAGGTCGAAGACCAGCGACGGAACGGCAATGGGCGTAATCGTTTTTTTGTAAAAATACGTCTTCTGGCTCGGCCCCTTGATCTCCTTGATGCCGAAGGCGTTGAAATAATGGTGGGCGATTTTCCGGAAAGCGTCGTCTTCCAGATTAAACGTGTTGTCGTAAAAACCGTTGTCGAGCCAGCCGCCGTCGGAAACGATGTATTCGTCGTCTTTATAAGAAAGAAAAACGGAAATGAATTTTTGGGAAGTCGTGGTGTAAGGCGTGATGATTTCCAGCGACTTCCCGCGCTCCTTGAACGTCCAGAGCTGGCCGAAAGCGTGTTTGATGTCGTTATAGATCTCTTCGAAAACCATCACAAAAACAAAACCGTTGAATTGGGATCTTTCTGGGTTACGTGCAGCGGGAGCGCGTTGGGCAATACCCGAACGAGCGGGAATTCGTCGTCACGCAGGTTTAGTTTGGCCTCCTGGCAAAAATAAACCATGTTCCGGTTAATTGCGTTGGCGGGGTCCGGTTCTTTCCCGGGAGCTTCGGGCTCCGGTTTGTAGGTAACAGCCGCGCCCTGCTGGTTAAACCGGTTGAAATGGGGCGTCGTGATGCGCTGCTCGGCCAGCGGAACAGCCTCGTCGGCATTGCGGTGGGCACAGCCGTCGCTGTGAAACTGAAAAAATGGCTCGTCGCTCAATTCGGCACACCGTAGCTCAAACAGATAAAAATCGTGGTCCGTGCTTCGGACCCGCACCGCCAGTGTAATCTCGGCGTCGAGGTCGCTGTGGGTGACGTGGGTTTTGCCTTCCAGAAACGGAACATTTCCGGCGACTTTCACCACATCGACCGCGTCCCGGAGCACGTATTTATGCTCCCGCAGCAGTTTCCGATAAAAACCGTACTTGCTCCGAATCACTGGTACGACAGACATTGCTAATCGTGGTTAATCCTGAAAAAGAGGAAAAGGCGACAGGTAAGTAAGCAAAAGAATTTGAGAAAGCGGAGTATTTGCCGAAAATTAATGCTTTTAAGAAGCGTAAAGTTATTGTAGTGACAACGTTGGGAACATGGGTAAATTACCGGTTGGGGGCCAAAAAAGAAGTCGTTGGTTCGGGTATATAGCAGTTATTTGGCTAGCGCTGGCGGGGGAGAAGCTGGTTTGGGCGCAACCTGCCCGAACCGGACAACTCGAGGTAGTCGTGACGGCGGGCACGACCAACCCAACGCCTGTGCGGGTGCGCCTAACCCAAAAAGGCCGGGTTGTGAAGACGCTGCCGAACGAAGCCATCGGCGTCATGTATGGGTTGTGGGACCATGCCGACGGCTACGGTTTTCAGCCGGATAGCTCGTTTTACGTCGATGGCCGGTTTCGGTTGGCCTTGCCGCCCGGAACCTACCAGCTTGCGTTGTCGAAAGGTCCGGAGTTTCTGGATCAGCAGCACCAGATCGTTGTTCTGGCCGGAAAACCGCAGAAAAAAACGTACCGCCTGGCGCGCTGGATCGACATGGCGGCCCGGGGCTGGTATTCGACCGACGGCCACATTCACATCCGGCGTTCCCCGCGCGAAGACCCGCTGCTGATGAGTTGGTTACAGGCCGAAGACGTGCGTGTGGGCGTGCTGCTGCGCATGGGCGACTTCTGGGAGACGTATTACCCGCAGTACGCGTTTGGCGAATCGGGTGTTTACCGACGGGACAATTACCTGCTCGTTTCGGGACAGGAAGATCCCCGAACGCCCGAACTCGGCCACGCGCTGGGCTACGGTGCGTCGGACAAGGTGCGGTTTTCGAAAGAGTATTACCATTATGATACGGTTTTTGATAAACTCCACGAGTTGGGCGGACTGACGGGCTACGCGCACCACGCCGAAACCTTCCACGGCTACCGGGGCCTGACCCTCGACGGCCTGCGGGGTAAGGTCGATGTGCTCGAAATCCTGCAATACTGCGTCGACGAAACGCCGTTACGCACGGTTCATTACTACCACTTGCTCGATCTGGGTTTTCCGGTGACGGCTACGGCCGGTTCCGACTTTCCGTGGTGCGGGCAGGACCACGGCCACGGCCCGCCCGAGCGTTCGGCGCGGATCGGTAACGCCCGGTTTTATGTTTATACCGATGGACCGCTGACTAACCAGTCGTGGAAAACCGGTTTGAAAGCGGGAAACACGTTTGCCACCAGCGGACCGATGCTGGATTTGCGCGTTAACGACGCCCGGCCCGGCGACCGGCTGAATCTGAAAAAAGGTAACAAACTGGTGATTGCAGCCACGGCCTTCGGTCATGCCAGTCAGGTGCCGCTGGACCGGATTGAACTGATCGGTCACGGGAAAATGCTGGCGAGTGTTCGGAATGATGAACCGGGGCAATCGGCCAGTCAACTGACGCTGAAACTGAACCTAGATACCCTGACGCGCGGCATCTGGCTGGCTGTGCGGTGCTTCGCCGGTCCGCAGCAGGCGGCCCACACAACGCCGGTTTACGTGACCGTCGACGGGAGCGGTTTTCACAATCCAGCCACCGCTGACCGGTACTTGGAGCTGAGCGAAGGTTACCTGCGGGAAATTGAGCAGGAGATGGAAAAGGAGAGTCAGAACCCGGAAATGCGGTTATGGTATTACAAAAAAGGCCTGAAAACCCGCATCGCTGAAACGCGCGAGGTGATCGAAGGGTTGAAGAAGCGGTTGAAATGATAACCCTAAATCCCCTGAAGGGGACTTTTGCATCCAAATAAAGCTGTTTCCAAGTTTCCTTCAGGGGATTTAGGGGTTAACCTTATTTATTCCCCCGAACCACTAACATCCCTTTTGTCCAGCGGATCAATTCGTTGAGCATGAGCTGAGCGGCTTTGTTGCTGGATTCGGTTGGCACAAATTCTTCTTCTTCGGTGATGAACTGATCGAAGAACGGTAGGTGAACAGCTTCGAACAGCGGCACCACTTTCAGGGCGATCAGGTCAGCTTTCAGGCTGGTGGCGGCCCGGGTTCCGGCCGAAATGCCGCCGTAGCTGACAATCCCCGCAGCTTTATAAGCCCACTCCTGCACCAGGTATTGCAGCGCATTTTTCAACGGCGCCGGGTAGCTGTGGTCGTATTCGGCGGTGACGAACAGAAAGGCGTCGGCTTCGTCAATGGTCACGCTCCATTTTTTGGTGTGCTCGTGCTGGTACTGCTTCAGGCGCGGGTGTGCGGCTTCATTCATGAACGGCAGGTTGATTTCCGCCAGATCGAGTACCTCAACGTTAAAACCGCCGTGTTGCCGGGCTAATTCTGTGATCCAGGCCACCACCAGCGGGCCTTTTCGGCTCGGCCGGACAGTCGAGTTAATGATTTTCAGGTTGTACATGCTAGAACTAACTGGGTTCGTTGAACGGGGCTTCGTGCCGACTTATTCCGCCAAATCGGGGTCAAAACTGCCAGACCGTGTTCTTTCCTGAACGCCCGCCAACCGGCAAATGTTCTCGGCTTGCCCCAATGACCACCTTGCCGAAAAAAGCAGAAGCCTTCCAAACGAACGTTGGAAGGCTTCCGGTAATCCTGGTCTTGCTGTTGTTCAGCTTATTGCTGTTGCTGGTGGGCCTGCATGAGTTTCATGGCGAGGTCTTCCGAGACGCCGACGGCCGAGAAACCGCCATCGTGGTAGAGATTCTGCATGGTCACCATGCGGCTCAGGTCGCTGAAGAGCGTGACGATGTAGCTGGCGCAATCTTCGGCGGTGGCGTTGCCGAGCGGAGACATCAACTGGGCGTATTCGTAGAACACATCAAACCCGCCGATGCCCGCACCGGCCGTCGTGACCGTCGGCGACTGCGACACGGTATTGACTCGCACGTTTTTCAGCTTGCCGTACCGGTAGCCGTAGCCCCGGGCGATGGATTCGAGCATGGCTTTGGCGTCGGCCATGTCGGTGTAGAATGCAAACGTCCGCTGGGCGGCAATGTAGCTCAACGCCACGATGGAACCCCACTCGTTGATGGCGTCCAGTTTTTCGGCGGTTTGCATCATTTTGTGGAACGAAAGTGCCGAAATATCGAGGCTTTTCTGATACCACTCGTAATTCATATCGCCATAGGGGCGGTTTTTGCGGATGTTCGGGCTCATGCCGATCGAGTGCAGCACGAAGTCGATTTTACCACCCAATATATCGATGGATTTCGTGTACAGGTTTTCAATGTCTTCCACCGACGTGGCATCGGCGGGAATGATTTCAGCTTCGCACTGCTCGGCCAGTTGCTTGATGGCTCCCATCCGCATTGCGAGCGGGGCGTTGGTGAGCGTAAAGGTAGCGCCTTCTTCTTTCGCCTTCAGGGCTACTTTCCAGGCGATGGATTTTTCGTCCAATGCACCCGTAATGATTCCTCGCTTGCCTTTCAATAATCCGTAAGCCATGAATTAAGTTGCTTTGATTCGGTGATCGTGTCCATTCAGAAGAGGGCAAAGTTAAGAATTAAGTATTTTCTTTTCCGGAATGCCCTAATATTCTTTAATATCCATCCGGATGCGCCATTCTTTCGGTAAATAATTGTTGACCCGGTTGCCGACGCCCTTGAGCCAGCCCAAATTCAGCCCTTCATACCGGGCAAGCAGCCAGCCTTTCACCGGTTTATCGAGCACCAGGTTTTCTTTTTTAAAAAACCGCATCGCTTCTTCCCGGGTCAGGTCGATGGCCGGAAGGTTTTCGGCGATGGCCGTACTGAGCGCAAGGGCGTGTGCCGGAATGAAGTCGTCACCCTTGAACGTACCCATTTCCAGCCCAAATCCTTTGTTGTGTAAAGCCGAATCCAGCACGCGCAGCTCGGCCGAAATGGCTTCCGGGATGGCGTACACGTCGCCATTCGGTTTGACGTAAAAAGAAAACGCCTTTGGGTTCTTCAGGTAGGAAAGAAGCGTTTTCTGCTGCCAGTTCGGAACCGGTTTCATCGACCGGAATGCCCGGGGAACGGCCATCTCCGGGCTGGAGCGCTGTTTCTTTTTAAAGACACTCAGAAAAAAGCCTTCGCCCTGCACCCGGTTTGGGTAACACTGGTAACCGACGGCTTTTCCGGCCGTTTTTTCGACCACGCCCCAGGCGTCGGGCAGGTCGAGCGATAACGGTTCAAAGCCCTGCTCACTCAACCAGGCCGCATTGTTCAAATTTTCCTCCTCATTATACGTACAGGTGCTGTAGCAGAGCAGGCCGTCGTCGCACAGCAGGGGGGCCGCTGCGGTCAGAATCCGTTGCTGGCGGGCCGCGCAAATCCGCACGTTGTCTTCCGACCATTCGAGCATGGCCTCCGGATCTTTTCGAAACAGGCCCTCGCCCGAGCAGGGCGCATCGACCAGCGCCAGATCGAAAAAACCGTTCAGTGCTCTGAAATCTTCCGGGTCGTGGTTGCTGATGGCCACATTCGGCAGCCCCCATTTCTCCAGGTTTTCCCGCAAAACCGGCACCCGGCTCCGAATCACCTCGTTGCAAACCAGCAGGCTGTCGGGTGTCAGGAGCGAAGCCAGCAAGGTGCTTTTGCCACCGGGCGCGGCACACAGATCGAGCACGCGCAGCGGACGCTGTAACCGGGCGGTTTGTCCCAGGGCTTCGGCCAGCAGCATCGACGAGGCTTCCTGCACATAGAAGGCTCCGGCCTGAAACAGCGGATCGAGTGTGAAAACCGGTCGCGTTGGCAAATAAAAACCGGCGGAGCACCACGGTACCGAATGCAGCCCGTTGGTCGGCAAAACCGGCTTTTGCGGATTGACCCGGATGCTGACCGGGGGCGGTTGCTGCAGGGCATCCAGAAATGCCGGATACTCAGCGCCCAGTTGCTGGTGCATCCGTTGGCGGAAGGCAGTCGGTAAGGTCGTTTCGGTCATGGTGTAAAGTTACTTTACAAAGTGAGTTGTCCCATTCAATCAGATTTCAATGTCCAAAAAGTCAATTCGTGAAAGAAGGTTAGGTTCAAACATAATCCGCTGACTACGAATATGTTAGTGTTTATTTTTGCTTGTTTTTATATAGTTTCATTTCCCGGTTCTGTCTAATTAATAGGTGTTTATAGCGGTGTATATACATATTGACAAAAGAATGTTTTGTTGTAACTTCATTCTACCATTTAGTAACTCTGTTTAGTGAATGGAGAGTAGTTTCATTAACCTAAGCTAAAAACATGTTTAAACGTTTACTGATTGCCTCATTGTGCCTGATCGGTACAGTCGGCATCGCCTTTTCCCAGACGCGTTCGATTTCCGGGAAGGTGACTTCAGCCGAGGATAGCTCTCCGCTTCCCGGCGTCAACATCGTTGTGAAAGGAACTTCCCGAGGGGCTACGACGAACACGAACGGCGAATACACACTCAGTGTAGACAACAACGCCGGAACACTGACTTTCTCATTTATCGGTTTTAAAACGACGGACGTTTCAATTGGCAACCGTTCCGTCGTGGATGTGGTGCTGCAACCCGACGCATCAACACTTCAGGAAGTTGTGATAACCGCCCTCGGTATTTCGCGCGAGAAGAAAGCCCTGAACTACGCCGTGCAGGAACTGAAACAGGAAAAACTGAACATCGCCCGTGACCCGAACGTGGCTAATGCCCTGGCCGGTAAAATCGCCGGGGTGCAGGTGTTGGGGCAGTCGGGGGCCAAATTCGGTAGCCCCAGCATCCGGATTCGTGGGGTCAACTCGCTGACCGGTGGTGATCCGCTGTACGTCGTAGATGGTACGCCGACGGATGTGAGCCAAGTCAATATGGATGATGTCGAAAACCTGTCGGTGCTGAAAGGGCCTTCGGCAACGGCCTTGTACGGAAACCGGGCCTCGGCGGGGGTTATCGTCATTACGACCAAGCGCGCCAAAGCCGGAGAAACCAAGTTGGATATCAACCACAGCACCACGCTCGATATGGTGGGCATGCTGCCTGATTACCAGAACGAATACGGCGGGGGCTATTCGCAGGAGTGGATGACGTTTGAATACGATCCAGCACTTCACCCGGCTTCCTGGGCTTCGTTCAACGGACAAAAAATTCTGGATTATGCCGCCGATGAAAGCTGGGGGCCGCGTCTCGACGGTTCTCCACACCGCTCGGCGTTTTCGTGGCAGCAAGGCCCGCAGTTCGGTCAGTTGACGCCTTACTCGGCCAACCCGAACAATGTGCGTGACTTTTTTGCCAAGCCGATCAGCAACAACACCAACATTGCGTTCTCGCGCGGAACCGAAGCGTTCCAGAGCCGGATTTCCTACACGCACATCATCAACAACGGGATTGTACCGAATTCGTCGCAAACCCGCGACTTTGTGAGCGCCAAAAATACGATCCGGTTTGGCAGTAAGCTGTCGGCCAACCTGAACATCAACTACACGGCATTTCAGACCCAAAACCTGCCCGCCGACCGGTATGGTTCATCAGGAGGGACAACGCCTTCAAACAGCCCACTTGGTATTTCCAACGCGACTCTCAATGGCTACAACCAGACCGTGGGCCAGTTCAACCAGTGGTTTCAGCGCCAGTTGAGCATTGACGATCTGCGGAACTACAAAAATCCCGATGGTACGTTTCGGAGCTGGAACATCGGTGGCCCCACCGATCCCCGTCCGAAATACTGGGACAGCCCGTACACGCAGGTCTATGAGAATACGAACAGCAACCGCAGCGATCGTTTGTTCGGAGATATTGGTTTGACGTACGAAATCACGCCGTTTCTGAAAGCTTCGGCGACGGTTCGGCGTGATCAGAACTACTTCACGCAGGAATCGCGCGTGGCGCAGGGAACGCTGAATGCTGGCGGCTTGGGAGCCTATGCTACTTTCGGAGCCAGTGCGCGCGAGAACAACTACGAAGCGCTGGTGAGCTACAACCAGGATATTGCCGACTGGTCGGTCGTTGCCAACGTCGGGGGAAACATCCGCTACAACCGCATCGATGGTCAGTTCCAGGCCACCGTCGGGGGGCTTTCAGCACCGAATTTCTACAACATCTCGGCTTCAATCGACCGGCCGGTGGCCCAAAATTACCTGTTCGAGCGGCAGGTAAACAGTTTGTTTGGAAACGTGAGCTTAGGCTACAAAGACTTCGTTTTTGTGGAAGGATCAATCCGGAACGACTGGGCTTCTACGCTGCCGAAAGCGAACAATTCGTACCTGTATCCTTCTCTGTCGGCCGGGTTGGTGTTCTCGGAATTGATTCCGCAGAACAGCATTTTGTCGTACGGAAAAATCCGGGCGGGTTATGCACAGGTGGGTACGGACGTAGGGCCTTACCAGACGTCACTGGCGTATAATTCCGGTACGCCGTATTCAAACAATGCAACCCTGTTTTTGCCGGGTACGCTGCCCAATGCCAACCTTCAGCCGGGTCTGTCGTCGTCGTACGAAGGTGGGATTGATCTGCGTTTCCTGAACAACCGGATCGGGGTTGAGTTTACGGCCTATCGCAACGATAACAAAAATCAGATCATTCCGGTACCCGTAACGCCGACGAGCGGTTACACCAACGCGGTGATCAACGCCGGGTTGATCCGTACGACGGGTCTGGAACTGCACATCAACGCCGTGCCGGTTCGCTCGGCTTCCGGTTTCACCTGGGAGTTCGACATCAACCTCGACCGCAACCGGTCGGAAGTCGTCAAATTGCAAGATGGGTTGACCAACTACCAGATTGACGGCCCGCAGTGGCGGACACTAACCCTGAACGCCCGTGAAGGCAAAGAATGGGGAATGCTGGTTGGTCAGGGCATCAAGAAAGACGCCAACGGGAACCGGATGGTGTACGGAAGCGGTCCGAACGCCGGTTTGTACATCAAGGAAGAAAACGTCGAGCTGGGTTCGGTGCTGCCGAAATTCAAAGGAGGCTGGTTGAATACCCTGGCCTATAAAGGCTTGTCGTTGCGGATCAACGCCGACTTCATTGCCGGGGGTAAGTTCTTCTCAACGACCAAGATGTTCAACAACTACTCGGGTCTGGGTGCCGAAACCGCCGGTTTGAACGAACTCGGCAATCCAAAGCGGGATGATCCGGCCAGCGGTGGCGGTATTCTGCTGGAAGGAGTCACCGAAGATGGCCAGCCGAACACGACCCGCGTTGATGCGCAGACGCTGTACTCCGGCTGGTTGTTTGCCCTGAACGAATACTGGATTTACAACAAATCGTACATCAAACTGCGCGAGATTTCGGTAGGCTACAACCTGCCCAAAAGCCTGCTGGGAAGATGGGTTAAATCGGCAAACGTTTCGCTCATTGCCCGGAACCCTTTGCTGATTTACAGTGCCATTGGTGGCGGTATCGACATCTCCGAATCCGAAACGCTGTGGTACGAAGGTGGTCAGTTGCCGCCGGTACGCTCGTTCGGGGTAAACCTGCGTTTAGGCTTCTAAAAAATGTGGAAGCGACGGATAAAAATAGCTCAAATAAACGTTATAAAATATGAGCTTATAATCCTTAGTTTCGGTAGCAATTCGTTCTCAAATCAGATATTATGAAACTGTATAAATCCCTTCTCTTTGCCGGGGTGATGCTCACGACGGTCGCTTGTAGCGATTTCGAGGAAATGAACGTCAATCCCAATAGTCCGCTGCAACCCAATACCGCCAGTTTGTTCACGGGAGCCATTCGGACCGTTGGCACCATGAATAGTCAGGTAGGTCCGGGCGGTTTTAACATCGTACCGGCTTTGTACGTGCAGCAGTACGGTGACGTGATCTACATTGAGGATTCACGGTACAAAACGATCAATTTTAGCTACAACGGCCTGTATGCCGGACCGTTGGTGAACCTTCAGGCCATTATTGATCAGAATACCAACGAAAGTACGCGGGCCGGTGTGGCTATCTACGGATCGAACAACAACCAGATTGCTATCGCCCGGATCCTGAAAGCCTACATCTACCAGTGGATGACCGACCGTTGGGGTGATATTCCGTACTCACAGGCGCTGAAAGGTGCGGAGAATTTCTCCCCGGCCTTTGACAAGCAGCAGGATATTTACAACGACCTGTTCAAGGAGTACAAGGAAGCCGCAGCCCAGTTCGACGCAGGGACGACGGTTCGCGGGGATATTCTGTTGAGCGGTAACGCAGCCCGCTGGAAAAAGTTTGCAGCTTCGCAACGTATGCTGATGGCTCTCCAGTTGTCGAAAGTCGACCCGGCGAAGGGGAAGGCCGAGTTTACGGCGGCTTTGGCCGATGGCGTACTGGCCTCGAATGCCGACAATGTTCGCTACACGTTCCTGGCGGATGCCAATAACGAAAATCCGCTGTACACGAACTACGTACGGAGCAACCGGAAAGATTTTGCGGTGAGCGATGTATTCATCAATTACCTGAAGAAAGTGAGTGATCCGCGTTTGCCATACATTGCGGCTCCCAACCAGCGTGGGGAGTACGTGGGCGTTCCGTACGCGGTTTTTCCGGCAACCGGCCCGGCGCAGAACTTCTCGCTGGCCGCGTCAACGGTAGCCGCCCAAAACGCTCCGGCTAATATTCTGACTTATGCGGAGGTGCTGTTTGCACAGGCTGAAGCCGCTAAACTGGGCTGGACGACGGGAAGCGCCAAAACATTGTATGAAGCTGCCATCAAGGCTTCCCTGCAACAGTGGATGGGAACAGCGTATACGGATGCGGCCTATAGCACTTACATTGCCCAGCCGGATGTAGCTTACTCGGATGCCAAAGGGATTGAGCAAATTGCAACCCAGCGCTGGATTGCCCTGTTTAACCAGGGAACTTCGGCCTGGAACTCGTGGCGCCGGACGGGCTACCCGGTTTTGAAACCGGCAGCTTCACCCCTCAACGGGGGGACCGACATTCCGCGTCGCCTGGCTTACCCGGTCAATACAGAAGGGACACTGAACACCGAAAATTACAACGCTGTCATTGCCAGCCAGGGCCCCGATACGCCATATACCCGGGTTTGGTGGGATAAGCAGTAACAAATCTCAGTCATACATCCCGTGTTTTGAAGCACCCCTTACCAGTCTTGGTAAGGGGTGTTTTTTGTTTTAGCCTATGCGGTTCATTAAGAAAATACGAACTATTTAATAGTTTATATAATCAAAATAATAGGATATATAGTTTTACAATGTTTAAGTATGATAAAATTAAATTTTAATTAAATTAGAGTTGGCGCAATATTATTTTGTTTAAATTAGCTGTTGCTTTCATTAACCTAAGCGTAACATATGTACAAAACTTTACTATTTACACTGTTGTGTCTCTGCGGCACAACCGGACTTCTGTATGCCCAAACCCGGACCTTATCCGGAAAAGTAACTTCGGGCGAAGACGGCTCCCCACTTCCGGGGGTCAATGTTGTTGTCAAGGGAACCGCACGAGGGGCCAGCACGAATTCGGCCGGCGAATATACCCTCAGTGTTCCGACGGAATCCCGTACGCTGACGTTTTCATTTATTGGTTTCAAAACGGTCGATATCGAAGTGGGAAACCGTACTACGGTCGATGTCAAGCTGCAACCGGATGCCTCGCAATTGCAGGAGGTTGTGGTAACCGCATTGGGAATCAGCCGGGAAAAACGGTCGCTCAGTTCGTCTTCGCAGGAAATCAAAGCCGACAAGTTAACCGTTGCCCGCGAAACGAACGTGGCCAATGCTCTGGCCGGAAAAGTAGCCGGGGTACAGGTTCTTGGCGCTTCCGGGGCGGCCTTCGGTACCCCCAGCATCCGGATTCGCGGGGTCAACTCCCTGAGTGGCGGTGATCCGTTATACGTCGTAGACGGAACGCCGACCGACATTGCGTTTGTCAACATGGACGATGTCGAGTCGCTGAACGTTCTGAAAGGACCGGCGGCCACGGCCCTGTACGGAAACCGGGCCTCGGCGGGGGTTGTGGTGATTACGACAAAAAAAGGGAAAGCCGGTCAGGGACTTGGGGTTGAAATTAACCACAGCACCACCTTCGACCGGGTGAGTCTGCTGCCTGACTACCAGAACGAATACGGCGGAGGGTATTCGCAGGACTGGATTAAGTTTGAATACGATCCGACGGTTCATCCGGCTTCCTGGGCGGCTTTCGACGGGCATAATATCCTGGATTACTCGGCTGATGAAAGCTGGGGGCCGAAAATGGACGGAACCCTGCACCGCCCCTGGTACTCCTGGTATCCGTCTGATCCCGAATTTGGCAAACTCGTTCCGTTTACGCCCCAGCCGAACAATGTTCGCGATTTCTACAATACCGGCGTCAACCTGAACAACAACATCAGCATCAACAAAGCTGGCGATAACTACGGGGTCCGGGTTTCGTACACGAACCTGAATGTGACGGGAGTCGTGCCCAATACGTCTCAGAAAAAAGACTTCCTGAGTGCGAAAATCGATCTAAAGCTCAACAGCCGACTGAGTACGACGCTCAACCTGAACTACGTCTACGAAAAAACGAAAAACCGGCCGCTCGATCAGTACGGTAACCAGACCATCGGTTCCTACAGCCAGTGGTTTCAGCGCCAGTTGGACCTGGAACACCTCAAAGTCTACAAAAATCCGGATGGAACGTTCCGGAGCTGGAACATTACAAGTCCTGAAAATACCAAACCGCTGTACTGGGATAACCCGTATACCGAGATTTACGAAAACACCTCCGGTGAAGCCCGCGAGAAAATCTTCGGGGATTTCGGACTGCACTACCAGTTTACCGACTGGCTGAAACTGTCGGTCATTGCTCGCCGGGACTTCCTGAACCGCTACGGTGATTACCGGGTCGCTTCCGGTACCCTGAACATCGATGGCTACGGAGCTTACCAGGCCCGTGGACGGGAAGACAACTACGAAGGTTTGCTGACCGTTAACCACAAGTTTGGTAAATTTTCCGTAAACGGAAATTTTGGCGCAAACCTGCGTGAAAATACATCCAGTGCGGTAACCGAAAGTACGGTCGGTGGCCTTGCTATTCCCGGATTTTACAACATTCGGGCGTCGAAAGACCGTCCGAACGTGACCAGCCAGCAATTCAACCGGGAAGTGCGTAGTGTATACGGTTTGCTAAGTTTCGATTACAACGACCTGTTGTATATCGATGTAACCGCCCGCAACGACTGGTCGTCGACGCTGCCGAAAGCCAACAACTCTTATTTTTATCCGTCGATCGGCGGAAGCTTGATTTTTTCGGAGCTGTTCAACACAGGGAATATTCTCTCCTTTGGAAAACTCCGGGCTTCGTATGCACAGGTTGGCTCCGACGTAGATCCGTACAAAATCAACCCGGTTTTCTCGTCAGGCAATCCATACGGCAGTAACCCGACGCAGTATTTACCCACAGTGCTCCCGAATGAAGGGCTCAAGCCGGGGCTTTCCAGCTCGTACGAAGGTGGCGTCGATTTGAAATTCCTGAACAACCGGCTGGGTCTGGAAGTGACGGCCTACAAGCAGGATAACAAGGACCAGATTCTGCAGTTGACGGTTCCGGGATCGAGCGGGTATTCGAGCGCACTGATTAACGCCGGTAATATTACCTCCGAAGGGATTGAAGTACACCTGAACGCACAACCCGTCAAAACCGGCAACTTTAGCTGGGAGTTTGATGTGAACTTCGACCGGAGCAATTCAAAAGTGGTCGAACTGGCCGATGGGTTGACGAACTACCAACTCGATCCGGCTACGGCTGGTGGGTCATCCCTGAACGCCCGGACGGGCAAAGACTGGGGCGTGATCGTCGGACGGGCCATTAAACGGTATCAGGCTGTCGATGCCGACGGAAATCCGATCGATGATCCGAACAACGGCAAATACGTCGTTGGGGCCAATGGCCAGTTTGTCACCGAAACCAACCAGGAACTGGGGAGTATTCTGCCCAAGTTCAAAGGTGGTTTTTTCAATACCATTACGTACAAAGGAATCATGTTCCGCTTTAATTTCGACTGGCGTGTGGGGGGCAAAATGCACTCGACCACCCGGCGGTACGGAACGTATTCGGGCTTGACGACCGAAACCGTCGGGCTGAACGACAAAGGCGTGAACATGCGTGATCCGGTGGCCAACGGCGGAGGTATCCGGATCGACGGGGTGCTGGCCGACGGTACGCCCAACACCCGGTATATTCCGGCGCAAACCTACTTCCACAGCCTGTCATCGATCGGTGAATACTGGACCTCGGATGCCACGTACGTCAAGATGCGGGAGATTTCACTGGGCTACGGCTTGCCGCGCACCCTGCTTACCAAAACCCCCTTCCGCGAAGTGTACGTGTCACTCATTGTGCGTAATCCCTTCCTGATTTACAGCAAAGTGAAAGGGGGCATCGATCCGTCTGAACTGGAAAAATCGCCTTCGGGCTACTACTGGCGGGAAGGTGGGCAGCAGCCCCCGATCCGTTCGACCGGGTTCAACGTTCGCATTGGGTTTTAATCATTCAATTCCGAAATTATGAAGACATTTTTTAGCAATACATTACGTGCATTCGTGCTGGCGGCTGGCTTTCTGTTGGGTGGCTGTGAGGCTGATTTTGAAGATCTTAACGTCGATCCCAACAACCCGTCGAGCCCAAACATGCCGGCGGTTTTGACCGGGGCGATCCGGGGCTGGGGCGGAACACCCACGGCGGCCCTGCCTGTGCTGTACACGCAGCAAATGTCGGAAGTACAGTATACGACCGAATCGCGGTACAACACCATCCCACAGGATTTCAACGGGTTTTATACGGGGCCGCTGACCTCCCTCCAGTTTATCATCAACCAGAATACGGATCCGGAAACGAAAAGTACGGCAACGGTTCTGGCAGGCGGGGGAAACAACAACCAGTTGGCCGTAGCCCGCATCCAGAAAGCGTATTTGTTCAGCATCATCACGGATCGCTGGGGCAATGTACCCTACTCGGACGCGCTCAAAGGGCGTGAAAATTTCAAACCAAAATACGATGCGCAAAAAGACATTTACTATGATCTTTTCAAGGAATTGAAAGAAGCTGTAGCCCAGTTCGACGGTGGTGCCGCCGTGCAGGGAGACATTCTGTTTGGGGGAAATGCGGCCCGCTGGAAACAATTTGCCAATTCCTTGCGGCTGATCCTGGCGTTACGGCTTTCGAAAGTTGATCCGACCAAGGGAAAAGCCGAGTTTGTCGAGGCCCTGAATGCGGGGGTAATCAATTCAAATACCGCCAACATTCTGTACCCGTACCTCTCGGATGCGAACTACGAAAACGCCTGGAACAGCCGGTTCGATACCCGGATCGACTACGCGATCAGCAACACGCTGGGCGATTTTCTGATCGAAACGAAAGACCCCCGTCTGACGGTTTTCGCGAACCTGCCTTCGGGGGCGTCGACTTACATTACAATGCCGTACGGCGTCGATAGCCCGTCGGCCGTGACGGCGCGGCTTTCGCTGCCCGGCTATGCCATCCGGAACCAGGCCTCTCCGGCGTTTTTGATTACCTATGCGCAAATGCTCTTTTCGCAGGCCGAGGCTGTTAAACTGGGCTGGATTACGGGCGATGCCAAAAAACTTTACGAAGATGGTATCAAAGCGTCGTGGGAGCAATGGTCGGCCCAGATTCCGTTGATTCAAAAACCGGATAATGCCACCGCACTTGATCTGGAAGTTGCCAACAAAAGCAAAGCTTCGGCAACAGAGGCTTTTGCCAATACGACCATGGCCTCCTACCTGGCCCAGCCTAAAGTGAAATGGGATGAAGCGAAAGCCCTCGAACTGATTGGTACCCAAAAGTGGATTGCGCTGTACACCCAGGGTTACGAATCCTGGTCAGAATGGCGTCGGACGGGCTACCCGGCCCTGAAACCGGCTCCGGCTGCCATGAACACCAGCGGGCAGATTCCGCGTCGGCAAGGTTATCCGTTGTCCGAACAGACCATTAACACCGACAACTACAAAGCCGCGGTGGCTGCGCAGGGGCCCGATGATCTGGATACCCGCGTATGGTGGGATAAAAAATAAGTGGAAAGTGATTTTCACAGAAAAGTCCGGCGCTGAAAGGTGCCGGACTTTTTCGTGAAACAAAAGAACCGTATTTAGATAATCGTCACTTTTTCGGAATTGGTTTCCGGTTCTTTCTCTTTTTCTTTCGGAAAAACGAATTTCATCGGTTTGGACACCTGCTGCGGCAGGAGCGCAATTTCGAGTACCTGATCGACCGTATCGACGTAATGAATCGTCAAGTCCTTGATGTACTCGCGGTTGATCTCTTCGACATCTTTGCGGTTTTTCGAGCAGAGCAGAATTTCTTTCACCCCCGCCCGGTTGGCGGCCAGAATTTTCTCCTTGATCCCGCCCACGGGCAGCACTTTGCCCCGGAGTGTAATCTCACCCGTCATGGCCAGATACGGCCGGACTTTCCGCTGGGTGAAAATCGACGCCATTGACGTCAGCATCGTGATCCCCGCCGAAGGGCCATCTTTCGGTACGGCTCCGGCCGGAACGTGGACGTGCAGATCGTAATGGTTGAAAATGTTGTACTCGATGCCGAGTTGTTCCGAATGCGCTTTCAGGTACGACAAAGCCGTGACGGCCGATTCTTTCATCACATCACCCAACTGTCCGGACAGTGTCAAACCGCCTTTGCCCCGGTTCAGGCTTGATTCGATGAACAGAATTTCGCCCCCTACCTGGGTCCAGGCCAGACCTGTGACGATCCCGGCAATATCATCGTCGGAGTACAGATCCCGGTCGAAAATTTCGGCCCCGAGCAATTTCTGCACATCGGCGGTTTTGATGGTTTTCGGGTAGTCTTCTTCCAGCGCAATCGATTTGGCAATCTTCCGAACCAGCGCTCCTATCTTTTGCTCCAGCGTCCGGACGCCCGACTCGCGGGTGTAGCCTTCCACAATCCGCTGAATGGCTTTATCATCGACCACCAGGTCTTTGGGCTTCAAACCGTGCTCTTTCCGTTGCTTCGGAATGAGGTATTTCTTGGCAATCTGGATTTTTTCCTCAACCGTATAACCCGTCAGTTCCAGAATTTCCATTCGGTCGCGCAGCGCCGGGTGAATGGTATCGAGCGAGTTGGCCGTGGCAATAAACAGCACTTTCGACAAATCGTATTCGACTTCGAGGTAGTTGTCCGTAAACGTCGAGTTCTGCTCCGGATCGAGCACTTCGAGCAGCGCCGACGACGGATCTCCCCGGAAGTCGGAACTGACCTTGTCAATTTCATCCAGAATAAAAACCGGGTTCGAGGAGTCGGCCTTCTTGAGGTGCTGAATAATTTTACCGGGCATGGCCCCGATGTATGTTTTCCGGTGCCCGCGAATTTCGGCTTCGTCGTGAACCCCGCCCAGTGCCATCCGGATGTATTTCCGACCCAGGGCCTTGGCCACCGATCGCCCAAGCGACGTTTTTCCGACGCCCGGCGGGCCATACAGGCACAGAATCGGCGCTTTCATGCCTTCCGAGGCCCGGCCTTCCGTGGCCCGGTCGTTTTTCAGTTTGAGTACGGCCAGGTATTCGATCATCCGCTCTTTCACTTTTTCCAGGCCGAAATGATCGCTGTCCAAGATTTTCTGTGCCCGTTTCAGGTCGAAATTATCCTTCGAGTACTCGTTCCAGGGCAAATCGACCAGCAGTTCGATGTAATTCATCGTCACCGGGTATTCCGGTGCCATCGGATTGATCCGCTGGAGTTTATTGAGCTCTTTTTCGAAATGAGCGTGTACGCTGGCCGGCCATTTTTTGCGGGCCGCCCGCATCCGGACTTCTTCCAGGTCACGGTCGGGGCTGTCCATGCCCAGTTCATCCTGCAAGACCTTGATTTGCTGCCGCAGGAAATAATCGCGTTGCTGCTGGTCGATGTCGGAGCTAGCTTTGGTCTGAATCTCGCGCTTGAGTTCGAGCAACTGGATTTGCCGAAGCATGTATTCGAGCAGCAGCGTGGCCTGTTGAGCGCCCTCCGTCGTTTCGAGCAGTTTCTGCTTGTCGGCTACCTCGGCTTCGAGGTTCGACGACAGGAAGTGCATCAGAAACATCGGGCTTTCGATGTTGTCCAGCGCAATCCGGGCTTCCTGCGGGATTTCCGGGTTCAGGCGCAGAATTTTATAGGCCGACTCCTTCAGCGATTGAATCAGAGCCTTTGACTCTTTGCGGTTCGGATTTGGAAAATGGTCGTCGATCTGGCGTACGTTGGCCGTCAGGTACGGATCTTCCTGCAGGTAATTGACAATTTCAAACCGTTTTTTCCCCTGAATGATAATCGTGATATTCCCGTCGGGCAGCGTGATCATCTTGATGATGTAGGCTACCGTGCCCAGCCGGTACAGATCGTCGGCGGTTGGCTCGTCTTTCTGCTGGTTCGACTGCGCGACAACCCCAATGATGCGGTTTCCTTTGTAGGCCCGTTTGACCAGTTTAATCGACTTCTGACGCCCCACCGTCACCGGAATGACCATGCCCGGAAAGAGGACGGTATTCCGCACGGGCAGGATCGACAGGTCATTGGGGACAATGTAATCTTCGTCGGCATCATCGGAAGAGCCCAGCGGAACAATTTCCAGATTGTCCAGGTCCGAATCCGCCAACCAGAGTTGGGTATCGTATTTATTGGTTACACTCATAATAACAGTCCTGCCAAACTGACAGTCTAGATAAATCGTATCGGCTTATGGGTTGTTGAGAAACAAAGGCTTATAACTACGGCAAGCAATATGCCAAACGTTCGCTGATGAAAAAAACAGGCTGACTCGTCTGCGTCGGTACAAGTAACGAAAAAGGAAATGAAACTCAAAAAACCCGGAGAATCAATAAGCTAGCGGTACTTGGTCTACCAGTTCAGCACCTGCTGGGTGTTGCTTTTCCGAAACAGGACGGTTTTTTTCTGTGACAGGTATGACACATTGACCAGATTTACCTGATCATCAAACAAATCCGTCAGGACCGACTGCTGGAGCAGGCTTCCCTCGACGGGTTCGGCATACGGAATTTCGATGTAAATCCAGGTGGCATCCATTTCCTGCTCTTTGCCCAGGACCTGAAACGGTTTGCGTTGCCGTTTGGCGTTGGCGATGGCAAAATGCTTCCGAACGTACCGCTCGACCAGCGGGCCGTTGCTGTCGTTGTCGGCCAGTCGGACGCGCTGGTTATTGTTTTCTTTCGTCAGGGCTTCTTCCAGGTCATCGGTGAAAATCCGCAGGCTCACTTCAAACGCCTTCTCCGCCGGGTTATACTGCATCTGCGTGACGCTCGTATGCACCGGATGCGCACTGGTGAAGAGAAGAATTGTAAGGCTGGAAAAGGTTATTACACAGAGTTTATCAGAGAACATCAGAGGTGACCAGAGATGAACTCTGATAAACTCTGATTTTCCCTGATAAGCCGCCGGGCGGCCCCGCCTGTGTAATAACCTCAACTTCAACTCAAAAAACCGCTTTGAAAACATCATTGAAGATTGCAAACGCCATCAATCCGAGCAGAATCACCATGCCGACCCGTTGCGCGCCTTCCAGAAACCGGTCCGACGGTTTGCGACCCGACACGATTTCGTAGAGCAGCAGCGTCGAGTGGCCACCGTCGAGCGCCGGAATCGGCAGGGCATTCATGAAGGCCAGTGCCATCGAGAGCAAACCGGTGACAAACCAGAACCGGTCCCACATCCAGACGCCCCCAAAGAGGTTTTGGGCAATGCCGATCGGTCCGCTCAGCGCTTTGGAGGCCGAAACATCCCCCCGGAAGATTTTGCCGAAGCCTTTGATGTTGTCGTACACCACCCCGAAAGCCTGTTCCGTGCCTTTCACGAGCGCCTGTCCGAAGGTGTAATCGACGTGCGTTTTCTTCAGCAGGGATTCGGCTCCAAAACCGATCTGGCCTTTGTCGTTGACGGCCGACCTCAATGTGACAGGCTGCGGAGTGTTCGCCCGCTTCACGGTCAGCGTGATGGTTTTCTTGGTTTTTGCCTTGACGGCTTCCTGAAACTCGTGGTAAAACCGGGTCGGTTTGCCATTGACGGCGACGATTACATCTCCTTTTTTCAAACCGGCTTTTTCGGCGGGCATCCCCGGCACCACTTCACCCACCCGGAACGGCTGGATGGGTTCGATAAACTGACCGGCGTTCTTTTTGTCGGAAAGTTTGTCGATAAAATCGTTTGGAATGTCGATGTCGAGCTGCTGCACCCGGCCGTCGGCGCCTTTCCGTTCAACGGTATAGTAGCTGTCCGAACCCAGAAAGACCTCTGAACTGCGGATGTCGCTGAAATCCTCAATTTCTTTCCCATTGACCTTGACAATTTTATCCCCGGTTTTCAGGCCGATCTGTTTGGCCAGGTCGTAAGCAACAATTCCGTATTGGGCGTCGCGGGTGGCCAGGTACGTTTCGCCGTTCTTGTACGTCAGGGCCACAAAGATCAGAATCCCGGTGATGACGTTGACGATAATGCCGCCGAGCATCACGATCAACCGCTGGCCCGCCGGTTTCGAGCGGAATTCCCAGGGCTTGGGTTCGCTTTGCATCGATTTGGTATCCAGCGACTCGTCGATCATTCCCGAGATTTTGACAAAACCGCCGAGCGGAATCGCCCCGATCCCATACTCGGTTTCGCCCCGTTTGATGCTCCAGATTTTTGGCGGAAAACCAATGAAATACTGTTCAACCCGCATTCCGAACGCTTTGGCGGCCAGCAAGTGCCCCAATTCGTGCAAACCCACTAAAATTGACAGGCCCAAGATGAGCTGCCCTGCCATGATTGCTATTTCCATTCGTCTGAACTAGTTGCGCCGGATAGCCGACGGCTTTTTTAATTGATTATGACTCCTTGCGTTGCTGTCGACGCTGGTAAAAAAGATAGATTCCGATTATGGCTAAGAAACTCCCTAAAAGGGTCTTTGACCGTACCTGGATTCACCCCCAACCCCCTAAAGGGGGCTTAAAAAACCGGATTCTTTGAGCCCCCTTTAGGGGGTTGGGGGTGAAATACTGCCTAAATAACGACGAGTTGTTCAAAAATTGCCGGTAGAACCTCAAGTTAGGGGTAGTTTACCGGGAAACAATTAAACGAAACTTTTAATTCGGGCGGTGGCAATGCGCCGGGCTTCTTCGTCGGTTTGGACGTAATCCTCGTACGTCGGTTGAGTTACGAAGGAAACTTTCTGCGTCGCTTCTTCAATGATTTCCGAGATTTCCAGAAACCCGATTTCGTCCTGCAAAAAAGCCGCTACGGCTACTTCATTAGCTGCGTTGATGATGCAGGGAACGTTGCCACCCCGTTCGAGCGCGTCGAACGCGAGTTGCAAGTTACGAAATGTTTCACGATCAGCCGGTTCGAATGTGAGGGACGGATAATTCGCGAAGTCGAAACGCGGAAAATCGGCGGACAGCCGGTTTGGGTAGGCCAGGGCATATTGAATCGGGAGCCGCATGTCGGGCAGTCCCATCTGCGCCTTGAGGCTGCCGTCCCGGAACTGCACCATCGAGTGAATGATGCTCTGTGGATGCACAATCACCTCGATCTGAGCCGGTTCTAGGCTGAAGAGCCACTTGGCTTCGATTACCTCCAGCCCCTTGTTCATCAGCGTGGCCGAGTCGATCGTGATTTTGGCTCCCATCGACCAGTTCGGGTGTTTCAGGGCCTGGGCTTTCGTAACGGTTTTTAGAAACTCCCGCGACTTACCCCGGAATGGCCCACCCGAGGCCGTCAGAATAATCTTTTCAATTGGATTGTGAAATTCGCCCGCCAGACACTGAAAAATAGCCGAATGCTCGGAATCGACGGGCAGAATGCTGACGCCTTTCTCCCGCGCCAGCTTCGTAATCAGCTCACCCGCCACGACCAACGTTTCTTTGTTGGCTAAAGCGATGTGCTTCCCGGCTTCGATGGCCTTGATGGTGGGTAGCAACCCGGCGTAGCCGACCATGGCCGTCAGCACGATGTCGATACGCTCCATCTGGACGACCGACGCAACGGCTTTGGCCCCGGCGTAGACCTTGATGCCCAGTGGATCGAGGGCGGCAAAAACCGCATCGTAGCGGTCTTCGTTGCAAACCACGACGACATTTGGGCGGACCAGCGCGGCCTGTTCGATCAGCAGTTCGGCGTTGTTGTTGGCCACCAGCACCTCGACTTCAAACACATCCGGGTGTGCCCGAACCACGTCGATGGCCTGCGTACCGATGGAGCCCGTCGAGCCCAGAATGGCGATATGGCGTTTGGAGTTAGTCATCTAA
This sequence comes from Larkinella sp. VNQ87, assembly GCF_049445795.1. Lineage (NCBI taxonomy): Bacteria > Pseudomonadati > Bacteroidota > Cytophagia > Cytophagales > Spirosomataceae > Larkinella > Larkinella sp. VNQ87. The sequence goes on from NZ_JBMSDT010000005.1 coordinate 210,565, forward strand.
TTTACTGTATAAATACCGAATATGGCGGTAATAAGGTGAGTCGAGGGCCGTCTTTAAAAGACCCTTTTCGTAGTCAATTTTATCCACCATTTCGATCAATACATCTTTCAACGGTGGCAAATAGCTGTTGATGACTTCATAAACCAGGTCATAATCAATGCCGCGGTAGTTATGGGCCAGAAAATTTCTCATTCCGGCAATATTTCGCCAGGGAATTTGTGGATAACTACTTTTTAAACCGGCATCAAGTTGTTTGGACTCTTCCCCAATGACCAGCAGAAGCCCCCAGGAAGCATTGTAATTCTGCTGGTCATTAGCCCAGACAAACTCTTCTACACTGGAAAAAGGGCTGCTGTAAAGAAAAATCTTCTCGATGCATTCCAACATCGTACACACGTAGGCAAGATTTCTACTGTTATACATAGATAACCTCTTTTTGCAGGGTGTACTTTGTAAACGGATTCAAATAGCGTTGATCAATTAAATCTAACTTACGGCGTAACTGTCTTCTTAAAATACGTTGCAGCCGTTCTTTATCATCTAAAAAAAGAGAATGCCCATCCAGTAACTTATAAACAATATCAATGTCGCTGTTTTCGGTTTGCTCATTGCGGGCAAAGCTGCCAAAAAGCCCGATTTGCTCAATGCCAAACTCAGCCCGTAGCCGGTCCCGGTTGGCAACCAGCGTCTGCAGGATGAATTGTTGGTCAATTACAGGCTTTTTCATCGTCTACACGGTTTGCGTAATCTGCAACAATCCCTCGCCAATCACCCGGTCGTTCGACAGCCGGGGCACTTTGTTCTGGCCGCCCAGCTTGCCCTGCGCCTTCATGTAATTCCGGAACGTGTCGCGGGGCACCACCGTCAGCTTCAGCGGGCGCAGGATGCTGCCCGAAATCAGGTCGTCATAATAAACATTCAGCTTCGTTAGCCGCTGGTCGAGGTCGCGGGCGAAAGCGTCGGGGTCGTGGGGCGGGGTGGCAAATTCGATAAACCACTCGTGGTACGGCAATCCCTCGGCGGGCGACACCATCGGCGACACCGTAAACTCGACCACTTCGGTCTCCGGATGCCGTTCCATCGCAAACTGCAAGGCTTTCTCCACCTCCTCGCCAATGACGTGTTCGCCAAAAGCCGAAATGAAATGCTTGATGCGCCCCGTGACGAGCAGCCGGTACGGATCGGTCGAGACAAACTTGACGGTATCGCCCAGCGAATAGCCCCATAGTCCGGCGTTGTTGTGAATCACAATGGCGTAATTCTTGCCCACCTCCACCTGCTCGATGGTCAGTCGACGCGGGTTCTTGGAAAAATAATCTTCGGCCGGGATGAATTCGAAGAAAATACCGCTGTTGAGCATCATCAGCAGCCCTTCTTCCGTCTGCGTATCCTGAAACGCAATGAAGCCCTCCGAGGCCGGATAGGTTTCGATGCTGTCGATTTTCCGGCCGATGGAGTCGTATAGTTTCGCGCGGTAGGGTTCGAAATTGACCCCACCGTAAACAAACAGCGAAAAATCCGGGAAAACATCCTTGATTTTTTTGCCCGTCCGGGCCTGAATCCGGTCGAAATACATCTGCACCCAGGGCGGAATGCCCGAAATCAGCGACATGGGCTGCGTCAGCGTTTCGTCGATGATCTTTTCCAGCTTCGTTTCCCAATCCTCGATGACGTTGGTTTCGTACGACGGCATCTGGTTCGTGCGCAGGTAGGCCGGAACGTGGTGGTTCGAAATCCCAGAAAGCCGTCCGATGTTGATCCCGTTTTTAACGACCAGTTCGGGGCTGCCCGACAGAAAAATCAGTTTTTTGTCCAGAAAATCCGCCTTGCCGGTTTCGTGGATGTAATTCAGCAGCGCGTCGCGGGCCGAGTTGATGTGGTTCGGAATCGACTCTTTCGTGATCGGAATGTACTTTGTGCCCGATGTGGTGCCCGAGGTTTTGGCGAAATACACCGGTTTGCCGGGCCACAGCACGTTCTCTTCGCCTTCCCGGATTCGTTCAATATACGGTTTCAGATCTTCATAATCACGGACGGGAACAGCCTGCCGGAATTCGGGGTAGGTATGAATGTCCTTAAACCGGTGATCGCGGCCAAAGGCGGTATTTCTGGCCCCGTCGAGCAGCGCCCGGAACCACCGTTGCTGCGTTTCGCCGGGGCGGTGCATCCACTCCCGTTGCCGCTGTACGACAAACTGGGCCAGCGGTTTGCTCAAAACTGATCGGATTCCCATAGTCGGCAAAGGTAACAAGTTTTAGGCGAATCTAGGCTTGCCGATGCGTCAGACGGGCGGCTGATCGAAAACCGGATGGTCTCCGAAAACCGCCCGCTGGGGGTCAAGCCGTTACTGACGTGCGCCATTCTGTAAAAAGTAATAAAAACGTATCGGCCTGTCGGAAGTTATCTCAAATTATCTATATTTTTGCACCTCCAAAAACAGATGCTACCCCGTGCTTGCACAAATTTAACGAATGGCACTATTTAACTTTCTCTCCAGCGATATTGCAATTGACCTCGGTACTGCCAATACGCTGATTATTCACAAGGATCGGATTGTGGTGGATGAGCCTTCGATCATCGCGATGGACAAAATTAACGGGAAAGTCCTGGCGATTGGTCACAAGGCAATGCAGATGCACGAAAAGACGAATGAGAATATCAAAACGATTCGCCCGCTCAAAGACGGTGTGATTGCCGACTTTACGGCCGCCGAGCTGATGATCCGCGGGTTGATCAAGATGATCGATACAGGAAACCGGCTGTTTTCCCCTTCCCACCGCATGGTGATCTGCATCCCGTCGGGGATTACGGAAGTGGAAAAGCGGGCTGTCAAAGACTCCGCCGAACACGCCGGGGCCAAAGAAGTCTACATGGTGCACGAACCGATTGCGGCCGCCATCGGGATCGGCATCGACATTACGCAACCGAACGGAACGATGATCGTCGACATCGGGGGCGGAACCACCGAAATTGCGGTCATTGCGTTGTCGGGCATCGTCTGCGAACAGTCGATCCGGATCGCCGGGGATGTGTTCACCCGCGACATTGTCGATTACATGCGCCGGGAGCACAACCTGCTGATCGGCGAGCGCTCGGCCGAGCAGATCAAAATGGAAGTCGGTTCGGCCCTGCCGGAACTCGACAACCCGCCCGCCGACTACGAAATCCGGGGCCGCGACTTGATGACCGGGATTCCGAAAGAGATCAAAGTGACCTACAGCGAAATCGCCTACGCACTCGACAAATCGATTTCCAAGATCGAAGAAGCCGTCATGAAAGCGCTGGAAATTTCTCCGCCGGAGCTGTCGGCCGATATTTACACGAACGGGATTCACCTGACGGGCGGGGGGGCCTTGCTCCACGGTCTCGACAAACGGATTGGCGCCAAAACCAAGCTGCCCATCCACGTCGCCGACGATCCGCTGAAAGCCGTCGTCAAAGGCACCGGCGAGGTCATCAAAAACCTCGACATGTACAAGTCTGTTCTGATTAGTTAATTAACAATGAATAATGAACAATGAACCTAAGCGTCAGCCAATTCATTGTTCATTATTCATTGTTCATTAATTTCCCCGTCGTATGTTCGAGTTAGTCCAGTTCATCATCAAAAGCCGGAACTTCATTTTGTTTGTTCTGCTGGAGGTGCTGAGCTTTTATTTTATCATCAACACGAACAACTACTGGAGCATCCGGTTTTTCAACACCTCGAATTACTACGCGGCCAAGGTCCTCGACTGGTCGAATAAAGCGAAAGAATACGCCCAACTTCGGCAGGTGAACACCGATCTGGCCGAGGAAAACCGCAAGCTGCACGCCCTGGTTACGCAGTTGCAACAGCTAAAACCGCAGGGATCGACCAATTACAAAACCGACTCGATCTTCGCGACCCGGTTTCAGTACACCGTCGCACGGGTGATCAACAACACGACGCAGCACCCCGACAATTACATCACACTCGACAAAGGCACTGCCGACGGCATCCGGCCCGGCATGGGCGTGATCTCACCAACGGGCGTGGTGGGCAAGGTGAAGCTCTGTTCCGAACATATGTCGGTGGTGACGTCGGTTCTTCATTCCGACTTCATGATTTCGTCCCGGCTGCGAAAAGCGAACGACATTGGCCCCGTCAAGTGGGATGGAATCAACCCGAACCGGATGAAAATGCTGTATATTTCGCGAAATACGAAAATGTACCGGGGCGATTCGGTGGTGACGTCGGAATACAACTCGATTTTTCCGTCGGGCATTCTGGTGGGCCGCGTGATCGGTGTGCGGGAAATGCCCGACCAGACGTTCCATGATGTGACACTGGCCGTCGGCACGGATTTTAGTAACCTGACTTTCGTTTACGTGGTCGAGAATAAATTACAGGAAGAACAGGAAAAACTCGAAAAAGCCGCCGAATCGGGGCCACCTAAACCGTAAAAACCGCTCAACCAACCACCACCGCCCGAAAGTCGACCCACCTCCATGACGTTACGCGAAATCCTGAATATTTCTTTTCTTTTTCTGCTGTATCTGTCGTTGCAGATTCTGATCGTCCGGAATCTGGTGTTGTTCGATGTGGCGTTTTGTTTCGTCTACGTGGCCTGTATCCTGTTGTTGCCGATGGAAATGAGCCTGTCGGCCACGCTGTTGACGGCTTTCGGCCTCGGGATTATTGTCGACACGTTTTACAACACGCTCGGCATGCACGCGGCTGCTACGGTTTTGATGGCCTACATCCGGCCGGTTGTGGTCCGGTTTCAGTCGGCCCAGCGCGGGTTCGACAGCCGGATTGTGTTTTCCATTCGGGAAATGGGTTCGCGAAACTTCTTCTATTACGTCCTGATTCTGACCTTCATTCACCACTTCGCCCTCTTCCTGATCGAAGCCAACAACATCCTGCTGGTGCTACCGGCGATGGTTAAGATCCTCGCCAGTACGCTGTTCACCTCCGTGACGATCATGCTGATTCAGTATTTCTCCCGGAACTGACAACCGGTTTTGGCGTGACTATTTTTGTTATTTTTGGTGATCTTGATCAAACCAACCGGCCAGTGTTGCCAGAACGAACGATGAATTATCGGGAAAGAATTACAGCGGATCATCAAATCATGTTGGGAAAACCCGTGATCAAAGGCACGCGCATCACGGTGGAATTGCTCCTGCGCAAGATGTCAGAAGGGGCCACCGTTCCTGACTTACTTCGGATGTATCCGCATTTGCAGGAAGCCGATGTGTTTGCGGCCCTGACGGATAGTTCCGACCTTTCATAGTCCTGCCTAAGAAAAGAGGCTTTTAGTCTTTTCCTTTCAATAGCTTTTTTGTCATCCCGACGACAGGAGGGATCTTCGAACGCCGGAGGAATGCCTGTCTCACCCGAAGATCCCTCCTGTCGTCGGGATGACAAAATGCATTCATGGTTGCTCGATTATGAAAAGGTTAAACAGGCTCAAAAATCAAACCGTGGCCAGCAATAGAAAATCAGCAAATTCAATTTTAGTGATGCTCCTCCGGAACTTGATAGATGAGACGCTGATACTGAGCAACTAGGATGTAGGCACACTTGAAATATTGCGTTTTTTGTGGTTTGCTGGATTTATTGGCAATCCTATTCAATACCGATAAATTCATATCTTTCGGCCCTTTTTGAAACCGTATTGCTAAACCAGCCGACAAGCCCGTATGCCTTCTTACGTTGCCGCCATCGACCAGGGTACCACCAGCACCCGTTGCATTATCTTTGATCGTCAGGGAACGATCGTCTCCGTCGGACAGAAAGAACACGCCCAGATTTACCCGCAACCCGGCTGGGTGGAGCACAACCCGGACGAAATCTGGCGGAATACGCAGGAAGTCATTGCCCTGGCCCGCATCAAAGCCCAGATTCAGGCCAGCGACTTGGCGGCTGTTGGCATCACGAACCAGCGCGAGACGACCGTCGTCTGGAACCGAAAAACCGGCAAACCGTATTACAACGCCCTCGTCTGGCAGGACACCCGCACCGGCGATCTGGTAAACCAATTTGCGGAGGAAGGAGGCCAAAACCGCTTCCGGGCCAAAACCGGGTTGCCGCTGGCGACGTATTTCAGTGGCTTGAAAATCAAATGGATTCTTGACAACGTGCCGGGCGTTCGGGAAGACGCCGAGCGGGGTCTGGCCCTGTTTGGCAACATGGATACCTTCCTGATCTGGCACCTGACGGGCGGGACCTACAACGGCCAGCACATTACCGACGTGACCAATGCCAGCCGGACGCAACTGATGAGCCTCGAAACGCTCGACTGGGACGATGCGTTGCTGGAGGCCTTCACGATTCCCCGGGCGATGTTGCCGCATATCCGCTCGAGCAGCGAGGTCTATGGAACCGTCAGCTCGGAAGTCCTGCCCGGCGTTCCCATTGCCGGGATTCTGGGCGATCAGCAAGCTGCGCTCGTCGGGCAGACCTGCTTTGAACCCGGACAGGCCAAAAACACCTACGGAACCGGTTGCTTCCTGCTGATGAATACCGGCACCGAATTGCGTCATTCGACCTATGGCTTGCTGACGACGGTGGCCTACCGGTTTGGCGATCAGCCGGTTCATTACGCGCTGGAAGGCAGTGTCGCCATCACGGGCGCGCTGGTGCAGTGGCTGCGCGACAACCTGGGCATCATCTCGACCAGCGCGGAAGTCGATACGCTGGCGCGCAGCGTGGCCGATAACGGCGGGGCCTATTTCGTGCCCGCTTTTTCCGGTTTATACGCGCCGTACTGGAAAGCCGATGCGCGGGGCGTCATCGCCGGGCTGACCCGGTTTGTCAACAAAGGGCACCTGGCGCGGGCGGTGTTGGAAGCCACGGCGTACCAGACGCTTGACGTAGTGCAGGCGATGGAAAAAGATGCTGCGATTGAACTGAGTTCGCTGCGGGTCGATGGCGGGATGACGGTGAACGAACTCCTGATGCAGTTCCAGGCCGATATGCTCGGCGTGCCGGTGGTTCGGCCGACAATTACGGAAACGACAGCCCTCGGAGCCGCCTATGCTGCCGGGCTGGCCGTGGGCTACTGGAGCAATTTTGACGACCTGCGCCAAAACTGGGGCGTCGACCGGACGTTCGAACCAGCGATGGCCGATACCGACCAGCAGCGGCTGTACCGGGGCTGGCAAAAAGCGGTCGAACGGTCATTTGGCTGGGAAAACTGACCGGTTTCGAAACACGGCGGCATGAATACTGAATTAATTCAGGCCCAATTCGGACACTGGAACCGTGCGGCTGTGTATTTTTGCAGCCGCATTCACGTTCGCAACCGGTTATGAAGCACACGCTATTTCTGAAAAAACCACTGGCTTTCTTCGATCTTGAAACCACCGGGGTTGACCCCATGAAGGATCGGATCGTTGAAATCAGTATTGCCAAGGCGTTGCCCAACGGTGACGTCGTGGTGAAAACCCAACGCATTAACCCGACGATTCCTATTCCGATTGAGACCAGCCTGATTCACGGCATCTACGACGAAGATATCAAGGACGAACCGCCGTTTAAAACCGTCGCCCGTACAATGGCGCAGTTTCTGGACGGCTGCGACCTGGCCGGTTACAATTGCAACCGCTTCGATATTCCCTTACTGGTCGAGGAGTTTCTGCGGGCCAACGTCGATTTTGACCTCAAAAACCGGCGGCTGATCGACGTGCAGCGGATTTTTCACGTGATGGAGCCCCGGACGCTGAAAGCCGCCTATAAATTTTACTGCGGCAAGGAACTGACCAACGCCCACAGCGCCGAAGCCGACACGCTGGCTACCTTCGAAGTGCTGGAAGCGATGCTGGTGCGCTACGACGGGGCCATTGCCGCCGACGAAAAAGGCAATGAAGTCATCATTGGAAACGATGTTGAAGTTCTTAACAAGCTGATGCTGAACAACAACGTCGACTTACGGGGCCACATGGTCTACAACAAAGACGGCAAGGAGGTCGTGAATTTCGGGAAACACAAGGGCACGCTGGTGGTCGATGTGCTGCAAAAAGAACCGTCGTTTTACGACTGGATTCTGAAGAGTGAATTTCCGCTTGATACGAAACGCAAGTTGACCGAAATCAAGCTGCGGATGTTCAACAAGCGGTAAATTTCGACGGACAAAACCGGAATAGCCATAAAACAGCCAAATTGCCAAACCATTTGAGTAAGCGGGAATAATACTTAACTTTGTCGGGTCTTTCCCGGCCCTGCGGCCGGAACCCAGGCAAGACCGTAAACTGTACTCATCGAACCCCAGAGTCGTATGCAGCCAACCCAAGTGCCGATTCAAGTTCCCGAAGTCATCCAACTGATCGACTTGAAGTATTACCTCATCATCAGCACGGCGCTATTCGTCATTGGCATCATCGGCGTCTTGACCCGGCGAAACGCCATCATCATTTTCATGTCGATTGAGCTGATGCTCAACTCCGTCAACCTGATGCTGATTGCCTTCTCTTCGTACCGGGCCGACCCAACCGGTCAGGTTTTTGTCTTTTTCATCATGGCCGTTGCAGCCGCCGAAGTCGCCGTCGGGCTGGCCATTATTGTGATGATTTACCGCAACACCCGTTCGATTGACGTCGGGTTGCTGAATAAACTCAAATGGTAATTAATTACCACAATTATGAATTATGAGTTATGAATTAGGCTACCACAGAGCAATTCATAACTCATAATCGCACGGGCGACCCCGTCATAACTCATAATTCAAACAATCGCTCTAGCTCAACCATGCAGACGGATTTACTGATACTTTTGATTCCGCTGTTGCCTTTAATCGGATTCATCATCAATGGACTTGGTTTCCGGAAAGTGCCGACGGGTCTGGTCGGAGTTCTGGCGACCGCCGGGCCACTGGCGGCTTTTGCCTGTGTCCTGCTTCTTTTTACGAATTTCACCGCCCCCATTCATACGGTTTTGTTTGACTGGATTACCATCGGCTCTTTCAACATTCCGTTTGCGTTCCAGATCGACCAGTTGTCGCTGATCATGCTGCTGATTGTGACTGGCGTCGGGTCACTGATTCACATTTATTCGATCGGCTACATGAAGCACGACGACGGGTACGGGAAGTTTATGGCGTTCCTGAACCTGTTTTTGTTTTTCATGCTCCTGCTGGTGATGGGCTCCAACTACGTCATCATGTTCATCGGCTGGGAAGGCGTGGGGCTTTGCTCGTACCTGCTCATCGGTTTCTGGAACAAGAATACCAATTACAACAACGCGGCCCGGAAAGCGTTCGTGATGAACCGCATCGGGGACCTCGGTTTTCTGCTCGGTATTTTCATGATTATGGGCGCGTTCGGCTCCGTCGAATACCGTGAGGTGTTCGAGCAGGCCGCCGGTTTCCCGATCAGCGACCCCACGGTGGTGGCCATCACGATGCTGCTTTTTGTGGGGGCGATGGGGAAATCCGCGCAGATCCCGCTGTATACCTGGCTACCCGACGCCATGGCCGGCCCGACGCCGGTTTCCGCCCTGATCCACGCAGCGACGATGGTGACCGCCGGTATTTACATGGTCGTTCGCTCGAATGTACTCTACACGTTATCGCCCCTGACGCTCGAAATCATCGGCGCTATCGCCATCGCCACGGCCTTGCTGGCCGCTTCGATTGGTCTGGTCCAGAACGACATCAAGAAAGTGCTGGCCTACTCGACGGTCAGTCAATTGGGCTATATGTTCCTCGGTCTGAGCGTGATGGGTTATACTTCGGGGATGTTCCACGTCATGACGCATGCTTTCTTCAAAGCCCTGCTGTTCCTCGGGGCCGGGAGCGTCATTCACGCGATGGCCGACGAGCAGGACATTCGGAAAATGGGCGGTTTGCGCAAATACCTGCCCGTCACGTACTGGACCTTCCTGATTGCCACCATTGCTATTTCCGGAATTCCGCCGTTTGCCGGTTTCTTTTCGAAAGACGAAATCCTGATGCACGTCTACGAGCATAACAAAGTGCTGTGGGCACTGGGCGTGCTGGGTTCGGCGATGACCTCTTTTTACATGTTCCGGTTGCTGTTCCTGACGTTCTTCGGACGGTTCCGGGGCACCGAACACACCCGCGAACACCTGCACGAATCGCCCGCAACGATGACCATTCCGTTGCTCGTGCTGGCGGTTTTGTCGGTCATTGGTGGTTTTTTCAACGTGCCGGAAGTATTGGGCGGTGATGCCAAACTGGCCCAATTCCTGAACCCGATTTTTGAGTTATCGCACCAGGTCAATCCGAAGGCCTTCGGCGAAACCCTGCTGACCCACAGCCAGGAATACATGCTGATGGGCATTTCGTCCGGCGTGGCAATTCTGTCGCTGGTTGCAGCCTACGTGCTGTACGTGCAGCGGGTGAGCCTGCCCGAAGCGGATACCGTGGATAGGCCGGTTCTGGAAAAAGTGCTGTACAACAAATACTACATCGACGAACTGTACGACACCATCATTGTGAAACCGGTTCGGGGCCTGTCGGATGCCTTTTACAGCTTCGGCGAATTCATCATCGACGGTGTCGTGAGCGGCACGGCCTGGGCGGTGCAGCAGACGTCGGGGCAGTTGCGGAAATTGCAAACCGGCTCCATCGGCTTCTACGTTTTCGCGATGGTCGTCAGCATTGCCGCCATTCTGTGGCTGCGGTTTTTTGTGAAGTTTTAATTGTTAACAATTTGGTTGACAGTCACTTATCATAAAGTTGTAGATGCTTACACTTTCTATTCTGCTCTTCCCGATTCTGGCGGCTTTGCTCGTGCTGGCGGTGGGAGGCAAACAGGCGAAACAAATCGCCCTCGTCGGTGCGCTGGTCGAACTGGGCCTGTCGGGCTACGCGTTTCTGAACTTTGTGCCGGATGCCACCTCGCAGTTCGGCTTCGATTATCCCTGGCTGGCTTCGGGCAGCATCCGCTTCAGCGCCGGAATCGACGGCGTCAGTCTGCTGCTCGTCGTGCTAACGGGCGTGTTGACCCCGCTCATCATCCTCTCGACGTTCCAGCGGAACTACGACCGGCCCGCGTTTTTTTATTCGCTGATTCTTTTCATGCAGGCGGCTTTGATGGGTGTTTTCACGGCCCGAGATGCGTTCCTGTTTTATTTCTATTTTGAAGCAGCCCTGATCCCGGTCTATTTCCTGGCGGCTTCGTGGGGGGGCGAAAACCGGATTCCGGTCACGTTCAAGTTTTTTCTCTACACGATCTTCGGAAGTTTGTTCATGCTCGTGGCGCTGGTGTATCTCTATTTCAAAACATCGCCCGCCAACGGCCTGCATTCGGCGGCCATCGTCGATCTGTACAACCTGAACCTCAGTTCGACCGAGCAGACCTGGATTTTCTGGGCGTTCTTTGTGGCCTTTGCCATTAAAATGCCGGTTTTCCCGTTCCATACCTGGCAGCCCGATACCTACGTCGAGTCGCCCACGCCCGCGACGATGCTGCTGGCCGGTATTATGCTGAAAATGGGGGTTTATGGGGTGATCCGCCTGGTATTGCCCATCGTGCCGCAAGGCGTCGATGCCTGGGGGACCACGGCCATCGTGCTGTCCGTCATCGGGATCGTCTACGGGGCCATCATCGCCATTCGGCAGCGCGACATCAAGCGGCTGATTGCCTATTCGTCGTTTTCGCACGTGGGTTTAATGGCAGCCGGAGTTTTCTCGCAAACCACCTACGGTATTCAGGGCGCACTGGTGCAGATGCTGGCGCACGGCATCAACGTCGTCGGGATGTTTTTCGTCGCCGACATCATCATGTCGCGCACCAACACCCGCCTGATCGATCAGATGGGCGGCATAACGCGCTACACGCCGAAGCTGACGGTGTATTTCATGATTTTGCTGCTCGGAAGTGTGGCCCTGCCGCTGACCAACGGGTTTGTGGGTGAATTTCTGCTGCTGGCGGGCGTGTTCGAACACCATAACATTCTGGGCGCAATCGCTGGTCTGACTATTATTTTCGGCGCGGTGTACATGCTGCGGTTGTTTCAAAAAACGATGTTTGGCAAAACCTCCGGGTTGACCGAAGGCTTCAACGATGTGTCCGGAAGCGAAAGCTGGGTGTTTATTCCGCTTTGCTTCATGGTGTTCTGGATCGGTCTGGTGCCCAACTCATTCCTGAAACTGACCGAACCTGCCGTTACGAATCTGTTGCAATTTCTAAAATAGGATCGTTTAACGTTTGACGTTTAACGTTTGAGGAATGATTGTGTCAGGGACCTCTTTGCGTTAAACCTTAAACCTAAATACCTCAAACGAGAAAAAAATATGCTTTCGATTATACTCCTGTCAGTATCCGGAATCGTGCTTCTGTACCTGGGCTTTCTGAAATCCCGGGCGGTTCTGTTACCGGCAACGCTGCTGTTTATTCTGGTTGCGCTCGCAGCCGGTTTTACGGAGTGGAACAAATCATACCTCTATTTCGGCGATATGCTGCTGGTGAGCAATACCGCCATTCTGTTTACCAGCATCGTGCTGATTTCGGCCTTTATGGTTGTCTCGCTTTCCGGTGATTTTCTGGACGACGAAGCCGCCCAACCGGCTGAATATTACGGCATTCTCTTGTTTTCCATTGTCGGGGCCATCATGATGATTGCCTACGAAAACCTGATTATGCTCTTTGTCGGCGTCGAAATCTTGTCGGTGTCGATGTACATCCTGACCGGGAGCGATAAGCGGAACCTGCGCTCCAACGAAGCGGCTCTGAAATATTTTCTGATGGGCGCGTTTGCGACAGGCATCATGCTCTTCGGGATGGGCCTGCTGTACGGTGCAGCCGGGTCGTTCACCTTGACCGACATCAAAGGCTACATTGCCTTGTCGCAGGGCCGACCGTCGCTGTTGCTGTACGCGGGTGTGCTGCTGGTACTGATCGGGATGCTGTTTAAAGTTTCGGCTGCTCCCTTCCACTTCTGGACGCCCGATGTCTACGAAGGAGCACCCACCTTGTTCACGGCATTCATGTCGACGGTTGTCAAAACCGCCGGTTTTGCGGCTCTGCTGCAATTGCTCTCCGTCTCATTCAGCGCGATCTACGGTTTTTGGTGGCTGATTCTGGCAGTGATTACGGGCCTAACCCTGTTGATCGGAAACCTGACGGCGGCTTACCAGAACAGCTTCAAGCGCATGATGGCCTATTCCAGCATTTCCCACGCCGGGTATCTGCTGATCGGTCTGGCGGCTTTGGGCCAGCAATCGAAACAGGCGCTGGTGTTTTATTCGCTGGCGTACTCGGTGGCCACCATCGCGGCTTTCGGTATTCTGCTGGTCGTGGCCAAACAGCGCACGGTTGATGGTCGTCCGGATGATACCTATGCGGCTTTTAACGGTTTGGCCCGGCAAAATCCGTTGCTGGCGTTTATTCTGGCCGTTTCCATGCTGTCGCTGGCTGGTATTCCGCTGACGGCCGGTTTTTGGGGCAAGTTTATGGTCTTTTCGGCAGCCATCGATAAAGGCATGGTTTGGATTCTGGTGCTGGCCGTGCTGATGTCGGCTGTCGGGATTTACTATTACTTCCGGGTCGTTATTGCCATGTATTTCCGGGAAGGAACCGCAAACCGGATTCAGGTAGCGCCATTTTACCGGTTTGTATTGATTGCAGCCACGGTGCTCACCATTGTGCTCGGGCTGGTGCCGGGTTTGTTCGAAAAACTGGTCTAGGTTCATAAGCCGTTGGCTCATAAACCAGGGGTAGATAGAAATGTAGAAAAGCCATTTTTTACCTTTGAATAAACAGATATCATTAACCTACCCCGCACTTAGTGATTAGCGTGAACCGCAGCGAACCGAAAACGAAAGAGGTAAAAAGCTTTTTTACTTTCTTTTTGACTGCACTTTTGGGCGCAACCGTCAACTTCGTATCCCAAATCATTTACCGGAAATTCTTCAATTTCGATACCAGCGTCCTGCTGGGGTATCTGACGGCCACTGTGGTTAGTTTCCTTCCTACTAAAAATTACGCTTTTTCGGCCAAAGGTACCGGCAACACCGGCCGCGAAATGATCAAATTTCTCGTCATTGCGCTGGTGGCCTGGGGCGTTCAGGTGGGCATGGCCGTCGCTACGTTGCAGTGGGTCGCCAATCCCTATTTCCCGACAGTTTCGCTTTTCTGGCGCGAAAAATCCTCCCATGTCGTTGGGATGGGATTCAGTTTCCTTGCCAATTATTTCGGACACAAACTCCTGACCTTTCGTAGCACCGGGATGTACGATAAACTAAAAGCCCGATCGAGTCGAGGGAGTGAATAAGTCCTATCCGGAATGTAATATTTAGAAGGCTTTTCCAGAAAATTTTCGGTAAGCGATAAGATCGTATTGCATTTTTTGTTTTTATGTTAAATTTGTACCTGAAACCTAAAACGCTCCGGAATCATCATGAAAAAAGTATTCGCTCTCCTGTTCGTAGGTAGCATGATCACGTTCGCTGCCTGCCAAAGCAAACCGAAAACGGAAGAAACTACTACCACTGACAGCACCGCCGTTATGTCGACGGATAGCACGATGGCTACCGACAGTTCAACGGCTGCTCCGGCTGACAGTGCTGCTGCCGCCGACACCACGAAGTAATCAGTTCGCTGAACACTCGCGAAAAAGCCTTATCTTTATGGTAAGGCTTTTTTGTTTTTGCGTGTGAATGGAAGATCGCCGTATTTTTGAAAAGTACCTGCCGATTCATGCGGTTTCGTATTGTTACGAGTTGTGGAAAAAGCATCCGTTCACGTTTCTGGTTGCGCGTCCCCGGCGGACCAAACTCGGTGATTTCCGGGCCGAGCCGGGCAAGGGCTTTACTATCACGGTAAATAATGATCTAAATCCACATGCTTTTTTGATTACGTATCTGCACGAAGTGGCGCATTTGCTGGTGTATCAGCGCTATCGCCGGTTCGGTAAACCCCACGGCCCCATCTGGCAACGAACCTTCCGGGAGGTGATGCAGCCGGTATTGGATGAAGCGGTTTTTCCGGCAACGATATTAATGCCCCTGACTAATTACCTTCAAAATCCGGCTGCTTCTACGGGCGCGCATCCGGGCCTGACCCGCGCCCTGCGCCAGCTCGACGAGCAACCCGCCGGAAAACACCTGCTGATTGAAATGCCGGAAGGGCAGAGCTTTCGTTTTTTACAGAAAGAGTACATTCGGGGTATGAAACGGCGGACCCGCGTCGTTTGTACTGAGAGGCATACCGGCTTGAAAGTTTCGATTTGGGCGCATGTTTGGGTGGAAAAAACAGATTAAGTGTGGGCTGGCGGTTTGGCTGCTCGGCGTTGGCTGGAGTCTGAATGCCCGGGCGCAATCGTCGGTGCTCGCCGAAGGGTCATGGCTGAAGATCGGGATCACCAAAACCGGGGTGTATAAACTCGACGCGGCCTTTCTGAATAAGGCCGGGGTGCCGATGGCTGGTCTTGACCCGCGCACGATCCGGCTGTTTGGCAACGGGGGCGCTCCGCTGCCGCAAGCCAACCGAACCGCCCGTCCGCGTGACCTGACCGAGAACGCCATCTGGGTGCCCGGTGAAAGCGATGGCCGGTTCGACACGGGTGATGCGGTTTATTTTTTTGCCGAAAACCCGCACCCGATCTCCTACGATTCAACCGCCCGGCGACTGACGCACCGGATCAACCCTTACACAGACACTACGTACTATTTTCTGACCTATGGCCAGAAAACCGGCAAACGGATCACCACGCAACCAGCGGTTTCGCAGCCGGGAACGGTCATCAACCAATTCGATGATTACGCTTTCTACAAACCGGCCACCGACATGACCAACCCGGTTCGGTCGGGCCGGGAGTGGTTCGAATACCTCGGCGTTGGCACCACCAAAACCCTTTCGTTCAATCTGCCGGGACTCGTTGCCGATTCGGTTCGGATTACCTCGGAGGTTGCCGGACGCGCGCTGGTCAATACGCAGTTTCAGTTGAAATGGGGCACTCAAATAATTGGAACGCAAGACATTGAGAGCGTCACGGATTACACCTATGACCGGAAAGGCCGTCAGAGTAGCCGGACGTTTACAATCCTTCCAACTTCGCTGGCCAGCCCGGTTCAACTGGCCCTGACCTACGATCGAACGGGCCAGGGGTATCTGCAATCGCTCGGCATTCAGAGTCGGCGGGTGCTTCAGCGGTACGACGAACCGGTTCTGTTTCGGTCGCTGGCGTCGGTTCGGTATCCGGTAGTTCGCTATGTCATTCAACAGGCCAGCGCCACGATGCAGGTCTGGGATATAACCACCCGGGCCACGGTGGTTTCAATTCCAATAAGCGTCAACACCAATCAGGAAGGTAGTGCAACGACCGAGGGAAACCGGCTACGAGAGTTTGTACTGTTCACGCCGGACCAGGCAAAGGTGCCGGATGCGGTTTATCCGTTTGTTAACCAGAATCTCCACGCGAACAGCCCCCCGGATTTGCTGATTGTGACGCCACCGACCTGGCGAACCGAAGCCGACCGGCTGGCGGATTTCCGCCGTTGGCACGATGGACTTGAAGTCCTGGTCGTCAGTACACAGGAGGTCTATAACGAGTTTGCTTCCGGTCAGCCGGACCCAACGGCCATCCGGGATTTCGCCCGGTTTTTGCACGAACAGCAACCCGGCAAGCTCAAATACCTGCTGCTGTTTGGCGATGCGACGTTCGATTATAAGAATTACCTGAAATTGCTGAGTTCGGCGCAGTGGGCGGCTACGTTGCCGACCTACGAAAGCCGGGAGTCGCTGCATCCGGTGCTGAGTTACAGTTCCGACGATTACTTCGGTTTTCTGGAAGTCACGGAGGGAGAATGGATGGAAGATTTTTCGGGTGATCATACACTCGACATCGGTGTGGGTCGTCTGCCCGTCAAGTCGGTCGGGGAGGCCCGCACGCTGGTCGATAAACTGATTCGGTATGCCGAAACTGGCAAATTGCCGGGCGACTGGCAGACCAAACTGGCCTTTGTGGCCGACGATGGCGACCGAGATTTCCCGAACATCCACCAAACCGATGCCGATAACCTGGCTCAGTTGATCGCCGGATTACGACCTGCTTTCCGAACCGAAAAACTGTATCTTGATAGCTTTGCGCAGGAATCGGGCGCCGGTGGGCAGAAAGCGCCGGTTGTGAATCAGGCCATTACAAAAGCGCTAAATGACGGACGGCTGATCGTCAATTACACCGGACACGGCGGGGAGTCGGGCTGGGCCGAGGAGCAGATTGTGACCCTGCAGGACATTCTGGGCTGGCGCAACCAGCGGCTTCCGGTATTCGTGACGGCGACCTGCCAGTTTGGTCGCTACGATGATCCAGGCCTGAATTCGGGGGCCGAAGTGGCACTACTAAATCCGAAAGGCGGAGGAATCGCGCTGCTGACAACGGCCCGGCCGGTGTATGCCAGTACAAACTATTTATTGAACAACGCCTTTTACGAAGCTTTGGCGAAACAAACGGTCGAAGGAACACCCCGGCTGGGCGATCTGATCCGGATTACCAAAAATAACAGCCTGAGTGGTAGCCTGAACCGCAACTTTACCCTCCTGGGTGACCCGTCGATGAAACTGGCTTTTCCGCCTGCCCAGGCCCTATTGACCCACATAAATGGGAAAAGCATCGGAGCAAAACCGGATACCTTGCGGGCGCTGGAAACCGTGCGGCTGGAAGGGGAAGTTCGTCAGGGTGGGCAACGGTTGGCGGTTTTTAACGGACAAATTAAGGTGACGGTTTTTGATAAACCGGATACGCTGGCTACCCGGGGCACGGAGTTTAGTCCGCCGATGCGCTACACGGAATACCGCCACCCGCTCTTCACCGGATCGGTGCCGGTACAGAACGGGAAATTTGTCGTTCAGTTTGTGATGCCGAAGGATTTGACGTACCGGCCCGGCCCGGGGAAGGTCTTTTTGTATGCGGTTCAGGCAGATAGCTCAGGCGAAGCGGCCGGAAGTTACGACAAGTTATTAATCGGTAACAGCAACCCCAATCCGGTGGCGGATACCAAACCGCCGGTCATTCAACTCTATATTAATGATACCACTTTTGTAAACGGCGGAACCGTTTTGGGACCAATTACTACACTGATTGCCAAACTAAATGACGAAAATGGCATCAATATTGCCCGCTCTGGTATTGGTCACGAAATAACGATGCAATTGAACGACGGTCCGGTGGTGGTGGTGAACGAGTATTACGAAGCGGCCCTGGGGGATTACCGGAAGGGAACGGTTTACTATGTCTGGGAAAAGTTATCACCCGGTTCGTATACCGTTCGGTTCAAAGCCTGGGATGTTTACAATAATCCGGCGGAAACGACGTTGAACTTTGTAGTTTCCGAACAACCGACCCTGGTGATTCAGGCGGTTGATGTAACACCCAACCCATTTCATGAACAGGCCAGCTTCCGGGTTCAGCACAACCGCCCGGGCGACGAGTTGGAAGTCACCTTGTCAATTGTCGATTTGAGCGGACGAATGGTGAACGAGCGAACGTATTCCTGTGTCAGTTGTGATACCACCCTTTCGGAGTTAAGCTGGAATGGAACCATGGCCAGCGGAGCAGCGGTCATGCGTGGCATGTACGTATATCAGCTCTCATTACGCTCCAAATCGGATGGATCAACGGCGATGAAGGCGGGCAAGTTGCTCTACGTTAGATAGTTATAGAAATTTATTCCAAGCGGCCTTTTACATTCTCTTTTAAACATTGTACATTTGGCGTTCTCTACGGTTTTAACCCAGCGGACGCGTATTCGGGAGTTAATAAACCTTTTTATGACACGTACCTTATCGTCAATTTTTTTACTTGGTTGCCTGACACTTCCCTCGCTTTCTAATGCCCAGGTGGGCGGGTCTTTGCTGGGTCAGGACACGGTTGCTTATCGGATTCCGCAAACGGCCGTGCCGTTCCTGAACTTTACGCCCGATGCCCGTAGTGCGGCTCTGGGGGAGGCCGGTGTGGCGCTGAGTGCTGACGCTAACGCGATTTTCTGGAATCCGGCCAAGCTGGTTTTCGCCAAGAAAGATCAGGGAGTTGCTCTTTCCTATACGCCCTGGCTGCGCAGCATCGGCGTCGATGATATGTACTTTACGTATCTGTCGGGCTACAAGAAGGTGAGCAAAAACGACGTAATCGGTCTGTCGCTGTTGTATTTCGATATGGGAAATATCGATTTTACGACGGTTTTGGGCCAGCCCGCCGGTACGTTCAACTCCCGGGAGTATGCCGTGACGGCTTCGTACTCGCGCCGGTTGTTTCAAAACTTCTCGATGGGGGTTAACCTGCGGTATTTGAACTCAAACCTCTCAGGTAACTACGCTGTCAATGGCATGTCACTGAAACCGGCTTCGACGGCCGCCGTTGACATCAGTGCCTTTTACGAAAATGAGGTGCGCGACGACATTACCGGGGCAGGATTCAAATGGGCCTTCGGTGGGATTATTTCCAACATTGGTGGTAAAGTAACCTATGGCACGCCGGAACGCTCGCCGATCCCGACCAACCTGAAGCTGGGAACGGCCCTGACGCTGTATACGGATAAATTCAACAAGTTCAACTTCGCCTTCGACCTGAACAAGCTGATGGTGCCGACACCACCGGTTTACCAAACCGTCAACGGAGTTGTTCAATACCAAAACGGCAATCCGGTGATCAGCCAGGGGAAAAACCCGAACCGGCCGACCTTGAGTTCAATCTTCGGTTCGTTCTCCGATGCACCGGATGGTTTCTCGGAAGAGGTGAAGGAAATCAATATTGCTACCGGGATCGAATACTGGTACAATGAACAGTTTGCCGCCCGCTTGGGGTACTACCACGAGCCCCGTGTGAAAGGCGACCGGAAATTCTTCACAACCGGTTTGGGCATTCGGCTGCAACAGAAATACGGTATCGACTTCGCTTACCTGATTCCGGTCACGCAGGGAAGCCCGCTGGCGCAGACCTTCCGGATTTCGCTAATCATTGATCTGGACAAGAAAGCGCGTTCGGCGGAAACGGAAGAAGAGGACGGTAACCTTGAATAAACCGACATAAATCTGGTATGCATGATGGCATTTCTTCGGGAGTGCCATCATTTTTTATGAATAAACGGCACCATGGAAGTAGTCAATCGAACGGAAGTACCCGAATACAAAAAAATTGAAGAAGTAAAAATACCGGCGGTGGCCGAGACCGCGCTGGACAACGGCCAGCCGGTTTACTGGATCAACGCGGGCCAGCAACCCGTGATCCGGCTGGAAATCATCTTCGATGCCGGAGCCTGGTATGAACCGCTCACGGGAGTGTCGTCGCTGGCGATGAAAATGCTGACGGAAGGCACTCACTCGCAAACGTCGGCCCAGATCAGCGAATATTTTGATCGCTACGGCGCTTTCCTGGAGCCGCAAAGTGGTAGCAACCGCGCCAGTCTGGCCGTGTATGGGCTGACCAAGCACCTGCCCGCGCTGCTGCCCAGGATTCAGGAAATGCTGGCGGATTCGGTGATGCCCGACAAGGAACTGAATCACCAGAAAAACATTACGCTGCAAAACCTGCGGGTCAATCTCGAAAAAAACAACTTTGTCGCCGGACGGCTCATCCGGGAGAAGGTGTTCGGGAAAAACCATCCATACGGGCGAAACCAGCAGCCGGAAAGCCTGGAAGCCCTCGACCGGGCCGTTGTGGCCGATTTTTATCAGCAACGCATTCAAAACCGCCCGTTTCGGATTGTGGCTTCCGGACAAGTGACCGAAACCGAAATCATGTTATTGAACCAATACTTTGGTCAGCAAACGGCCGAACCGGCCCTGTCTGTCAACGGTGCACAAAAAACCGTATTGGGCGATCCGACGCCGGTTTTGGTAGAAAAAGAAGGCAGCTTGCAATCGTCCATTCGCCTGGGGCGGCTGCTGTTTACCCGCAGCCATCCGGATTATTTTCCGGTACTGGTGCTGAACGAGGTACTAGGCGGTTATTTCGGTTCGCGGCTGATGAAAAACATCCGGGAGGACAAAGGCTTTACGTACGGGATTTGGTCGAACCTGTCGATGTTTCCAAACGAGGGCTATTGGCTGATCGGCACGGATGTCAAACGCGAAAATACACAGGAAACGCTCGACGAAATCGGGAAGGAAATCCAGCGGCTGCGCGACGAGCCCGTTCCCGCCGACGAACTGGAAACCGTCCGGAATTACATGGCAGGTTCGTACGTCGGCTCCCTCAACACACCGTTTGAACTAGCCGACCGCTACAAAACCGTCCTGTTCGATGGTCTTCCCGCCGATCATCTCAGCACGTATATTGAACGCCTGCGCGCTGTCACGGCGGAGCAGGTGCAGGAAATGGCCCGCCGGTATTTGCCGGACAGTTCGCTGATTGAAGTCGTGGTAGGCGGCAAATAGTCTGAACCTGGATTACACGGATTAAAGGATTAAGAGGATATAAAAAGATTGCGGTAGCCATCTTAGTGAATCTTTCAATCCGTGTAATCCCAGTTCAAGACTACTTCTAATCCGGGTTCAGACAATCTCAAACGCCGACAGCTTCACAAACTTGGCCACGCGCTCGTTGATTTCATCGGTGCTGAGGTTGAACAACCGTTCGGCCCCGAATTTCTCGACGCAGAACGACGCCATCGCCGAACCGTAGATGAGGCCGCGCTTCATGTTGTTGAACGATACATCGCCGGTGCTGGCCAGGTAACCGATAAAACCGCCCGCGAAGGTGTCGCCCGCGCCCGTGGGATCAAACACATCTTCCAGCGGCAGGGCCGGAGCGAAGAAGATGCTGGGACCATGAAACAGCAGCGCGCCGTGTTCGCCTTTTTTGATGATGACGGTTTCGGGTCCCATCGCCTGAATGGCCGCTGCGGCTTTTACCAGCGAATACTGCCCCGATAACTGCCGGGCTTCTTCGTCGTTCACCGTAATCACATCGACCATCGTCAGGACTTCGCGCAGATCGTCCAGGGCAATGTCGATCCAGAGGTTCATGGTATCGAGCATGATCAGCTTCGGGCGGACGGCCATGCGCTCAATCACCTTTTTCTGAATCGCCGGGCTGGTGTTGCCGAGCATTAGAAACTCGCTGTGGCGGTGCGCTTCGGGGATGACGGGGTCAAAGTGTTCCATGACGTTCAATTGCACTTCCACGGTATCGCGTGTGTTCATGTCGTTATGGTATTTGCCCGACCAAAAAAACGTTTTTTCGCCGTTCCGGATTTCCAGACCCTGGGTGTCGACACCGTGCTCGTGGAAGATATCGATCATCGACTGTGGAAAGTCGTCGCCAACAACTGCCACCAGATTATTCGGTTTTGTGAAGTACGAAGCCGATAAGGTAATGTATGTAGCGGAACCGCCAATAATCTTATCCGTCTTGCCAAACGGGGTTTCCAGGGCGTCGAAGGCGACGGAACCAACGGTTAATAAACTCATGCTAATGGAAGAAAAGCAGTGTAAATGAACAGATTAAACGGAATGCGTAAACTAAAGGCCCAAAAATCCGTAAAAAATGTAGATATATCAAATTAGCGGGTGCCGCTTGAATGCGCGGGTGCGGTCGAACAGGTACCGATACGTGATGTGCTGTTTATGCGCCACCCCGCCCAGCATCTTGGCAAACCGGATCATTTTGGGGTTAAAATCGCCGACCCAGTTCAATTCCAGTTCCTCATATTGATACCCCGGTCGCCAGGCTACCCGCGTAAACGCCAGGGCAATCGCCGATTCAACGCCCCGGCCCTGGTATTCGGGAATGATGCCGAAGATGACACCAAACGCTTTCTTGTTGGTCTTCATCAGTTTATGATACAGGAACTTCAGTTTCCCGATGACGTCCAGCTTCCCGTTGACGTATTTGAAAATCTGGTTCAATTCGGGCAACATGATGAAGAAGGCAATCGGCTCCTCTTTGTGGTACCCAAACCACATCAGTTCTTCATCCAGAATCGGTTTCATGCGGAGCATCAGGGCACTGGCCTGGGCCGGCGACATTTCGCCGACGCTCAGGTGCCGGGCCCAGGCTTTGTTGTAGATGTAGCGGAAGTCTTCCGTGTACTTTTCGTGTTCCGCTTTGGTGATGTGCCGAAAATCATACGTTGGGTCATTCAGCGTCCGGATAGACCGCTCGAAAACCGACGGGTGCAGAAGCTGGCGAACCTTGTCTTCCCGCATCGGTAGGAGGAACGTTAACTGCCGGAAATAGTCCTGAAAACCGTAATTTTCGAAAAAGGGCACATAATAGGGCTGGGTGTAAGGCATGCCATAGGTTGGCTCTTTGTCGAAACCGTCGACCAGCAGGCCCCACCAGCGGTCACGTTCGCCGAAGTTAATCGGTCCGTCCATGGCTTCCATGCCTTTGCTTTGCAGCCACGCTTTGGCCGCATCGAAGAGCCGGAATGCCGTCGGCTGATCGTCGATGCACTCGAAAAAGCCCAGACCGCCCGTGGGCTGGTCGTTGTTGCGGTTGGCGGTCTGGTGGTTGACAAAAGCCGCAATCCGGCCAATGGGTTGTTTCTGGTCATCCAGCAGGAGCCAGCGGATACACTCGCCGTGTTGGAAAAACTTGTTTTTGGCGGGGTTGAAAACATCTTCGATATCGGTATCGAGCGGACGAATCCAGTACGGATTGCCGCGGTACAATCGAACCGGCAACTGTAAAAAGGCTTTTTGATAAGCGGGATTCTGCCCGACTTCAACCAACTGCATGCGTTTGACGATAGCTATAATGAACGGTTTTGCCCCACCAAACCGGCTCGGCAACCGGCGCGAAGATAGGAAAACTAGCGCACTTGCCGCTGATCATACTATGCTGACTTCCCGCGAACATTGTGTAGATTTGCAACTGCAACTACCGCGTTGACGGATCGATTGATTGAAGGATGACTACACCGACACAACCGCTTAAGTTATACAATACGCTTACTCGCCGGAAAGACCTGTTTGTCCCTATCGCTTCCCCTTATGTCGGGCTTTACGTCTGCGGCCCCACGGTCTATAATTACGTTCACCTGGGAAACATCCGTACGTTTCTGACGTTCGATACGCTGTTCCGGTACTTAACCCACATTGGCTACAAGGTACGTTATGTGCGGAATATCACGGATGTGGGCCACCTGGTGGGCGATGGCGACGATGGCGAAGATAAAATCGGGCGGATTGCCAAGCTCGAGAAAATCGAGCCGATGGAAGTGGTGCAGCGGTATACCAACGATTTCCATTCCGTGACGGAAATGTTCAATATTCTGTCGCCGAGCATCGAACCCACGGCGACGGGCCACATGGTCGAGCAGATTGAGGCCGTCCGGCTGCTGATCGACAAGGGGCTGGCCTACGAATCGAATGGGTCGGTGTATTTCGATATTTTGAAATACAACCAGGAAGGCGGTCATTACGGCAAGTTGTCGGGACGTGTGCTGGACGATTTGCTGAATGAAACCCGCGACCTGGACGGGCAGTCGGAAAAGCGGAATCCGCTGGATTTTGCGCTCTGGAAAAAAGCCGCCCCCGAGCACCTCATGCGCTGGCCCTCGCCCTGGAGCAACGGTTTTCCGGGCTGGCATCTGGAGTGTACCTGCATGAGTACCAAATACCTCGGCAAGCAGTTCGACATTCACGGCGGAGGGATGGACTTGAAATTTCCGCACCACGAATGCGAAGTCGCTCAGGGAAAAAGCATTTACGGCGAAGAACCGGCGCGGTATTGGATGCACTCGAACATGCTGACGGTTAATGGGCAGAAGATGTCGAAATCGCTCGGGAACTCGTTTCTGCCGTCCGAACTCGTAACCGGTTCGCACTACCTGCTCGAACAGCCGTACAGCCCGATGACGGTGCGGTTTTTCATGCTGCAATCGCACTACCGCAGTACGCTTGACTTTTCGAACGAAGCGCTCAAAGCCGCTCAGAAAGGCTACAAACGACTCGCCAACGGGCTGCGGATTGCCAAAACTCTGGCGTATTCGGCCGATGATGCGGTTTTTGCCGACGAGAAAAAACAGCAGGAAATCCGGAAAGCCATCGACGATTTTTATGCCGCCCTGAACGACGATTTGAACACGGCGGTCGGCATTGCGCAGTTGTTTACGTTGCTGAAATACGTGAACATGCTCTATCTGAATCAGCTTCAGCCAGCAGCTCTGGGCGAGGAAATCTTCCAGGCATTAAAAACGTCGTTTATCGAGTTCATGGAAAATGTGTTGGGACTTCGGGAGGAAAAAAACGAAGGCAACGCGGTGCTGGCTGGCATGCTACACCTCTACCGGGAATACAAAGAGCAGAAACAATACGATAAGGTCGATCAGGTCCGTTCCTATTTTAAGGCGCAGGGGCTGGTGATCAAGGATATGAAGCACCGGATCGACTGGGCTTACGAAGAGTAGTTTAATCGTACCGAGAAAACATGCGCCTGAACCGCAAATTCATTCTTTTTTGGCTGGCGGCCGTCGTGACGGTCAGCGCCTGCAAAAGCAAAAAACAGGATCAGCAGGAGGATAAGGCTACCGAAGTAAAAACCGTAACGGCTCCGGCTTTCAGCGGAGACTCGGCCTACGCCTATGTTGCGAAACAAGTTGCGTTCGGACCCCGGGTGCCGAATACCGATGCTCACCGGCGGTGTGGCGACTATTTGATTGCCACGCTCAAATCGTTAGGATGTGAAGTAACGGTGCAGGAATTTACGGCGACAACCTACGACAACCTCAAGCTGAACGCCCGGAACATCATCGGTAGCATCAATCCGCAGGCTTCCAAACGCATCCTGCTGGCGTCACACTGGGATTCGCGCCCGTTTGCCGATCAGGATAGCACCGCAATGGCCAAAACCAAACCCGTGATGGGGGCCAACGACGGAGCCAGTGGCGTCGGTGTCTTGCTCGAAATGGCACGGACCATTCAGCAAGCCGGTGTAAAACCGGATGTGGGTATCGACTTTATTTTCTTCGACGCCGAGGACTGGGGCAATTCGGAGGTAGCCCGCGACGAGTATGGCGGTTTTTGCCTGGGATCGCAACATTGGGCGGCCAATAAGCATAAACCGGGTTACACGGCCTATTACGGCGTGCTGCTGGACATGGTAGGAGCGAAAGGGGCGACCTTTCTGAAAGAAGGCAACTCGATGCAATATGCACCGACCATCGTGAACAAAGTCTGGGAAACCGCCAGCCAATTGGGGTACAACCAGTATTTTGTCGATACCGGGCAGTCAGGCCCGGCTATTACCGACGACCACCTGCCCGTCAACCGCGTAGCTAAAATCCCGATGATCGACATTATTCACCTCAATGTTTCGTCGGGCAGTTTCTTCGAAGACTGGCACACCACCGGCGACAGGCTGGACAACATCGACCCGAATACGCTCAAAGCCGTCGGCCAGGTGTTGCTGCAAACCTTGTATAATGAAGAATGAACAAGTAATCGCTAACCGGGCACATCGTTATTTATTCTTTTCATTATTCATTATTCATTATTCATTATTCATTCAAAGCTGCTCGGCACCGCCGGATCGACTGGGATCGCTCGATCTGGTGAAATGGCGGGAAGACCGGGGTGGCTGCCGGGGCGTCCGGGCTTCACTAGTAGAGGATTTTAAGACCATCCGCCAGGAGTTGAAAGGAAAGTCGGCGAATGAAGCGGGGATGATCTTAGGTCGGCCCGATAGTGAGCAACTCGCCGACCGAAATCAGAAATACTACATTTATTTCCTCGAAAACGGCCCGCACTGCCAGGACCCTAAAGCAAAAACCGGTAGCCGGTCGGTCGCCTTACGAATCAGCGCCATTGGGCTGGTAACGGAGATTACGTTTCAGCGTGGACGACCCTAACGTACCCACGACCGGGCCGCGCAGGCTTGAGTCCGTGTGAGTTAGTGTTGTCATCTAGATTGGACAAACTCAAAAACACGGACTAAAGTCCGTGGGTACTAAATATAAAACCTCTTCCGCTCGATAATCTCTTCCACCACCTCCGGCACCAGATACCGGATCGAGCGGTTTTTCTTGATGGACTCCCGGATAAACGTCGCGGAAATATCCAGCAACGGAGCTTCAATGAATTTTACATTCGGGTGATGTTCCAACGGGCTGGGCGCGCTGTTGGGCCGTGGATACACGTAAAGACCGTAGAACTCCAGAATTTTTTCGTGGTTCTTCCAGTTAGGAAACTGCGCCAGATTATCCCCGCCGATGATAAGTTTGAACTGATGCTGCGGGTATTTTTCCTGAAGCCGGGCGAGCGTATCGATGGTATAACTGGGGCGCGGCATCGAAAACTCGATGTCGGTGGCTTTCAGCCGGGCATTATCGGCAATGGCCCGCTCCACCAGGTCGATGCGGTCGAACTCGTGCAGCAGGCTTTTGTTTTTTTTGAAGGGATTTTGGGGCGATACCACAAACCAGACCTGCTCCAGATCGGTCGTCGTTGCCATCGTGTTGGCAATGATCAGGTGGCCGATGTGCACCGGGTTGAACGACCCAAAAAACAAGCCGATTTTCATAGGCAGGAATACAAACCAATCGGTTAGTATTATACGACCGTAGCTTTCGCCGGAATGATGTCGTGTTGCAGGAAGTCGTTGACGAGCTTCTGTGCTTTTTCCAGGGCTTCATCCAGGTCGTCGTTGACCAGAATCACATCGAATTCGTCCTGAAAGCTCATTTCGAAGTGGACCTTAAACAACCGTTTCGACAAACTGTCTTCGGTTTCGGTGCCCCGGGCCAGCAGGCGTTGCCGCAGGGTTTCCTCATCGGGCACCTTCACAAAAATCGCCAGGGCTTTATCGCCGTAGTATTTTTTCAGTTTCAGACCGCCCTGCACATCTACATCGAACAAAACGTGTTTTCCGCTGTCCCAAACGCGCTGGATCTCGGATTTCAGCGTTCCATAGAACGCGCCGACATACACTTCTTCCCACTCGACGAATTCGTCGTTATCGATTTTTTCCTTAAATTCTTCGGGAGTCAGAAAGTAGTAGTCTTTTCCGTTTTGTTCAGAGCGGCCCCGACGGTCGCGGGTACAGGCGGAGATTGAAAAACCAAGGTTCGAATGAGCGGCTAACAAGTGCCTGACAATGGTGGTTTTACCTGAACCGGAGGGGGCCGAAAAAATAATCAGTTTGCCTTCCAAAACCGCTTATTTAGTTATTTCTGCCTGAATAGCGGCTGCTATTTTTTCAGGGCAGCATTTCTTCTCAACTTTACCCTGCAAAGCTTCCTTGATACATTTTTCAAGGTGATACATATCGATGCAGGGTTTGCAGATGTCGATATGCTGCTTAAAATGCTCCTTTTCCTCTTCGGTAGCTCCTCCGTCCAGAATAGCCTGAATACGCTTCAGGCAATCGGCCTGGTGTTCGCAGGTTTCTTTCATGGGAGCGGTCGTCGCCTGCCTACCCTCCATACCAACCGAAGTTGATGAATGCAATGTGCCTGACATTGGAAAAATTTAATTTATTCCAGAAAAAATTATACCCTGATCGATTGCTTGCCCTGATAACCAAGTATCTATTCTAAAAAGTTTCAATTACTCCTCATTTTTATTGTAACCCATCGAAGCTGCGTATTCTTTCAGCTTATCTTTCAAAAGATTCCGGGCTCGGTGCAACCGTGAGCGGACCGTTCCGATCGGAATATCCAGAATTTTAGCCATTTCCTCGTACGTGAATCCTTCGATGTCACAGAGGATAATGACCGTCCGGAAATCAACCGGCAACGAGTTCAACGCCGAAGCCACTTCGTCGCCGATCATGTCCTGCACCGTTTCGAACCGCAGGTCCGTCGTGTGCTCGGTTTCGGCCGCTTCGTCAGAATTGTAGGTTGTTTCTACATCCTGATAATCGACTTTCGCCGGTTCTTTACTTTTTTTCCGATAATCGTTGATGAAGCTGTTCTTCAGAATGCGGAACAACCACGCTTTAGCGTTAGTTCCCTGCTCAAACGAGGAGATGAAGCGAAATGCTTTTAGATAGGTATCCTGCACCAGATCGTTCGCGTCATCTTCGTCCATCGTCAGGCGGAAGGCAAAGTTGTACATCGAGTCGATGTGGGGCATGAACTCTCGGTTGAAGACCTGGTACTTCTGTTCGTCGGTATACCCTTGGAGTTGCGTATCTGACATAATTTCGGGCATCGTCGTCATAAAATTACGAATGAAATTGAAATGGCATCCTTTTTTTTCCTGGAATCAATACGTACGGATGCAGAACGAGTAGGGATCTTTCATAAAGTCAGTAGTTTAGGAAGGTGTAAAGACTATTTTACGGATAATAAAAATTTCAACGTCAATGTTTTAACATTCCTGCAAAAATCAATCCTAATCACCCCGGGCCTTCAGAATTGCAAGGAACAGGACAATTTGGCAGGATACAAGCCGGGGGTGATGGATGGTTGGTAAAAGGGGATGGATGGAAGGAAATAAAGAGTGAGCTGCCAGGACCGAACCTCAAAAAAGTACCGAGAAAATCTCAGGCTTTTTGTTTGATCAGCGGAAGCGTGACCCAGAATTTTCCGCCGGTTTCCCGAATGCTCGGAACGGGCTGGTTCAGCATCCGGTATTTGCTTAAAATATTGTTGATGCCAACGCCGTTGGACAACACCCGGCTGCGCTTGCGTTGCAGGTTGTTGACCACCTGAACGTGGCCATCTTCGGTGGTCGTAATTTCGATGGTCAGCGGCTGATCGGGCAGCACCATATTGTGCTTGACGGCATTTTCAACCAGCAGTTGGAGGGTGAGCGGAGGCAACTGATCGTTTTCGTACTGCTCGTCTACCCGCAGCCGCAGTTCGAGCCCTTCGCCGTGGCGGGTTTTCAGCAGATGGAAATACGAGCGGATAAAATCGAGTTCGGTTGTCAAGGCAATCAGATCCTGTTCGTTGGAACGAAGCAGATAGCGATAGACACTGCTCAGCTCTTCCAAAAACCGGCTGGCCTGCGCCGGATTTTCTTCAATGAGTGCCCCCAGTGAATTCAGGCTGTTAAACAAAAAATGCGGGTTGACCTGCTGTTTGAGGGCTTCCAACTGGCTTTGCAGATTCGCAATTTTGAGCTGCTCTTTTTCTTTTTCCGACTGACGCAGCAGAAACGAAATCCGGAAGGCTTCGTAAACGCCCAGGATGGCCAGTGTAATCGAAAAGGCACTCGAGAGGATGCTGTCGGCGGAGCGGGTTGGAAACGACGGGCGACCAGTAAGCAACAGCGAAGATCCTATGTTCACAATGACAATGAGTACCGTTGTCACCAGAAAGCCAGCAGGCAGCGTCCACAGGATTCGCCGGAGGGTTTGGGAACGTTGCGGATACCGCTTCAGAAAAAATCCGATTAACAGCCGGTTGCTTTCCCAGATCAGGATGACGAAGAAAACCGCTATTCCAATTTTAAGGTATCTTTCCTGCGTGATCGGGGGACGCAAATAACCACTGGAACTGATGCTCAGCACCGCCAGCAGACTAATACCGATAAGACGGATCCAACGATTCGTGAGGTGCTGCACCAGGAAGTTTCATTTTAAACCAGGCGATTAAAACTAAGAAAATAAAGGAAGACAAGAAAATGGCACAACAGAACTGCGTTCGGCCGTGGATGTTATAACTGGTTTTCTACGAATGATTAGTCTTTTATTTCAATATACAAAGTCTCAAATGAGATTTGAATAATGATTATTGTCAGGTTTTTTCGAACAACCAATGTCTGGTAATGACAAATGTTACTTTTTATAGACTTTCGGTAACATTGGCATTACAATTGTGTAAAAAACACACATATACGTAGAACAGAGAAAATATGAACAGCCCGGTTCCCTGAACCGGGTTTGTTTTTAGTTACGTGGCCTTACAAAAAATCAGGAAAACAAATCTTGGGCTCCTGCATCTCCGGTATTATTCTTATATTCGTTCTAAGAAAATACCAACATGCTTCAATTTAATGTCTATTACCCCAATCTCGATTATATAGTGTATTCGGAACTTGAATCGGGCTATATTTTTAACCCTGTGGCCGCGCTCCTTTTGACAGGACGGCGAAAAGACGTGACGTTTCTGTATTTTTACAATTAAAACAACGCCCGGCGGAATACCCGCCGGGCGTGTCTGTTTTCTTAACCGTAATGAAGTTGTCTACGAAAACCTTTAAACGCGCTCAAAGGTAACTATTTTACGGATATTGTGATACAAGTATGTGGTATTTATATAAATATATTTTATTTGTATTATAGCGGATCATGATCAATGAACAGTATTGATGACCGGCGTATCTGGCTGCTTTGGCTGCGGTTCAACAATTGCAGGGGTAATGTTTGGCCGTGTAAAGGAGATAAGAGCTCCGGTCAGTACCAGACCGGCCATGGTTAAGTAAGCATAGTGCATGCCGCGTAGTTGCGCAGTAGCTGATTCGGGCGATACCCCCACTAACAGCGCATAGCGATTCCGGCTGCTGTACCAGACGGCAGCCGCCAGGGCAATCCCAACGACAAAACCCAGGTTCCGCATAAAGGCAATCATGCTGCTGGCGGTGCCGCGCTGCTCTACCGGGGCTGCATTCAGGGCCGTGCTGCTGTTGGGCGATTGGAACAACCCAAATCCCATGCTGATCAGTGCGCTTCGCCAGACCACATCCTGCCAATCCCAACCGGTGTCTAGAAAGGAGAACGCAAAATATCCACAGGCCGTAATTAGTAAACCAACCGACGACAACCAGCGGGTCGGAATGCGGCTGGAGAGATAACCGCCCAGCGGAGCCACCAGGCTGAGCGTCAGCGGCCCGGCTAGGAGTACCAACCCGGCCCTTTCAGGGCTGAGCGCCAGCAATTGTTGCAGAAAGAATGGAATCACAAACAGATTTCCACCCGAAGCCACAAAACCGCAAAAAGCCGCCAAGATGGCCGCTGTGTACGGCCGAACCCGGAACAGACTCAATTGCAACATGGGCTCGCGGACGCGGCTTTCCCAAAGCAAAAACAACAGTAATAGCACCGCGCCGGTGACTAGTAAGCTGACTACGAGCGGATCATTCCAGCCATACTGCGGTTCAGGCCCAAAATCTAGGCCGGTGAGTAAGGTCGTGACGCCAACCAGAAATAAACCCGCTCCAACCAAGTCAAACCGCTGGCCGGGCGTTTTGGGACTGTCGGGCAAAATGGTCCAGGCTCGCCAGATGGCAAGCAGGCCAATCGGGACATTCACGAAGAAAATACTTGACCAGCCGAACTTGCCCAGCAGAAAACCGCCTATCACCGGCCCGGCGCTGGAACCGGCGGCTACGATCGAGCCCATAAGCCCCATCGCCTGCCCGCGTTCGTGGGGCGCAAACGTATCGCCGATAATGGCCGGACCGACAGCATAGATCATCGAAGCGCCTAACCCCTGAACGACCCGAAAACCGACCAGCGACCACAAATCCCAGGCTAGCCCGCAAAGCAGTGAACCCAGCACAAAAACGCCAAAACCGGTGATATAAAGCTGCCGCCGACCGACCCAGTCGGAGAGTTTTCCCATGATGAGCAGGGTGCTCGTGGTGGTTAGCAAGTAACACAGCACGATCCACTCGACACTGTCGCCCGCGCCCAGTTCGCGCCGGATGGTGGGCAGCGCAATGTTCACGATGCTGCTGTCGAGCGTCGACATGAAGGTACCGAACATAAGCGTGCCCAGAATGATCCATTTCCGGGAAGAAGTTGATGAAGAGGTTGAAGCAGATGAAGACACAGGCCGCACAGTTAATCTGGCAGAATAACCGGGGAAGACAAAGGGTTGTTCAACACCGGTTAGCAACCGAACGACCGGTCGGGCATTGGTTATCGGTAAGTTTGCCTGCATCGGATGTTGCCTGTCAGATGTTCGCCGGTACAGCCAGGCCAGTTTTGATAAATTTAACCAGACGCGCTGATGGTGGTATTAAATTGATTTACAATGAGTAAAAACATGATTATTGTCAGGATTTAGCTTGTGCTGAGTCATAGGTTTGGCGGTAGATTGTCACTCATTTTGCGTATATGCTACACGTTATATAGCTTCCCTTCGATGGTGGAAGGATCGATTGACGGTGTATCCCGCGTAAGAGAAATTGCTACTACTCACGATCAGTCAGATGCCAGCACAAATTCTAGTTATCGAAGATGAAGTACAAATCCGGGAGAATGTGGCCGAATGGCTGCGTCTGAACGGGTTTGAGGTTGAAACCGCAGCCGACGGTATGAAAGGGGTCACTCGGGCCGTAC
This sequence comes from Larkinella sp. VNQ87, assembly GCF_049445795.1. NCBI lineage: Bacteria > Pseudomonadati > Bacteroidota > Cytophagia > Cytophagales > Spirosomataceae > Larkinella > Larkinella sp. VNQ87. The sequence goes on from NZ_JBMSDT010000005.1 coordinate 243,671, forward strand.
AGGTTCCGCCTGACCTGATTTTGTGCGACATCATGATGCCGGGAATGAACGGCCATCAGGTGCTCGAAACCATTCGGGGCAATCAGGCACTGGCTGCTATTCCATTCCTCTTCCTGACGGGCAAAACCGACCCGGTTGATCAGCGGTATGGCATGACACTGGGTGCCGACGATTACCTGACCAAACCGTTTACGAGCGAAAATCTGCTGCTGGCGATCGAGAGCCGATTGCAACGCGAAGCCCTGCGCAAAGCCAGCCTGCGGGCGCAGTTGACCGAGCAACACCTGAAAGTCATCCAGTCGACCGGGCATGAGTACAACACGCCCCTTAACGGCATTCTGGGATTTGCTAATCTGCTGGCCGATCATTATGACGAGTTCGACCGGGCCGATAAGGTGTCGATGCTGGACATGATCCGGGTTTGCGGATTGCGCCTGAAACGCTCGCTCGACAACGTCCGGCTGATGGACACCTTGCAGGTAATGACGCCTTCGCACGAAGCGTACCCGGCTTTTACAACAGGAAAAACCCACATCGACGCTGACTTCATGGAACAGCTTGTCCGAACCGTCGAACGGCGGCAAGATGAACAGATTCGCCGAAGTATTGACGTCCAACCGGCTCAACTCGGCATTGGCGAGGAAAATTTTCAGACGATTGTGGATGAATTGCTCGACAATGCCGCCAAGTTTTCGAATCCCGCCAGCCTGATCGCCGTAACCGGTTTGACGCTGGGATCAATGTACCGGCTTTCCATTTCGAATGAAGGACGGTTTTTCAAACCCGAAGACATCAGCCAGATGGCTCCGTACCGGCAATTTGGCCGGAAGCAGTATGAACAACAAGGTTTTGGGCTGGGGCTGAGTATTGTACAAAAACTCGTTGAACTGAACAAGGGCACGCTGACCATCGAAAGTCAGGACAACCGTTGGACGACGGTATCGGTTCAGTTGCCGATTGTGCCGGTCAATGTCTGAAAACCGGCTGTGGCCCTCCAGTTGCGTTAAACAACCGGTATCCAGACATCGATTTGCCCGGGTCTGGCCGGGTTGATAAGCAGCAGCGTCGAATGATCCCGAACCTGAAAAAGCCCTTCCCGAACCGACTCCTGAATAACGGAATACGTCAACACGCTGCCCGCCGGTAGCGTACCTTCAAAACAAGCGGTCAGGTAGTTGCCACTCTCCAACCGACATTGCAAAAATCCCGTTTGTTTCAGCAAGGTACTTTGCGCGGCCGTTTGAGCCAGAAAACCGGCCCGAATCAGTGTATTGACCGGGCGGGTCGCACAGCCGATGGCCGATGTGCTGAAGACCAGCGGCAAACCCAACAGCCCCTGAAGCTCGAACAACCGACGCAGCCGCTGGGCAAACGGCTCGGTTCCTTCGGCAGGAAGAGCGCCCAGATACTGAAAAAAATACGTCATTTCCGGAAAGAACCGAATCCCATACTGATCATCGAGCATCCGCTGTTTCCAGCTTTGGCGGTACGTGGTCAGGAGTGGACCCTGATCGTGGTGAATGAAACTATCCGGCACCACCAGCTCGCTTTGCGCCCGGATTTTGGAAGGCGATTGATTGAAATACTGCGAAAAAGCCCGGCTAAACGAATGCTTGGAGCCAAAGCCGGTCAGGTCGCCGATATCACCCACCGTATACCCGGAGTGCTTCAGGTAGCCAAAAGCGTGTTCCAGGCGCATCCGTTTGATGAGTTGCCCCAGGTTTTCGCCCGCCGTTTCTCCGAACAGATGGTGCAGGTAAAAGTAGGATACGCCCACTTCATCGCTGATATCCCGAATCGTAAAGGGCTCCTCCAGATGCGTTTCGACGTAATGGAGCACCTGATAAGCCAGATTGCGATGGGCGGAAGGACGGAATAACATAATAGCAAAATTTGACAACCCGAAACCGGACCATTCCCGCGAATTTTGCCCGGCAGTTAAAACCGGCTATGAAGTTACATCTTCGTCCAAATCCCTGATGGCTAATTACATCTGCGGCAGAATAAGCTGACAGACAGTGGGTTTTCTCGGGCCGGTCAACCTCGAAGTGTTTATTTAATGTGCTATTACCTTGAAAAATGTTTGTTTACTTCTTCTGATTCCCTTATGGTTCGGGGCCGGTCAGCCGGTCGGGGCACAACCCCAACCCGGCCTGAGCGGCTACGTGCGGGATGCAGCCAACGGCGAAGGCTTGATCGGTGCTTCGGTGCAGGTCAAAAACCGGTCGCTGGGCGTGGTGACCAACGCATACGGTTTTTTTTCGCTGGCGTCACCCGCCCGGACGGACACGCTTCTGATTCAGTACGTCGGTTTTCGGCCGCAGGAAATCCCCGTGACGTCGGTGACGGACCACGAGCCGCTGCAAATCCGGTTGCAGGCCGACAGCCGTCAACTGGCCGAGGTGAGTGTCAAAGCGGGTCAGGCTTCCCAAAGCGTTCATAACCTGGAAATGGGGACAACGTCGTTGTCGATGGTCAGCCTGAAAGCCATGCCCACGCTGCTGGGCGAGGTCGATGTGGTGCGGAGCATCCAGTTGTTGCCCGGCGTTACGTCCGTCGGCGAAGGTGCTACCGGTTTCAACGTCCGGGGTGGGGGCGTCGATCAGAACCTGATTTTGCTTGACGAAGCGCCGGTTTATAACTCCTCCCACCTGATGGGCTTCTTTTCGGTTTTCAATCCCGATGCCGTCAAGGATGTTAAGCTCGTGAAGGGCGGTATTCCGGCGCAGTATGGCGGGCGGCTTTCGTCCGTGCTGGATGTGCGCATGAAAGAAGGCAATACCGAGCGGTTTGAAGCCTCCGGGGGCATTGGCACCGTGGCCAGCCGGTTGACGCTGGAAGGCCCGCTCGGGAAGCGAGAAGACGAAGGTGCCCGGGGTTCTTTTCTGGTGGCGGGCCGCCGTTCGTATTCCGACCTGATTCTGGGGCTTTCGGGCGACGAGCAGCTTCAGAAAAACAGCGTTTACTTTTACGACCTGAGCGCTAAACTCAATTACCGTCTGAGTAGCAAAGACCGGATTTATGGCTCGCTGTACGCCAGCAACGATGTGTTCCGGGTCGATTTTGAAGGGAAAAAAATAGACATGGCCTGGAAAAACCAGACGGGAACGCTTCGCTGGAACCACCTCTTTTCCAACCGGCTTTTTGCCAACTTCACGGGCGTTTACAGTGCCTACTCCTATCAGTTGGGCATTCCGCAGGAAGCGCAGGGCGATATTTCGCTGGATTTGCCGCAGGGGATTCGGGGAGCCGCCTGGACGTCGGGCATCAAAACCTATACCCTGAAAGCCGATTTCACGCTGTACGCCAATCCGCGCAATACTCTGACGTTTGGCGGGAATTTCCTGCGCTACCGGTTCGACCCCGGGGCGGTTTCGCCCACCAACCCGTCGTCGCCGGTGGAGGGGGTGGCGCTTCCGGCCAAACACAGCCGCGAATACGCCCTGTACCTCGATAACGAACAAACGATCGGTACCCGCTGGGGGCTGCAATACGGCATCCGGCTGTCGGCCTTCGATTACCTGGGCCCGCAGCAGGTTCATGAATACGTCGATACGGACGAAGGGCCGAAAATCCCAGTCGATACGCGGCAGTTTGGCAAAGGCGACGTCATCCGATCGTACTACAACCCGGAGCCGCGTCTGTCGGTTCGGTATACGATCAACCCCGAAAGCTCCGTCAAACTGAGCTACAACCGGATGGCGCAGTACATCCACCTGATTTCGAACACCACGGCCGCTTCGCCCCTCGACAACTGGACACCTTCGACGAACAACATCAAACCCGAACTCGCCGACCAGGTGGCAACCGGGTATTTTCGAACGCTCCAAAACCGGTGGGAACTGTCGGCCGAGGTCTATTACAAAAAATGGCAGAACGCCATCGATTACCGAAACGGCGCCGAAACCCGGCTGAACCCTGATCTGGAAGCCGACTTGTTGTATGGGAAAGGTCGTTCGTACGGGCTCGAAGGCTACCTCCGGAAGCAGCAGGGCCGACTGACGGGCTGGCTGAGCTACACCCTGTCGCGCAGTGAACAACAAATCAGCGGCATCAGCAACAACCAGTGGTACGCGGCCCGGTTCGACCGGCGGCACGTGGGCTCGCTCGTCGGTACCTACGCCCTGACCGACCGCTGGAACCTGTCGGCCAATTTTACGTACAGCACCGGCGTACCGACCACCGCGCCCAATGCCCGGTATGAAGTCGATGGTGGCACGATTGTGGTCCCGATTAATACCGGCAACGTTCGGAACAATTTCCGCTTACCGGCCTACCACCGGCTGGATCTCTCGGCCTCCTGGCGCAGTCGGCCCCGTTCCGACCGTCGGTGGCGCAGCGAATGGGTGTTTGCGGTGTACAACGTGTATGCCCGCCGGAACCCCTTTTCCATCTATTTCGAGCAAAGCGACGGCCGGAATACCCGGCAGACCAATGCCGTTCGGCTGGCGGTGTTGGGAACACTTTTGCCTTCGGTTACCTATAATTTCCGCTTCTGACATGAAAGTTATCCGCCAATCGCTCGGTTTTGTTAGTCTGCTTCTGATCGGGTTGACCGGTTGCGAAGACGTTATCTCGTTGCAGGTGCCCGACAGCGACCCTCAATTGGTGGTCGATGGCTGGATCACCGATCAGCCGGGGCCGTATACCGTCCGCCTTTCCACCACGGCGCCTTATTTTGCCAACCAGCCGACGCCCCGGGTGGCGGGTGCCGCCGTCGTGCTGGCCGACGACCAGGGTCACCGCGACACGCTCACCGAAACCCAGCCCGGTTTGTACCAGACCCGAACGCTGCGGGGGCGCGTGGGGGGCGTGTATACCCTGACGGTCCGAGCCAACGGGGAAACCTTCACCGCCCAGACCCGGATTCACCGGGTGCCGGAAATCGATTCCATCGGGACGGTTTACCGGGACGAAACCGACGACCGCGATGCCGGTTTTTTCCTGACCTATTATGGCCGCGAACCGGCAGGCCAGACCGACAATTACCGCATCAAGGTCTTTCGCAACGATACGCTGCTGAATAATCCGGAACTGGACCTGTTTTTCTTCAACGACGAATTTCTGGACGGAAAGTACCTCGACGGACTGGAGCTGAGCGCCGGACCGTTTCAGAAAGGCGACCGCGCCCGGGTGGAAATTCATTCGCTGACGACGGAAAACTACCGGTTTTTGACCGAGCTGCAACGGCAGATGCGCAATGACGGCTTGTTTGCCACCCCAACCGCCAACGTCTCGACCAATATCGTCAACACACGGGCAGACGGAAAACCGGCGACGGGCTGGTTTGGCGGCTCGGCGGTGCAGAGCAAAACGATTCCGATTCGGTAGCGTTTGTCAGTACGGAAAGGTCAGCGTCACGGTGGTGCCTTGGTTTAGTTCGCTGGTCAGCGACACCTGGCCGCGCATCAATTCGACGTACCGCCCGACAATGTGCAGCCCCAGACCGGTGCCCGAAACGTCGGTGACGTTCTGCGCCCGGAAAAACCGCTCGAACAGGTGCGTCTGGTCTTCCTTCGAAATCCCGACGCCCTGATCGGCCACGGTAATTGTAAGTTGTCGGTCAGTGCAAGTGGCCCGCACGGTGACGACGGACCCCGATCCCGAATATTTGACGGCATTGGAAAGCAGGTTAACCATGATTTTCCGCAACAGCGATGGGTCGAGCCAGATCGAATCGTAGCACGACAGATCGGTCCGGATAGTCTGCTCGGGTTTGAGCAGGTTCTGCATATCGGCCACTGTGTCGTCGATTAAGGCCGTGATGTTGACTTCCGCGGGCCGGGCTTCGACCTTTCCTTCTTCCAGTTTATCGACCGACAGAAACTCTTCAAGTATGTCGTTGAGGTGGTTGACCGACGCCCGGATGCGGTCGAGGTGTTTCTGGCGCTGCGCCTGGTGGTCGGTTTGGGTATACCGTTCGATGAGCGCGACGGAGGTCATAACGACCGTCAACGGGGTGCGAAACTCGTGTGACGCCATTGAAACGAACCGGGATTTGAACTCGCTCAGTTCGCGCTCGGCGGCCAGTGCTTTGGCCAGTTCATCTTTCGATTTTTCCAACTGCTCCAGCGTGGTGAGCAGCGCATGCGTACGGTCGGCCACTTTCTGTTCCAGATCGGTATTGAGCCGGTTGATGTGCTCGCTGTGGGCCCGTAATTGCCGTTCCGTCTCTTTTTTAAGCGTAATATCGATGATGTAGGCAACGGCGTACAGTTCGTTTTCGAGCCGGAAATAACTCAGACTGATTTCAACCGGAAAAACCGAGCCGTCTTTGCGTTGGGCGTGCAGATCGCGATTATGACCCATGGCCCGCACCTGCGGATCGGTATTGAACGATTGCCGGAGCCGTTCATGATACCGGCTGATGTCACGGGGAACAAGTTGCTCGATGGTCAGCATTTCGAGTTCGCCGGGCGTGTAACCAAAGAGAACTTCTGCCAATTGATTGGCCGAGATGATTTTTCCTCGTTCATCGCAGACAATGATGCCGATGGTGGCGTTGGAAAAAACGCTCTGGTAACGCTGGACGCTATGCTCCAGTTCGCGCTCGGCCGTGTGCAGTCGCTCCTGATCCGTCAGCCGGACTAAGGCGTACGGGTGATCATGCGAGACGAAGGTCGTAGTCGTCACCTGCCCCCAGAAGGTCTGGCCGTTCTGCCGCTCGATCTGGATAAGTTCTTCATCATGGCCATCGAGCAGAATATGGCTTACCCACTTCTTGTAATACTCGCTGTCCGATGGCTGGTCCCGCAGCGACCGTGACCGGGCCGGATCAGCCAGGAAAGCCTGCTCGGACGGGAAGCCCAGCATGCGGATTCCGGCCTCATTTACCCGAATGTACCGGCCTTCAACGAGATCATAAATGCCAATAAAGTCATCCTGCTTCTCGAAGAGAATGTCAAGCAGTTTGTCGGAAAGCAAGCTGGTTACCATACGGGCAGAGATAAGGCCTGACAGCCATCGGTTGAGTAGAACTCTCTATACTGTAAACAACATAACCTTTCGGAGCTTAAATATCAATCATGTATATTAAAGTTAATCCCGGAAATTGTCGGACAATTTATTATGTGGGTACTGGTACCTGGCGCAAGAGGGCGGTTTACCGGGTCAGGGTGGTAATACGAGACGGGAAATCGCTTTCTGATTCTTTCCGAAAGGGCAACTGGGTACTGTTTCCGCCGTTGATCCTTTGATGACTATCTCGCTTATACGTTCAGAAAGAAGGAAGGCCGGTGTCTGCTTATACAACTTAGCAAACACTTTACTGCTTTGGAGATAAGTGCGGAATTACTCATCAAATAATGGGCGTGGTACGGCAGGCATATGAATACCCAGAGCCTGAGTACACAAAATGTCAGACAACCTTTGCAGGCCCCATTCCTCACTCCGTCGGTGTCCGACCGCAATAACGGCCATTCCGGTTTCGGCAACGGCTTTCCGGGCCGATTTCCGGTATTGTCCTGTGATATAAAGGCTTACTTTCCGTTCGGCAGCTTCCCGAATCAGGGCGTCATTCATAGCCCCCACAACCGCGATCCGACCGGGCAGCGGTTGCGTTCCCAACACGGCTTCATCATACCCGCCAAACTGTTCGGCGCTGCGTTGGCACCAGCCGCCAAAATCGAGCGCAGGTCCCGTGCCCACCATCCCGATGGGGCGATTTGGCAAACCGGGGGACTGTTTGTAGCCAAGCGGTTCGGGCCGAACGGCATCTGTCCACGGCAAACCCAGCGCATCCGCCAGCGGCTGGTTGTAGCCAAGGGTTAGTTGCTCATCAAAGGGCAGGTGGTGGAACAAAACTGTGACATCTTCGGGCAATACCGCCGGGTCGAGCTGCCAGGGGCGGTGCATCCAGAGCGTCCGGATGCGGTTTTCAGTCAGCCAGTCCGGCAGTCCGGGCCAGGGATCGAGCGCGACCCCCAGCGGTTCCACCGGTTGTTCGAGGAAATCCGGATTCGGTAAAATGTAAATACCGCCCCGCTCCTCCGGGGCATAATCGGCGGTTTTGAAATACACCGCCAGGAAATCGAGTAAAGCCGTCAAACGCATTCGAAACCGGTTTCTTGCCTCAACGGCTTGTGGCAACCGAAGGTTTAGGGTTTTGAAAGATGCAAGGGCGTAACTTTCAACTCGCTGACAGTTAGACCTTTTGCGGACTTGATAAACAGCCGATTCATGGGTTGGTCGGGGAAAAAGATGTCCGTCATGACCGTCAGGCCACCGTCGGCGAACAGTTCTACCGAGGCCACGTCGGCCAGCAAGGTTAGCGATAGGGCGGCATCCGGCGTCAGGCGGGGCGCGGTGTGGCGTTTCCCGAAACCTTTTTCAAAGTCGGTTTTACCCGAACGGCTGCGGTCGATGTAATACTGGTTGGCGGTTTTATCGTAGCCGACCTCCAATTCCTGGCCCTTTTCATTCGCCAGTACAATGGCAAAATCCGTCGAATTTGAAGCCGTCAGGTCCAGGCGAAATAAGCCGTTCAGATTGCCGGTTTTCGCAGTCAATTCCTGGGAGCCCTTTACCGTCAGGTTCCTGAGCAAAACCGGTTTTCCGTTCAGCGCATCCAGTTCTTTCACGGGCGTTGAGATCAGCAAAAACGAGCCGTTTATTTCCTTCAGGCCCAGCGTGCGGGCGACGGTCATGGCGCTGCGCCAGGGCGAGGTCGGCACCTGGTTGGCATACTGCCAGTTGCTCATCCAGCCGATCAGGATCGTCCGGTTGCCGGTATTGGCGAAGGTGACTCCGGCATAATTGTCGGTGCCATAATCCATCCATTTAATGTCGGTCGAATACGGTTTGAAGATTTTGCCGTCAAAATCGCCCACAAAATACTGCGTCGCCGAACCGCCGTTGGGGCCGCCGGGGTTGATACTCACCAACAAGACCCACACCTGTTTGCCGTTATGCTGAAATAGGAGCAAATCCGGACATTCCCAGACCCCGCCGTGGGCCCCGAAATCCTGACCCAGCGCGCTTTCCCGCGTCCAGCTTTTGAGGTCCGGCGAGGAGTAAAAGGTAATGTGGTCTTTGGTGGCCAGCGTCATGATCCACTTTTTCTGCGGTTCATACCAGCGCACTTTCGGATCGCGGAAGTCGGTAATGCCGGGGTTGGGTAAAACCGGGTTGCCTGCGTATTTCGTCCAGGTTTTGCCGTCGTCGAGGCTGTAGGCCAGGCTCTGGTACTGAAACCGGTCCGATTTTTTCTTTTCCAGTTCCGCATCGTGGTGCGTGAAAATGGCCACGAGCGGCACTTTTCCGTCTTTCCCAAAACCGCTGGTGTTGTTGACATCCACGACGGCGCTGCCCGAAAAAATATAGCCGAGGTTGTCGGGATAGAGCGCAATAGGCTGTTCCTGCCACCGAACAAGGTCCTGGCTGGTAGCGTGGCCCCAGTGCATCGGTCCCCAGACCATGCCGTCGGGGTAATATTGAAAAAAGAGATGGTAGGTGCCGTTGTGATACACCAGCCCGTTCGGGTCGTTCATCCAATGGGCTTTGGGCGAGAAATGGTACTGAGGGCGGTGCGGTTCCGAACCCGGGAGCGGCTGTGTCATCTGAGCAAACGAATAATTTCCCAAAAGAACCAAAAAGACAAGACGAATAAGCGGGTTCTTCATGCGATGAAAATAGTTTATAATTTACGGTTTATGGTTTACAGTTTAGAGTTTACTGTTTTGTTAATGATCTAATTATCAGTTGATTGAATGTAAGTCATACCTATAAACCATAAAACTCAAACCGACCCACGCGTTACTGCACCGCCGACCTTAGAATCTGCCGGTGGATGGTTTCGGCCGAAAAAAACGGCGTCGCGCCCCGCTGCGTAGCAACATACGCGCCCGTGGCACAGGCAAATTCGAGCGTTTTCTGAGCCGATTCGCCCGCCAGCGTTTTGTACAGAAAAGCCGCCAGAAAAGCGTCGCCACTGCCGATGGTGTCTTCCACTTCGACGGAAAAACCGGTCTGCTGGACAAAACCGCCCGCATCGAGCAGCGCAGCTCCCTGTTCGCCCAGCGTGACGCAGAGCGTTTCGAGCTGATACCGGTTGCGGAGTTGCTCCATCCCCTGACGCAGATCGGGGTCGTTGCCGTACCAGCCCGAGAGTTCAGCCAGTTCGTGTTCGTTCAGTTTAACGATGTTGGCGCGGTGCAGCAGTTCTTCCACGGTTTCGCGGGAGTAATGCGGAGCCCGCAGATTCACGTCGAAGATCTTCCGGTTCGCTACCTCCAGCAACGCCAGCAGCGTTTCGTGCGTTTGCGGACTGCGGGCGGCCAGGCTTCCGTACACGAACAGGTCGCTTTGCCGAACGGTGTCGAGCAGGTTGGTTTCCAGTGAAATATGGTCCCAGGCTACGGGCTGCACAAGCTGGTAGGTGACCTCGTTGGCGTCGGATACGTTGGCCTGCGCCACCCCGGTTTGGTGTGACAGGTCGATCTGGACCAAGTCGGTTGGCAGTCCTTTCTGCGCCAGAAAATCCAGCAGTTCCCGGCCCAGTTCGTCGCTACCGACCCGGCTGATCAACTGGGCATTCAGGCCGAAATTGCGCAGGTCGGCGGCTACGTTCATCGGTGCTCCACCGGGTTGTTTGCTGGTGGGCAGAACGTCCCAGAGAATTTCTCCGAAACAGGTAATAACCGGTGGTTTGGGATTCATGGAATAGAGGGGTTAGTGTGCTACGAAGTATGTTCTATTTTCTCAAGCCGGGTTCCTTTGGTTTCGGACATCAGCCACGGCCCGAATCCGAATTGCAATATCATCATCCGCGTGACAAACAACAAGGTATACTTCGCCGGATGTAGCCAAATCGTTTCGTCTCTCAAAAATACCTCGCCAAAAAAGCCACGTCCAATAGTATTTTTTTCGAGTAGCGTACTTCTGTAAGGTAATGGGATAGCCACAGGCTGTCGGACAGCTTTTTGTTTACAATTTATTGTTTATAGTTGACGGTAATTATCATATTGTCAGAATGTTAGCTCTTAAAACTGTAAACCGTAAACTATAAACTGATTTACACAAAGTCTTTACTTACGAATTTGTTTTTCATGGAAAACACAAGACGCGATTTTATCAAAAAAGCTGCCCTGGGTACGGCCGGACTGACGTTGGGCGGACTGGCTCCGGGCTTTTCGGCCAAAAGTTACGCCAAAATCATCGGTGCTAACGAACGGTTGCACGTGGCCATTGCCGGATTGGGTCGGCGGCTGGGAGCCTATTACGAACCGATTGCGAAGAAAGACAGCAACGTCGAGCTGGTGTATTTGTGCGATGTCATGCAGAAACAGCGCGAATCCGCTCTTCAGAAATTTTCGAAACATATCGACTACAAACCGAAGCTGGAAAACGACATCCGGAAAGTCATTGCCGACAAGGATGTGGATGTGCTGATCAACGCGACACCGGACCACTGGCACGCTCCGGGCACCTGGCTGGCTGTGCAGGCCGGAAAACACGTGTACGTTGAAAAACCGTGTAGCCACAATCCCCGCGAAGGCGAAATCCTGATGGAAATTCAGCGCAAATACGGTAAGGTGATTCAGATGGGCAACCAGCAGCGGTCGGCTCCGGAATCGATCGACGTGATCAGCCAGATCCACAACGGAGCCATCGGAACCCCGTACAAAGCCGTGGCTTTTTACACGGCAAACCGGGGCGCAGTGCCCGTTCCGAAAGATGCGCCCGTGCCCGACGGGCTGGACTGGGAATTGTTTCAGGGACCAGCACCCCGCAAACCGTACCGGCACGATACCTGGGATTACAACTGGCACTGGTACGGCTGGGACTACGGCACGGCCGAAAGCGGCAACAACGCGACGCACGAACTGGACGTGGCCCGCTGGGCCCTTCAGGTCGAATATCCGGAGTTTGTGACGGTCGAAGCGGCCAAGCGGCATTTCCCGGAAGACGGCTGGGTCATGTACGACACGATGGATGCGACGTTCCGGTTTCCGGGCAATAAAATCATCAAGTGGGACGGCAAAAGCCGGAGCGGCCACAAAACCTACGGCAGCGACCGGGGCACGATCATCTACGGCACCAACGGCAGCGTGTACGTCGACCGCGACGGCTACCAGCTTTTCAACCGCGACGGCAAGCTTCTGAAGGACAGCAAAGCCAAAGGCGCCGAAGCCGGAACCGCATTGGGCGGTGGGGGCGACATGAGCACGCGCCACGTCGTCAACTTCTTCAACGCCATTCGGGGGACGGAAAAACAGAATTCGACCATCGACGACGGCGCGAAGAGTACGCTGCTCTGTCACCTGGCCAACATTTCGTTCCGGACCAACAAGGCGCTGGACATCGACACGAAAAACGGCCACATCCGCGATCGTGAAGCCATGAAACTCTGGAGCCGCGAATACGCCAAAGGCTGGGAACCGCCGGTTTAATCGAATTACGGTTTTTGTCACTTTACGGTTTTTGTCACTCGGAGGGTCAAATTAGCTGAAAACTGGCTGGTTTGACCCTCCGTTCTGTTTAGCAATCGGCTGCGAAAGCTCTTGGCAAAGCCGCCATTAACGGCCTTTCTCCCGAACGCCCGCTTACCCCTGGCCGACGGCATTGGTCGCTGAGTATTTCCGGCCTGCCGGGTCTGCTGTTGATCAAAACCGGGTAAAAGTTAATTTAATGGTTATATTCGGGAAGCAATCGACTTCTTATAAAGAGCCATTCGTATTACCCAAACAACCGTTTCATGAAAACCAACCGCAGAGCTTTCCTGCAACAGACTTCCGGCGCGCTGGGCCTTGCTGGCCTGCTGAGTCTGGCCGAAACTGAAGCCCTTGCCGACTCCCTGAACTCCCTTTCTGCCAAAGCCGGAAAACCGTATGTAGTTTTTGTGACCGGCGACCATGAATACAGCGGGGAGCAAACCCTGCCCCTGATTGCGGCTGAACTGGAAAAGAATTACGGCCTGCGAACCAAGGTGCTCAAGGCGTCACCGGATCAGAATGCTGAAAAGAATATCCCCGGCCTGGAAGCGCTTCGGGAAGCCGATCTGGCGGTGTTTTTTCTGCGCTGGCGTCAGTTGCCGCCCGACCAGTTGCAATACATCGACGAATACCTCAAGTCGGGAAAACCGGTCATGGGCTTCCGGACGTCCACCCATGCGTTTAACTTCCCGAAAGGTGATGCTTCCGAAGCCTGGAATGCCTTCGGTGAGCGGGCATTTGGCTCTCCTCCGGGCTGGGGAAAAGCCGGGCACACCCACTACGGCCACGAAAGTACGACCGATGTTACGGTGATCCCGGAAGCAGCCAAGAATCCCATTCTGACGGGCATAGCCCCGGCGTTTCATGCGTCTTCGTGGCTCTACCGGGTCCGTCCGGATTATCCGCCAAAGGATGCCACGCTGCTGCTGATGGGCAAATCGGTCAATCCGGACAAACCGGCGATTGAGAATCCGGTTGCCTGGACCTGGACCAATAAAGCCAATGCGAAGGTATTCTTTACGACCCTGGGACACCCCGAAGATTTTCGGGACGAAAGCCTTCAACGCCTGACGATCAACGCGATCCACTGGCTGCTGGGCAAGCCGGTTCCGAAAAATCGGGGCGCCGACCGATGGAAAGGGAAAATCGACATTAACGTGCCTTACCGCGGCATCGTCAAAACGTAGAAACCGGACCGGATCGCCGGAAGCAGGTGGTTTTTAGTTCACAGTTTTTAGTTTATAGTTGATAGTAATACGCTGATTGTCAGTTGGTTTTCCGAAAACTATAAACCATAAATTATAAACTCATTTAAACTGAGTAGTTACACAGCATACGTTATCAATACCCAAAATGTCTAAACCCCGGAAAAACAGTCTCATTGGATTGCTGGTCGTGTTTGGTCTGGCCACCCTGATTGCTTTCAGCGCCTTCCAGTCCGGTCCGCCGACGCTGACCCTCCAAAAAGGGTCGCGCATCATGTTGATCGGCGGAAATCTGGGATCGCGGATGATGCATTACGACAACTTTGAAACGGAGTTGTACGTCCGCTATCCGGAGCATTCGCTGTACATCCGCAACATGTGCGATGGTGGTGACACGCCTGGTTTTCGGCCCCACGCCAGCCGCAACGACCCCTGGGCCTTTCCGGGAGCCGAAAAATTTCAAACCGAATACGCCAACCCATCCCAGAGCGAAGGCCATTTTGAATCGCCCGACCAATGGCTGACCCGCCTGAAAACCGACATCATCGTGGCGTTTTTCGGCTATAGCGAATCGTTTCAGGGCAAAGAAGGGCTGGAGAACTACAAAGCCGAACTGGATGCGTTCGTCAAATGGACGCTGAGCCAGAAGTACAACGGCACGTCGGCCCCGCAACTCGCCCTGGTATCGCCCATTGCGTTCGAGGATTTGTCGGCCAAATTCGACCTGCCGAACGGCAAGAAAGAGAACGAAAACCTGGCGCTGTATACCAAAGCCATGAAGGAGGTGGCCGACCGCAATAAAGTGCTGTTTGTCGATGCCTTCACGCCTTCGCAGCAGTGGTACGCCAGCACGCAGGAAGACCTGACCATCGATGGGTCGCAACTGAACGAGGAAGGCTACAAAAAACTGGGGCTGCTGCTGGTCGATCAGCTTTTCGGGAAAGCTGCCCCCAAGGCGCAGGCCAATCGAAAGTTGGTGCACGATGCCGTCATGGAGAAAAACTGGATGTGGCACAACGACTTCAAGATTCCGAACGGCGTTCACGTTTACGGGCGTCGCTACAACCCGTTTGGCCCCGACAACTACCCGGCCGAAATCGAAAAAATCCGGCAGATGACCGCCATCCGGGATACGGCCGTCTGGCTGGCCGCTTCGAAGGGGCAAAAAATGGACATCGAAACCGCCGACAAGCGAACCCGCCCGCTGCCGTCGGTCAAAACCAACTTCAACCCGGAGAAAAACGGAAGCCTGACCTACCTCTACGGCCAGGATGCGCTGAGCAAGCTGAAAGTGCCGCAGGGGTACAAAATCGAGTTGTTTGCCTCGGAGCAGGAATTTCCGGATCTGGCTAAACCCATGCAAATGTCTTTCGACAACAAGGGGCGGCTGTGGGTGGCCTGTATGCCGAGCTATCCGCACTACAAACCGGGCGATCCGAAACCGAACGACAAAATCATCATTCTGGAAGATACCAACGGCGACAACAAGGCCGACAAACAGACGGTTTTTGCCGACGGCCTGCACCTGCCGCTCGGTTTTGAAATTGCCAAAGAGGGCGTGTACGTATCGCAGGGACCCAACCTGAAACTCTTTACCGACACCAACGGTGACGACAAAGCCGACAAGGTGGAAATCCTGCTGAGCGGTTTTGACGACCATGATACCCACCACAATAGCAGCGCCTTCACAGCCGATCCGTCGGGGGCGATTTACACCGGGGAAGGGGTGTTTTTGCACACCAGCGTCGAAACCTCGTACGGAACGGTTCGGGCCACCAACGGCGGTTTTTACCGCTACGCCCCCCAGCTCAGAAAGCTGGAGCGCACGGCCCAGTTGTCGATCCCGAACCCTTGGGGAATTGCCTTTGATGAGTGGGGGCAACCTTTCTTTGCCGAAACCTCCAGTCCCGATGTACGCTGGATGCTGCCGGGTTCGGTGCTGCCGCGCTACGGCCAGGCCACGCACAAATCGGTGCAGTTGATCGAAGAAGCTCACCGCGTCCGGCCCACCTCCGGGCTGGAATTTGTGTCGAGCCGCCACTTCCCCGACGAGTTGCAGGGCGATCTGCTGATCAACAACACCATCGGTTTTCTCGGTACGAAAGAGCACACGATGGTGGACGAGGGAACGGGTTACAAAAGCCGCCACCGGCAGGACCTGGTGGTCAGCGACGATCGGAACTTCCGCCCGGTCGATATGGAATTTGCCCCGGATGGTTCGCTGTATGTCATCGACTGGCACAACATCCTGATCGGGCACATGCAGCACAACGCCCGCGATCCGCTGCGCGACCACTCGCACGGCCGAGTGTACCGGATTACGTACCCATCGCGGCCGTTGGTCAAACCGGCGAAAATCGACGGGGCCAGCATTGACGAACTGCTCGACAACCTGAAACTACCCGAATACCGCACCCGCTACCGCACCCGGCGCGAACTGCGGGGTCGGGGCGCAAACGTGGTGCTGCCCAAGCTGAACACCTGGGTGGCGAAGCTGGACAAAAATGATCCGCGCTACGAACACCACCTGCTGGAAGCGCTGTGGGTGAGCTGGGGACTGGACAAAGTAGATCAAAAACTGCTGCGGCAGCTTTTGAAGGCGAAGGACTACCACGCCCGGGCGGCTGCCGTGCAGGTGGTGCGCTACACCGGCCACCAGGTGCCTGACCAGGCCGATCTGCTCCTACAGGCCGCCCGCGACGACAACAGCCGGGTTCGGCTGATGGCGATTGTGGCCGCTTCCTGGATCGGCAAAGAAAAAGGCCTGCCGATTCTGGCCGAAGCCGCCAAAAAACCGCTCGACGACTGGATGGTACACGCCCACGAAACCGCCGTGGCGCATCTGAAAGGCGAGAATGTGAAGAAAGAAAAAGAAATGGTTGTTCAGTCGGGTTTGAAAGGAACCGAACTGGTGCTGTTCAATCAGGGTCGGCAGATTTACAACAAGGAAGGCTACTGCGTAACCTGTCACCAGGCGGATGGTAAAGGGTTAACGGCTTCCGGTTTTCCGCCCCTAAGCGGCACGAACTGGGTATCGGGCAACGAGGATCGGTTGATTAAAATCGTCCTGAACGGCATCATGGGCCCCATTGAAGTAGCCGGAAAGAACTACCCCGGCCAAGTGCCGATGACGCCGTTTGGCGGCTTGTTGAAAGACGATGAAGTTGCCGCCGTGCTGACCTACGTACGAAATTCGTTCGGAAACAAGGCACCCGCCATTTCGCCCGAGCAAGTCCGGAAAGTCCGTGCGGCCACGAGTAGCAAGAAGGATTTCTACTCACCGAACCAGTTGCTGAAAGAGCACCCGATGGAGAAATAAATGAAACCCTGACAGCGCCGGGCCGTCGATACGGTCAAAGACCCTGTCAGGGTTTGTTACATCAGAATATTGTTAACCGCCTGCATCCGCTTCGGCAGGTCGGTTTCGCCGAGCATATCGCGCAGATCAATCTCAATGTTGCGGCAAATGGCCGTCATCGGCACGTCGTTGATGCTGTTTTCAAACGGGTTTTCGCTCGTATCGCCCACAATCTCCATCGTATTGAAAATCCAGGCAATGACGGTATAAAACGGCACCGTCAGCCAGACGTGCCAGTTGCTGAACCTGGCCATTTCGGTCAATAATCCGTAGGGCAGTACAAAAATGAAGACCCAGGTGAAGACGTAGCTGAAAAAGGCATACTGGCGCGGAAAAGGGAAGGATTTGATGCGTTCGCAAGCCCCCTGCTGGTTGTAAAACTCGACCAGCATCCGCTCCAGATCGACATGGTGGAAGTCGGTGAGGTGGCCGTTGGCGTGCAGTTCCCGCAACTGGGCCGACTGCTGCCGGAGCAAAATGGTCGCCGGGTTGGGGTGCTGGATAAGTCGCTCGATCTCATTCAGGGGCAAAAACCGGCTTAGTTCCTTGTCCAGACTGCACTGCCGGAAGGCCTCGATGCGCTCGATGACCTCGTGGGCCGGGTCGTGATGGAGTTGCCAGACCGGTTTTTGGCGAAGCTGCACCCGGATGGCCGTGATATAAGCCAAATGCCGATAGATCAGCTCTTTCCGGGCCTGGTTTACCTCCTCGCCGGAACCGGTGACATAATCCAGCGCCATAACGGCCCACGACCGGCTGGCGTTCGTGATGCTTCCCCAGATACGCCGGGCTTCCCAGAGCCGGTCGTAGGAGGAGTTGTTTTTAAAACCGACATAAAACGCAACGGCCGTACCAATCGTTGCAACCGGGACGAAGGGAATGGACAGAAACGTCCAGCCCATCACATCATACAGGCTGCAAATCAGGATGGAGTAACACAGGAAAAGAAGAATGGCCCGCCAGGTAAACGGGAAAAGAATGGTGAGCGGAACGCGCTTGGTGGTAAACATGATGAGGGCGATAGATTGGATAGAGTCTCCAAGATACGGGCTGATTCGAACTTTTGCTATCGCCAAACCGCGAATTCTGGCTATCTTCGGCTTTCCCAGGCTTTCTACTGAAATCGTTTTTCATGCTCGACCAAATCATCGACGCCCGTTCGGCTTCCCTCGGCAACGGGTTTCACGTTCGGCGCATTCTGCCCTACCGGCTGCGACGGATGCTCGGCCCGTTCATTTTCATGGACCACGGCGGTCCCGTCACGTTTACGCCTGAACAGGTTTCCGACATGGATGTGCTGCCGCACCCGCACATCGGTTTGTCGACGGTCAGCTACCTGTTCGACGGTCAGGTAACCCACCGCGACAGCCTGGGTGTGCAGCAGGTCATCCGGCCGGGCGAGGTCAATTGGATGACAGCCGGGCGCGGCATTGCCCATTCCGAGCGGTTTGAAGACCCCAACACGCTCGTCGGCGGCTCGCTGGAGATGATTCAGACCTGGGTGGCCCTGCCCGAAACCGCCGAGGAAAGCGCCCCGACTTTCGAGAATTACCAGCCGCACGAATTGCCGGTTTTTACCGACAAAGGCATCTGGTTACGGCTCATTGCCGGGAATGCGTTTGGGCTGCAAAACAACGTCAAAACGCACTCGCCCTTATTTTACGTCCACCTGATCCTGCAAGCCGGAACGCGTTTCGGCCTGCCGCTGGGTTACCCCGAGCGGGGTGCGTATGTTGCCAAAGGCAGCGTGGAAGTCAACGGGCAGACGTACGGCGTCGGTCAGTTGCTGGTGTTCACGCCCGGCATCGACCCCGTAATTGTGGCCCGCGAAACCAGCACGCTGATGCTGCTCGGCGGGGAGCCGCTGGGCGAACGGTTTATCTGGTGGAACTTCGTCTCGTCGCGGCCCGAACGCATCGAACAGGCCAAAGCCGACTGGAAAGCGGGCCGAATCGAACTGCCGCCCAACGACAATCAGGAGTTTGTGCCCCTGCCCGAAGACCGCTCCCGCCCGGCCGGATCGAGCCCACCACCACAGGCGTTTTCGTAACCACGACGGTAATTCTTACCAAAACGCCCCGACGCAGGAGTTGAAGCCTGGCCGGGGCGTTTTTAATTAACTCCGGCGATGTTCGCAAGAGCCGGTTTTACCCCAGATACTTTTTCAGTTCGGCAGCCGCCTGCACAAACAGCGAGCGAACCTGCGGCAAGTGGGCCAGGCCGTTCAGCAGGCCAAAATCGTGAATCATGCCGTTGTACCGAACTGTTGTGACGGGCACTCCGGCTTCATCGAGCTTCCGGCCGTAGGCTTCGCCTTCATCCCGCAGCACGTCCGCTTCGGCCACCTGAATCAGCGCTGGCGGCAAACCTTTCAATTGCTCAACGGTCGCTTGTAGGGGCGATGCGTAGATTTGCTTCCGCTCCGCCGGGTCGGTCGTATACTGGTCGTACAGCCACTTCATCAAGGGGGTGGTCAGGAAGCGGTTTTCGCCATACTGTTGGTAGGATTCGGTTTCGAAGTTGGCGTCGACAATCGGCCAGAACAGGATTTGCAGCTTAATGTCCGGACCGCCTTTTTCCTTCGCCAGCAGGGTCGTGACGGCCGTCATGTTGCCCCCGACGCTGTTGCCCACCACAGCCAGGCGGCTGCCATCGACGTTGATTTCGGCACCGTTTTCGGCCACCCATTTCGTAGCGGCATAAATCTCGTGGATCGCCTGCGGGTAGCGGGCTTCCGGGCTGGGCGTGTAGTTTACAAAAACCGCACAATACCCCGATAGTACCACCAGGTCGCGCACCAGCCGCTGGTGCGTCGGGAAATCGCCCAGCACCCAGCCTCCGCCGTGGATGAAGATGAAAACCGGGAGCGTTTCGGTCACCCCGGCCGGGCGGACAATATGTAGCTTCACGGTGTAGCCCTCGCTGGTGATGGTTTTCTCCGACACATCGATGCCCGAAAGATCGACCTCATAAGAGGCCTGAAGCCCGACCAGACCCAGCCGGGCTTCGGCGGGGGGCAGGGTTTCGAGGGGCGGGCCACCGGCTGAATTCAGCGCGGCCAGGAATGTTTTTACACCCGGAGAAAGCGCCGGATCTTCGGTGACGGCCAGGGGCGTCAGTTCGAAAACAGATGAGTTTGTCATACGTATGGTGTTTTTAATCAGAATGGGTAAATGCCGTACGACACTTCTGAAGACGATTTGTATGCCAAGCCTGAACGTCGGCAATAGTTTCTAGAAAAGGTCGAAAATGTCCTGCAAAAGCCGTTTTTTAATACCGACAGCCTATAAATCCTCTTGTAATGGCTCCGGATATTCTGGAGTTACGCCAATACTTCTCCAAAACCTTTGGGCTTCAAAGCCACTTGTTGGGTTGATTCCAATCACTAGTCGCTACTGGCCCGAAAGGGTGTCAAGCAACTGGGCGGTATCCCAGAAAAAGGTCTTTAGGGTAATTATTTTGCCTTCCGAGATCTGCCATTGCTCGACAAACGGCAGGGTAAACACGGTTTCAGACGCGGACGAGACGGCTTCCATCTCACCCGTAACGAGGATTAGCTCAATCTTATCAGAACCGTTTTCAGGCGTAAAGTACCGTTCCGGACGGATGTGCAGGGCCTCCCAGGTCCAGTTGCGCTTCGAAAACATTAAAATGTACCCCTCCCGACCGTGGTAGATACCACCAAACGGCAGGGAGTCGGGTACTTCGACCCGGATGTTTTCATCCAGTACCGGAAGCACTTTACTCAGATTACCTTGGATGATGTCGGCATAAATTTGTTGAACAAGTTGCGTTGAAGGACTCATGGTGTCTGCGTGTAACGGTTTGGCCTTTCCTCTGACAAGACCAGTGCCAGCCCGGCGCTGAAAACCGGCCGGTCAGCCGCCGGGAGTTCTCCAATCGGGGTTAACGGATTTGGAATTCTCCAAAAAATCTGGAGATGTTCAGCAATTTTGTAGTTTATCAACCTGGTCCGGGTAAGCTGAGTAACAACCCTTTATGAATGATTTGCCCATTCATTCACCCGAGATTATCGAGTTTTAATACCGCTTTGTGTTGATTGTCAGGATTTTATAAATTACATTCGTTGGAAAAACGTCGGATCACACAGCGACCGCGTTTTTGCTATGTCATTCTTAGTCGCGTCGTAGCAAACCGACGGCCAACGGTTTAATTCTTGCGGACTCCTAAGCAGTCGTTCTGGCAATCGCTTGCCTACAACCTCTTTTCAGACCATGCAGAAATCCCTCCACCCCGTGCTCCCTTCCACCGCCGATTGCCAGATTCTGATTGTGGAGGACGAATTCGTAATTGCCAACGACCTGAGCCTGATTTTAAGCCTGGCCGGTTATTCGATCCTGGGAGTGGCCGATTCCGTGGCCGAAGCCCGGGATTTGATGGCGCAGCACCGGCCGGACATGGTCTTGCTGGATATTTACCTGAAGGGAAAAGAAACCGGGATTGACCTGGCAAAAGAACTTGAAGAGGCAACCATTCCGTTTATTTTCATTTCAGCCAACGACAACCGCAGTATCCTGGAACAGGTAAAAGCCACCCAACCCTGCGGTTACCTGGTCAAGCCGTTTCGGGAAAAAGATGTGCTGACGGCGCTGGAAATCGGCCGGTATCGGCATGCGCACAGTGCCGAACTGAAACTTCGCGAAGAAAAAGCGCTGCAAATTGCCCTGACCGATGTGCTCTCGGAAAAAGACAGTTGGGAAAACAAGCTGCTTCGGGCCGCCATGTTCCTCCAGCCCCACATTCCTTTCGACTACCTGACCATCCGGCACCGGAAGGCGGCTTCTGATCGCACTTACAGTTATTACCGGGTCGGTTTCGAGGAGTACCAACTCATTGATCAGACGGAATTCGGACAACTGACCAAAACCGCCCCCGAGCAACTCGCGCAGTTACAGGCCGGGATAACGTTTGTCAAGTCTGATCGATACAACCACGACGCGTTTGATCAACTGGCCCGCCAGCATCCGTTTGTTCAACTGCTGGCCGGTGCGTTCCGGTTACAGTCGGCGCTGGTGATGCCGCTGACCATCCGGCCGTCGGAGTCGTTTACCATCTCGTTTTTCAGCCGCCAGCCTGACCAGTATTTGGGCCGTCATCTGGCCTTACTCGAACGACTCGAACAGCCCATGCTGCTGACGCTCGGCCGCATTCTGGCGTTCGAGGAAGTGGCCCGGCTAAGCGAGCAACTCCGGCGCGAAAACTCGTACCTCCAAGAAGAAGTCAAGACCATCGCGAATTTTGAGGAAATCATCGGCACCAGCCAGCACCTGCTGCGGGTGTTCAATCAGGTGTCGCAGGTGGCTCCGACCGATACGACGGTTTTGATTCTGGGCGAAAGCGGCACCGGCAAGGAGTTGTTCGCCCGGGCGATTCACAACCTGTCGGCGCGTAAGGACAAAATTCTGGTCAAGATCAACTGCGCGGCCCTGCCTGCCACCCTGATCGAATCCGAGCTGTTTGGGCACGAGAAAGGGGCTTTCACAGGTGCCCTGGACCGGCGTATCGGCAAGTTCGAACTGGCGAAAGGCGGCACTATTTTTCTGGATGAAATTGGGGAGATGCCGCTCGAACTCCAGGCCAAACTGCTGCGGGTGTTGCAGGAAAAGGAAATAGAGCGCGTCGGGGGCAACACGCCCATCAAAACCGATGTCCGCGTCATTGCCGCCACCAACCGCCAGTTGGAAAAGGAAGTTGCCGACGGCCGTTTCCGCATGGATTTATACTTCCGGCTTTCGACCTTCCCGATTCACCTGCCGCCCCTGCGCGACCGAAAGAGCGATATTCCGCTGCTGGCGACGTTTTTTGCCCAGAAATCGGCCCGGAAACTCGGCAAACCGTTCAACGGCATCAACGACCGGGTTTTGGGCGAACTGCTCCATTACGGCTGGCCGGGCAACATCCGCGAGCTGGAAAACGTCATCGAACAGGCCGTCATTCTCAACAACGGCCACAGTCCGCTCGAACTGGGCCGACCGCTGGTAAATACCTTGTTTTCGGGAAATCCGGCACCGGTTGCTCCGGAAGAGACCGGCACCGGACGCGGAACGGTTTTGCCACCCAAAGATTTGCTGGATGTGAAACAGATTCAGCAGGAAACCGAGCGGGAGTATATTCTCCGGGTTTTGAAGCAAACCAACGGCCGCGTCCGGGGCAGTGGAGGGGCTGCGGAATTACTCAACCTGAAACCGACGACCCTTGAATACCGGATGGAAAAACTGGGCATCCGGAAAACGCTGACCGTTCAGAATCCAAACCCGGTTTCCCACTAAGGTATGCGACTCAATCGGATCGGTTTTTTGCTTTTGGCCCTGACGTACAGCACCTTTGGACAGGCCCAGCCCATGGCCGGAAAAACCGTCGCCGACCTGGAGCGACTGGTGAAGCAGTACCGGTATCACAAACCGGATTCGGCCACGTACTTTGCCCAAAAAGGCATCGAGCTAGCCCGTCGGCAAAACGACAGCACCGGCGTGGCCCGGATGCTGGTGCAACTCGGGATGATCGACGACAACCAGGGGCAATACGAACAGTCGGAAACGAAATACCGACGGGCGCTCGGAATTTTTCAGAAAGCCCGCTTGAAAAAAGAAACCGCCACCGTCACGATTCGGATCGGCGTGGTGGAACTCCGGAACGGAAATTACGACAAAGCCATTCAGTATTTTCTGCAAGCGCTGAAAACGTCGGAAGAACAGCAGGATTTGTTTGGGCAAATGGAAGCTCATTACAGCATCTCCTGGGCGCATCTCGACCAGAAGAACTACGAACAGGCGCTCCGGTATCTGAAGTTGGCCGAGCAGTTTAACGAGCGGCTTCCGTTTTCCAATATTTCGCTCAATATCTACAACCATTTTGGGGTCATCTACCGGCAGTTGGGCGACTTTAAAACCGCCCGGTCTTTCCTGGAAAAAGGCATTCGGCTGAGCGACAACCAACTGGAATACCAGGGGCTGAATATCACGCTGATCAACAACCTGGCCTCGGTGTACGCCAAGGAAGGCCGCAAAGACAAAGCCATTGCGCTTCAGGAAGAAGCCCTGGCGCGGTCGAGAGCCATCAACAACTACCTGCGGGAATTGCAAACGTTATCGGGTCTGGCCAGAACCTACGGCAACGACAACCTGCCCAAAGCCATTGAGTACGCCAATCAGGCGGTTTCGCTGGCCCGGACCAAAGGCGCACACCGGCAGGAAATGCGGTACCTGAAAGACCTGACCGAGCTTTACAAAGCGCAGGGCGACTACCGGCAAGCCCTGGTGACGAAAGAACGCGAACACGCCCTGGCCGATAGCTTTTTTTACAAAGCCACGACCGAGCGCATCGACGCCCTCAAAGCCGAGTATGAACTGGGCAAATCCAACGCCCGCATCCGGGAGCTGAGTTTTATCAACAAAAAGAACGAACTGGAACTGGAACGCTCAAGCCTGATCCGGAACGTAACCCTGGCGGGGATTACGCTGCTGCTCATTATTCTGGGACTGCTGTACAACCAGTACCGGATCAATCAGCGCAACAACCGGGAGATTGCCCGGAGCAACCAGTCGCTGCAACGGCTGGTGGACGAGAAAGAATGGCTGCTGAAAGAGATTCACCACCGGGTTAAAAACAACCTCCAGGTGATCACGAGCCTGCTGAACTCGCAATCCATTTATCTGAAAGACAAAACCGCCCTTTCGGCCATCCGGGAAAGCCAGAACCGGGTGCACGCCATGGCGCTGCTGCACCAGAACCTGTACCAGTCCGACCGCTTATCGAGCATTCCGATGGACCGTTACATTGCGGATATTGTGGATTACCTGATGGAATCCTTCGAACCTCCCGGCCCGCTCAAAAAGCAACTGGCGATCACGGCGGCCGAACTGGACGTGATTCTGGCGGTTCCGTTGGGGCTGATCATCAACGAGGCCGTAACGAACTCGCTCAAATATGCTTTTTCGCCCCATCAGGAAGGAGTCATTGCGATAAGCCTGCACAAAAACGACGACCAGACATACCGGCTCACCATCCGTGACAACGGCGTTGGCCTGCCGGTCGACTTTGATCCCCGTCAGAGCCGAACCCTGGGGCTGACCCTGATTCGGGGATTAAGCAAACAGATCGGCGGGAACTTACAGATTACCAGCCCGGACGGCGTGCAGCTTGAGCTGACGTTTCCGGAAAGCACACCCGTTTAGAGCGTTCCGGCGGCTTCCAGAATCACGGAAGCCACTGCTTCGGGATCGGCCAGCATGGCCACGTGACTGGTCGGGATTTCCAGCGTTTTGGCGTTCAGTTTTTGGGCAAGCGTTCGCTCCAGGTCCGGGTTGATCATGCGGTCGTTGGCGGCTACGATAAACCACGACGGTTTCTGTTTCCAGGCGGCTTTCGTGATTTTTTCCGTTAAGGCCGTAAACGCCTGCGGGCCCTGCGTCGCCAGGATTAACTTCTGTTCGGCCTCGGGCAAATCCTGGGCAAAATCCTCAAAAATGCCGGTGGGCGACATGCTGACAAACCCGTAGGCATCCGGGCGAATCTGGTCGTTACCTGGCGTGGCCGGAGCGGTTTGCACGGTGTCCAGAAACGACTGGCCTTCCTCGGGTGCCACGGCGGCCACGTACACCAGCCCGGCTACCTGATCGTGGTTTCCGGCTTCCGTGATCACGACGCCACCCCAGGAATGCCCCACCAGCAAAACCGGTCCATCCTGCAACTCAATGGCTCGTTTGGTGGCGGCCACGTCGTCGCCCAGCGAGGTCAGCGGGTTTTGCACCGCCCGAACGTGCAGCCCCTTTGCTTCCAGCAGCGGAATTACTTTGCCCCAGCTTGAGCCATCGGCCCAGGTGCCGTGCACCAGTACGACGTTTTTGATGCCGGTTTTAATAGCCTGATCGACTGTTGTTTCGCGTGTTTGATTCGTCATAATTGCGTTATAATGAGGTGACTTAAGTAATCAGAAAGCTGTGTACGATTGGCTGTTGCGCTGGCATAATCGCCGGCGAAAAAGGTGCCTCCAACTAGGTTTTGTCCTTTTTCACATCCTAACCATAAAGTGGCTGGAACGCCAATAAAACCGGCTTCTCTTTGCACATCAGTAGCATGATAACAAGACCATTAACCTGCCTTTCCTAAACCGAACCGATTGGTCGATAAGTCAGTTGAATCATAGCTCTTGGGATGAAAACGCAGTGGTTTTTATGGCCAGTTTGCATTCATGCCGAATCCTGACGATTTATGTGCCAGAAAACTCCTCAGGTCGTAATTATTGTGAAAAGGCTTTTTAAGGGTGATTTAGTCCAAAAGTTGCTCTGAGCGGGTCAGCTTTTGGCGGAAAGGCTCCGGAATTTTCGGAGTTATTTTTCTATTCCTCCAAAACTTTTGTAGCGGATTTTAGCGGCAAGGTGCATGAGTTTTGTCCAATTTTTGGGCTTCAAATAGGACGATGTTTGGAAAATATAACTTTTGCAAGTTATTTTTGGATGAAGTAAACTCGACTAATGAATGATTTTAAGTCCTTTTTTGTTATTAAGCGGTAGAAAAGTCAAATTTTTATGTAGATTTGTCGTTCAGGACCATCTGTCACCCACCGAAAATTCCAATTCTTAAGTCTCTGCGCACCCGTTTTTCGGGTGGTTTTGGTAGTTAATTTATACTCAATGTCAATCGCACCGCCGAAGCGGTAGATTTCTTGAATGAATGTATTATTGATCATCGCAACGACGTTACTGGCGTATTTGCTAGGGTCCATTCCGACGGCTGTCTGGTATGGAGAAGGTTTTTTTGGGTTAGATATTCGGAAGTTTGGTAGCGGCAATGCCGGCGCTACCAACACGTTTCGCGTACTGGGTAAACGGGCAGGTACAGTCGTGATGCTGATCGACGTACTGAAAGGCTATACGGCCACGATTTTAGCGTCCCTGCTGTGGTATTTCGACGTCATCGGTACGCACGAAATCCTGACGTTCAAGCTGGTGTTTGGCCTGGTGGCCGTCATTGGGCACTGTTTCCCGGTTTTTGCCGACTTTAAGGGCGGGAAAGGCGTGGCGTCGTTGCTCGGGATGGTGCTGGCGATTCACCCCGAAGTGGCCGCTGTTTGCATCGGGATTTTCCTGGTCGTGGTCATTGCCTCCCAGTACGTTTCACTGGGTTCGATGATGGCTGCCCTGGCGTTTCCGGTGCTGTTGCTGTTGCGGGCGTTCGGGCAGAAAGAACATCCGTTGCTGATTGTGTTCGGCGTCGTGGTTTTCCTGTTTGTGGTCCTAACGCACCAGAAAAATATCACCCGGTTGTTGAACGGGGAGGAAAACCGGACACGCCTGATCAAGTTCCGGAAGAAAGACGACGAGGAATAAGTTTCAAAGCATACCGATTGCAGGACGCCCCGAAGTGATTAACTTCGGGGCGTTATTGTTTCCGGATACGCCGTCGACCCGACGAAAACCGTCATACCCATGTTGTCAACGTACCTTACTGAACATAAAGACCGCTTCCTGAACGAATTGTTCGACTTGCTGCGGATTCCGTCCGTCAGCGCCGATTCCAACTTCAAACCGGACATGCGCCGGGCCGCCGAGTTCGTCCGCGATAAACTCACGGCCGCCGGTCTCGACAAAGCCGCCCTGCATGAAACCGCCGGTCATCCGGTGGTCTATGCCGAGAAAATCCTCGACGAATCCTTGCCGACGGTGCTGGTCTACGGCCATTACGACGTGCAGCCCGCCGATCCGTATGAGCTCTGGAACACCCCGCCGTTTGAACCCACGATTCGCAACGAGCGGATTTACGCCCGGGGTGCCTGCGACGACAAGGGTCAGTTTTACATGCACGTCAAGGCACTGGAAGCCATGCTGGCGACCGACAACCTGCCCTGCAACGTGAAGGTGATGATCGAAGGCGAAGAAGAAATCGGCTCCGACCACCTGGGCACGTTTGTGGCCGAAAACCGGGAGATGTTGAAAGCCGACGTGATTCTGATTTCGGATACGAGCATCATTGCCAACGATGTTCCCTCCATTGAAACCGGGTTGCGGGGCTTGTCGTACGTCGAAGTGCAGGTGGTCGGCCCGAACCGCGACCTGCATTCGGGCGTCTACGGTGGGGCGGTGCATAATCCGGTCAATGTCTTGTGTCAGCTCATCGCGTCGCTGCACGACGAAAAAGGCCGCATCACCATTCCCGGTTTTTACGATAAAGTCCAGGAGTTAAGCGCCGATGAGCGGGCCGCCCTGGCCGAAGCGCCGTTCGACGAGGAAGAATACAAGCGCGACCTGAACCTGAAGGCGGTTTTTGGCGAAGAAGGCTATTCGTCACCCGAACGGGCTTCGATCCGGCCGACACTCGATGTGAACGGAATCTGGGGCGGTTACACGGGCGAAGGCGCCAAAACCGTATTGCCCAGCAAGGCCCAGGCTAAAATCAGCATGCGGCTGGTGCCGAACCAGGACCCCGACGAGATTACGGAACTGTTTACAAAGCACTTTACGGCCATCGCCCCCCCGACCGTCACCGTGACCGTGACGCCCCACCACGGCGGGCAACCGTACGTGACGCCCACCGACTCCGTGGAGTTTGAAGCCGCCCGGCGCGCCTTCCGCGAAGCCTGGGGCAAAGACGCCATCCCGACCCGGGGCGGGGGCAGCATCCCGATTGTAGCGCTTTTTGAGAAAGAGTTGGGCGTCAAATCCATCCTGATGGGCTTCGGGCTGGACATCGACGCGCTGCATTCGCCGAACGAGAGCTACGGTTTGTTCAATTTCTACAAAGGCATCGAAACCATTCCGTATTTCTATAAACACTACGCCGAACTGAAAAAAGCGGCCGTTGAAGCCTGAATCTGACGTTCCTTTCTTTGACCCTTCCTCCGGCGCCAAACCGGAGGTTTTTCGTTTACGATGCGGTATCTTTTCCTTTTTATTCTGATCTTCACCGGTTTATCCACCGCTCGGGCGCAGCAGGACATGCCCGACACGGTGGTGATCCGGCATTCGACCACTCTGCAGGCCACGTACCCGCGCCGGGAGTTTCTGCCCAAAGGCCATTTGTTCATGCCTATTTTGCTCGACCCCATCGAAGCGCAAACCGGTGTCAGCGTGCTCCCGGCTTACTGGATGGACGGCAGGAAATACGACGGCACCATCGTTCCGTTTTCGTTTGGGCTGCGAAAACCGATTTTCCGCTGGTACAAATCTGCCGAACGCAGCTCTGAACTCTCGTTCGATGTGGCCTCGTTTACGCAGTTTGAGGTCTACCACGACGCTCAACTGAATAAACAGAAACGCCAGTTGATGAACACGGATTACCGGCTGAGTTTCCTGTACAACATCAGAGTCCGGCACCATAGCTGGCGGATTCGGCTCTACCACCTGTCGTCCCACCTCGGCGACGATTATTTGTTTCGCAACCAGATCAATTATTACCTGCCCAACCCGGTCAATTACGAAGTGGTCGATGTGACGTATAACCACGAAAAAAACGGTCTGCGGAAGTACGTTGGCGTCGGCATTGGGCTGCGAAAACCGGAAGAACGCAAGCGACTGAGCGCGCAGGCCGGTTTTTTTTACCGCAAACCCTCGCCCGCGTTTGCCCGGCTGGCCGGCGGCATCGACCTAAAGCTCTGGCAGCAAACCGACTTCCGGCCCGGCGTCAAAGCCGGGATCGGGCTGGAACTGGGCCGCACCGCCAACAACCTGACGTTCCTGCTCGAAACCTACACCGGTTTCCGGCCCTATAGTGTCTACGAAAGCCAGAAAACCCGCTGGATTGGCATCGGCGTCTACTTTAATCCGATTTAGGTTTACGGTTTTTCGGTATTCGGTTTACAGTTTTTGGTTTCGGTTTACGGTTCAGTATTCGTTATTCAATGTTCGATATTCGTTATTTAACTTGCCTACTGTTAAACCTCACGTGAGTTCTCTTAGCGCAGACCACCGAAAACCGTATACCGAAAACTGTAAACCGTAACATGATCTCCGTCTACCAACTGACCAAACGCTATCCGAATCAGACCGCCGTCGATGCGGTGTCGTTTGCGGTGGAAGAAGGGGAAACACTGGTGTTGCTGGGAACGAGTGGGTCGGGCAAAACCACGACGCTGAAGATGATCAACCGCCTGATCGAACCCACGGCCGGAACAGTGACAATCAACGGCGTCGATACCCAGACGCAGAATCCCGCCGAACTGTGCCGCCACATGGGGTATGTGGTGCAGGAAACCGGCCTGTTTCCGCATTATACCGTGGGCGAAAACATCGCGACCGTGACCCGGCTGCTGCGGTGGGACAAAAACCGCATCCGCAGCCGGACGCTCGACCTGCTGGCGATGCTGCGGTTGCCCGAAACATACCTGAACGCCTACCCCGACCAGCTCAGCGGGGGCCAGCGGCAACGCGTCGGGCTGGCCCGGGCCCTGGCGGCCGAACCGCCTATTCTGCTGATGGATGAACCTCTTGGGGCGCTGGATCCCATCACCCGCGCCGAAATCCGGCACGAATTCCGGAATCTGGACGAACTCCGGCGAAAAACCGTCGTGCTGGTGACGCACGATATTCGCGAAGCCCTCGAACTCGGTGACCGCATCGGCGTGATGGACGGCGGCCGAATTCAACAGATTGGAACCCCGAAAGAACTGGTACTCAAACCGGCCAACGCGTTTGTCCGGCGGTTTTTCGACGATCAGTTGCTGAGTTTTCAGTTACAGGTGCTGACGCTGGCCGACCTGCTCCCCTATTTGATGCCCGAACCGCCCGAACCAAACGCCGTTGCTTTACAGCCCGAAACCAGCCTGTCTGACGCATTGACAAAGGTGGCAAAAACCGGGTTCGGGGTGGTTCAGGAACCGGGTCGGTCGTTCGGGCTACGGGCCGCAACGATCTGGGCGGCTTTTCACCAACTCATTCAGTTGTCGTAACCATGCCGGAATTTTTCAACTTCGTGGCTGAGCAGGGCGACAAGCTCATCGAACAAACCCTGACGCACATCGGGCTGACGTTTCTGTCGCTTTGTCTGGCGCTGCTGATCGGTCTTCCTGCCGGGATTCTGATTACGTACCGCCCGAAAGTGGCTTCGGTGGTGTTGGCGGTGGTGGGTGTTTTACAGACCGTGCCGAGTATTGCGCTGCTCGGTTTTCTGATTCCGCTGCTCGGTATTGGGGTCGGCCCGGCGCTGGTGGCCCTGTTTCTGTACGCCTTGCTGCCGATTGTCCGGAATACCTACGTGGGCATTCGGGAAGTGAGTCCGATGCTGAAAGAAACCGCCCGGGGCATGGGCATGACCACCTGGCAAGTGCTCACCCGGCTGGAGCTGCCGCTGGCGCTGCCGGTTATTTTTGCCGGCATCCGGACGGCGACGGTCATCAACGTGGGCGTGGCGACGCTGGCGGCTTACGTCGCGGCTGGCGGGTTGGGCGAGTTCATTTTCGGCGGAATCGCGCTGAATAACCCGAACATGGTGCTGGCCGGGGCCGTCCCGGCGGCTTTGCTCGCCATTTTGTTTGATTTTCTGTTGGCCCGCTTGCAACAGTTGCGTGGTTTGCGGTTGCGCCGGGTGGCGCTGATTTTTCTGGTGATGGCTCCGGCCTTGTCGGCTTTTTACTGGCTACCGGGTGGCAACGCGGGCGGGCTGGTGGCCGGTTTTGCCCACGAATTTTACGGCCGGGCCGACGGCTATCCGGGCCTGATTCGCACCTACGGCTTGCATCTGACACCCCGGCTCATCGACCAGAATCTGATGTACGAAGCCATTTACCGGGGGCAAGTCGATTTGATCAGCGGTTATTCGACCGACGGGCGCATCAGGGCTTTTGACTTGCGGGTGTTGGACGATGATCGAAACGCTTTTCCGCCCTACGAAGCCGCGCTGGTGGTGCGCCCGGCGGTGTTGGCGCAACATCCGGAACTGGACCAAACGCTTCGGCTGCTAGAAAACCGGCTGTCGGATGCCCGGATGACCGACCTGAATTACCGGGCGGACTACCGACACGAGTCCCCGGAAACGGTCGCCCGGCGGTTTTTGAGTGAACAAAACTTATTGCTTCCGACCGCTCCGCGACAACGGCAGGGACAACTCGTAATTGGCACCAAGATTTTTACGGAACAATACATCCTAGCCGAAATCCTGCGGCAATTGATCGAAAACCGCACGTCGTTGCGGGTCATTACCAAAACCGGTCTGGGTGGTACCCAAATCTGCTTCAACGCCCTGAATGCCGGGGATATCGACCTGTATCCGGAGTATACCGGCACCGGGTTGCTCGTCATTCTACAACCGCCCGCTCGGCTGGCCGACTCACTGAAAGCCGACCGGAAAGCGGTTTTTCAGTACGTCAGCCGGGAGTTTGAGCAACGCTACGGCCTGCGCTGGCTGGCTCCGCTGGGCTTCAACAACACCTACGCGCTGATGATGCGCCGGTCGCAGGCCGACCTGCTTCAAATTCAGTCGATTTCGGACCTGACGCGGTTTTTGGGAAAAAGTAAAAACCGGTAATTAACGTCGGGCTGGAGCCACCCGGTTGTCAACGGGCCAAAGTGGAGCAATTGTGGGCTGTTGCCTTTGCCGGGCTTGCCATAGATCGTATTGTTGCTGAAGATCAAGCCATTGTTCCGGGGTCGACGTCGGAAATGCCTGTGCCAGGATAAGCGCCATTTGCGGACTAATTCCTGCCCGACCGTTTACAATCTGCGAGAGTGTCTTCCGACTGACGCCCAGAGACTGAGCGGCTTGCGTAACCGTCAGCCCTGCGCCATCCAAATACAAATCTTTTAAGATAACACCCGGATGAGAGGGATTATGCATAATGCTCATTTTCAGGCTAATTAAATTTTTAGCAGTCGGTTGTAAAACCGTTACTATGATCAGTGATAATCCTCATAATTCACATCATGAGCCTCTCCTTTTTTCTTGTCAAAACGGAAAGTGATCCGATAATTTCCCGTCACCCTAACGGCAAATTCGCTTTTTCGGTTGCCTTTTAACGGATGAAAATCAGAACCGGGAAAATTTACTCCGCTAGGGTCTCTCGCTACGTTCAACAGCGAAAGAATGTTTTTGATTCTTGGAATCTGTTTCGACGGTAGCCCGGATTCAATACCTTCTTCGAAAAGCTGTTTCAGCCCTTTGTGTTTAAATGATTTGATCATAAATCTTTGATTTAACCGGTTTAATGTGCCGTTACCGCGATGTGATCAAAGATTGTATTACCTGTTACGTAACAGGTGTCAAATATAGTCAATGAAATATGATAAGCAAATCTTTCAATTCTTTTTACGATTGCCCCGGACATATCCGTCTTTAAAACCTTTCAAAATCACTCGTTCACCGAATCCGGTACGATTTTAGCCACTGTTTCAGCACGGCCGAGTCCTGGAAAGCCGCGAGATCGCTTTTCAGGCTTTTGATGGTGCGCTTCAATTCCTGCGTATCGAGTTTCAGGCTGTATTCCAACTGAACCGGCGACGAAACGAAGAAAACCGATTTGCCACTCAAAGCCGCCATTTGCGATTGCAGGGTGTACAACTGGCTCTGCAATTCCTGCGTCTGCTGCTTCAGGATTTTGTTGTAATACGTCAACTGTTCTTCGGCCAGCGTTTCGAGGTGGTCCTGGTCGATGCGGTTGAACTCCAGTTGGAGCCGCAGCAGCGCGAGCAGATCGCTTTTTTCGTAGGCTTCCGTAATTCGCTGCATCACTTCGGTTTTGCGCTGCTTTTCGGCTTCGTCCGGTTCGCGGTCGGGGTGGAAGGTTTTCACCAGGTCCATGTACACCGTCCGCACGGCTTTGGTGATGTTGCGCTCCTCGGTCTGCTTTTTGGCTTCCCGTTCGAGTTGCTTTTTGGTTTTGGGACGTTGGGCCCGGCGCTCGTCGGCGGCACGTTGCTGGGCTTCAAAGGCGGTTTGCTGCTCTTCCATTTTTTGCCGAACGTGCTCCTGAAACTTCTCCGGCGACCCTACATCGGCATCCTCATCGAACTCGATGCCAAACATGGCGCCGTAGAGTTCCTTCATGGCTTCGGCGGTCTGCTGGTCCGATTCGGCGTTCGTGGCATCGAATCCCTGCGCGTCGTACTTGTCGTAAAGCGGTTTCAGGTCCTCGCGCCCGTAGTCCGAAATGAGTTCAAACGCCAGGTTCAGAATCAGGTCGGCCAGTTTCTTGCGTTCGTTGGCCTTGAAATCTCCGGATTCATAAGCACGGTCGAACAACTGCACCAGGCTGACCCGTTGCTGGTGGTACTCGGTTTGCAGAGGCACCAGCACCGTTTGAATCTGCTGCTGGACGCGGGTGATGGTGGCTCGGTAGTCGGTCAACTCTTTTTCCAGCGATTCAATTTTCCGGGTCAGGCGGTTGAATTCCTTCTGCGGTTTGGAAAGGGTGGCCTTGTCGGCGGCATTCTCGATTCGAATTACCTGTTGGGAGGAAGGCATCGGTCAAAAGCACGTGGTAAGTCGCAAAAATACGGTTTCTCTGGATGATGCTGCACGCTCTGGGCATAAAATGCCATTGTCGGACCGGATCCAAGGTTGTGCCGAAAAGCGATCCGGGCAGATCCTTTAACAAATTCAATCTGCCTAGCTGTAAATAGCAATCGCCCAGATCACTTGAAAATAAAATATTAAAAATCAATCAGTTGTGTCTACTCGGTAAGGCGTCGCCATTTTTTAATGCTAAAAAAACAGGAGAAAAATTTGGCACCTTGGAACGGACATTCTTTCTTTGTGCAAATCTACTAAATCACTAGATTTTAAATACTAATAACCTATCTAACAACAGGAGTAATGGAACTAAGCCGTTTTACTGTTTTTTGTATGGACTTTCAAGCGCACGCTTTAGCCTTCCCGTTTTTTGGAGTCCCAACAGGATTATGCTGTTGTCGATCAGGGTCATAAGCCGTGGCCGACGCCCCTAATCCGTCTTCTGGTGTGGTCGGCAGATCCTATTCAGCAGAACTCTTCCTGTTTTTCTGCACGGTTAAACCCGCACTCATCGCGGCCTGCGTGAGTAACAAAGGCCAAAATCAACCAGGCAACCAACGTTTACGTACCAACTCCTGATTCGGCGGCAACCGAAGTAAGGCGTAAGTCAACCTCTCATCAACAAAAAAACCGGGTACGGCGGCAACCGTCCCGGCAGGTTACGTTACGAAAGCTCTGACAAGCTCATTTTTCACATAACCACTGCAAAATAATGCAAAATCTTTTACTATTGCTGAAGCCCGCTCATTTACCGCCGGGTACATCCGGACTTCCTGCCGTTCCATCTATCACAACAAAAACCGGCTACTCAATCCCTTCTACCGCCAAAACCGGCCTGCTGCATACGGGCCGTTGTTGGGCTCAATCGCTTTAACTTTTAGTCGGCCATTGGCGGCAACCAATGGGCCGGTCTCAATCAATCAGGCTCTGACAAGCTCTTTTTTTACCTAATCACCAGTACTTTCATGCACTATCGGTTACTCCTCCGGGGAATACTATTGTTGGGCGGTCTGCTTTCGGTTACTAGTATCCAGGCACAAACGCCCAAACCCGCCACCATCAACGCCACCGTATCCGGGGTGGTACGCGACGCCCGAAACCGCGACCCGTTGGTGGGGGCAACCGTTGTCATCAAGGGAACCACCAACGGGGCCTTTACCGACGCACAGGGCCGTTTTCTGCTCAGAACCGGTCAGCAGTTGCCTTTCACACTCGTCATCAGCTTTATCGGCTACCGTACCGTCGAAATTATCGCTACCGAATCCACCGTTGACGTATCTCTTCAGGAAGGTGGGAGCACCCTCGACGAAGTAGTGGTCGTTGGGTACGGAACCCAGAAGCGAAGCGACCTGACGGGTTCGATCGCCAGCGTACCGACCGAAATCAAGCGGCAACCGGTGGCTTCGGCCGAGCGGCTGTTGCAGGGGTCGGTAGCCGGGGCCATCGTGACGCAAACCTCAGGGCAACCGGGTGGCGGGGTGAGTGTGCAGATTCGGGGCAACAATTCCATCACGGCGGGGAGCGACCCGCTCTATGTCATCGACGGTTTTCCGATCAACAACGACTATTCGCTCAACGATGCCGGGGTGACCAGCGGGGCCAAGATCAACCCGCTGTCGACCTTGAATACGGCTGACATCGAGAGCATTGACGTGTTAAAAGATGCGTCGGCAACGGCGATCTACGGCTCGCGGGGTGCCAACGGCGTCATCATCATCACCACCAAACGGGGGAGCAAAGAACGGTCGACGATCAACTACGAATCTTTTTATGGCGTACAACAAGTGATTCGGACCATTCCGGTGCTGAATGCGCGCGAGTGGTGGGAACTGCGGAAAGATGCCGCCCGTAATTCCGGCCGGACTCCAACCCTGCCCAGCGTGACCGGCTACACGCTCGACACCGTAGGCCAGGGCACCGACTGGCAGGCGGCTGCGTTCCGAAAGGCGCCCATGCAGAGCCACAGTCTGTCGCTGCAAGCCGGGTCGGAACGGACCCGCGTGGGTATTTCGACCAACTACTTCAGCCAGGATGGGATTCTGCACGGGACCGATTTCAAGCGCTACACGGCCGGGCTGAATATTGACCATGAGCACGGAAACCGGTTGCGGCTTTCGGCCAGTATAACCGCCAGCCGCATCACGTCCAATGTGGCTCCGGCGGGCCTGGTCAGCAACCTGCTGCTGGCTCCGCCCTCGTTGCCTATTTATCTAAACGATGGCTCTTTTCTGGTCAACAGCCCGTTCGAGACCTCGCTGCAAAATCCGATCAACTCGCTTTACAACCAGACCAACGACACCAAAACCAACCGGGTGCTGGGCAATCTGTCGGCCGATTACCAACTCTTGGACGGCCTGCGGCTGAAGGTGCTGGTGGGAGCCGACCTGGTCGATAACCGCCAAAACCGCTACCTGCCGAGCACGACCGGCGAAGGGCTGCAATTGCAGGGGCTGGCTACCGTGGGCTCGACCACCACGACCAACTGGCTGAACGAAAACACACTGACCTACGACCGGGTGTTTGGCAAACACAAACTCAACGCCGTCACCGGATTCACGGCCCAGCAGTCGGAAACCAAAACCGCCGTGGCCGAAGCCGCCGGTTTTGCGACCGATGCCTTTACCTACAACAACCTCGGCACGGGCATCACGAACCGGAATCCGCGTTCCCAAGCCGAAACGTGGGCACTGGCCTCGGTGCTGGGGCGGATCAACTATGTCTACGACAGCCGGTACCTGCTCACGCTGACGCTGCGGGCCGATGGCTCGTCGCGCTTCGGCGATGGCAACAAATGGGGGTATTTTCCGTCGGCGGCCCTGGGCTGGAACGTCGCCAACGAGCCGTTTTTCAGCAGCGTGCGGAGCATCACCAACCTGAAAGCCCGGTTGAGTGCGGGGCTGACGGGCAACCAGAGCATTCCGACCTACCAGTCGCTCTCGCAACTCGGTTATTTTCGGTACAACTTTTCGGGCAACACCGTGTCTGGCTTTGCCCCGACGACGGTTCCTAATCCGAATCTGAGTTGGGAACGGACGTTTCAGGTCGATTTCGGGCTTGATTTTGGCCTGCTCAACAACCGGGTTCAGGTCGTAACGGACTATTACTACAAAAAAACCACCGATCTGCTGCTAACCCGAACCGTGCCGGGTACGTCGGGCCTGGCCGATGCCTCAGCGGGGCAGTTGGCGTCTATTTATCAGAACATTGGCTCCGTCTCGAACCAGGGGGTTGAGCTGTCGGTCAACAGCCGCAACCTGACCGGGGTGTTGCGATGGAATACGATTGCTATTTTTTCGGCCAACCGCAACAAGATTCTGAGCCTCGGCGACGGGGTGACGCAAATCATTCCGAGCATATCGGCTCCGTCGATTGCGCGGGTGGGCTACCCGGTCGGGTCGTTCATCGTCTACCAGACGGATGGTCTCATTCAGCAGGGCGATAAAGCCCTGACGCCCCAGGCCAACCGAAACCCCGGTGGACAGAAATACAAAGATATCGACGGCGACGGGCAGATTACGCAAGCTGGCGACCGCGTCGTAATCGCCAATCAACCCGGTTTGAATCTGGGCCTGACCAACACGCTCGATTACCGGGGCTTCGACCTGACGGTTTTTTTCCAGGGCACATTCGGGGGAAAAATCTACAACGCCAACCGGGCCAACCTCGAACTGGGCTCGGGCTACGTCAACGGTTCGCGGGACCTGCTGAACCGCTGGACGCCCACCAACACCAATACCGACGTGAAGGCGGCCTACCAGGACCCGGCCATTACGCAGGCCGACCGCTTCATTGAAGACGGTTCGTACGTGCGGCTCAAAAACATCTCCCTGGGTTATACGCTGCCCCGGCAATGGCTGCAAAAAGCCGGTATCAAAACTCTGCGGGTGTATGTTTCGGCCCAGAATGCCTACACCTGGACGCGCTACACCGGTTTTGATCCGGAGGTAAGTCTCAATGGCCAGTCGCTCATCAATCGGGGGGTCGACTCCGGCGTGTATCCCAACAACAGTTCGTACCAGGCAGGCGTGTCGCTGTCGCTGTAGCCTCTTCCCACCCCCAGCTCCTCCTGCGGGGCGGGGCAAATTCCAAAACACATGAAACGTATCTTCTCTATTCTATTTCCCCTGTTGGCGTTGAGCCTGGCATCCTGCCGGGAGTTTCTGGCCGAAAACCCTGAATCGCTTCTTTCGGAAGAGCAGTTTTATCGAACGCAGACCGACGCGGTCAATGCCGTCAATGCGGTGTACTGGTTGCTAAACGCCCCCGGCCAAACGCCCTACAATACTTTGTTCAATACGGGGATGAATTTCGCCGGTGACGATGAAGATCCCGGCCCCGGGGCATTCAATGCCGACGTCCGTTCGCTGGCGGTGCTGGGCCATTCGTCGGGAAACCTGCGGGTGTATGAAATCTGGCAGATGCACTACGCGGCCATCAAACGGGCCAATGTGGCGCTGGAGAAAATTCCGGCGATCGACTTTGATGCCCAGCTAAAAGCGCGGCTGCTGGGGGAGGCCAAGTTTCTGCGGGCGCTGTATTATTTCAACCTGGTTCGGCTCTACGGCGATGTTCCGCTGATTCTTGAGTACCAGAAATTTGTGTCGGCTTCCGACTACGCCGTGGCCCGTACGCCTTCCGTTCAGGTATACGCCCAGATTGAAAAAGACCTGACCGAAGCGGCCGGCGTACTGCCGGTTTCGTACAGTTCACCGGATGTAGGGCGGGCTACCCAGGGAGCCGCCAAAGCCCTGCTGGCCAAAGTCTACCTGACCAAAGCGTCGTTGCCGCTCAACCTGGTATCGCACTACGCCGATGCGGTCCGGACGGCCGAAGAAGCCCTTTCGCCCGCCGATGGCGGCACGGGGCGGTATGGGTATAATCTGTTTACGAACTACGCCGATGTATTCCTGCCCGCTACCAAGAATGGCGTGGAGCATATCTTTTCGGCGCAGTTTCGGTCCAATTCGCTCAGTCAGGGCAACGGGCAGAACTCGCGCTCCATCCTGAACGGCATTCCGGGTTTGGTGGGCAGCTATGCCGATATGGTACGGTTTTACACGGTCGGCAACGACCGGTATTTCAGCGTCTACAAGCTCTATAAAAACAACGACCGCCGGAAGCGGGTGACGTTCGTAACGAGTTTTGTCAGCCCCACCAATGGTCGCCGGTATGCGCTGCCGATTGCCAATGCGGCTGTTCCGAACGACTCTACCCCGTTTTTCAACAAAGCTTGGGACCCCGGCGCAACGGGAACAACGAGCGAATCGGCGGCTAACGTTTCGATTCTGCGGTACGCCGAACTGCTGTTGATTCATGCCGAGGCCGAAAACGAAGCCAACGGCCCCACCGTCAAAGCCTACCGGTCGCTGAACCGGGTTCGGAACCGGGCGGGTTTGCCCAACCTGACCCCCAACCTGAGCCAGGCGCAGTTCCGTGATTCGCTTTACCTCGACCGGCGGCTCGAACTCGTCTTCGAATACCAGCGCTGGTTTGATTTGATCCGTCAGAAAGACGCAGCCGGCAACAGCACGTTTGTCCAAAACCTGCACCGGGTGGGGAAGACAAATGCCACCGAAAAGCACCGGCTGTATCCCATTCCGCAATCTGAACTTGACAACAATCCGCTCCTGGTTCAGAATCCCGGCTGGTAGTCTGAATCTGCCTCTTTACAAAAAACAGAAAAAAGCCAAGACTATGTTATTCAGACGCTTACTTTCCCTTGCGGGCCTGCTGGCACTCGGGTTGCCTCTGCTGGCGCAACCGACGGCTAAAACCGCCAAACCGAACATTATTCTGATCATGGTCGATGACCTGGGCTTCTCGGACTTCGGGGCCTACGGTTCGGAAATCAACACGCCCAACATCGACCGGCTGGCTAAGCAGGGGCTGCGGCTGAGGGAGTTCTATAACAACTCCATCTGTGCGCCCACCCGGGCCTCACTCATCACCGGGCAATATCCCCACAAGGCGGGCGTGGGTTACTTCAACGTCAACCTGGGCTTGCCCACCTACCAGGGCTGGCTAAACCGCGAGTCGCTCACGTTTGGCGAAGTGCTGAAGGAAGCCGGTTACAATACGTACATTTCCGGCAAATGGCACGTCGGCAACGACAGCCTCTACTGGCCGCTGCAACGGGGTTTCAAGCATTTCTTCGGGTTTATCGGGGGAGCCAGCAACTACTACGACATCAGCCCGTATCCCGAGAAGGTGCCGCCCGTTGAACTGGTGCGCGACAATCAGCGGGTCAACCTGGAACCGGGCAAATACCTCACCGACGAGATTGCCAATCATGGGATACAATACATAAACGAGTCGGTGGGCAGCGGGAAAACCGTCCGACCCTTTTTTCTGTACCTGGCGTTCAATGCCCCGCACTGGCCCCTGCAGGCACCCGCCGAGGACATTGCCAAATACAAAGGCAAATACAGCATCGGTTGGGACTCCTTACGGGCGCAACGCTTAAAACGACAAATTGAGCTGGGGATTGCCGACCCCAAACAGGCCATTGCCAAACGCGACCCGGAGGTGGTGCCCTGGGAAAGCCTGACCTACGATGAAAAAGAACTCTGGCAGCGCAAAATGGAGGTCTATGCCGCGATGGTCGACCGTGTTGACCAGAATGTCGGGCGGCTGCTGGCCGAACTGAAACGGTTGAAGCAGGACCGGAATACCTATATTTTTCTGATTTCGGACAACGGCGCTCAGGGTGGACTGAACAGCGCCGGTCGACGGAAGCCGCAACGCAACTCGGGGCCGATCGGTTCGGCGGGTTCGTATGATTATCAGGAGCAAAACTGGGCTTACGTGTCGAACACGCCCTTCCGCAACTACAAAGCCACTTCGCACGAAGGCGGCATCAGTTCGCCGTTTATTGCCTGGCACCCGGCCACCATCAAGGCCGGAACGATTGCGCGGGGGACGGCGCATTTGATCGACCTGGCGCCCACCTTTTATGACCTGGCCGGGGCGGCTTACCCGGCGACCTACCAGGGCGTAAAAACGAATCCGTTGGTGGGGGAGAGCCTGAAAACGCTGCTCACCCAGCCGTCCGATTGGTCGCGGCAACAACCGATTTTCTGGGAACGGGCGGGCAACCGCGCGGTGCGGAAAGGAAAATGGAAACTTGTTTCGCTGTACCCCGACAAAACGTGGCAACTCTACGACCTGGAAACCGACCGGGGTGAAACCACGGATGTTGCCGCTCAACAGCCCGACGTAGTGAAAGACCTGAACGCCGAATATGAAGCCTGGGCTAAACGGACCGGCGTGGAAAACTACGACAAAATCCGCCCGGCTAATCAGGGCTTCCCCGGTGGCAATTCCACGCCCAAGGCAAACCAATCTCCAAACCGGCCGACCTCCGAAGCCCGCCCGGCTCGGGTAGGGGGAGGCCGCAATTAACCAACTGACTCCTGTTATGAAACAAACACTGAACATACGGATTGTTTACCTGCTGGTGGCGCTCGTCCTGCCAGCCAGCGCGGTATTGGCTCAAACAAAACCTGCCACACCGCCCAACATCATCCTGATCATGGTGGATGATATGGGCTACTCGGATCTCGGTGCCTATGGTTCCGAGATCAACACGCCCAACATCGACCGGCTGGCCTACGAAGGCCTGCGGCTGCGGGAGTTTTACAACAACTCCATCTGCGCGCCGACGCGGGCCTCGCTGTTGACGGGCCAGTATCCGCACAAAGCGGGAGTCGGCTATTTCGATGTCAATCTTGGCTCACCGCCGTACCAGGGTTTTCTGAATAGAGAGTCGCCCACCCTGGGGGAAGTCTTGCGGAAGGGCGGATACAGGACGTTGCTCTCGGGCAAGTGGCACGTGGGGAACGACAGCCTGAGCTGGCCCCGGCAGCGCGGCTTCGACCGGTTTTTTGGAGTCATTGGGGGTGGAGCCAACTACTTCAATACCGACCCGATGCCGCTGGGCGGACGGGCCTATCCCGTCGTGATCCTCGAAGATAACAAGCGCTACAAACCGGCTACAAACGACTATTATTTTACGGACGAGATTACGAACCACGCCGTGCAGTTCCTGGACGAGCAACGGAGCAGTCAGACCACGGGCAATACCCGGCCTTTTTTCCTCTACCTGGCTTACACGGCCCCGCATTGGCCGCTCCAGGCCCGGCCCGAAGACATCGCCAAATACAAGGGAAAATACAACCAGGGCTGGGATGTGCTGCGGGCCCAGCGGCTGGCGCAACAGGTAAAACTCGGCCTGATTACGCAACAACAGGCCGACGCAGCCGCCGTGCGCGATGCCGAAATTCCCGACTGGAACAACCTGACCTACGAGCAGAAAGACCTCTGGCAACGTAAAATGGAGGTATTTGCCGCCATGCTTACCCGGGCTGATGAGGGCGTCGGTCAGGTGCTGGACAAACTAAAGGCCATCGGGCAGGATCAGAATACGCTGGTGGTGTTTATCTCCGACAACGGTGCCCCCGCCGAAGATGTAGCCCACCGGGGGCCACGGGCTGCCAATAACAAAGGACCGGTCGGAACGGCAGGATCGTTCGAGTCGCAGGGTAAAAACTGGTCGTATGTATCGAATACGCCTTTCCGGTCGTTCAAGGGGTTTGCCTACGAAGGCGGTATCAGTTCGCCGTTTATTGCCTGGTATCCGTCCAAAATAAAAGCCGGACGCATTGCCAAAGGTACGGCTCACCTCATCGACCTCGCGCCCACGTTTTACGAACTGGCCGGGGTGTCTTATCCCGCTACCCTCAACGGCACCACCCCCCACGCCC
This sequence comes from Larkinella sp. VNQ87, assembly GCF_049445795.1. Taxonomy (NCBI): domain Bacteria; kingdom Pseudomonadati; phylum Bacteroidota; class Cytophagia; order Cytophagales; family Spirosomataceae; genus Larkinella; species Larkinella sp. VNQ87. The sequence continues at coordinate 286,884 of NZ_JBMSDT010000005.1, forward strand.
TGCCGGGCAGGAGCCTGACGAGTCTCCTGTTCGGCGGTGAACAAGTGCAACGCGACGAGCCGATTTTCTGGGAACGGGCGGGCAACCGGGCCGTCCGACGGGGCAAGTGGAAGCTCGTCTCGATCTACCCTTCTTACCAGTGGGAACTCTACGACCTGGAAGCCGACCGGGGCGAAACGCAGAACGTGGCCAGCCGGAATCCCCTGGTGGTTGATCAACTCTCGCGCCTTTATTTCGAATGGGCGGCCCGCAACGGCGTGGTCGATTACGACACCATAAAACCGGCCACGCCTTTATTGCCCCAACGCACCGGCGCGCGGGCTTCGGTGAATGAATAACCCGCTAAATCAGTGAATCACCTTCTAAACAAGATCGTACCATGAAACGCCTGTATTTCACCCTGGCCCTCTGGCTGAGCGCGGCCCTCCTGACGCTGGCTCAGGATAAGCCCGGATTGACACCCGCTGCCGAGTTTGCCAGCCTGCTCAAAAACGAACCTGATCCGCAGCTCATCGATGCCCGCAGCCCCGAGGAGTTTGCTCTGAACCACATCGACGGAGCCATCAACCTGAATCTGCAGAACCCCAATTACGAGGCCGAGGTTAAAAAGCTGGATGTGAGCCGACCGGTTTTTGTTTATTCGATCCAGAATGGGCGAAGTTCGGCCCTGGCCAAAGACTTGCGGAGCCGGGGTTTCAGCCGCGTTTATGATCTGGAGAAAGGCATCGGTAGCTGGGTAGGCGGTGGTTATCCGCTGTATACATCGGCCAAGGCGGATCGCTCGCTGGCCGATTACCAGCAAGTGCTGGCGACGAACAAGCTGGTGCTGGTAGACATTGGTTCACGGTATTGCGGAGCCTGCAAGCGAGTAAAACCCATCCTGGAGGAGTTGCGGAAAGAACACGGTAACGCCCTGACCATTGTGGAACTGGAACTGGAAGAAAGCCCCGCCCTAATCGCTTCGCTAAAGACGGTGACGGCTTTTCCGTACCTGATTTTGTATAAGGAAGGCCAAATTGTCTGGAAACGCAGCGGCATTGCCGACCTGAAACCGCAACTCGACGGCGAACTGACCAAGGCGAAATAGGCCAGCTTATTGAAAATCCGCTCGTCGTAAACATTTCCGCGCTGGTGTCCTGGTTTCCGCCAGCAGCACATCAGCGCGGAACACCACTGCCCGGTCTATCGAAGCAGTTATAAAGCGAAAAACGCTCGCATCGCGCCCCACCGGCACTTGAACCGCACGTAGGTTCGGGCCAGCAACGCGATTTTCTTCGCATTCGGCACCCGAATCCGCTCCTCCTGAATCCGCGAAGCCGGAACCTGCTTGATCTTTTCAAACAAGGTCAGATAATAGGTGTATGCCAGGTGAACCCCCATCCGCGCCCCGCGTGGCAACCGAATGATGCCTTCATACGCTTCGTCAAAATCCCGCTGAATATCCTCTTCAATTAACCGTTTGGCTTCTTTGGTAAATACCCGAAAGTCCACGCCCGGAAAGTACACCCGCCCCCGGTCGACGTAATCGCTCTTCAAATCCCGCAGAAAATTTACCTTTTGGAAAGCCGCTCCCAGCTTACGGGCGGGCCCCTCCAGCCGGTCGAACATGGCCCAGTCGCCCTCGCAGAACACCCGCAGGCACATCAGCCCCACCACCTCCGCCGAGCCGTAGATGTACTCTTCGTAGCCATCCTGGTTGTACTCGTTCCGGTACAAATCCATCGCCATGCTGTGGAGAAAAGCGTCGATGAGTTTGCGCTCGATGCCGTACTCACGCACGACCTGCTGGAAGGCGTGGAGAATGGGATTAAGGCTGATGCCGTCGCGCAGGGCTTCGTGGGTGTCGTTTCGAAACTTGTCGAGCAGGTAGGACTGGTCGAAGTCATAGAAGGTGTCGACGATCTCGTCGGCGTAGCGGACAAAACCGTAGATGGCGTAGATAGGGTCGTGAAACCGGCGGTCGAGGGTTTTGATGCCCAGCGTGAACGAAGTGCTGTACGCTTCGGTGACCCGTTTGCTGCACGCGACGGCGGTACGATGAAATAACGCAATCATGAAACTTGCTGTGAAGTGAATAGGTTGGGGTAATTATGCTTATAAACTGCCGAGGGCTTTCCGGACCTGCAATTGGCCGAGCAGTACGTCGTAAACTGCCCGGAGGTAGTTATTTTCAGCTTGTTGCAGGCTATATTCGCTGTTTCGGAAATCGGCCAGCAGCAGCGTTCTGGCATCGAAACGCACCCGGTCGACGGCCAGAATCGTCTGCGCCTGCCCGATGTTTTTCCGGGATTCGGTCAGGTTCTCGCGGGCCTGTTCGAGCGTGTTCCGGGCCGACTTCAGTTCGTAGTCGAAGTCATTTTTCAGCCGTTTCAGCGTGTTTTCGCTAATCTGCACACGCCGGACGTAATCCTGCCGGTTCAGGCGCGTCTGCCGACCGTCGTACAACGGCACGTTGATCCGGACGCCCAGGTAGTTGTACGGAAACCAGGTGCCGCCCTGAAATGGGTTGAAAGAATCTGAAAATTGCTGGGCAAAATACGCGCCGTAGGCCGTCACGACCGGGGCCAGCCGGGCCTGTTCGCGCCGTTGGCTAAGTTCGTTGACCTGCCGGGTTAGTTCTTCCTGCCGCAGTTCGGGGCGGTTTCCGGTGGCCTGTTCCTGCGCCTGAAAGTCGGCAAACAGGGCTTCGAGCGAGTCGGCAGGCTCCACTGGCTGCGCCGTATTCAGGCGGTACCGGAGGTTTTCCAGGCTTAGGCTATAATCGCGCTGGTCGTTGCGGGAAGTCAGTTCGGCATTGCTCAGATCGAGCGAAAACCGGTCGAGTTCGCTTTCGAGCAGCGTTCCGGCCCGAAACCGGGTTTGCGCCTGTTCGAGGTAGCCCTGCGCCCGCACCCGCGCCTGGGTCGACAGCCGTTGTTTTTCCCGGTTAAAAACTGCCTGGTAATACGCTTCCGTGACCTGCTGCCGCACGTCGACGGCCAGTTTTTCCAACTCGGCCTGCTGGCTCTCCACGTTCAGGCGGTTAATCGACCGGTCGATGCGGCTCTGGGCATCGTACACTTTCTGTTCGGCCTGCACGTTCAGCACGTTGTTGAACGGCGTTCCGAAGCGCAGCACCACGTCCTGCCCGTTGGCAAAAGGAGCGTTTTTGATGATGTTTCGCTGGATTTGGGTGTTCCAGCGAAAATCGCCCCCGGCATTGAACTGCGGCTGCCAAGTGGCCCGCCGACGCGCTTCGTCGCTGGCCGTAATCTCGGTTTGCAAGCGCTGGTTGGTCAGCTCCAGCCGGTTCGTCTGCGCCTGCTGTAACGCCTGCGCAAGCGTGAGCGGCTGGGCGATGGCGTGCTGCCAGGAAATCAGCGCCAGCCAGAGTACTGCCCATCTGAATCCTCTATTGATCATCCGTTTCATGTCTTGATTCTAAGTGGTTTATGGTTTTTAGTTTATTGTCTATAGTTGACTATAAGCGACTGGAAATCAGTCATTCGCACAAAAAACTATAAACCGTAAACTATAAACTCATGCTAACTGAGTACTGTAAAATCAGCCCCTGAAAACCGTCGCCGGTTCGAGCGAGTTGATGCGCCGGATGGCGAAAATGCTACCGCCGAGTGAAATCACCAGCGTGATGCCGAACAGCGCAAATTCGAACCAGGTCGGGAAGAAAAAGAGCGTTCCCGACTGCGCAATGCCGAGCCGGAAGCCTTCAGCCAGCAACCGGCCGATCCCATAGCCGACTACCGCAAACAGCAGCGCCTGGGTCAGAATCAGGCGGCTGACGTACCAGTTGGTAGCCCCGATGGCTTTCAGCGTGCCGTAATCCTTGATGCGGTCGATGGCCGCCGAATACAGCGTCAGGCCGATGATGACCAGTCCGGAAATGATCGCAAACCCGATCAGGCTGCCGAACGAAGCCGCGATGCCGTTGGTCGCCAGCACGGTTTCGACGGTTACTTGGGAGAGGTCGTCGGCGTTCCAGGCCCGGACGCCGTTGATGCTCCGGTTGATCAGCCGGATCACCGTGTCTTCGGGCACCCCGGGTTTGGGTTTTACGAGGTAAAAACTGACCTTGTTCGTCGGCACATTCGCCAGAAACCGGGCTCGTTCAATGGTCGTGAAGGCGAGCAGCCCCCCGCCGAACGAGCGCGCCCCCCGCGTCAGTCCGGCGTTGTAGACTTTCTTGCCGTTGACCTCAAAATAGTCGCCGGGTTGCAGACCGCCGAGGGCTTTGGCATCGTAAAAATCCGTGATCAGCGCCCCTTCGGGAATCATGTCCTGCGGTTTGGCGGTGTACAGCCGCCACGGCCCGCCCACGAAGGCCGGAGCTTCGGAACCGATCAGCGAAAAACCGCCCGTGGTGCCGTTCGTAAATTTGGCCCCCGCGCTGGCGACCACCACCGGATAGGCGCGTGCCACACCTGGTAACGAACTGATTTCGTAACCCTTCCGAACGTCCAATTGGCTCAGTTGGTTGGCGTTCGTGGTGGTTTCGTCCGTCACCCAGATGTAACCCTTGTTGTTGTCGACAATGCTGCGCATGGCGTCCGTCAGGAAGATGAAAATACCCGCCTGCTGGGCTACCAGAAAGACGGAAATCACAATACCCGCCAGCGCGCCCAGCGACTTCGCCACATCGTAGCGCATGAATTTGAAAGCGGTTCTGAACATACGAGTCTGCGTTTAAGTATTCTGTTTACGGCTTTCGATATTCGGTGTTCATGATTCGCTATTCGTTATTTAAAGCTTAAATATCGAACATCGAATAGCGAAGGCTGAATATCGAGAACCGTCCCCCCCCTCACTTCACCGAGATCAAACACTCCACCCTTGCGCCGATGATGACCTTGTCGGGTTCGTCGAGTTGCACCCGCACCTCCCGGACACGCCGGTCTTCGAGGTTGGCTGCGTTGTCGGCAAACAGCGATTTTTTGCGGAGGTAGGGCGATGCCAGCACCACCGTCCCCGTCGTCAGCCGTTCGTTGCTGCCCTGGGGCCGCACGTAGGCCTTCTGGCCGACCTTCACGCGCAAGGCAAAAAGCTCGTCGATCTCGGTGAGGGCTATCAGCGGACCCGCCGGAGCGAAATCACCAATGGACTGGTTGTTGGACAAATACTGGCCGACTTTGGCATCCAGACTGAGCAGAGTCCCATTTTCGGGTGCCGTTACGGTTTTCTGGCCCGCGACGGTCGAGGCATACTGGATATCGGCTTTGAGTTCGCGAATGCGGCTTTCGGCTTCCCGAACCTGCGCTTCCGAGGCCCGGATCTGCTGTTGCAGGTTTGTTACCTGGTAGCGTGAATCGTCCAGGTCTTTCTGGGTCAGAGCTTTCCCGGCAAACAGCGTCTGGTTACGCTGGAGATCGGCTTCGGCTTTCTGGAGTTGAACCCGGAGTGTCTGCACGTTTTGCCGGGCGGTTTCGATGGCGTCCTGCTGGGTGCGGATTTTGACGTTGGCCTGCCGCAACTGGGCCGATTCTACGGCATTGTCCATCGTCAGTAGCACCTGCCCTTTTTTCACTTCATCGCCGATGTTGACCAAAATGCTTTTGACCACACCCCCGGTTTCGGCCGACAACTGACTGATCCGTTTGGCGGGTTCGATGACGGCAATGCCCATGACCTCGTCGATTTGTTTGGGCGTTTGCACGGTCCGGACACTGTCGGTTGTATCGGTGGCTTTTTCGTTCGAACTGCCGCAAGCCATCAGAAAAAGGAGCAGAAACAGAAACTGGAGGGCCTCGCCCAACGCGATTAACATCGGATAAGCGGGTTTGGGGTTGGATTGCCACTGCAGGGTATTCTGAATAGTCGAAGTGCTACCAATGCGTTTCATAGCGTTTTTAGTCGTTAAATTCTTTGAATTCTTTGACAGCCCCGCTTTCTACTTCCACAATCCGGTGGGCGTATTGCTTCAAACGTGGGTCGTGCGTCACGACGGCCACGGCTTTGCCTTCGTCGGCTAGCGTTCGGAGTTCCTGCATGACGATGCCCAACGAATCTTTGTCGAGCGAAGCCGTCGGTTCGTCGCACAGGACCAGTTTGGGGTTGGTGACCAGAGCGCGGGCGATGGCGATGCGCTGTTGCTGTCCACCTGACAACTGTTTGGGCAGATTTTGCCGCCGGTCGGTCATTCCGACGGTTTTCAGTGCTTTCTCGGTCCGCTCGCGGGCTTCCGACGCCCGGACGCCCTGAAGCTGAAGCGGCATCAGCACGTTTTCCTCGGCTGTCAGCGGAGCCAGCAGGTTAAAATTCTGGAATACAAATCCGATGGTATTTAGTCGGAGCTTAGCCAACTCGTTTTGATTGAGCTTATTGACCAGTTGACCATCCACCCATAAATCGCCGTAGCTCGGGTAAATCACGCAGCCGAGCAACGACAGCAACGTCGTTTTGCCGGAACCCGATGGCCCGATGATGAGCAGCAACTCGCCTTCATTGAGTTGCAAACTGGTAGGCTGCAGAGCCACAATGGTTTGGTCGCCGGTTTTGTACTCTTTTCCGACCCCTTTCAATTCAGCAATCATAGCGTTTTTAGTAGCGCGATATATAACCGACAAGACAGCGTATTCAGCAGTATCCAACCCTGGTAGGTTATCGCATCGATGAATAGTTTAAGCATCATGTCGATAGTATGATTTCGTACTGATGAATGATTCTACGCTGCAATATTACTACGAAAACATAATTAATGTTTGCATTTACAGAAAAAATATTTTACTTTCGTACTAATTCTGGCCAAAAACCGCTTTTGATTGGTAGGAAATTCCAGTAGTATGGATCGAGGAGAGCAAAAAATAGTTGACTTGGTAAATGCTTGGGCGCGGTATAGCGAAGTGACGCCGGAGGCTGATCTTACCGGATTTTGCTTGCACTATCTGACCGAAAACACCCAAACTGTTAATCCGGACAGTCCGGTGGCTTCACCGGAAGGTAAGCGCCACGAAAAATGGAACAACCTGCTGGACCCCGCCAACCGCTCGTTGACGACCATGCGTCCGGAAGTCCGACTGGCGGCTCTGGTCGGTCGTTTGTCGAAGTATGCTGGCTTTTATTCAAAGAAAGCCATGCAGCCTTTCCAGTTTCGCAGCCTTGATGAACCGGTTTACCTACTGGCGCTGATGCAGATGGGGAACCCCAAGAAAAGTGAGCTGATTTACGAAATGATGGCGGAATTTGCGTCGGGAATCGATGTTGTCAACCGGCTGATCGGCATGGGGTTTATGGAGGAATATCCGGATGAACACGACCGCCGGTCGAAGCGCCTACGGATCACGCAGGCTGGTCTGCACGCTATTCAGGAGTGTCTGCCGGTCATGAACCAGATTGCCGATGTGGCCTACAGTTCCCTGACCGATCATGAGAAAGCAGTCATGGTTCAGATTTTGGACAAGCTGGACCGCTACCACGCCGACCATTACCGGGAGAGCCGAAACGCCGGTTTTGACGAGGTCTATGAGCGTATGGTACCGCACGGAAGTGACTGAACCGGTTTTGGAAACCGGTTCATGTTGCTGGTACCGGGCTTGACGTTTTGCTGTATCTTTACGGGAAAGCCTCTCTTTCAAAAAAGCCTTTATGAAGCTGAATAGCCCGTTTTTATCGTTTGTTCTTTTCCTAATTTCCGGTTTTGGTGTATTCGGGCAAACCGCTCAAAAACCGCTGTTTACCTTCGGTGTCATGACTGATGTGCAGTATTGCGATTGCCCCACCGAAGGCACCCGACATTACCGCTCTTCCCTGCGCAAGCTGAATGAAGCCGTGCAAACCTTCAACCAGAAAAACGTGGCTTTCGTGGTCCACCTCGGCGATTTCATTGACCGTGATGTGCGGAGTTTCGACACGCTCCATGTGCTCACCAAACCGCTCAAGCGTCCGTTGTATCACGTGCTGGGCAATCACGAGTTTGCGGTTCAGCCGGAAGAAATTGGTAAGGTACCGACGGTTTTAGGGATGAAAAACCGGTTTTATTCGTTCGTGAAAAACCGGTGGCGGTTCATTGTGCTGGATGGCAACGATTTGAGTCTGTACGGCAATCCGAAAGGCAGCGAAAATTACCAGACCGCAACCGGTTTTCTCCAACAACTCAAAGCCCGGAATGCATCCAACGCCCAGCCCTGGAACGGAGGCTTGAGCGAAAAACAACTCCGCTGGTTGAGGAATGAACTGGATGCAGCCGCTAAAAATGGCGACAACGTGCTGGTTTTCTGTCACATGCCGCTGATGCCGGACAAAGACCCTCACCTGTTGTGGAATCACGCAGCCGTGAAAACGCTGCTGGAAAGTTACCCGAACGTGCGGGCGTATTTCAACGGCCACGCGCACCAGCCCAGTTATTCCGTTCAAAAAAACATTCACTACATTACCTTTCGGGGTATGGTCGAAGAAGAGGAGAACGGTTTTGCCATCGTCGAGGTGTATCCCAATCAAGTGAAAGTCGATGGGTACGGGGCCGAAATCGACCGGGTGTTGAATTAATGCACTTAGGCAATATAGCCCATATCCCGCAGATTTTGCATTGGATCGGCCAGGCGGATTGTGCGCCCACCGGCATTCAGAAAATAAACCGTGTCGCTCAGGTCGAGGACGGAGCGGTAGCGATGGTCGGACACCAGAATGCCTTTACGCCGGGCCTCCTGCCGGATCGTGGCCTGAAGCTGTTCAATCTGAACCGGCATCAACTGCGAAAACGGTTCATCGAGCAACACAAACGCGCTGTCGGATTTCAGGATCAGCAGCATTTCGGCCAGCCGTTTTTCACCGCCCGACAATTGACTCATTCGCCGGTTTTTCAGCTTTTCCAGCGTTGGGTATTCCCCGAAAAGTTCATTCATGTCGACGCCGTACCACTCGAAAGCGGTCCGGATTGTCAGCGAGGGCGGCACAAACGGATGCTGCGGCAAATACCGGATCAACCCCGGTTGCTGATACGGTTTTTCGACATAATGGCCATCCACCCGGACCGAGCGGGTTTCGACCGGCATCAACCCCATGATGCTTTTCAGTAAGCAGGATTTTCCGCAACCGTTGCGGCCCAGCAGGCCGGTGATCTGGCCAGCCTGAATGCGCACATAAACGCTCTGGAGAATCTTCCGCTCTCCGAATTGCAACCAGATGCCGTCGGCTTCGAGGGTTGTCGGCTGGTGATTCATTGGCGCAGCAAAAGCTGGTAGGTCGTGAAAATCAGCAGGAGCGTAATCAGAAAATCCAGCGCGAAGGCACCGCCGAACAAGGCTGTTTCCGACAAGCCCAGGTTGTAATAAAACCAGAACCGATCTTTGAACATCCGTCGGGTCAGGTAGCCGATGATCCCGTTGGAGAGCAACTTGAACCAGAGAAAGTAAACGATAAACAGCGGAAAGTAATCCTTGATCCGTTCCAGACTGACCCCAATCAGGGCCACGGTGACCAGGTTGCTGGCGAGCCCAAACTGTCGGTAGAAGAGCCAGATGACTTTCAGTTTTCGAAAAAGCATAGCCGGTTTTTCAGCAAGGTAAAACCGGTTTTTGTACAACAGAAAATATTAACATTTTTTATATATTGGCTGCATAAATCCGATTCCACCCATGAAACGTTACCGTTACTTTTGTTTTTTGTCATTCCTGTTAACGGCGCTAACTACCACCGCCCAAACGATCTACAAAGACTACGAAGTGGATTCGGCGGCCATACCCCGGGGCGGTTTGCCGATGCTGGAAAAGTTCATCAGCGTCAACCGGCGCGTGCCTTACTCGGCCGAGGTCAGCAAGACGAAAGGTATCGTGATTCTGTCGGCCGTGATCGAACCAAACGGGACGGTTTCGGGCGTTAAACCACTGCGCAGCCTCACGCCCGACTGCGACCGGGAAGCCGTTCGGGTATTCAGCGCCTTCCGGGCCTGGAAACCGGCGCTGAAAGCCGGGCAACCCGTTCGGCAGGAACTTTCGTATACAATCCGGTTTGCACCCAGTCTGGCCGATGCAAAACCGGATCGAAAGGTGCAGTATTTTGACAAAAAAGGGGCTTTAACGACCGATGAAGCCAATGCCGATTATCAGTTTATAACGTTTGTCGATTCGTTAGGCTATCCCAATGCCGATCCCGTTATTTATCGTAAAGCTGGTAAAAACTGGAAAGAATTTGAGCGCTATCGGCTTAAAAGAGAGCCTTTTACGCATCAAAATAACAACGACCCTACACTGCCTGACTCCTTAGAAGCTTACCGACTGGAGATTAGTGATGGAAATAATACCGTTGAGGAAACCCAGTATTCGTTTTTTGCCGACGGAACGCCTTTATCGACTATCGCTTATTTCAACGGAAAAGTGAAACATCCTTCCCGCTATTACTTCCGAAACGGAATCGTTCGGGAACTGGAGGAAGCCGTCGATGAGAACAAAACGGAAGAATGGCTATGGCATCCCAACGGCCAGCTTCGGCAGATTGCCCTGCGCGACCTGAGCCCTGAGGCAACGGTTCGCTTTCGGTTATTGAGTCAATGGGATTCGCTCGGAAGACCGACGGTCGTGGACGGAAACGGCCAGGCACTGTTTGAATCCGGAACCCGCACGAGGAAACTGCTGGAAACCGGGGCGGTAAAAAATGGCGTGAAAGATGGCGAATGGACAGGCCGACGCGAAAATGGAGAATTGGCGTACCGGGAAACGTATGAAAATGGCAAATGCCTTTCCGGAAAATCGTATACGGAAAAAGGTGATGTGCTGACGTACACCGAGCCCGAAATCAATCCGGAATTTAAGGGCGGAATGTCAGCCTTGGGCCAGTTTTTAGCCAGTAATATTCGTTATCCTTCTGATGCCGCACGGGCGAAAGTTCAGGGAAAAGTGATTGTAAGCTTTGTGGTGGGTAAAGAGGGTACTGTCGAGAATGCAAAAGTCGTCAAAGGAATTGGCTATGGGGCCGACGAAGAAGCCCTACGGGTCGTGAAGGCAACCAGTGGAAAATGGAAACCGGGTGTTCACCGGGGGCAAGCCATCAGGGTTAAGTACATGATGCCGATCAACTTTGCGATTCAATAAGAACCCTCCCCAAAGGGCTTACAGCCCAGAAAGCTCAGCGCCCCTTCGTGCAGCGTCAGCCGGAGGTCGCGGGGCTTTCGGGTTTTGATTAACTGATCGTCCAGGTGCAGTTGGGTTCCTTCCCACTGCATCCGAACCGTGCGGCCTTTCAACACCGTGCCCCAGTAGTCGCTCGGTGAGCCGGTGAGCCGGTTCTGAATGTAGTTGAGCAATTGGTCGCGCTGGTGGGGAGCAATCAGGACGATTTCGAGCTGGCCGTCGCCGGGGTCAGCGGCCGGGGCCAGCACCAGATTCGGGCCGATAGACCGGATGTTCATCACCTCCACGAGCAGGTACTCGCCCGAATAATCGACGCCATCGACTTCAATCCGGCACCAGTGGGGTTTGTAAGATTCGACGATCCCGGTCAGCAGGTTCAACGCTGTTCGAAGCTTTTCCTCCGGCGCTTCCGACGACTGTTCCTGCCGGTCTTCCATCTTGCGCATCAGCTTTGGGAAAACCCCGAACCCCAGCCCTTCCAGAAAAAACTCGCGTTTGGACAAGCCTTCGACCAGCCCGACGTCAAACCGTTTTCGCTGCCCGTTGTGCCAGCGTTGCACGACGGGCTTGGTCTCCTCAACCGGAATGCCGAGCGTAACGGCGATGTTGTTGGCCGTGCCGTTGGGTAAGAGGCCAATCGGAAACGGTTTTTCGATCAGTTTCCGGTTCAGCAACTGTTTGGCAACTCGCCGAACAGTTCCGTCCCCGCCCGCAACGATCAGAAAGTCAACGTCGGTCGTTAGTTCTTTCCAGTCGTCTTTTTTTGTCGACGTGTAGCGGCATTCGAAGCCTTCTGACTCGATCAGCGACATAAGGTCTTTTTTGGAATGTTCCTCATCCCCGGCACCGGGGTTATGTAAGAGCTGAGCGATTTTCATAGGGGAGGCCATTATCACGATATACTAAACATCCTCGGCGGTTTTTCTGTTGGAGAAATAAGACAAATTGGTACGACCATGCGAATCTTAATCACGAATGACGACGGTATTTACAGCCCGGGCATTGCGGCTCTGGCCCGCATTGCGACCCGCTTTGGCGAAGTACGGGTTGTTGCGCCCGATGTCGAGCAATCGTCTATGGGCCATGCAGTTACGCATTCCCGGCCGCTTTCGTACAAAACCTCACCGATCAAGTTTGAGGGCATTGAAGCCTACCGCGTCAACGGCACTCCCGCCGACTGCGTGGCTTTGGGTACGCACTTAGGCGGAGAAACGGACGTGGTGCTGTCGGGCATCAACATGGGGCCGAATCTGGGCAACTCAATGTGGCATTCGGGAACGCTGGCTGCGGCCAAGCAGGCGGTTTTGCTCGGAATCAAGGGCATTGCGCTCAGTACACCAGTGGGCAAAACCGAGCCAGATTTTCAGGCGCTGGAACCGTATGTCGAAAAAACGCTGGAGCTGCTGTTGAAAGACGATGAATTGGCGCTCTATAACATCAACTTCCCGCCGAATCCAACGGATATCCGCTGGACGCGCCAGTCGGTGCGGCTATACGACGGGACCATTGTGCCGGGCATGGACCCGCTCGGGCGCAAACATTACTGGTTTACGGTCACTCCGCTGGAACCGGCTGAGGAAGGCACCGACCGCTGGGCCGTCGAGCAGGGTTATGTGTCCATCACGCCTTTACGACTCGATCTGACGGACGAGAAAGCTCTTCAGAAAGCCCTGGAACAACCCATAGCCAGTACCACGGTCGGACGGTCGATTCCGCTGTAACTCGTGTTTTGGGGTAGATGATCACCGAAATTAAAAACATGGGCTAAAACCCATGGATACGATATAATGAAAAAGCCCAGTTAACCGGGCTTTTTCATTAATTGATGGTTTCAAAACCGCAGTACGGCACCAGTACTGGCGGAATCCGGATGCCGTCCGGTGTCTGGTTATTTTCCAGGATAGCTGCCAGAATCCGAGGCAACGCCAGCGCCGAACCGTTCAGCGTGTGCAGCAACTGCGTCTTCCCCTCCACCCGGTAGCGGAGTTTCAGCCGGTTGGCCTGGTAGGTTTCAAAGTTGGAAACCGAACTGACTTCCAACCACCGCTGCTGGGCTGCCGACCAGACTTCCATGTCGTAGGTGAGCGCCGACGTGAAGCCCATGTCGCCCCCGCAGAGCCGCAGCACGCGGTAGGGCAATTCGAGCTTTTGCAGCAACGACTGCACGTATTGGCTCATTTCTTCCAACGCCTGGTAGGATTCTTCCGGTTTCCGGATCTGCACAATCTCCACCTTATCGAACTGGTGCAGCCGGTTGAGGCCCCGGACGTGCGCGCCCCAGGAACCCGCTTCGCGCCGGAAGCAGGGTGTATGACCCACGTTTTTGACCGGCAGTTGATCATCCGGGACAATGACGTCGCGGTACAGGTTCGTGATCGGCACTTCGGCCGTCGGAATCAGGTAGAGCTTATCCTCCGTGGCGAAGTACATCTGCCCTTCCTTGTCCGGCAATTGGCCGGTACCGAAACCCGAATCCTCGTTGATCAGAATCGGCGGCTGAATTTCGAAATAACCAGCTTTGAGGGCTTCGTCCAGGAAAAAGTTGATCATCGCCCGCTGAATGCGCGCGCCCTTGCCCCGGTAGACCGGAAAACCGGCCCCGGTAATTTTGTTGCCCAGATCAAAGTCGATAATGCCGTACTTTTTGATCAGTTCCCAGTGCGGCAGGGCGGTTTCGGACAAAACCGGTTTTTCGCCGTTTTCCAGCACCACTTCGTTGTCTTCGGCGCTCCGGCCTTCCGGGACGCTGCTGTGGGGCAGGTTCGGCAGGGTGACTAGTACGTCCTGCAATTGCTGCTCGGCGGTTTTCAGACTTTCTTCCAGTTCTTTCGAGCGAATTTTTAAATCGGCGGTTTCGGCTTTGGCCGCATCGGCTTCGGCTTTTTGCCCGGCTTTTAGGAACGCGCCGATTTCTTTGGCTTTGGCATTGGAGCGGGCCAGCACGTCGTCGAGTTCTTTCTGTATCTCGCGTCGTTGCTGATCCAGCGCCAGCACCTGTTCGACGGCGGTTTCGGCGTTGGCAAACTGTTTCTTTTTAAGCCCCGCCAGGGTAGCCTCTTTGTTTTCGCGAATGAAGGGAAGTAAAAGCATGGTTATTCAGGTAACAACTGCCGGATTGCAGCGATAAATTGTTCAGTTTGTTCTAAAAGAGGCAAAATTTCCTCTTCCGTAAAATAGACAAAGTCTTCATAATCACTCTCTTGCCGGGTTTTAAATAACCTGCCATAAAATCTGCTTAAATCGGTAGATAGTTTGCCGGTTTTGAAAAAATGCAAGTCTAGCATCTGCTTTGCTCCCGAGTGCGACTTTACCCGAATTCCCTCCTGTATCAGTAGAGCGGTTACCATCTGAAAGGCAGAATAATACAATCTGTTTGCCGCACCACTCCATCCACTACCTGCAATCAATAACTTAGCTTCTTCCAGCGTTTCGGCCGATTTGGCAATGCGTTATTTAATTATATCCTCTTTTCGCCATTTCATAGCTTTTTGCCATCTTCCTGAATGTTTTGGTACAAGTCTGTGACCTCGTAATCAGGCCATTCTTCTTTGGAGCGGATTATTGAGCTAATAACTTGCTCTGCCTGCAGTTCAAGTTCGTTCAGTTGATCTGAAAAAGTGTATTTCAGTTCCCGTGTCACTTTTTTTGAGGTCAACACCAGAAAATCCCAGTCGGAGTCCCTCCGGTGATCCCCCCGCGCCCGCGAGCCAAACAGGTACACCTCGGCTTGTGGGTCGACCGAATGAACGGTTTCTTTGACCTTTTCCAGAAATGCCTTGCGGGTCAGTCGTGCCATAACCGTCAGAATTAGGGTACTGCAAAGGTAGCCAGAGCGGCCCGATTTCCGAAATCGGGCCAGTCCGGGCGGTTTTTAAGCTTCTTTCAGGTTGAACAACCCTTCGTTGAGAGCGTTCAAGGCTTCGGCTTTGTAGCGGCCGTGCATGAGCAGCGAAATGTTGTGCTCAGTGCCACCGTACGAAATCATCCGGATCGGGATGCCTTCCAACGCTTTCAGCACCTGCAGGGCCACGCCCGCGTGATCGGCGCTGAAATTCCCGACGATGCAGACGATCGTCTGGTCGTAATCGGGTTCTTCCAGGTCGCAGAACGTCCGGAGTTCGGCCATCAGGTCGGTCAGGTTGTCGGTTTTATCGATTGTGACCGAAACCGATACTTCCGAGGTCGCAATCAGGTCGACCGGCGTTTTGTATTTCTCGAACACCTCGAAAATCCGGCGCAGAAAACCGTAGGCATTCAGCATCCGCAGCGAATGAATATAGAGGGCCGTAATGCCGTCTTTGGCGGCCACGGCCTTGAACACCTGGTCGGAGGTTTTGCTGGCAATCAGCGTTCCTTCCGCGCCCGGGTCCATTGTATTTTTCAACCGAACCGGTACACCGAACATCTTGGCGGGGGTGATCGTCGACGGATGCAAGATCTTAGCCCCGAAATAGGCCAGCTCGGCGGCTTCTTCGAACGTCAGCGCCCGGATCGGGAAGGTGTTCTTCACAATCCTCGGGTCGTTGTTATGCATGCCGTCGATGTCGGTCCAGATCTGGATTTCGTCGGCCCGGATGGCTCCCCCGATTAGGGAAGCCGTGTAATCGGAGCCGCCCCGTTTCAGGTTATCGACTTCCCCACGCGGATTTCGGCAGATAAAGCCCTGCGTGACAATCAGTTTTCGCCCACCGTGCGACCGCAGCAATTCGCGGAGTTTCCGCTCCGTAAAATCCAGCTCGGGTTCGCCGTCGGCATCCACGCGCATAAACTCCAGGGCAGGCAGCAGAATAGAGTCTTCACCAGCCTCCTCCAGATACGCCTGGAACATTTGCGTACTTAGCAGTTCGCCCTCGGCCACCAGTTCCTTTTCCTGTTTCAGTGTAAACGGCCGGATGCGGGTCAGCGACCGGATGTAGGAAAACTCGTTTTCGACAATCTTCTGCCCATTGCCCAACCCCTCCGAGGTCTTGTACAACTCGCGAACGAACGAATCGTAATGCGCTTTCAGGTGCTCCACCTTCTCGGCCGCTTCGTCGGGCTGGTCCGATTTGAGCGACTCAGCAATCGACAACAGGGCGTTGGTTGTACCGGATAATGCCGACAGCACAATGATTTTCTGCTGATCGTCGGAGGTAATCAGGGTGCGGATCGAATGCATGCGTTCGGGCTTGCCGACCGACGTTCCGCCAAATTTCCAGACTTGCATGGTTTTGGAATGAGTGAATGAGTGAATGAGTGAATGAGTGAATAGCTTCGCAGGAAGCAAAGAACTGGCGAAGCTATTCACTCATTCACTCATTCGCTCATTCACAATTAATTGTGAAAACTATAAACTTGTTGCTGCAATCCTAACATTTTGATGGCCGTCATGGCGGCTTCGTCACCTTTGTTGCCGTGAACTCCGCCCGCCCGGTCGAGGGCCTGTTGCTGGGTGTTGGGCGTCAGGACGCCGAAAATGACCGGTTTTCCGGTTTGAACGCCCACGTGCGTTAAACCTTGGGCGACGGCGTGGTTGATATAATCATTGTGTTTGGTTTCGCCCTGAATCACGCAACCGAGGGCAATAACCGCATCAATGTCGTTGCGTTGGGCAAACCACTGAGCGCCCAGGCTCAGTTCAAAACTGCCCGGCACGTTGCCCCGAACGATGTTATCGGCGGTCGCACCGTATTGCAACAGCGTTTGGTAAGCGCCTTCGAACAGGGCTTCGGTTACTTCAGCATTCCATTCGGCTACCACAAGGGCAAACCGCCGTTTGCTGATGTCGGGCAGGTTTTCGGTCGAAAAAACACTTAGATTTTTTAATTCGGTGGCCATCTGAACTTGGATTACGCGGATTAGATTGATTAACTAGGATTGATATGCTTTAATCGATGAACACCAGTTAGTAATCGAATCAGCGATCAACAAAAGAAATCTTAGTTAATCAATCTAATCCGTGTAATCCGAGTTCACAGAACAAAAAAAGGACAAAACCCTGGTCGGCTTTGTCCTTTCGCAATGGGTTGTTTCAACGCTGCTTACGACTCACCGACCGTGCTTTCCAACACGGATTTATACTTCTTGGCGTTAGCGGATTCGGCCGAAGTCGGGTACTTGTCGATGATCTGGCTGTAAGTATCAATAGCTTCCTGGTTTTGCTTGTTCTGTTCCTGAGCCAACGCCAGCTTCATCAGGTAAGCGGGCGTAAAATAAGGATTCGGCTTGTAATCAGCCGCTTTTTTATAGGCATCAATGGCGTCGCCGTAGGCTTTCTTTTCCATATAGGCATCTCCCACCAGCGCGTAGGCACGGGCCTGCACCAGCAAATCGGAAGATTTGAAATCGTTCAGTTTCGCAATAGCCTCATCGTATTTGCCCTGCTTCAGCAACGCTACGCCCGCGTAGAAATTGGCAAGGTTACCCGCTGGGGCTGCACTGTACTCTTCTGAGATCGCCACTAAACCTTCGTTGGCACCATTTCCGTTCAGCGCTTTTTTCAGTGAATCGGCTTCCCATTCATATACTGACGGAAACATGGCCGTTTGCGCTTCCTGATCCTGGCTATCGACCCAATACCGGTAGCCGATCAAACCCGCAATCACCAACACAATCGCACCCACCAAACCCAGAACCAGATTCCGGTTTTTCTCAAAAAACAACTCCGCTTTCCCTAACGACCCCGACAATGCAGCGGGATCTTCCAGAAACTCCAGTTTGGAGCTTGTTTGTGTCTTACTCATTTAATAAATGATCCAAAATTTGGGACTGCAAATTTAGTAATTCTCCAGACAATAGAAAGCAAAAAGTACTCCAAAGTTTTGATACTAAATGAAAAAGGGAAGAAAGCACAAAAGCAGTTGAGCCGGTAACCGTATCGTTTTGCCTTTGGTCTCGCTTCCCTTTTCGGGCTTTTGCTTCCAGGGTTACTCCATGATAAATGGATAATCTTTCTGCACATAAACGTCTTTGAACGCTTCGTCCGGCGTCGGATACGGCGATTCTTCGGCAAATTTCACCGACTCTTCCACAATACCCTTGATTTTTTGATCGATCGCGGCCAGTTCGTCTTCGGTGGCGATTTTCTGGTCCAGAATTCGCGCCCGGACGCTTTCGATGGGGTCGCGTTGCTTGTATTGCTCCAGTTCGTCTTTCGTGCGGTATTTCTGCGGGTCCGACATCGAGTGGCCCCGGAACCGGTACGTCCGGAACTCCAGGAAGCTCGGGCCATCGCCCTTACGCGCCCGCTCGGCAGCCCGGCTAACGGCTTCATGGACGGCTTCTACGTCCATCGCATCGACGGGTTCCGACGGCATGTCGTAGGCTTCGGCCAGCGTATACAGGTCGGTGACGTTCGAGGTCCGGGACACCGACGTTCCCATCGCGTAACCGTTGTTCTCGACCACGAAAATAACCGGCAGTTTCCACGTCATCGCCATGTTGAACGTTTCGTGGAAGGAGCCTTGCCGAACCGCGCCGTCGCCCATGAAGCACATGCAGAGGTTCGTCGTTTTGTTGTATTTCTCGGCAAACGCAATCCCGGCACCCAGCGGAATCTGACCGCCGACAATCCCGTGACCGCCGACGAAGTTGACCGATTTGTCAAAAATGTGCATCGAACCGCCTTTGCCTTTCGATGAGCCGGTTTGCTTGCCGAACAACTCGGCCATGATGGCTTTCGGGTCGGAGCCCAGCGCCAGCGGAATCCCGTGGTCGCGGTAGGCCGTAATCCATTTATCGTCTTTGGTCAGGGCCGAATAAGACCCTGACGAACAGGCTTCCTGCCCGATATAGAGGTGACAGAAGCCCCGAATTTTCTGCTGTCCGTAGAGCTGACCGGCCTTTTCTTCAAATTTGCGTTGCAGCACCATCGACTCATACCAGTAGAGGTAGCGTTCTTTGGGATGCTTGGTTTTTGCAGCGACTGGCGATGCGTCGCCCGGCGAACCGTCGCCCGGCTTAGATTTTTCCTTTACACTTGCCATAGTAGTTCTTTGGGCGTAAAAAAAGGATAACCGATTAAAACGGAAATCGTTGTGCGATACAGGCAGCCAGTCCTTGCATAACAAACGACCTGTATCTTTGTTGCTAAAACACGCGGTTGTTATCGTTGGCTCCGACAGGGCAGAATCATACGATGCCGCGAAAATACGCAATTCCCGCTAACAACCATACCGATGTATTTGGAAAAACTCAACCTGACCAACTTCAAAAACTACGAGGAAGGGAGTTTTACATTTAGTGAGCAGATTAATTGCATCGTGGGGCCGAATGGCAGCGGGAAAACCAACTTGCTGGACGCCGTTTATTTCCTGTCGCTGAGCAAAAGTGCCTTTCATAATCAGGATGCGCTGAGCATTAACCACCAGAGCGATTTCTTTATCATCGACGGGACTTTCCGGCTCGCCGAAAAACCGGTGCAGATTACGTGCAGTTTGCAGCGTGGTCAGCGAAAAGTGCTCTTGTCCGACAAAAAACCGTACGACCGCATCAGCGAACACATCGGGCGGTTTCCGGTGGTCATGCTGGCCCCCAACGATACGGACCTCGTGCGCGAGCACAGCGAGGAACGGCGGCATTTTTTCGACGGCGTTTTGTCGCAGCTCGATGCTGATTACCTGCGCGATTACCTGTTTTACCACCAGATCCTGAAGCAGCGTAACGGCACGCTGAAGCTCTTTGCCGAGCGGAATTACCTGGACGAAGAGCTGCTCGAAACCTATAACGAACCGTTGCTGCAACTGGCCGGGCGCATCTACCAGCGCCGGAAGCAGTTCATCGCCGAGTTTCTGCCGATTGTGCAGAGACATTATGCCTACCTGAGCGAAGCCCGCGAAGCTGTCGACATCATTTACGAATCGGAAGTGGGCAACGAGGAGTTTCCGAAGGATTTTCGCCGAAACCGCCAGCGCGACATTCAGTTGCAGCGCACCAACAAGGGCGTCCACAAAGACGATTTCGTGTTTGAAGCCAACGGCGTGGCGCTGAAGAAATTCGGCTCGCAGGGCCAGCAGAAGACGTTCGTGATTGCCTTGAAACTCGCCCAGTTCGAGCAGTTGCAGGCCGAGAAAGGCGTCAAACCGATGCTGTTGCTGGACGACATCTTCGACAAACTCGACGACCGCCGGATCGACAAGCTCATCAACCTGATGGAACACCACACCTTCGGGCAGATCTTCATCACCGACGCCCGGCCCGAACGCACGAAAGACCTGCTGGCGGCCGCTAAAGCTGAGGTCGCTTATTTCCGGACGGAGAGTTAACTAGCTGCCAAATCCCGTTTTATTATGATATTGTGGGATTGAAATCCGGGAATATTATGCTTATTTGGGATTTCGAGCCTACCCCGCCCAGTTTTCCCGGTCCAGGCTCCGGTACTGGATTGCTTCGGCCAGGTGGTCGATTCCGATGGAGTCGCTGGCGGCCAGGTCGGCAATCGTCCGCGAGACTTTCAGAATCCGGTCGTAAGCCCGTGCCGACAGCCCCAGTCGTTCCATAGCGGTTTTCAGCAGGGCCAGCCCGTCGTCGCTGATCATGCAAACCTCTTTCACCATCTGCGACGGCATCATGGCGTTGGAATAAATGCCCGGCTGATTGGCAAACCGGGCGGTCTGGATGTCCCGCGCCCGAATCACCCGCTCGCGGATGGCCGCGCTATCCTCCGAAGGTCGGTTGGCCGTCATCTGGTCGAACGAAACCGGGGTTACTTCGACGTGCAGGTCAATCCGGTCGAGCAAGGGGCCGCTGATTTTGTTCAAATACCGCTGCACCACGCCCGGCCCGCACACGCACTCTTTTTCGGGATGGTTGTAATAACCGCACGGACACGGATTCATGCTGGCAATCAGCATAAAATTGGCCGGAAACTCCACGGCCCATTTCGCCCGCGAGATACTCACTTTCCGTTCTTCTAACGGCTGACGCATCACTTCCAGCGCCGTGCGTTTAAACTCCGGCAATTCGTCCAAAAACAACACGCCATTGTGCGACAACGAGATCTCGCCGGGTTGCGGAAAACTGCCTCCACCCACCAAAGCCGCGTCGCTGATCGTGTGGTGCGGGGACCGGAACGGCCGGGTAGCAATCAGCGTGGCCCGGCTGCCGAGCTTCCCGGCTACCGAATGAATTTTGGTCGTCTCCAGCGCTTCCTGCAACGTCAACGGTGGCAAAATGCTCGGCAACCGTTTCGCCAACATGGTTTTTCCGGCACCCGGCGGACCAATCATGATCACGTTATGCCCGCCCGCAGCCGCTATTTCCATCGCGCGCTTGATGTTTTCCTGCCCCTGAACGTGGGCAAAATCCGCGTCGTAGGCATTTTGCGTTTTTGCAAAAATCTCCCGCGTATCCGTCACCAGCGGCTCGATTTCCTTTTTGCTCTCAAAATACGCAACGGCATCTTCCATCGTTTCCACTCCGATCACGTCCAGGTTATTAACGATAGCGGCTTCGGGTGCATTTTCAGCGGGCAACACAAAGCCCTTAAAACCACGCTTGCGGGCTTCAATGGCAATGGGCAATACACCTTTGATGGGCCTCAGCCGACCGTCGAGCGACAATTCGCCCATAATCACATATTCTTCCAGTTTTCGGACCGGACTGATTTGCTCTGATGCCTGCAGCACACAGAGGCCGATGGGCAGGTCATACGAAGAGCCTTCCTTCCGAATGTCAGCAGGTGCCAGATTGACCACCACTTTTTGCCGGGGCATCCGGTAACCAAAATATTTCAGCGACGACTCGACCCGCTGTTCGCTTTCTTTTACGGCACTGTCGGGTAATCCAACCAAATGAAAGTGGAGTCCCTGAGCAACGGCTACTTCAATGGTAATGATGGTGGCGGAGACACCGTGGACGGCGCTTCCGAAGGTTTTGGCCAGCATGAAAAGCAGGTTACGGTTTTCTTCGTTAGACGAAGTATTTGCCAAAAGGACACAAACGGAAGACGGTTTTGCCGGATCTATGCTCAGTATTTGGATCCGAAATGAACGGATTTGCTGTCATCTTGTTTGTAAACTCTGAAAACGCCCCCAATTTTGAAGGAATTTTCAACCTCGTTCCGACGATTTCCTGTCCGTTTCCATGAGTAACCAGCAGTCTTACGCCCAGCAACTAGCAGCGGTTTTTCGTACCGAATTCAACCAGGAGCCGACCTTACTGGTACGCGGCCCCGGCCGCATCAATCTGCTGGGTGAACATACCGATTACAACGGCGGTCTGGTGTTGCCCGCCAGCATTGATAAAGAAATTATTTTTGCGCTGGCCCCGCGTCCGGATCGGATGTGCCGGATGGTGGCCGAAAACGTTGGGCAGATGTTCTCCGGTACACTGGACGAAATCTCACCTTCGCCCCTCGGTTGGCCTAACTATTTGCTGGGCGTAGTCGATGAGTTGCAGAAAGCGGGCTACCAGCCGGGCGGTTTTGACCTGGTTTTCGGCGGGAACATTCCGTCGGGAGCAGGCTTGTCGTCGTCGGCGGCTCTGGAGTGCGGGCTGGCTTTCGGGCTGAACAAGCTATTTGATCTGGGTTTGTCGACGCTGGAGATGGTGAAGCTGGGTCAGCGGGCGGAAAATTTATTCGTTGGCGTCAACTGTGGGATTATGGATCAGTTTGCGTCCATGTTCGGCCGCGAACAATCGGTTATTCAACTGGATTGCAAGTCGCTGCACCACGAATATTTCCCGTTCCAGTCGGCGGATTATGTCCTGATTCTGTGCGATACCGGTGTCAAGCATTCGCTGGACGACAGCGCCTACAACACCCGGCGGCAGGAATGCGAAACCGGCGTTGGGATTCTGCAACAATACAAGCCCGAGATCCGCCTGCTGCGCGATGCCACAACGGAACTCGTGGACGCTCACCGCGCCGAGATGCCGGGGAAAGTCTATCAACGCTGCCGGTACGTGACCGAAGAAATCCAGCGCGTCCGGAAAGCCTGTCAGTATTTGCTGGAAAACGATCTGGCGGCTTTTGGGAAAAAGATGTACGAAACCCACCACGGCCTGCAGCATGAATATGAGGTCAGTTGCACGGAACTGGATTTTCTGGTCGACCAGACGCGGGACGACGATGCGGTGTTGGGAGCCCGGATGATGGGGGGCGGTTTTGGCGGCTGCACGCTGAACCTGGTCGCACGGGATGTCACGGATGCCTTCGTCGCCCGGATGAGTCAGGCTTATTCTAAAGCATTTAACATTGAACTGAAAAGCTATCCGGTGCGGATTACAGATGGGACGTCGGTGTTGTTAATTTAAGTTTTTGCGGCTATTTAGTCGCTTTTTCGATGGCGACTTGCTTCCTTAATTCGTCTGATAAGCTGCTAAATGAGCGACATTATTTCCAATTTATTTTCTCCTTGATAATTGTTTAAATTTTTAATAAATAGAATCTTAATCCTCTATTTATAAGAGCAAAATCGCACATATAACTAAAGAAAACTCTGAATTTTGAATGTACAAACTATGGTGAATTTTGTTTGTTTTTATCATCTTATAATAGGAATAGGTATGAATAGGTCCTTGAAATAAATATGTTAATCATATATGGAATAAGTTAGAGATAAACATTTTCAGTAAGTGTTCGATGATATTTCAATCTTTTTATTGAGTAAATAGCTTAGGTGTTTACTCAATAAAAAACTGCCTCAAAAGCACAAGCTTTAGTAGCGTGAATAATAAATCTTCGCTTTCATAAAAGTGCCGGATAAAAATCCCAATCGAAAATAGCATACTCCCCTAGTTAAGTTAAGGGCCTCTGTGTAAAATAGTAAAGTCAAGAATACAAGTTATAGTTCAATATCCAACTTGCAGGGAGGCTAGGGGAGCTAAAAAAGGTAATTGAACCACAAAAGGATCGAAAGAAACAAAGCCAAAAACAACGATTAGCGTATTTTCAGCTCATGAAAAGAGGGGATGCTGCCCCAGTTGGGCAGTCATTGCGCATGCTATTCGCCTTATCTGTTGGCAATTTAGCTATTTTCGCCATACGTGCTGTTGTTTGAATTAGCTCAAAACAACTTGAAGGGCTTGCTTGTTTGAGCGTGGGTGTTAATGTCAACAGATTCGTGACGACACTGAGCTCTAGGCAGGCCCGACCTGAGCCAGCCGGTAAAGGCCGTCATCTTGATAGCGAACTTTATAAAGAACATGGTGTTATTGAAAAGCTAACGCTCGACGGGTTGGACTAGAAGTCTTATGTAGTGCATTATGAGACGAACGCCGAGAATTGGCGCTTATTCTGTCAAATGTCTTTGTAGTATTTTATGAAATAAAATCTTAGACAAGCTCACCGTTAAAGTTCATTCGATAACTTAATTGAGAAATATTTTTTATTAAGTAGCGAAAAATGGAAAAAGATATTTAGTTTCAATGTACATTAGAAAGAATTCGTGTTTAGAGCTTAAACATCCTTCATCCTTGAAGGGTAAAATAAGTATATATTCATTAGTTGTGTTATTGCCATTTTATGTCAGTATAAAAAACTTAATAGCTTGCCAAAATAAGTTTCTGTTTTACCTATCCCTGCTTATTGCATACAGAAATATCAGCAAATTAATATCTATGATTGTTGTACATCTAATTACTCTATAATGCCTGTTTCGCGTGTTCCAGATCGTCCACCAAGTGTTTTGCCCCTTCCTAATCAGCTAGACAGACCGCTTTGGTCAGTGATGATACCAACATATAACTGTTCTGAATTTTTAAAAGAAACATTAGAAAGCGTTTTATATCAGGCTATGGACCCTGATGTGATGCAAATTGAAGTTGTTGATGATGCCAGTACGGATGCTGACGTCGAGGCTATTGTGAACACCATCGGGAAAGGACGGATCAAGTATTTTCGTCAGCCTGAGAACAGAGGTAGTTTACGGAATTTTGAAACATGTCTTAACCGGGCTCAGGGCCATCTGGTCCATTTGCTGCACGGTGACGATAGGATCGGAGATAATTTTTATTCAAAGTTTACAAATTTGTTTCAACGGTTTCCGGAAGCAGGCGCTGCTTTCTGTAACTATTACACAATCAATCCGGAAGGCAGAAGAGTAGGTGTTGGGAAGATACAAGCAGAAAAAGAAGGGATTATAGATGATTTTTTTTTACAAATAGCTCATTATCAAAGGATTCAATACGTGGCTATGGTCGTTAAGCGATCTGTCTACGAGCATTTAGGTGCTTTTTATGGTGTGACGTATGGCGAAGACTGGGAGATGTGGGCTCGTATTGCCAAACATTATTCGATATGTTATACTCCTCAGGTATTAGCAGAATATAGGTTCCATAATAAATCTATTTCCAGCCAAAAATTCAGTTCAGGGCAAGTATTGGAAGATTTAAGTGTAGTTATTAATACTATCAGCCATTCTGTACCTGATAAAAATAAAAAGAAATTTTGGTATAAATCAATGGAACATTATACCCGGTTTCATTTGCAGATTATTTTCAATATCTGGCAGATCGATGGCAACCTAACTTACTTGATTACACAAATACGGAAAACTCTGAAGTTATATTCAAGTGTATTTATATTTTTTTTCATTGTTAAACTTTTTATAAAGAAGGGAGTAAAAAAACTTTTATCACCATTAAAGATAGGTAAGACTGTTCGGACAACTGGAAAGATGAGTAGTAGAGAAATCGAACAATTGTCGTATCTTAAACTCAAAGACGATTGTCATGAAGAAAACTAATTTTCCCAGCGCTCCGGGGCGGTTTGAATAACAGGACAGCCAACCTATTGGACGCCAAATTTAGTTTCTATTCTAGGTGTCGTCAAGTTATCTTGTCAGAAGATAGCATGGTCCATATCACAAAGCTAATAATAATCAGCTCAATCTGTCTGTAAATTAGTAAAGAATTACTCCTTCCACCGCCACTCATTGGCGATTTGCAAGGGCGTCCGGAGGCCCTGGGCAATCAGGAAGTCGCGGGTTTTGGTGTCATCCAGGCGCTGCGTCGGGAGGTTGTCGGCGTTGGCCAGGGCGTAGAGCAGCATGGCCGAATAGCGGACGGTATTTTTCAGTTGATCCTTATTGACCAGATTGAGGTTGTCACAATTGGCGTGGTAGCAGTCCAGCACATTGCGCTCCAGATGCCCACTCATGCCGACTACCGGCACGCCCTCCATCATAAACGGCTGATGGTCACTGTGTAAACCGGCCTGGTTGGTCAGGGTATTCTGAAAAGCCGGTTCTACCTGTTTGATGGTTTCGCCCACTTCGGTCAAAAAGGGCATCATCTCGCTTCGTCCGAAGGCATTCAGTCCGCTGGGATCGTTGGTCATGTCGAGGTTCAGCACATACCGCACCTTGTCGAGCTGACCGGTTTTCTTCAACTCCTCCACCAGACTCCGTGACCCAAGCAGCCCTTGCTCTTCGCCCATGAACATGACGAACTCAATGGTGCGCTTGGGCTTCAGTTTCAGGGCTTTGAACGTCCGGGCAATGTCGAGCACCGAGAATGAGCCAATGCCGTTGTCGATAGCCCCCGTAGCCAGATCCCAGGAGTCGAGGTGGCCGCCGATGATGATTTTTTCGTCGGGAAATTCCGAGCCTTTCAAGGTTGCAACCACGTTGCGCGCCCGGATTTTACGGCTCACGTTGGTCATGTCGATCAAGGCGTGCAACCTTTTTTCTTCCTGCATCCACTGCCGGATTTCGTGTCCGCTTTCCATTGAAACACAAACCGACGGAATCGGAATCAGTTTACCCGTCACGGAAGCCGTTCCCGTCAGCAACACATTACCCGGTACCAGGTTGACCATAATCACCCCGCTGGCACCGTGCTGAATTGCCAGGGCGGTTTTTTCGGAGCGGTGCAGGTTGCGGGCGCCCTTCGTCGGAGCCGCCAGCCCGATGTTCACCAGCGCAATTCTGCCTTTCAGTTTATCTTTTACGGCCGCAAAGTCGCCTTCCAGTCCGTTACCCACGTCAACAATCTCACCCTGCACGTGTGCTTCCACGGGCGAATGTGCGAGCGAGACCACTTCTACATCCCGGAAATTATCGCTTTTGTATGGTACGACGGCCAGTGTAACGGTATCGCGCATCCACGACTCGACCTCAAACGGCGCATATTGAGTGTCTGAATAACCGTATTGTTTCAGCAGGTTATAGGTGTACTCCTCCGCCCGGCTTCCGTTGGGGCTGCCCGTCAGCCGGTGCCCGATTCGCTTCGTGGCGTCGGCCAGAGTTTCGTAAACCCGGCTGTTCTGAAGCACGTCCTGGTTGATCTTCGCAAACACTTTTTCCAACGACGGACGGCCATTTTCGCTGTTTGTCAGTTCGTCAAATCGTCGAAGGGTGTGGGCACTGAACAAATAAATACCGCCCGAAAGCAGCAAATAAACGTAGACCTTTTTACGCATAGTGAGGATAACCGTATAACTGTCCAAAATAACAAAAAACCGCTGAATCCGATTCGTTCAGGATCAAAAAACTTTCCGTTTCTTTGTTCACCCGAAACCCGTCAACGATTCTTACCCAGAACGTGTTCTTACGGTTTCGAATTCCGTTTCATTTTTTCCATGACCAACGCACCATCGACCCCGACGCCCCCTAAAGCGGCCATCAAACCGACTGAACTAACCACCCACGGCCACACCCGCATTGATGACTATTACTGGCTTAACGACCGCGAAAACCCGGACGTGATCGACTACCTGAAAGCCGAAAATGAGTATTTGGAACAGGTGCTGGCCCCCGTCAAGGACTTTCGCGAACAGTTGTTCAACGAAATGAAAAGCCGCATCAAGCAGCAGGATGAGTCGGTGCCGTATAAGGAAGGCCATTATTTTTATTACACCCGGTATCTGGAAGGGGGTGAGTACCCGGTTTTTTGCCGGAAACCCGGTGCGCTGGATGCCGACGAGGAGGTGATGCTGGATGTGAATGAACTGGCAAAACCGCACGCGTATTACGATGTGGCCGGGCTAGAGGTATCCGATAATGAAGAACTGGTTGCTTATGGCGAAGATACCGTCAGCCGCCGGATGTATACGCTGCGCATCAAAAACCTGAAAACCGGCGAGGTTTATCCCGACGCCATCCCGGATACGGAAGGTGGTAGTTATGCCTGGGCGGCTGATAATCAGACGGTTTTTTACATCCGGAAAGATCCGCAGACGCTGCTGGGCTATCAGGTCTATCGCCACACGCTCGGCACTGACCCGGCGCAGGATGTGCTGATGTTTGAGGAGCAGGACAACCAGTTTTACCTGGGCCTGGGCCGGATGAAGTCGAAGAAGTACATCGCCGTCGTTTCGGACCACAACGGCGTGGCGACCGAATACCGGCTGCTGGAAGCCAGCAATCCTACGGGCGAGTTCGTGGTGTTTCTGCCCCGCGAAAAAGGGCACGAGTACGACGTGCAGCACCTGGAAACCACGTTTTATGTCCGCACGAACTGGAAGGCGCAGAACTTCCGGCTGATGGAGGTGAAAGAGAACAAGACCAACGACCGCTCGGCCTGGAAAGAGGTCATTCCGCACCGGAACAATGTGTATTTGCAGCAACTCGACGCCTTCAAACACCATCTGGTGCTCGGCGAACGCAAAGACGGTTTGATGCACCTGCGCGTGATCAACCAGCAAACCAAAGACGACCACTACCTTAATTTCGGCGAACCGGCTTACGTGGCCGGCATAGGCTACAACCCGGATTTCAACACCAATATCCTGCGGTTTGGCTACTCCTCGTTGACGACGCCCAGCTCGACCTTCGATTACAACCTGGATACGAAGGAGAAAACGCTCATGAAACAGCAG
Organism: Larkinella sp. VNQ87; assembly: GCF_049445795.1. NCBI lineage: Bacteria > Pseudomonadati > Bacteroidota > Cytophagia > Cytophagales > Spirosomataceae > Larkinella > Larkinella sp. VNQ87. The sequence goes on from NZ_JBMSDT010000005.1 coordinate 315,678, forward strand.
GAAGTCCTGGGCGATTTTGATCCGGCGAATTACACCTCCGAACGGTTTTTCGTGAAATCCCGCGACGGTGCGAAGGTGCCGGTATCGCTGGTGTACCGGAAAGGTACGCCGAAAGACGGCTCGGCCCCGCTGCTGCAATACGCCTACGGTTCGTACGGCTATTCGATGGACCCGACGTTTAGCTCCACCCGCCTGAGCTTGCTTGACCGGGGTTTTTTGTACGCCATCGCGCACATCCGGGGCGGGCAGGAGATGGGCCGCAAATGGTACGACAACGGCAAGATGCTGAAGAAGAAAAACACCTTCAACGACTTCGTGGATGTATCGGCGTATCTGATCGAAAACCGCTATACCAGCGCCGACCGGCTGTTTGCGATGGGGGGCAGCGCGGGCGGTTTGCTGATGGGCGCGGTCGTGAACCAAAAACCGGAGTTGTACCGGGGCGTGGTGGCGTCGGTGCCGTTTGTCGATGTCGTCACGACGATGCTCGATGAAAGCATTCCGCTCACGACGGGCGAATTTGAAGAATGGGGCAATCCGAAAATCAAAAAATACTACGACTACATGCTGTCGTATTCGCCCTACGACAACGTGGAAGCCAAAGCGTATCCGAATATGTTGGTGATGACCGGTTTGCACGATTCGCAGGTACAGTACTGGGAACCGGCCAAATGGGTTGCCAAACTCCGGACGTTGAAAACCGATAGCAACCAGCTTTTGCTGCACACCAACCTCGAAGCCGGGCACGGGGGCGCATCGGGGCGGTTTGAAGCCCTGAAGGAAATCGCGCTGGAATACGCGTTTATGCTGAATCTGGTCGGGATTCGGGCGTGAGGTTTGCCTAACTTCCCGCCACTGCGTACTTTGCAGCCGTTTTAAACTGAACCCCGCGTATAATGTACCTGCTTGGATTTGATGTTGGTAGTTCGTCGGTAAAAGCCTGTCTGCTCGAAGCCGAAACCGGAACGGTGGTAGCCTCCGCGTTTTTCCCCGAATCGGAAATGGCCATCGATGCCCCACAACCCGGTTTTGCCGAACAACACCCCGATTCGTGGTGGAAAAATGCTTGTCTGGCCTCCAAAACCGTCCTGGCGAAAGCAGGCGTAAAACCGGGCGACGTAAAAGCCATCGGAATTTCGTACCAGATGCACGGGCTGGTGGTGGTCGATAAATACCAGAACGTGCTGCGGCCGTCCATCATCTGGTGCGACAGTCGGGCGGTGCCCTACGGCGAAAAAGCCTTTGAAACCGTCGGGAGGACCAAAAGCCTGCAACACCTGCTCAACTCGCCGGGCAACTTCACGGCGGCCAAACTAGCCTGGGTGAAGGAAAACGAACCGGCGGTTTTCGGCAAAATCCACAAATTCATGCTGCCCGGCGATTACCTCGCCACCCGCATGACCGGCGAAATCGTGACGACACCCTCTGGCCTGTCGGAAGGTATTCTCTGGGACTTTCAGGACGGACAACCGGCTGATTTTCTGCTGGATTACTTCGGATTCGACCCCTCGCTCGTGGCCGACCTCAAACCGACGTTTTCGGTCCAGGGCGAACTCACGTCCAAAGCCGCTGAAGAACTGGGCCTGGCCGCCGGAACGCCGATTACGTACCGCGCGGGCGACCAGCCGAACAACGCTTTTTCGCTAAACGTGCTGGAACCCAACGAAATCGCGGCCACGGCCGGAACCTCGGGCGTCGTTTACGGCGTCAGCGATCAGGCGAAATATGACCCGCAATCGCGCGTAAACACCTTCCTGCACGTCAGCCACACGCCCGAAGCCCCGCGTTATGGCGTTCTCCTGTGCATCAACGGCACTGGCATTCTGAATAGCTGGCTAAGGAATCAGTTGCTGCGGGGTTCGGTGAGTTACGCCGACATGAACGATCTGGCCGCCCACGCGCCCGTCGGAGCCGATGGGCTAGTGTGCCTGCCGTTTGGAAACGGGGCCGAGCGCGTCCTCGAAAACCGCGATCCGGGCGCTTCGTTCCACGGGCTGCAACTGACGCGCCACGGCCTGCCCCACTGGATTCGGGCTGCGCAGGAAGGCATCGTGTTTGCGTTTTACTACGGCATTCAGGTCATGGAGCAGGTGGGTGTGGGCCTGAAAACCATCCGCGCCGGGGAGGCCAATATGTTCCTCAGTCCGCTTTTCCGCGACACACTAGCGAACCTGACCGGGGCCGAAATCCAGTTGTTCAACACCGACGGCGCGCAGGGAGCCGCTCGCGGGGCCGGTCTGGGACTCGGTATTTACAAAAACCGGGAGGAAGCGTTTGTCGGCCTGAAAGTCACCCGGACCATCGAACCCGACATGCGGGCGCAGGAAGCCTACCGAGGTGCCTATGGGAAGTGGCTCAGCGCGCTGAAAAGCTGATTTTAAACGGATTTACACAGATTAATAAAAATCCGTTTAATCCGTCCAATCCATGTTCCTACCTTTATTCTATAAAAAATATAGATTTAGTTTGGATATTAAAAAACGGCCCTGCATCTTTGCATCGTCATCTCAATTACTACACGTAGTTGTCCGGTACGCCGGTTCGAGATTTATACAGAAAGGGGGAGAGACAGGCTCGATGAACCCTTAGCAACTTTCCGACCGGTTTTGGAAGGAATCAGTGCTAACCTGCCTAAATGAATTAGGAACTATAAATTAACAACCATCATGAAAGCGCAAACTTCGTATCAGCGTTGTGATCCCGATCAGGACTGGCATTTAGCCCCGATCCGGTAATCCAAATGCTCAACCAGAAGGATAGCCAGCGCCCAGGTGCACTGGCTATCTTTTTTTTAGCCCTTTTAATACGCCAGCAGACGACCGCAGGCAATCGTGGCCAGCCAGACCACAATGGAGACAACGGCGGCAACCCGGGCCGCAAAAGGCGGTTTTTCGTTCGTCCAATCGGGTGTGTTTCGAAAGGTAATCCGGTGGAAAACCGCCACGTTGATGCCAGCAACCACAATCAGCAGAAGTTTCAGCCCGAACGTTGGATCTTGCCCCAGCGATTCGGCATTCGTCGTAAAGAGCAGAAAACCGGACGGCACCACCAGCCATAACCCCCGCCTTGACCACGGCAGGACGTGCGCAGCTACATCCGAAACCGGTATTTTTGGAGAAAAGCCCAGCAGACGGAGATCAAACATAAACGCGCCCCCCACCAGCAGCACAATCCCGATCAGGTGCAGGATCTCCAGACCGGGATAGAGCCAGTTTGCCTGCCGGATGGTGGCCGCCAGGGGAGTATTTTCCAGCCATTGTAACCACTCGACCGGAATCATTATTTCCGCATCTCGTATTTCTTGCCGTCGATGAACACCCGCTCGGCGCGCATTTCATCCTTGACGGTTTTGTGCGGATAACCCACAATGCGCAGCGACGTTCCTTTTTTGATCATCTCCGCCGAAACGCCCCGCTCCTGCATCCGGCTCGTCGGGGCCAGGTACACCAGCCAGGTTTTGTTCTTGTCTTTGATTCGGGCCGTCGCGTGCGGATTTTCGTATTTCGACTCCTCAATGGTTCCGGTGTAATCGAGGACTTTCGTCTGGTCGTAATCACCCCAACCGTGGTGCATCGGCGCAAAGGCAACGCCCAATAAAACGAACAAAGCAAGCGAACTTTTCTGTAGCAAGGTCATGATAAATTGAGTTTAGTGATTGAAAATGAATGCCTTGGAATAGAAATACTGGATACTGAGAATAAAGATGCTGGATGTAAGAACAGAAACTTGGATTTTCTATCTTTTCTCTATCTTAACTGGTAACTGCCGGATTCGCTGGCCGCTGGCCCGGTAAATGGCATTGACCAGAGCGGCTGCTGTTGGTCCCTGCGCGGCTTCCCCCGCTCCCAACGGTTTTTCGGTTGGGCGGTTGATAACCACCACCTCGGTTTCGGGCACATCGCTAAACCGGAAAATCGGATACGACACCCAATCCCGGCTACTGACGTGTTGCCGGTCGAACGTAACTTCTTCCTTCAACGTCCAGCTAGCGGCCTGAATCATCCCGCCCTCTGTCTGGTTTTTAATGCCATCGAGGTTAATGACTTCGCCGGCATCGATCACCGCCCAGAGCTTGCGAACCTGAACCACCCCGGTTTTTGGAGTTACCCCGACCAAAGCGGCTACTGCGCAGTATGCCGCCACATTTTTATACCGGGAAAACGCAAACCCGAGCCCCTCGCCGGGGGTGGGGCTTGTTGACTGAGTCAGTTTCTGAAGCTCTTTGACAACGGCTACCGCCCGTTCGTCGTCCAGATGGGTCAGCCGGAACGCCAGTGGCTCCTGCCCGGCTTTTTCGGCCAGTTCGTCCATGAACGATTCAATAGCAAACACGTTTCCGTAAGCGCCCAGGCTGCGCAGGGCCGAAACCCGCAGCGGTCCCTCAAAAAAATGGGCATCGACTTTCAGGTTCGGAATGGCATAATACGGCTCCGAATTGCGGTAAGCACCCCCGCTGTACCCGCCCGACGGTCGGGCAAACGGTTTTTCCAGCGAACGGGCGGCCAGCAGATTCCCCGGTTCTCCGCCCGGCCGGGTGCTGTGCGAATCCGACCAGAGCGCATACCGCCAGTGCGTAATCCGGCCCGACTGATCCAACCGGGCTTCGGCATCCAGGCGCATGGCGCTGCCGTAGGGCTCCCAGCCGTGCTCGTCGTCGCGTGACCATTGCAACCGGACGTGTTTTCCGGGATAAGCTATTGCCAGCAAAGCCGCGTCGGCGGCCACATCATCGGCGCCGTTGTGGCCGTAACAACCCGAGCCTGGTACGCCCACGACATGAACGGCGTCTTCGGTCAGATTCAGCATCTTTCGGATCGCGTCGCGGAGCGGATACACACCCTGGCTGTGGGTCCAGATGTGGAGTTTTTTATCCTGATACAAAGCCACAGCGCAGGAAGGACCGATGGAACCGTGCATATGATACGGTTTGAAATAGCTGGCTTTCAGTGCGCTGCCCATCGGTTTTGCGCCGTTTTTCCAATCACCGGTTTCTTTAATCGTCTGGGTCTTGGCCGGAACCTGTTTGATGTAGTCCGGCAACGGCTGATTGTCCGGCAGCGGTTTGGCGGCTTCCCATTTTGCCTGTTCCCGCGCCACCAATTGCGCCTGAACGGCTTCGTATTCTTCGGTTGCGATGATGCCCAGAAAATCACCATTGCGAACGGTTTTCAGGACACCGGGCACGGTTTTTTTCAAGGTCGCTTCGTTGAACGAACGAAGTTTAGCCCCGTAAGCCAGCGGTCGCACCACCCGAGCATGCACCATGCCCGGAAACCGCAAATCCTGCACGTACACCGGCTCGGCCCGCGCCATCCGTTCAATATCGGTTCGTGGAATGGGTTTGCCCACCCAGCGGTAGTCCGTTTTGGGTTTCAGTGCCACCGGTAGCCGGACTTCATCGGTTAATTGCTTGCCGTCGAGCAGTTGGGCGAATGAGAGCTGGTTTTCCCCGGTTTTCAATCGAACGTATCCGTCGGCCAGCGTAAGCTGATCGACCGGTTTGGTCCAGCGTTTCGACGCCATTTCCAGTAGCTTCTGCCGGGCGGCTGCGGCTGCGTACCGCACGGACATGGCACTGTTTTCGATGGAGCCACTTCCGGCGGTGTAGCCTTCGTGGGGTGTCCGGCCGGTTTCGGCCAGATGCACTTCGATCCGGCCCGGTTCCAGATCCAGTTCCTCAGCCGCAACCTGCGCGATGGCGGTTCGGATGCCTTGTCCCAATTCCAGTTTGCCGATCAGCACCCGAACCCGCCCGTCTTCCAGAACTTCCAGCCAGGCGTCAATCCGGGGTTGCTGTCGCAAAGGCCCCGGCAAGGCGTCCTGCAACGGCGGGTTTGGCGCGGCCGACAAGGGCTGGCATCCAAACGAAAAACCGATGGACAAGCACCCGGCGGTTTTCAGAAAGTTTCGGCGGGAAAGGGCGTTGGTCATAGCAGGAGAGCAAACGATTACGGATTCGACTCATTAGCGGCCTGGCGAATGGCCCGCAGCACCCGCGATTGGGTGCCGCAACGGCACAACACCCGTTGCATGCCCTGGCGGATGGCGGTTTCGTCGGGCTGCTTGTTTTCGGCCAGCAGGGCCGTGGCCGAAATGACCATGCCGTTCAGGCAGTAGCCACATTGGGCTGCTTGTTGCTCCACAAAAGCCCGCTGAACCGGACTCAGTTTGCCATCGGGCCGGGTCAGCCCTTCCAGCGTTACGATGGATTTGTCCCGAACGGTTTCCACCGGAACCAGACAACTCGGCATGGCTTTTCCGTTCAGCAGCACCATGCAGGCTCCGCACTGCTCCAGCCCGCAGCCGTATTTGGGGCCGTTTAGCCGGAGGTTATTCCGCAAAACATACAGCAGGGGAGTGGCCGGATCGACCTCGACGGTGTGCCGCTGGCGGTTTACTTCGATGGTTAGGGTTGCCTTCTTCATAGCGTTGGGATTAAACCATTGCCTGACAATCTAACAACCCAAAATCCGGGGATTTGTTGCCCCTCCGTACCCACGGACTTTAGTCCGTGTGAGCCCCTGTAACCTCTGAGCTGATATTAACTACTAGATCATAGCAGCTCACACGGACTAAAGTCCGTGGGTACGTTACCCTTTTTCTTGGGCCAGAAACTCTTTCAGGCAACCGCGAATGGCCACGATGAGGTCGTATTCGGTGGCATCCAGCACAAACGTTTCGGACAATTTACAGAACTTCATAAACGCCGTCAGACGCTCTTCCTTCAGATCGGTGATGCGCGAAATCCAAACCGGGTCCATGCGCGACTGGTAGCGTTTTTTATTCTGTTCAGCCTGACTGATTTGCAGGAGTTTGCGTTCATTTTTGGCCTCCCTGCTGAACTTACCGTACAGGGCCGAGATGGGACCTTTCAACGTTACTTTCGGAGCCAGGGTCTTGTAGTCGTAGCCCATGCGTCCCACGTTGCCGAGCGGGGTTCCGGCCAGTTCCGGGGCGGTTTTGATTTCGATGACCGGTTTTTCGGGCATGTTCAGCTTCAGAAATTCTTCCTTAAACCGGCTTTCAGTCCAGCCCTTGATGACAACTTCGTTCAGCATTTTCACTTCCTGAACCAGTTCCACGCGCAACTCCTGTTCGTCGGCCGGAACGACAAATTGAACGGTTTTATAGCCAATGCAGGAGATCAACAGGGTATCCTGCGGGGAAGCGGTGATCCGGAAATGCCCGGTTTCGGTACTCATGGTCGCCCGCCGGAGGGAGGTGTTTTGGACCGTGGCCGAGACGATGGGGTTGCCGTTGCTTTTGTCAGTAACCCAGCCACTCCGGATATCCTGCGCCCATCCGGTGAAAACCGTCAGGATCGAAAGCAACAAGAAGAGGAAAACCTTTTTCATACCATCCGGAAGCCATAGTCTTGATCTACACGCAAGCTAAGCCTTTTTTGGATAGCCGGATCGGATTTTAACATTTTTTAGGGTTCTGGCTCCGGTTCAAAACCACCCGTAAGCAAAGATGCTCAATGCTCGTCGGCGGTCTGGATAAAGGAGCGGGCTTTGCGGATGTTGGCGTTGGCATAGTCGACCTCGACCAGTCCGTCGCGTAGCCGGACGATGCGGTGGGCATACTCGGCAATGTCTTCTTCGTGCGTCACCATAATGACGGTATTGCCTTTGCTGTGGATCTGATCGAACAAATCCATGATCTCGTACGAGGTCTTGGTATCGAGGTTTCCGGTGGGTTCGTCGGCCAGCAGAATACTCGGATCGTTGACGAGCGCGCGCGCGACGGCCACGCGTTGCCGCTGCCCCCCCGACAATTCATTCGGGCGGTGCCCGGCGCGGTGATCCAGGCCTACACTTTTTAGAGCCTGCATGGCTTTTTCGGTGCGATCGGCTTTGCTGTAACCTGCGTAGATCAGCGGCAGGGCCACGTTTTCGAGCGAAGTCTGACGGGGCAGCAGGTTAAACGTCTGAAATACAAAGCCAATCTCCTTGTTCCGAACTTCGGCCAGCGCGTTTTCACTCATGTTACTAACGTCTTGTCCGTTCAGGATATACGTACCCGAAGTTGGCGTATCCAGGCAACCCACGATGTTCATCAACGTCGATTTACCCGAGCCCGACGGTCCCATAAACGCCACATATTCTCCCTTTTTGACCGTGATGGTCACCGATTTCAGGGCTTCGATGACTTCACTACCCATCACGTATCGTTTCGAGATGTCGCGGGTTTCGATGATGTTCTTGCTCATATTGAATGGGGCGTCCGTACGACACAGGGATTAGGATGCCGCTATTTTTCGTCTACGCAGAAAATAATTTCGGACAAACAAACCGGTCAGAATCAGCATCTCGGCATTGGGCCTTTCAGTCACCAGTTCAATGGTCCCTTCGTCGGCCAGAAACATCCGGGTTCGGTCATAATGGACAATTTCCCGCTCCGCATCCGACGGTGAATTCCCCGAAACCAGACTCCATTCGTGCATCATGAAGTTCTCACGACGCCAGATGTATTTTTCTCCGGTTTCCAACTGAACCGTAGCTCCGCCGAATCCCTCAAAATCAACCCGGCCGATGATGGTATTGTCCGCCTTTTTGTCGTGAATATTGACCGAATGCACCAGAAAACCGCGAACATCAAAAAAGATGTGTACGCCATTCAGGTGGGCATCGACATCCCGGGTCAGCAGATCGCGGTGCATTCCGCCCACCACCCGGTCGCCGTCCATGATAACCACCCGACGGCTGAAAGCTTCCTGAACCCAGTGCAGTTGCTTTTCCATAAACGAGTCGGTTAAATCCGAAAATAAGCTCCTAAACTTACTTAAATTATTGGAATGCCTCCCGCTCTTTTTCAATCAACGCACGTTTCGCCTGATAGCTTGCCAGAAATGCCTGATAATCGGCGGGCGAGGTGGCAATTCGCAACCGTGCCAGGCTCTCTTCGGCGTAGTCGGTCAGTCCCTGATCCAGGCAAAGCAGGGTGTACAGTTTCAGCAAACCGGGGTTTTGCTCATTGAGCGCGAGGGCTTCCAATACCTGATTATAGGCTTTTTCCGCTTTGCCGTTTTGCCGCTCGAAGGCAGCCGTTGCGGACACGATCTCCGCATGGAAGGGGGCCCGGTGAAGCGCTGCCTCATAAAATCGGCGGGCCTGAGCTACCTGCCGTTTGGCCTGATACGCCTGCGCCACCACAAAGTCTTTTTCGGCCTGAAAAGCCGGAACGACGGCTTGCCGGGCGTCGGCCAGCGTCTGGTCGGCTTGCCCCTGGGCGTTGCGCAGGCGCAGGTACGCGACCGTCATGGCCGATCCGGCATACGTGTTTAACCGGGCTTCCATCGGAATCTGTTCGTACCAGCCCTGGGCCATTGCCAGTTGATTAACCGCCAGATACCGTTTGGCCAGCGCCGAGGCCACCACCACCTTGAGGTTGTCATCCCGCAGGGCGGCATAGAGTGCCCGTTGTGCCCCCGGCTGATCGGATACTGGAGCATAGAGCAGCGCAAACGCCCGTTCGAGATCCGTAGCCGGTTGTTTCGTTCCGTACAAAACATCGCCCAACGATTGCACACCCGGATCGTTTTGCCCGGCGGTTTCCCAGAGCGGCCGGGCCAGCAACGGATCACCGGCTTTAGTCAGGGCCAGGGCCTGGTAATAGGTCGAAAGCGTATCGGTATTTTTGGCAAACAGGTCGGCAGCTTTGCGGTTGAGGCCCTGTTCCAGCATCCAAAGGCCGGTGACGGTGTTGTAGAATGGCCCGGTTCGCTGGTTGTCGGTGGCTAGCTGGTCGGTCAGTTCAAAAGCCGTGCGTTTGTTGGCGGTATAATAATTCGTCACGGCCCGCATAAACAGCAGGTCGTCGGTAAAATCCTGGTTGGCCGGATTCTGCTCCATGCGGCTGAGCACATTCAGCAAGGTTGTATCGGGTTTTCGATTGCGGATGGCGTAATTATACAAACGGGCAAACCGGCCCACGCTCAGCCCTTCGTCGGCCAGCGGACCCCCGAGCCAGTCGGGTTGCCGGATGGCTACACTGTCGGCGTTTGTTCGGAAAAAGGCTAAAGCCGCCCGGTTGGCTTCGTAGGATTCGTAGGAGCTGGCTTCGGAAGCCTGCGCCAGCGAGTCGAGCGAAACCAGCCGGGGGTTACGCGCCCAGAAGGCCAGCAGGTTCGTTTGTGGCACCTCATCGCGGGCGGTATTGCCGGTGGCGGCTGCCAGGTAATAGTAGGCCGAATCGGCCACGCTGGTTTTGGCGTACAGATAGCCCAGGTTGTTCTGCAACTCGCCGTTTTTCGGGAATGCCCGAATCCCGCGTTGCAGCATTTTGACGGCTTCGAAAAACAGATTGTCCTGCAACAGCACCGACGTCAGTCCGGCATACGCCTGCGGAGAGGGCTGTTTCAGCAACGCCTGCTGAAAGTAAAAAGCCGCCGTGACCTTATCGCCCTGCGTGAGCGCCAGCGAAGCCATGGCATAATTCGATTTGTGGTTCTGAAACTCGCTTTGCAGCGCCAGCCCGTAGTATTGCTCGGCGACCCGCACCTCACCCGCAGCCGCGTGAAAATCGCCGACGGTGTTGAAATACCCGGCGGTAGCCTGATTGAGTGGAAAGAAATTCTCCAGACCAAAAATCACGGCCGTCAGCACGGCGGCCACCAGGCGGGTTTGCAGGAGCGAGAACCGGGTCGGTTTGTAGAGCACCTTATAAACCGGCAACGCCTGGCGGTAGAGCGGCAGAAAGTTATAAACCGTGTACAGCACAAAGACTATCCCTACGGCCAAATGGGTATACACAATGATGTCTTCCAGCGCTTCGACCAGCGGATCATTGGCCGAGGCAAAGGCGAAGGCAATCGTCAGCGTTGTGATCAGACCCAGACCCAGGTACAGAAACGCCCCGGCATCGTGAAAAGACAGGAAGTTGTCACTCTGCCGGATTTGCTGCCGGAAGCCCCAAAGCCCCAGGATTAGTGAAATCAGAAAGAGGATAAACGGGCTGATGACGACCGGATTCCAGCTAATGGTTTTGGTGTTACTGAGCCAGATTAACAGCAGATTTGCCAGGTACAGCACGCTGATGATCAAAAAGTTGCCTAAGCCCAACGGACGCCCGGAACCGTCGCTGCGGTTGTTGCGAGCTACAGACGTGACGTAGACCAGGGCCGCAATGATTTCGGCCGAAATCCAGAAAATAAAGCCCAGCGACAGCACCAGCAAGCCCGGAAGTGCGTAGGCAATGAACGCCAGCGCCGGTTCGGGTTGTTCGGCCAGTCGATCGACGACCAGCCAGCCCGGCAGCATCAGTCCGGCAAAAACCAGGAGCCGCATAGGCAGCGAGATATCGATTCGGAATGCGTGAAAATAATAGCTCACCAGGCCCAGCACCAGCACGACCACCAGAAACGGCAGTCGTCCGTCCAGGGATGTGCCTAAAAAACCAGGTAGTTGTAACACTTCGAGCCGAAACGTGGCAATCAGCACAATCAGCACGCCCATCGCAATCAGGTAACACCAGCGCGGAAGCCGGGAAACCGACGCCAGCACAAAGGCAAAACCGGCGCAAACACCGAGCGTCACCAGCCGGGCAGCCAGCCCATTAATCTGCATCACGGAGGCCACAAACTGTTCCGTGACGATGTAGGATTTGCCCGGTATCGAATAATCAAACAAACCATCGGTAAAGGTGCCGATCGAAGCCGGAAGTTCGGTGAGTTCACTCAGCACATCCCAGCGTACCACATTTTGCAGGCCGAGCATCCAGGCCCAGACCATGCCCACCATCGCTGCCACGAACAACACCAGGCCCGTCCAGTAGGCCGTTTGGTGGCCCGTATTCCAATGTTTCCAGAAAAAAAGCATAGATCAATGACAAACCGGCCCTATTGGTTTCAACCGGCCGATTGGGTTACTACTAGCAACGTTGCCGACGGTCAGTTAGTGTTTGATGACGGGCCAATCCGGCAAAACCGTCCAGATGATTAGTAGCCCGCTAAATTCCGAAAAACAATCGGAATGTTTGGCAGAAGCACAGACCCGCGTCTCTTTGATCTACAAATCAGGCCCGTTCAGGCTGAAAATCTTTGTTTTGTACAAACGTCCGGGAAGTGCGTCAAATTCGCGAACTACTTGGAACAAAAACCATTTCGGTCCTGAAATCTTAAAAATAGATGAAAAGGCAACTTGGGTTTAAGCAAATTATCCCCTAATTTTGCGGTCGCATTTAATACGCCTACTAAAATTTCTCAACTTCATAGCATGACAACTGCAACAGCAACGAATACGGGCAAAGTTACGCAAGTAATTGGCCCGGTTGTTGACGTGAGTTTTGAGGGCGAAGGGTCGCGCCTACCGGCGATTCTGGACGCTCTGGAAGTCACGAAAGCCAATGGCCAAAAAGTGATCCTGGAGTGCCAGCAGCACCTCGGCGAAGACCGGGTTCGTACCATCTCGATGGATGCCACCGAAGGACTCGAGCGCGGGATGACCGTCGTTCACCTGGGCAACCAGATCACGATGCCGACGGGCGACGGAATTCGCGGACGGTTGTTCAACGTCGTGGGAACGGCCATCGACGGGATTCCCCAACCTCAAAGCACCGGCGGTTTGCCCATTCACCGGGCCGCTCCGAAGTTCGAAGACCTCGCTACCTCGACCGAAGTTCTTTTCACCGGGATTAAGGTTATCGACCTGCTCGAACCGTATGCCAAAGGGGGTAAGATCGGTCTGTTCGGGGGTGCCGGTGTAGGAAAAACCGTATTGATCCAGGAATTGATCAACAACATTGCCAAGGCGTATTCCGGTCTTTCGGTATTTGCCGGTGTAGGGGAGCGGACCCGCGAAGGGAACGACCTGCTGCGCGAAATGATCGAAGCCGGGATTATTAAATACGGCGAGAACTTCAAACACTCGATGGAAGAAGGCGGCTGGGATTTGTCGAAAGTCGATCCGGACGAGCTGAAAGAGAGCCAGGCTACCTTTATCTTCGGTCAGATGAACGAACCTCCCGGAGCCCGTGCCCGCGTTGCCCTGTCGGGTCTGACGATTGCCGAGCACTTCCGCGACGGTGACGGAACGGGACAAGGCCGTGATATTCTGTTCTTTATCGATAATATTTTCCGGTTTACGCAGGCCGGTTCGGAAGTATCGGCGCTCTTGGGCCGGATGCCGTCGGCCGTAGGGTACCAGCCCACGCTGGCCACCGAGATGGGTTCCATGCAGGAGCGGATTACGTCAACCAAACGCGGTTCGATTACGTCGGTTCAGGCGGTTTACGTACCGGCCGATGACTTGACTGACCCGGCCCCGGCCACGACCTTTGCCCACTTGGATGCCACGACGGTATTGAGCCGGAAAATTGCCGAGCTGGGTATCTACCCGGCCGTGGACCCGCTGGATTCAACCTCCCGGATTCTGACCGCCGAGGTCGTGGGGGATGAGCACTACAACACCGCCCAGCGCGTGAAAGAGATTCTGCAACGCTACAAAGAATTGCAGGACATCATCGCCATCCTCGGGATGGAAGAACTTTCGGAAGAAGATAAGCTGACCGTAAGCCGGGCCCGCCGGGTGCAACGCTTCCTGTCGCAGCCGTTCCACGTGGCCGAGCAGTTTACCGGTTTGAAAGGCGTACTGGTTCCGATTGAAGAAACCATCCGGGGCTTCAACGAAATCATCGACGGGAAATGGGATCACCTGCCCGAAGCGGCTTTCAACCTGGTCGGAACAATCGACGACGCAGCCGCCAAAGGTGAGCGTCTAATGCGTGAAGCCGCAAATAAATAGATATTGATCGTTTAAGGCTTGAGATTTAACATTTAAGGCGCTGGCGCTGAGACGTTAAACCTCAAACCTTAAACTTTAAACGATAAAAAAATGCATTTGGAGATCATTACACCGGATCGGAAGGTGTTCACCGGCGAAGCCACGGCGGTGACGTTTCCGGGCACGGAAGGGCAGTTTCAAGTTCTGAACGACCACGCACCCATCGTCAGCACCCTGGCGCGGGGGCCGGTTACGATTGCCACCGGTGCCGGAACGCAGACGTTTACCGTCGACGGCGGTGTGGTGGAAGTCCTGAATAACAAGGTGCTGGTGCTGGCCGAAGCGGTTATTGCCGCTTAACCACCGATTCGCCTGAAGAACTGGAAGGGCAGGTCTGCAAAGACTTGCCTTTTTTGTTTGTTTTCAGCTGCTACGTTTACCCTCAATCAAGCACAATCACCGATTTCCCAATCCCTTTCCCCCGGCGCACTTCGCGATAGGCGTCCCGGACGTTGGTGAGGGAATAGATCTTATCCAGCACGATTTGCAGGCCCTCTTCAGTCAGCTTCGCTAAAGTCGTGAACCCGTCAACGGTCGGTTTCAGAATCAAAACCCTCCGTTTTTGCCCGGAAAAGAAATTGTTGATGAACGCAGAAAGGAGCGTCAGCGGGGAAGGCAACGTACTGACAAAGACGGCTTTGGGTTTCATCAGGCGCTTGGCCTCCGTAAAGGAAAGCTTGGTGGATAGGTCAATCACGGCGTCGAAGCGTTGGTTGAGCAGCTTGATCGGTTGCTTCGTGTAATCAACGACGGTGTCCGCGCCCCATTGCCGGGCTTCAACAACACCTTTCGTGCTGACAACCGCCGTTACCCGGGCACCGCGTTTTTTAGCCATCTGCACGGCAATTACGCCAATGCCACCGGTAGCGCCGTTGATCAATACGTCCTGGTTCGGCCCCACAGCGGCCAGTTGATCCATGATCTGGAGGGCGGACAGGCCGGTTACGGGCAGGGCGGCTGCCTGCTCAAACGAGACATTGGCCGGTTTTAGGACAAGATCGGTCTCTTTAACGGCAATGTAGTCAGCCAAAGCTCCGCCTTTGAATGCGTCTAGTAAGCCCATGACCGCATCCCCCGCCTTGAAACGGGTAACGGCGAGGCCGGTTTGTTCAACAATACCCGAAAAATCGATGCCCACCGATTTCGGAAATTTAGAACCCGACATCAATTTCATTTCGCCACCGTATATCTTCCAATCCAGGGGATTGATCGAAACCGCTTTGACGCGGATCAGCAGTTGATCCTTTTCAATCGTAGGCACCGCCTGCTCGCTTAGTTCCAGTACGCTTTCGTCGCCGAACTGGCTATAAATTACTTTTTTCATGTTGATTTCGCTGTTAAGCCGTGTGTTTGAAGGATTACACGGCAAAGGTGGCCCTTCTAACGAACGGTAAATAGCGCAAAAAGCCGGAAAAACAGTCGAATCCGACAAGGCGGGCTTCCCGAACTAGCGGGCAAGGCGGTTGGGGTGGAAAGATCATGCCGGTTTGTCCGATCGGACTGATTTGTTGTCTCATTTGAATAGTTTTCAGCCAGGCGTCGTTCTAGTTTTGTGGTGTACTTTAAATCAACCCCAATGGAAAATCATAAAAAACCGCTCACGGTAAGCCCTGAGGAGGGAAATAGTGTTTCGGTGGCTGGGAGCACCTACCGGATTCTGGTTCGCGGAAAAGACACGGGAAATGCGTTCGCTACGATTGACATGCTTGTTCCGCCCGGCGGTGGACCCGGACCACATGCGCACGCGGATTTTGAAGAATCTTTTTACGTGATCGACGGTGAAATCGAGGTGAAATCCGAATTTGGTACGTATGTGGCGACCAAAGGAACGTTCATCAACATTCCGAAAGGCGGAGTGGTACACGGTTTCAAGAATAAGACGCAGCAAACAGCCCATCTGCTTTGCACCGTGGTCCCGGCTGGTCTGGAATCGTTCTTTGAGGAGATTGGTCAACCCGTTGCCGCCGGTCAGTTCCTGCCTCCGCCCCAGTTGGACGCGGCCACGATCAAAAAGCTACAAGCCATCGCCGAAACGTACGGTCAGCAGGTTTTTCCGCCCGATTATCTGGGCTAAACCGGAGTTACGTATACGAATAACGCTTCGGATTGAGTCCGTAATGCTTTTCAAACAACCGGCTGAAGTGGCTCAGGTTGGAAAACCCCAGCTCATAGCCCACCTCGCCGACGGAATGTTTGCCCTGTTTCAGCAGGAAGGCGGCTTCTTCCATGCGGGCTTGCTGATAGTAATTGTAGATGGTGGCGCCAAACGTTTGCTTGAAAAGGTATTTTAATTTTGTCTCGCTCATGGCGGCCAATTGGGCCAGTTCGCGGATGACCGGCGGCACGCTCAGGTCGCGAATGATCGCGTTGCGTATCGATAAAAGTCGTTCAGCGTCGGCGCTGTTGATGGTTTGGTGAACGGCGCTCTCCCGTAAAGACAGTTTATGAAAAACCAGGTAGAGCAGTTCCTGCACCTTGATCTGCATGTAGAAGTGGCTCAGGCGATCATTCATGTCTACGGCGGCCATGTTTTTAAGCAAGAGCTTGGTCTCGGCTTCCATGCGTTCGAAGAAAAGAAAGGAATTTCCGCTGCCGGTAATGGTTTGAAGCACCGAATTGGGCTCGCTGGCGGATAATAATTCCTTCAAGCGGGGCGGTTTTATAGCGACAACCACATACTGAATCTGTTGATGGGCGGGGAAACGTAAGGTAGAGCTGAGGTCGTTGGACGTAACCTGGATGGCCGACTCATCACGCTGCGAAAACAGGACCTGGGTATTGTTATTGTAAGCAATCTCAAGCGCCTGCTCGTTATTATAAAAAAAGACGGTGATCAGGTCATTTCCCTGGCCGGAGGTATTGCGTTTAACGATCAAATCTTCCTTGAGCAAATACCGGTGGATCGTGATCTTGAAGTCCGGTCCGAATCCTACCTTGCGAATGTAGCCCTGTCCCAGATGCTCCGGTATCACCAGCAGGCCATTCTGGACCGTTGCCTGGATGTGACGGGCAAAGTACGTGATAAAGTCAAAATCGGGGGTCGCGGAAAAGCTGAAGATCATGACGGCAGGTCCGTTGGTCAGTGACGTTCACCAATAGTGTCTACTTTCAAATGCAGAATTATCCAAGCGCACTGGCCGGACGTTTCCTGCTGGTCAATTTCGTCACCGCGCTGTCATTTTCCGCTTGCCTTCCTGGATGAGTTCCAGGGCTTTTTCCATGTCCAGATCGCGCTGCTTGATGCGGTCCTGAACGGTGTAGTCAACCGGATAGTCGGGCATAACGCCCCGGCCCTGGTCGGGGTTGCGGCTGGCCGTGGCAATCCAGAAAACCGGGAACCGGACGCGCAGCCTCGTTTCGGGCAGGGTCAAAGTCTGAATAATGCCGCCGTTGCAACCCGCTTCGCCCCCGCCGGTTTCCTGACCGATGATCGTGACGGGTCGTTGCGCCTTCAGGCTGGCCGTAAAAATGGAAGCCGCCGAGAAAGTCCGGCCACTGGTCAGGACGTATACTTTCCCGCTGTAGCGGTGTTCGGAAGCCGGTTTGTTCCAGCCGACGTTGGATTTGCCAAACTGATACCGTCCCCCTTCGATTTTCATAAACCGGAAATTCTGCCGCAATACCCGTTTTTCTTTCCGGTCGAAATACGAACAGGCATTCGGTCGGCGGACGCGGCATTCGGCCCGGTCAACTTGCCGGAAATCGGATTTCATCAGGTAAGACATCAAATCCGAGCCGATTTCGGCGTTGCCACCGGTATTTTGCCGCAGGTCAATGACCAAATCCTGTACTTTCAGCTTCTCCAGGGTTTCAAAAACCTCCCGGTGATACGATTGATACCGGTCATACCCAAAACTGTTGATGATTAGCGCAGCCGCGGTCGAATCGCTGTTCAGAAAGTGCAGCGACCGGATGAGTTGCAGTTTCGCATCGTCATCGAAAGAGGTTTCGGTTTTATGACGGCTTTTTTTACTCCGTTTGACGGTGGCCGGAGCGGGTGCCGTCGGAATGTCGCGGGCGTTCACCGGCCGTCGGCGCACGGTGGTAACCCGCTCGGCACTGGTGGTGTCGCGAACCGTCAGGGTCCAGGGGGAACGACCACCAAAATGACGCCAGTAGGTTTCTTCGAGGTGATAGAGTTCCAGGAAATAATTCTTGAACGTCTGGTTATAACCGTCGGAAGGCCAGCGGTCGCGGGCGGCCTGGATGATGTCTTTAACGGAATGATTGCCCAGCTTCAACACTTCCGTACCGCAAACCAGCGAAGAGTCGGTGCTACGGTTGCGTCCGATAAAGAGCCGGTCGTTTTGCAAAATAATATCGAACGGTAGCCACTCCGGTTGCGGTTTTCGGCCCGAACGGCTTGCATAAAGCGATTCCTGCACGTCGGTATGCCCGCAGCGAATCCGGACGATCAGCGGCCGGAGCAATTCGCGAAACTCCACCTCAGTCATGGGGCGGTAGAGCTGACGGGCTACTTCGTCGAAATTCCGGTCCATCTCCTCGCGCGTTGCGTACCGATACAGGCTCGGATGGCGCTCTTCCAGCGTCTTCCGAAGCACCGCAAAGTCGCTCCGCAACTGCTCGACCGTATACACCCGGGGGCGGTAAGTCGCTTTTTTCGGATGGGTCGGAAAACAATAAGCCGTGCTGACGGTCAACGCCATCAGCAGCACGAGGAAACGCATACTGTTTTGCAAAATGAAACCAATCATTCTATTCCCGAAACTAACTTTTTTTTTATGGGAAACAAAATTAGTAGAAAGCGTCTTCCAGGTGCCTGACAACCACTTCGTCGGGTAATACCGTCACGGCGACAATATCAAATCGTACGTCGTAGGGCCAGTCTTTGCTAAAAATATAGTGTTCGGCGGCTTTCATGATCAGCCGGGCCTTGGTATACGTGACAAATTCCTCGGGATTGCCAAACCGGGTACTGCTGCGCGTCTTGACTTCGACGAAAACCAATAGTTTACCTTTTTGCGCGATCAGGTCAATTTCCGCGTGTTGGTACCGGTAATTTCGTTCTAAAACCTGGTAGCCTTTCTCTTGCAGGTAGCGGACGGCCTCGTCTTCGCCCTGCTTGCCGGTATCGTTGTGCTGTGCCATAAACGGTTTTTCTCCTTAGACGCAAAACCGTTGAAATGGATACGAACGAAAACACCCGGTTTTGGTGTTTTTTCCCTAAGGATTAGCCAAAATGAATCATCATTGCAATAAACAGGTACAGGTGCAGCACCTGGGAATTATTGATTATCAGACTGCCTGGGACCATCAGGAGCAATTGTTGGCCGATATTGTTGCCACCAAAATAGCGAACCGGAACCAGCCCTCTAACCAGCAGGTCCTGACGTCCAATCACCTGTTATTTTGCGAACACCCGCACGTATATACACTCGGGAAAAGTGGCAAGGAAGGCAATTTGCTGGTGGATGAAGCCGGTTTGCGGACCCTTGGTGCAACGTATTACAAGATCAACCGGGGGGGCGATATCACCTACCACGGCCCGGGGCAGTTGGTGGGCTATCCGATTCTGGACCTTGATAATTTTTTTACGGACATTCACCGGTACATGCGCCTGCTGGAAGAAGCCATCATCCGAACGCTGGCCGAGTACGGACTCGATGCGGGCCGGATCGACGGGTTGACGGGCGTGTGGCTGGGCTATGATCTGGAAAAAAAACAATCCAACGGCCCCCGAAAAATTTGTGCGATGGGCGTTAAAGCGAGCCGTTGGGTAACCATGCACGGTTTTGCCTTGAACGTGAACACGGATTTGAGTTACTTTAATTACATTGTGCCCTGCGGGATTGACGACAAAGCCGTCACGTCGATGCAGGCCGAACTGGGCCGGGCGGTGCCGCTTTCGGACGTGACCGAGCGTGTCAGTTACCACTTGGCTGATTTATTTGACATGGAGTTAACCAAAAGTACCCACGGACTTTAGTCCGTGTGAGCTGCTTTCACCAGATAGATAGGGTTAACTCAAAAAACACGGACTAAAGTCCGTGGGTACGTTAGAGAATGAAGAGAGATATTTCGTTTTTGCCCGTAGAAGGCGTTCAGGTGGTGGTGGCACGGAAACTGACCGAGTTGAATCAGTACGATTGGCAGGTGTACCTGATCAATCAGAACGAAGTCAGCATCCGGAACGTCTTCGTGACCTCAAAAGGCTACGGTTTTCTGGATCAGAGCCAACAGCAGTCGCAGACGACCTCGACGCTGCGGCACTTTTTTGCGGAACTACAACCCGGTGAGCACGTGGTGGTTGAAACCATCATGCCGGATGTGTTTCATTTAAATAACCAATATTGGGTCAGTTACTACATTGGCGACCAGATTTTTGACAAAAAGTTTATCTTCGTGCCTGACAGCATCACCGAACAGAACCTGATTCAAATCCACGAATTGGGGCTGGAAGGGATCTTACACGCCTGATTCTTTTGTCATCATTCATTTATGGCCGCATCCTGGAAAAAACGACTCAAAAACCTGCTTTTTATTGATATAAAAACCGTTGCCGGCGCTCCTTCCTATAACGACCTGGACGAACGAATCCGGCAACAATGGGGACAGAAAGTGTCCTATTTCCAGAATGAAGAAAACTGGTCGGTCGCCAAATGGTACGATAACCGGGCCTCCTACTACGCCGAATACGGCCGGATTGTCTGCATCGGCATCGGCGGCTTGTATTGGGACGATGACGACAATATCTTCCTGAAAGTCAAAACGCTGGCGAACGACGACGAGGAAGCGCTGTTGGGCGAATTCATCAACATTATTGAGAAATACCCGACTAACGAGCTGATCCTTTGCGCTCACAACGGCAAGGAGTTCGACTATCCGTATCTGTGCCGCCGGATGCTGGTGCATGGCCACCAACTCCCGGCTACGCTGCGGCTGTCGGGGCGCAAACCCTGGGACATCCCGCACCAGGACGTGCTCGAAATGTGGCGGTTTGGCGACAGCCGCCATTTCGTACCGCTGGATTTGCTGGCGGCCGTGCTGAACCTGCCTACCCAGCCGCTCGAACTGACCGGCGACCAAACCAGTTTAGTGTATTACCAGAAGCAGGGCATGGCAAAGGTGCGCGAATACGCCCGCTCGTCCATCGTGACGCTCGTGCAGGTTTACCTCCGGCTGCTGGGCGCCCCGCTGGTAGAGGACCAACGCATCACGCGACTGGAATAATTTTTAGGGGTTGTTACACAGGGTTAATCAGAGAAAATCAGGGTTCATCAAAGTATTTCTCCGATTAACTCTGATACTCCCTGATCAACCCTGTGTAACAACCCTTCACCCAAGAAAAACACATGAGAAATAACCGAAATAAACCACGAGAAAACCACAGCCGGCGCAGCCCGGTGCAGTCGGCGCATTCGTTTCTCGACGAAATGAAGAACGACATTGCGGCTTTCTTCGAAATCAATAGCAAAGAATCGTTTTCCCAGGCCGCTGTGCTCGATAACTTCGACGTTCAGGACCGGAAAATGAAACTGATTACCCACGGTCTGATTGGCGAATTGACCGACGAAGGCGTCCTGACCCGCCATACGGACGGCACCTACCAGTTTAACGAAGACGACCGGACTGTTGAAGGAACCGTCGATCACGTAAATCCCCGGTTTGCGTTCGTCAGTACCGGTTCGGGCGACCGCGACGACGATGTGTACGTCAGCACCGACGACCTCAACGGAGCCGTCGACGGGGATAAGGTAAAAGTGGTTCGGCTGAGCGGTTCGCGCGGTTCGCAGGGCCGTAGCCGCCGGGTGGAAGGCCGGGTCACCGAGATTGTCGAACGGGGCCGGTCGGAGCTGGTTGGCCGGATTGCGACCTGGCCGAATTATGGGCAGGTGATTCCCGATAGCAAGAAGCTTTACGAGGAAATTTATGTGCCGAAGGATAAACTGGGCGAGGCCAAAGACGGCGATAAAGTTATCGTTCGGATGACCCGGTTTCCCGACGGTCGGCACCGGCCCGAAGGCGAGGTGATTTCCGTTTTGGGAAAAGCCGGGGAGAACAACACCGAAATGCACGCCATTCTGGCCGAATTCGGCTTGCCGATTTACTTCCCGGAGGCCGTCGAGCAGGAATCGGAGCGGATTTCAGAGCAAATTCCGGACGAAGAAATTCAGAAACGGCGCGACATGCGCGGGGTAACGACATTTACGATCGACCCCGAAGACGCCAAGGATTTTGACGATGCGCTGTCGGTTCAGATCCTCGACAACGGCAACTACGAAATTGGCGTCCACATTGCGGACGTGACGCATTACATCCGGCTCGGTACGGCGCTGGAAGACGAAGCGTTTAAACGCGGCACCTCGGTTTACCTCGTAGACCGCGTGGTGCCGATGCTGCCCGAAAAACTGTCGAACAACCTCTGTTCGCTGCGACCGAATGAGGACAAGCTGACGTTTTCGGCGGTTTTTGAAATGACGCCTGATGCCAAGGTCAAGAAAGAATGGTTCGGCCGGACGGTGATTCACTCCGACCGCCGGTTTGCGTACGAAGAAGCGCAGGACGTGGTCGATAGTGGGCAGGGCGATTACCTGGAAGAACTGCGGCTGCTGAACGAACTGGCGTTTAAGCTGCGCGACGAGCGGTTTCGGCACGGGGCGATCAATTTTGAAACCGTCGAAGTGAAGTTCAAACTGGACGAAAACGGTGTTCCGTTGTCGGTATACCCCAAAGTTCGGAAAGACGCTCACAAGCTGATCGAGGAGTTTATGTTGCTGGCTAACAAGCGGGTAGCCGAATTTGTACACGGGTTGTCGCGCGGGGATCACCCGAACGTGATGGTGTACCGCGTTCACGATTCGCCGGATTTCGAGAAGCTCCGGACGTTTGCCACGTTCGCCGGGAAGTTTGGGTACAAACTTAAGGTCGATAGCGAGAAAGAGCTGTCGAAGTCGTTCAATACGATGATGGATAGCCTGGAAGGGCAGCCGGAGCAGAACGCTTTGCAGCAACTCGCCATTCGGACGATGGCCAAAGCCCGCTACAGCACCGAGGACATCGGGCACTTCGGGCTGGCGTTCCGGCGGTATTCGCACTTTACGTCGCCGATCCGACGCTACCCCGACATGATGGCGCACCGGCTGTTGCAGCATTACCTGGACGGCGGCAAATCGGTCGATAAAGAGGAGTACGAAGCCCGCTGCAAACAGGCGTCCGACCGCGAGCGCGTGGCCGTGGAGGCCGAACGGGCGTCGATCAAGTACAAGCAGGTCGAATTCATGAACCGCATGGACCGCGACCAGGAGTTTGCGGGGATCATCACGGGTGTGACGGATTTTGGAATGTTTGTGGAAATTACCGAAACCAGCGCTGAAGGACTCGTCCGGATGACCGACCTGGAAGACGATTTCTACGAATTCGACAAAGACAACTACCGGCTGATCGGCAAGCGGAACAAGCGCATTTTCGCGTTCGGCGATGCCGTGACGGTTCGCGTCAAAGAGGCTAATCTGGCCCGCCGGAGTCTGGATTTGTGGCTGGTCGATGACAAAGGCCCGGTCAAACTGGCGCTCAAAAACCGCCTGACCCGCCGGAGTAGTCCCGATGGGGAAAACCGGTCGGCCCGGCGGTCGGGCGGCTCATCCGCTGGCAAACGGGGGAAAACCGTTAAAGAACCAAAAACGAAAAAACGGCGATAATCATCCTGGCCCACGGTTTCGATCGTGGGCTTTTCACTAAACCGGTTTTAACCATGAACGACGAATTCATGCAGGAGGCCATTCGGCAGGCCCGGAAAAGTTTGTCGGAAGGCGGAATTCCCATCGGCTCGGCGCTGGTGAAAGACGGAAAGCTGGTGGCATCGGGCCACAACAAGCGGGTGCAGGAAGACAATCCGATTCTGCATGGTGAGATGGACTGTCTCAACAACGCCGGGCGCGTCGGCTCGTTCCGCAACACCGTCATTTACTCGACGCTCATGCCGTGCTACATGTGCGCCGGAACCATCGTGCAGTTCAAAATTCCGAAAGTGATCGTCGGCGAGTCACGGACCTTTGCCGGTGCGCGGGCGTTCATGGAAGAACACGGCGTGGAGGTCATCGACCTCGATTTGCCCGAATGCGTCGAGATGATGAACCAGTTCATTGCGCAAAAACCGGAGGTCTGGAACGAAGATATTGGGGAGTTGTAAGCCGGTTTAGGGTTACAATTCCAACACCTTCACCGTACTCTTCCCCTCCATGCCTTTTTCCACCTGAATCTGGACGCTGATACGCTCCTTGATTTCGTGCCGGTGGGAAATAATACCAATCGTCTTTTTGCTGTCGTGCTGCAATTTTTCAAGCATGGCAATGGCCGTATCGAGCGTGTCGGGGTCGAGGGTGCCGAAGCCTTCGTCGATGAACAGGCTGTCGATCTGCACGTTCTGGGAAGCCAGGTCCGACAGGCCGAGCGCCAGCGCCAGACTCAACGTGAACGTTTCGCCTCCCGACAAACTCGAAACCGTGCGTTCGGTGCTGCCCTGGTACAAATCCACCACGTACAACTCGTCCTGACCGTCGCGCGGTTTTAGCAATAGATACCGGTCCGACAGTTCTTTCAACCGGCGGTTGGCTAAGCCGATGAGCTGCGCCAGTGTCAGACCCTGCGCAAATTTGCTGTAATCGTCGCCTTTGGCGCTGCCGATCAGCCGGTCGAGTTCGTGCCAGGGCCGGGCGTCGGCTTCGAGCTTGTCGAGGTCTTTGAGCAGTTTTTTGTGATTTCGGCGTTTTTCCTTGTCTTCCTCCAGTTGCCGTTTGTAGTAACCGATGCTTTCGCGTTCGCGGGTTTCCTCTTTCTTTGTTTCCTGCAATTTGGCTGTCACCTCGTCCAGCGACAGGGCGGTCTGGCAGGCATCGGCGGCTTGCTGGCGCCTGGTCGTTTCTTCGGTTTGTTTCCGGCTAATCTCCTCCGACTCCTTATCCAGTGCGGTTTTTAACTCCTGCAACCGCCGGACTTCCGCTGTTTCGAGTAGACCGGCCCGGGCGTCGGCCAAGTTGTCAAAACCGCGTTCCTGCAAAACCGGCTGTACCGCCTTGAGCAGATTTTGATACGTTTGGTCGGCTTCCGCGTATTCCAAAACCGCCTTTGCCAGCAGACTTTGCTGGGTGCCGGTTTGGGCCTGAATGGCCGTAAACTGACTGGCAAGCCCTTCGCAAACCGCCCGCACATCGTCGCCCGCGAACAACTGCTCCCGTTGCGCCTTCAAGGCTTCGGCCTGCACCTTGCTTTCCTGCACGGTTTTCAAGTCGTCCGAGAGCCGACGCAAAACCGTCTCGTGCTCCCAAAGCATCCGAATTTCGTTCAGTTCCTCCCGCTGCTTCTGAATCAGTTGCTGCGTATCCGTGATCTCCTCCGGCGACAGTTCGGGGTCCAGCGCGAGCGTCGAGAGCCGGTTCGAGATCAGGCTTTTCTTTTCGGAATAAGCCCTCCGAAGCTGATTCCGCTGATCTGAATACGCGTCCAGTTCCGACTGGATTCTCAGCAGCCGGTTTTGCAGCGCTTCGTATTCTTTCTTTTTCTTCTCCCAATCGGCCGTCGCCAGCCGCAATTCCACTTCGAGCGTCCCGACCTGGTTGATGTAATGCTGGGCGTACGGATGGTCGGTTGAACCGCACAACGGGCAGGGCTCACCGTCTATGAGCGCCTTCCGGAGTTCGTCCAGATCGGCTTCTTCGGTCAGCCGCCGTTTTTTGGCCTGCAACTGATCCAGTTTTTGCTGCAACTCGCCCACCTCGTCGGCCAGTTCGCCCAACGGCTTTTGGTGTTCCGTCAGAAAAGTCGTATGGTCGTTGATTTTGCCGTTCAGGGTCGTTCCGTCGAGCAGCCGTTCCTGCTGTTGAACGAGCAGCGTGCGCAACTCGGCCAGATTACTATCTTGCTCCAGTAGCCGGTTTAGGTCACTTTGAATGGACGCCGGGGTCAGCGACGGGTACTCTTGTTCTATCTGCACCAGTTGCCGGTTCAACTCGTGCAGCCGCCCGTTCACGCGCTCCGTCATGCCGTCGACATCCCGCACATCCAACATTTTGAACCAGTCGAGTTTCGTACTTTCCAGTTCCCTTTTAATGGCGCTGAAAGCCGGTTTTGCCTTATCGCGCTCCGTCTGGTAGCGATGCGTCAGCTCCAGCACGGTTTCCTGAAAATCACGCAGGTCTTTCTCGAACGTCTGCCCGGTCAGACCAGTTTTATGTGTGAGCGTTTGAGCTTTTTCGATCAAAACCGCCTGCTGTTCAGTTAAATAGGCTAGATTGTCGTTAGATCTCTGCTGATCCTGTTCAGCGGTTTTCCGGTTTCGTTCGGCGTTGGCAATGTCGGCAAACTGAGCCGCTAAATCGGCCACCTGTTCGTGCCGCTGCAAGCGTTCGGCATCCGGCACAAACGTCCGTCGCTTTGCTTCCAGCGTTTGCTGACGAGTTGCCAGCCCCGTCAGTTGCTGGTCGGCGTCGGTGATTTGCCGCAGGAATTTTTCTTCGTTCGTGTAAAAAACAACGTCCCGGGCAAGTTCGTCCAGCCGATTTCCGAGGGCTTTCTGGCGAGTTTTCAACTCCGCTACCTGTTCGTCGGTCAGTACGCTGATTAAGCCAACTTCCTGCCGTTTCTCCCGAATCTGACGCTCAAACTCCCGGTTAACCAGGTGTGCCCGCTGGCTGAGCTGGCGGTAAATTTCGGTGCCGGTTATTCGTTCGAGCATCTTGCTCCGTTCGGCCGCCCGGGCTTTCAGAAACTGGTCGAAAGCGCCCTGCGCCAGCACAATCGACCGGATAAACTGGTCGTAGGTCAGGCCGATCAGCTCCTCGTTTTTCTTCGGAAATTCGCTCAATCCTTTGATGGGCAGCAACTGGCCTTCCGTCTGTCCGTCGGGCAGAAAGGCAATCTCCATCTCGTAATTGTTCCAGTTGCCGTTGCGGTTTTTCTTGATTGACCAGCGCGCGCGGTAGGCTTTCCCGCCCACTTCATACTCCACCTCCGCATAAGCCGCTGTGCTGGGTTCCAGAGCCGCCTGCTGGTTGACCAACAAGCCTTCCTCAATGATGCTGGCGTTCGAAATCGCGCCCGAAATCCGGGGTACGCGGTTGAACAGCGCCAGCGTGATTACGTCGAGCAGCGTGGATTTTCCGGCCCCGGTCGGCCCGGCAATGACAAACAGCCCGGTGCTTTTCAACAGTCCTTCGTTGAACTGAATCGGCGGGTGTTCGCCGTAAAAGGAATTGATGTTACGAAAGCGTATTTGTCGGATTTTCATGCAATGGAATGGGGTGGGTCGCTTGTTCCGTAACCAGTCGGTACAACTCCTTGTAGGCTTCCACGAGCGCCGTTCGCTCGTCGCCCTCCACCTGCGAGGCATCCAGCCGCCGGTTGAACACATCGAGGTACGAGAGGTCCTGCAACTGCGTATCGGCCACGTACAGCGCGTCGAGTCCTCTGAGCTTGTTGCGAAACGTCAGCCGGGTTTTGGCGATCTGAAACGGGGCGTTGGCGTAGTCGCGCTGCAATTTCTCGAACTGCTGCCGGATCACCAGACTCTCGTTTTCTTCTTCGACCAGCACTTCGACCAGCGTCGTCAGCGCATCGGTTTCTTCCAGTTTTTCGAGCATCTCCTGTACCGCTTCCAGGGGTCCGGCCACCTGCCGCAACGACCGGAACCGGGGTACCGGAACCGATTCGATGGCGCTGATTTTTCCGTTTTCAACCGTTATTTCCAGCGCCTGATGGTGGTTGTCGCGCTCACCGAAGCTCAGCGGAATCGGCGAACCGGAGTAACGCACGGTTTGGACTCCGCCAATCTGCTGAGGAACGTGAATATGCCCCAGCGCCACGTAGTCAAATCCGGGGGGGAAATGCTCAGACGAAAAAGCCGCCTGACCGCCCACGGCGTGGATTTCGCGCTCGCTTTCGGGCGAAACCGTGGCCCCGTTGACGTACAGATGCCCCATCGCCAAAACCGGCACGTTTCGGTAATCGGTCTGGCAGTGGTCGATGATGCGTTCGTAGTGATTCCGGATGCCCATCCGCACGGCTTCGATGCGTTCTTCGTAAGCTTGCCCCGAAATGGATTGCCGGAGGTCGCTGTCGCGCAGGTACGGCACAGCGGCCACGAGCAGGTCAGTGGAGCCGGTGGTGAGTCGGATGATTTCGTCGGTGCAGTTGCCGGTGGTGCAGCCCACGACGTGCATGTTCAGGTGCCGGAGCAGTTCGCGGGGTGCGTTGAGCTTGCTCGGCGAATCGTGGTTGCCGCCCGTGATGATGATTCGGCGTTCGAGCGGCAGCATCCGGGTCAGAAACTGGTAATACAGTTGCATCGACCCGTCGTTGGGGTTCGTGGTGTCGAACACGTCCCCAGAAATGAGCAGCACGTCGATCGCGCGGTTTTCGATGGTTTCGACCAGCCAGTCCAGAAACCGGACGTGGTCGTCACGCAGATCGTGTTTGTAAAGCCGCTTTCCTAAATGCCAGTCTGCGGTATGCAGAATTTTCATACGTGCCAGTGCTTCTAAACCGGAAGTTAGCTAAAAATCCCGGAAGCTGGCAAGGAAAAATGCGGAATCAGGAGTGGTACAATTCGGGCTGCGACTCGGCTTTTTCGAGTTCGGAGCTATAATACAGCAGGTTCCAGTTGCCCTCGTGGTCTTCGACCAGCGCACTCAGTGACTCGACCCAGTCGCCGGAATTCATGTAGATCAGTTCGCCGAACTTCCGGATGGCCGGATGGTGAATATGGCCGCAGATCACGCCGTCGCAGTTGCGGGCTTTGGCGAGTTCGGTCAGCTTTTCCTCAAAATCCGAAATGTAACTGACTGCCTGTTTCACCCGGTGTTTGATGCGCTGCGAGAGCGAATAGTACGACAGCCCCCGCCAGGCGCGGTAGTTGTTATAGCATTTATTGACCCACAGCAGAAACGTGTAGCCCAGATCGCCCAGGTACGCCAGCCACTTCATTTGGGTCGTAATGGTATCAAAAACATCACCGTGGGTGATGTAAAACCGCTTTTCGCCGGAAGTCAGGATGTAGTCTTTGCGGATCGAGAAGAATTTCCCCAGCCGCAGCGGCATGATCTGGTCCAGGAAGTCGTCGTGATTACCGCGCAGGTAAATTACCCGCGTATCGTGCTTGTCCATCGCTTTTAAAACCGCCCGCCAGAACGCCGTGTGTTTTTTCTTCCACTCGCCCCCCCGGCGCAGTTGCCAGCCGTCGATGATGTCGCCGTTGAGAATTAATTTCTGACAACTGTAGTACTTCAGAAAATCGGTTACTTCTTTTGCCTTCGAACCGCTTGTTCCCAAATGCACATCCGAAATGACGATTGTTCGGAAATGGGTATTGTGTTTCATGGTCGAAAATAGGTACCAGTTATGATGTATCTATTTCCGTAATTTTACCGTAATGCAAACTTTTTCAGACGCCCGGGCGGTTTGTTAACAATACGATAACGCATTTTTTGACTATGGAGAATCCGGTTCTCATCTTTGGAGCAGGCAGTTTGGGCGTCACGGCGCTGGATATTTTCCAGCGCAACGGCGTGGTGGTCTACGGCTTGCTCGACGACGATAAAAATTTACACGGCAAGGAATACGGCGATGTCTCGGTCCTGGGCGAAACCGACGACGACGGTTTTCTGAAACTCATTGGACAGAAGTGCGAAGCATTCGTGGCGCTGGGCGATACGCGCGTCCGGAAAAAGCTAGTCAAACTGCTCAACGACCGGCGGCACGTGCAGCCCGTCAACGCCATTCACGACACGGCCATCGTCTCGGCGCTCGCCAGCATTGGCCACGGCAACCTGATTGCGGCCCGGGTGGTGGTCAATCCGTTTGCCGAAATTGGGCAGCATTGCATCATTCAGTCCGGCTCGGTCATCGACGCGCAGGCCAAGCTGGGCGACTTTGTGCATGTTGGCACGGGTAGTTTCATCAACCCCGCCGTGACGGTGGAAGAAGGCGCGTTCATCGGCACGGGCGTCACCATCGTAGCGGGCGTGACGATCGGCAAAAATGCGCGGATCGGGGCGGGTTCGGTCGTGATCGAAAACGTCGAAGCGGGGGCGACGGTGTTCGGTAATCCGGCGAAGAAAGTGGGGTAGATGTTATTACACAGAGTTAATCAGAGAAAATCGGGGTTAATCAGAGAGATCTCTGATTAACCCCGATTTTCTCTGATTAACTCTGTGTAATAACCTAAAACCTCATTCCACATACAACTCCTCATTTGCCAGGAAATCCTGGTACGTCAGCTCCAGCCCGTCTTTTAGCGAAATCCGGTGTTGCCAGCCCATCGCGTGCAGCCGCGAGACATCCATGAGTTTGCGGGGTGTTCCGTCCGGTTTTTCGGTATTCCAGCGCACCTCGCCTTCGTAGCCCACCACCTTCTGCACCTGATCGACCAGCTCGCGGATCGTTTCGTCGACGCCCGTTCCGATGTTGACAAATAGCTCCTCGTCGTAGTTTTCCATCAGGAAGAAACAGGCGTCGGCCAGGTCGTCGGCGTGCAGGAATTCCCGGCGTGGCGAACCCGTGCCCCAGACTTCGACTTCCGGTTGGTTGTTCACTTTGGCTTCGTGGAATTTCCGGATCAACGCGGGCAAGACGTGCGAGTTCTGCAAATCGTAGTTGTCGTTCGGGCCGTACAGGTTCGTCGGCATGGCCGAAATGAAGTTGCAGCCGTATTGCCGCCGGTACGATTCGCACAGCTTGATGCCGGTAATTTTGGCGATGGCGTAAGGCTCGTTGGTCTGTTCCAGAAAACCGCTCAAGAGGTATTCTTCCTTTAGGGGCTGCGGAGCCAGTTTCGGGTAAATGCATGACGATCCCAGAAACAGCAGCTTTTTGACGCCCGTCCGGTACGACTGGTGAATGATGTTCGCTTCGATCAGCAGGTTGTCGTACAGAAAATCGGCGCGGTAGGTGTTATTGGCCACAATCCCGCCCACTTTGGCGGCTGCCAGGAACACGTAATCCGGTTTTTCGGTGGCAAAGAAGTCTTCGACGGCGGCCTGGTTGCGTAAGTCGAGTTCGGACGACGTACGGAGCAAGAGGTTCTCGAAGCCTTCGGCCTGTAGTTTTCGGACAATCGCCGAGCCAACCATGCCCCGGTGACCGGCTACGTATAGTTTAGCGTCTTTTTCCACAATTCGTTATTTTTGAACGAAGTTATGCACGGTTTTTGAGAAAACCTTTCACGCATAATGTCCATGACAGGACAAAATATAAACGATTTGATTATCAACTTTATAGATCAGTCGATGCTCGTCGGTAATTCGCCTTGACCAATAGCCTGAATAATTTCCTTTTAAGGCTTCGGGTTTACCCTTTCCTTCAAAAGGAGTACGGCAACATTCCTCGATCAGCTCAATGATTTTTCGGGCGACCCGGGGTTGCGTCGCCACCCAGGTTGCATATTGGGTAAGGGAAATGGTAGAAAAGGTTGCTTCACGCGGCATGATCAACCATGGCACGGAGTTGGTCAATGGTCAGGGTGACGCCACGGCCTTCGCGAAAGTCTTTCTCGCCCTGCTCAATGACTTGATCAAGCGTTAACTCTTGCGTTGGCACGGATTCTGAAGAGATTGTTGCACCCACTGCTTTGGCAACTTCCTGAAAAATACCCAGAAAGCGTCTTTCAGTCTGAATATGAATAGTCGTGGTTTCCATAGCGCAATTGGTAGCGATACGCCGGATAAACCGGTCAAATGTCGTAGTGGTAAATGTAGTAAATTTATAGGGTTAACGTAGGGGTCGGCGAAAAAGTTACAAGGCAGACGGTATCAGCCGGAGTCTGACGAACGGCTTTTTCAACCAGCCAATACATGGTCCGATTCAGAAAATAAAACTCCGGAAAGTGCGTTCAATACTAGTACTATTTCGCCTGAACCGCGCAGGCTGATTTTTTACGGTTGCATGAAACGAATTGCTTTAATAAGCTTATTGGTAATGGGCTGGCAGCTCGGGATGGCCCAAACGACTACGTCGCCCGTCCAGAACTCCTTCACGACATCGCAGGCTCCGGTGACGGAAAAATCGAAGAAGGGTGACAAAACTGGTCCCTCGTTTATGCCCTCGGGCGTGGAAACACTAATGAGTGAGACCTTGCCGGACCTGGGTCTGAAAGTCAAACAGTTCAAGGAGGACCAGAAAGACAAAGCTGAGCGCCGGAAGAAAGCCCGGCTGCTGAAGACGGAATACGAAGGCATCCCGATTGTCGAGCAGTACACCAAATTTGGCAGTGGCGACCGGACGATTATTGAAAAATTTACGGTTCTGAAACAATACCGCCAGCCCAATCCGTACGTCCGCGAAACCTACTGGTTCGACCCGAAAGCCGGGCGGGTTTCGTCGGCGCTGATCAAGGACAAGGATAAAGTAATGATCCTGCACGGGCCGTACAAACGCTACCAGAACGGCGTTCTGCTCGAAGAAGGCTTCTATTACATCGGCGCGAAAGACGGCCGCTGGGAAAAGTACGACGCCAACTACCTGCTGCTCGACAAACAGAAGTGGTTCCGGGGTTTCCCGGCCGAATCCGAAATTACCTACTACGACTCGGCTCACACCAAAATTAAGGAAGTGTTACCGAAGGAGTTCGGGCAGGTACATGGCCAGTACATGGCGTTCTACGAGGGTGGGCAACTGGCGGCTGAAGGAAAGTACGACCACGGCGTCAAAGTCGGCCGTTGGGTGGAATACTACCAATACCGTCGGCAACGCAAGAAAATTACTCAATATGGCCGCGACCGCTGGACCGAAGAATTTGAGCCTTACGTCATCAGCGAGTGGGACGACAAAGGCAAAATTACCTACGAGCGGCCCAAGGAAAAGGAAGTCGCTGAGGACGATCAGTAGCTTACTCCAACAACGTCTTCACCACCGGCAGGGCTTGTTCGGCCCACAACCGGTATTGTTTCCCCGAAAAATGCAGGTCATCGTCGGCAATTTGCGACCGATCGCCAGCCGCTGCGCGCGAGGTGGGCGTAATGTCGATGTAGGCAATGCTGGCTTTCCGGCATTCGTCCTGGGCCACGGCGTTAAAGGCGTCGATTTCCCGAGCAATCTGCTGGCGATCGCGCCCGGAACCGGCCGCAAACGGTGTGACGCCCCAATCCGGAATCGACAGCACAAACACCCGGTTTGGGCTGTTTCCGGCAAAACGCCGGGCGGTTTGCAACAACGCCCGGACCTCGGTGCGATATCGATCTGTATCCTGTCCCCGGTATTGGTTGTTGACGCCGATCAGCAGCGACACCAGGCCGTAGGTCTTTTGATTCCCGCTTTTTTGAATGGCCTCGCTGAGTTCGGCAGTCGTCCAGCCGGTGCGGGCGATGATGTCCGGATCGGCCACATCGACGCCGTCTTTCCGGAGTAAACCGGCGAGCTGGACGCTCCAGCGGTCGGCATCCGGTACGCTTTCACCGATGGTATAGGAATCGCCGAGGGCAAGGTAGGGGTAGGCGTGTGCCGAAGCCGTGGGGTTCGTTATCATACCGTCGTCGTCTGCGCCGGGTTTGGTGCAGGCTACAAAGAGAACGAAAAAAAGCAGGTTTACCAACGGTTGCAAGGGAATCGCCGGAGCGGAGTTTAGTGAACGATGAAACGACTCACGTTAAACCGAGAAATGGGGTATTTGGTTAAAAATCAACGGAGTTAAGCGGACTGAGCACGTAGTAGCGCGGCCAGAACTGCGTTTATCGGGATTCCTCCAGGGGTTGAGACTCAAAAAGCTGAATGTACCGTTTTTTGCGGCCCGGTCCGGCGGCTTCGTCCCGAACGTCCGTCACGATCACCGTATGAAGCTGCTTTGGATCCATTGCTGCCACCTCGCTGGGGTTCATTTCCCGGCCGTTGATGATCACCGTCACGTTTTCGGGATGATACAGTTGCAGCCGGTTTTCGGCGTTGATGAACACGCCCAGCCCTTCGTTCCGGCGGCCCGGGTTGTCGCGGAGCCAATCGCCTTTTACCGTGGTGGTGCCTCCGGAAAAGACCTTCCGCTGTTTGGCAATAAAATAAGCCATCCGGTTTTCTGCGAACAAAGCCTCAACGGCTTTTTCGTCGTCTTTCGCAAGCTGTTCCAAAACGGCGGGCAAGTCGCCAGTCATTTTGCCAATGCTCAGCGAGCCGCGCTCGGTGGTAGATAGATAGCCGCCAATCGACTGGATCGGTTTATCGTTTTCATCGCCGTCCGACGCCGACCCCGAACCACCTTTTTCCTGATGAATTGTTACCCCGATGGCGTCGATGTACAATTGAAACGGGTCGAACTTGATTGTATTGAAGTCAAAGGTGTACAGACTGGCTTTCTCAATGGTCTGTTTTAGCTCAATCAACTCATTAAACGACATTTTTGGCGTAAGTACCCAATAAAGTACCTCCCCTTTTTGCACCACATACCGACTCTTTCTTTCAACTGCATCCGATTTTTCTTCGGCAACGGTTTTCGCTGAATCCAGCGCAATCAGTCCAATTTCTGCTTCTTTCCCGGAGGATTCCGCCAAAACCGCAGCCGCCGGTTCGGCCCGGAAGCTGGCCGGTTTGACCCTGCTGGAAACCTTGGCAACGGCACGCTCCGGCGTTTCTTTTTTAAGCACCAGCGGCTGCGTCGTTCGGTTCCGTTTTTCAACAGCGGCCATCGTTGTGACGAGGCCCGTTATGGCGAAGAGAAAGACATACACCGGCCACGACCACCGGTATTTAGTCTTCTGGTTCATCATCCGAATGCGGTTTTTCAAAAACCGTGACCCAAAACGATTTACAAACGCGAACCGCTCCGGGCGTTGTGAAAAGAGAGGAGATATTTTCATGGTCGAGTAGGGAACCTGTTACTTGGCCAGCAACTGATTTTTGGTTGTCATGACAACTAAGCCTTTGGTTGTGAACGCCGGGCGCACCGTTCCGGCCGTCCGCTGATCGAAAACCGCCACCGAAATTTTGTCTTCAGCGGATACCGCCCGAAATTCTTCGTACGAGCACACTTTTCCATCCTTCAGGAACGTAAACGTCCGAAGCTGGTCCGGCGGCAGCGTTCCCCGGTACAAAAGCTGACGGCCCAGCGCCATGATGTCGGGATTGGCTGAGAAAACCGCATCCAGAATTTTGCCGTCGATGATTGTGGCCCCGTACCGACCGTGGGTGCCAAATCGGGTGACCGCTTCCCAGGCGGTCAGGACAGTTCGTCGGTAATCCGATTGAGAGCCGAAGCCGAAGGGTTGGCCCGGGCGCAGGTTCAGGATTCGGCCGTTGAGTACCACAATCGGTTTTTCGCGTTCCCAGATCGAAAACAGGGTGTCGGGCAGTTGCATCACCCGGCGAGTGGTCTGCACCACGAAAGGTTTGGCCGGATTGGGTTGCATGGCCGTAATGACAAAGGGCGGAATCTGGCGGAGCGACCGGGCAACGACCTTGCTGCCGGTTTTTACCTCCACCGAAATATAATCGATCTGACCCGCCGGATTCAGGTCAGCCTGGTATTGCATGGTCATGCCTTTTTCGGCAAAAGCCCCCCGCATCACTTCCAGATCGGGCAGCGTCGTGACGGCCGTAATGAGTCCGAAAACCCCGCTACGGTTTTCGACGACGTACTTTGACACCGATTTGGGCACCGTAAACGCCGTGCTGGCCAGCAGAGTCGTTCCGCCAAAGAGCAGGTAAAACCAGGCCGAGCCCCGGGCGCTTTTTCGGTTCATCATCGAAATCCGGTTTTTCAGCAGCGACTGATTGAACGAGTTGGTGGTGGGGCGGACCGGAACCGGAATTTCGCCCGACAAACTGGCTTTCAGCAGGTAATACTGGTAGGTTTTTTTCTCGACGCCTTCTTCGAGCACCTCCCGGTCGACGAGGTATTCGAGGTTTTCCTGCACCAGTTGCTGGTGCCACCAGGCAAACGGGTTGAACCAGAAAACAATCCGGAGGAGTTCGGCCAGCAGCATATCCAGGCTATGCCACTGGCGACTATGAACCCGCTCATGGACTAAAACCTGCTCGAATTCATCCGGCTCGTACAAAGCCGGATTCAGAACGACCCAGTGAAAAAAAGAAAAAGGTGCCCGCACTTCGGGACTGACCACCAGCCAGATATCTTCCTCCCACGACCGCTCCGACCGTCCGATCAGCCGGGCCAGCGACAGCAACTGCATCAGGAGCCGCCCGGTCAGAAAAATAACGCCCGCCAGATAGACCCACAGCAACAGTTGCGGCCACGGAAACGGTTCTTCGATGGGTTGGGTCGCAGCCCGCTCGGCGGGTTGCTGAACCGACGGTTTTGGGGCGGTTGGGAAGGCGTGAGCCGGTTTTAACCGCGACCAGTCGAGCACGTTCAGGTTCGGAACGGTTTGCCGGACCAGATTCCGGACTGGTGCGGGCCGGAAGTCGGGCACTTCTACCAACGGCAGCAGGACCGCCAGCGCCACGTTCAGCGCGAGCAGATACCGGTTCAGGCCAAACCAGGTGGCCCGGCGGAGCAGCAACCGGTAGCAAAGCGTCAGCACCGCCAGCACCAGGCCCGCTTGCAGGAGGTAGATCAACAGGCTCATGGCTATTGCCCTTTCTCAATCATCGTAATGATTTCCTTCAATTCATCCACCGAAATTTTTTCCTTCTTGGCAAAATAGCTCACCAGGTTTTTGTAGGAATCGTCGAAGTAGTCAGACACCACTTTTTTCAGCACAAAGCGGTTTTGGTAGTCTTCTTTACTGATAATTGGGTAATACTCATGGGTGTTACCATAGGCCTGATGGCCCACATAGCCTTTTTCTTCCAGATTCCGGATGATGGTCGAAACCGTATTGTAGTGGAGCGGGGGATCGGTAAAGTAAGGCAGCATGTCTTTAACGAACGACTGTTCGACCTTCCATAACACCTGCATGATTTCTTCTTCTTTTGCGGTTAGCTTTTCCATTGTGCTTGTTTTAGGTTAATGTTATCCGACTAGCGGGAGCAAGTCCCTGACTCAGAGGAACGAATATAAAACGCTTCGGAAAGTTTCCAAACTATTTTCGTAGTTTTTTATCCTAAAGTTTGCGGTCACGGCGTTATTTGAATCTTACGGAGAGGCTCGTAGCTTTGCACAAAGACCGCATGAAGCGCATGAAAAAATTACTGATAGGATTACTGGCCGGATTAGGGTGGTTGCTTGCGGGTTGCGACGAGAAGGCGGTTTACAAAGGCATTGAAGACATTAAAGATGGCACCTGGTACATCAATAACGCACCGGAATTTACGTTCGAGATTGAAGATACCACGCTTACCTATTCTGTTTATTACAACATCCGCAACAGCGTCGCGTACCCGTATTACAACCTGTTTATCCGGCGGTATCTGCTTGACGCCAGCGGAAAAGTGCTGGAATCGAAGCAGGACGAACTGACGCTGCTCGACCCGAAAACCGGCAAACCGTACGGCGATGGCCTGGGCGATCTGTTTGATCACCGGATCAGTATGCTCAAAAACTACCGTTTCCCGCAGAGCGGCAAGTACACCATCCGGCTGCGGCAATACATGCGTCAGAACCCGCTGCCGGAGATTTACAGCGTGGGCGTAACGGTCGAAAAAGATATCTATACTCAGGCAAAAGAAGAAAGAGAATAGACGAGCGACTACTCGGTTGAAAAAGAGAACGTTAATCTCACTTCTTTTCTCTTGTGTCTAATCAGTCTACTACAGTATGGAAATTTACCTGCCCCTTTTCCCACTGAATTTAGTAGTATACCCTCACGAAGATCTGAATTTGCACATTTTTGAGGAGCGCTACCGGCAACTGATCGGTGAATGCCTGGAAACCGGCCAGCCGTTTGGCATTCCGGTTTTTCTGAATAACAAACTCCCCGGCTACGGTACCGAGATGCAGGTAACAACCCTGCACAAGCGCTACGACGACGGTCGGATGGACATCAAAACCAAAGGCCTACGCATCTTCCAGATTGTCGATTTTGAAAACCCCGGGTCGGGCAAGCTCTACGCGGCTGGGCGTGTAAACGTGCTCGAAACACTTCCCGACATGGGCAACCATCTGTACGAACTGGCGGGTAAACTGAGCCGGTTGTATGAACTGCTACAGATTAAGGCGGACATCGACACCATCGAGCCACTGCTGTCGTTCCGGGTAGCCCACAAAATTGGTCTCTCGGTCGACGAAGAGTACGAACTGCTGACGATTGAAACGGAAAACGACCGTCAACGCTTCCTGATTCGCCACCTCGACCGCGTGTTGCCCGTTGTGGCCGAAATGGAACGCACCAAAGACCGCATCAAGATGAACGGTCACTTCAAAAACCTCGACCCACTCAAATTCTAGCAAACCGCCAAGCCCGCAGGGCTTGGCGGTTTGCTGCGAAATGGTGGCTGCTAGTGGCGTGGGGGTCAATCCACCAGATCTTTTACTTTTTTGGGGAGTTTGTCGGTCAGTTCTTTGACGTTCAGCGGCCGGGTTTTCTGGCGTTCGGCCTCGCCGAGCAGGAAACCGTAGGGTTTGAGCGGTCCGACGGCATCGAAAATCACTTTGAGGATGGCCGTCATGGGCAGCGCCAGAATCAGGCCCGTTACGCCCCACAACTGGCCCCATAACAACAGGACGATGATGGCTGCCAGCGGGTTGATACTGACTTTAGAGCCGACGATATACGGCGTGATGAAGTTACCTTCCAGAATTTGCACAAACGAAAAAACGCCGATTACCCCCAGCGCAATCAGCGGATTGTCGTTGGTCAGGAGAGTAAATAAGGCTGGTAACAACGACCCGATCAGAATACCGATGTACGGAATCAGAATCATGAACGCACCCAGAAAACCGAAGAAAACCGCGTAATCGATGCCCAAAATTAACAGACCAACGGTGTTTAGGACGCCAACAATAAAAATCACCAGCACCAGCCCAACCAGATAGTCTTTTACAACGGTATAAATCCGGCCAAAGACAATGTCCAGTTTGGCCCGCTTCGTATTGCTGAATACCTTATAAAAAAACGACCGGAAAAAGTCCCGGTACAGCATCAGAAAGAAAATATACAGCGGGACAATCGAGATGGTCGAGAGCGTGTTGGTGGTTGCCAGCAAGGTGGAAGTCAGAAAAGAACCGCTTTCCCGAATCAGGTCGTTGAAATACCGCTTGGCTTCGGCCGCGATTCGGGCCCGCTCGATGTGAAACCGGTCTTCACCGAACGTTTGCAGCCGGTCCAGAATCTGATTGCCTCGCTCCACCAATTTCGGAGCCTCGGCGGTGAAACTCGTAATCTGAAGCGAAATCAGGTAGAACAGCAGATACAGAAAACCGATGACAATGACCAGACAGACCAGAATGGCTGGCACGCGCGGCACCCGCCAGCGTTCGAGCCGGTGGTTGATCGGGTAGAGAATCATGGCGAACAGGACCGAAAAAACCAGCGGGACCAGCAACTCCTGCATGGCCGACAACCAGTAGACCAGAATCGTGAGGATAATCAGAATACAGGCCAGCCGGACGTACGACGGTAAATTGACTTCGGGAAACTTGTTTTCCATACTTTTGGCTACGGTTTTCGCCCTGAACGTACCCACGGACTTTAGTCCGTGTGAATTATTCCAAATCCAGAAGTTAATATTAACTCACACGGACTAAAGTCCGTGGGTACGGAGCCGAAAACTATTCAATTAGCGACACAAATGACTTCTTTTTTTCTTTTTTTATTCTCGCTCAAAGTGGCTCTTTGTTCCTGCCATGCGGAAAAAAAACACAGCGGTTTTCGGAGCGGACGCTCATTATATACGGTAACGCGATCAGGACGGTTTACAAAACCGATCAATGAAAGTTCCGGATTAGCTTACAACCCTAACCGGAAAACCTTCTGGACGCACAACGACAGCGGGGGCCGACCCACGCTCTACGAAGTGGCCAGCGATGGTTCGCTGGTCGATTCGTTGCCCTTGCCTGCTCTGAAAAACCAGGATTGGGAAGCGCTGGCCCTGCCGGATACGACATCGTTCTTCATCGGAGATATTGGCAACAACGCCAATACCCGGCGCGACCTTCGGATTTATCGCGTGAATGCTACTCAACCAAGCGATTTTGAGCAAATAGCGTTTCACTACGCCCGGCAACAAACCTTTCCGGCTGCGAAAGATACACGGAATTTTGACAGTGAAGCTTTATTTGCCGCCCACGACAGCCTGTTTCTGGTTTCAAAAAACCGCTCAAAGCCCCGACGGTTTGTCAACTTGTACGGTTTGCCCGCCAAAGCCGGCGACTACGCCCTGCTGCCCATTGACAGTGTTTTCCTGAAAAGTATGGTGACGGATGCCGCCATCAGCCCCGATGGCCGGACGCTGGCGGTGTTGACGTACGGCAAAATTTTTCTGTTCGACCTGCGGAATAACCGGGTGAGCTTCCGGCATCCGACGCGTTGCCTACGGGTTCCGAGGGGGCAGACCGAGGGAATTACGTTTTTGAACAAGACCGATTTGGCCATGACCAATGAGCGGGGAAGGCTATTTTTCATTCGAAAAAAATGAGCCAGCTTCTATAGATCAGTCAACCGACTGTGGCTCAGCCCAGCGATAACAAAGGGTTGAAGATGGGAAAACGTTTTATGGGCTTGATAGCCTGAATTCGGATTACGGTGACAAACAGCCATACTACTGAAGATCCATCTGCTTTACCCAATACCTGACGGTTGCGAGTAATTAAATTCATTATCGGAAGTGCCAAAACCGGCTAAAGACGAGCGGTTTCCAGATGAAAAAGGTGGAAAAGAAAGCAGCGACTGTTTTATAACGGAAAACAGCTTTGGGCATCCACGAATTTGGCGTATCTTATCGATCCCACCGTATGCCAACGATGGCGTTTAGGGCGTGTTAAGTTTTTGTTAACAATAAAGTTAACTTCGTAAAATTGCTGACACAGCGCGTAACTTCGGGTCTGAATTACACCAACAAACCTGTCGAATGAGTGCCGCAAAGAATTCGCAGCAGCTTCACCGTGTGCTGGTCGTCGACGACGATCCGGATATCGTTGAGATGTTGCAATACAATTTGGAGAAAGAAGGATACGATGTTCGGACGGCTTCCGACGGGCGGAAAGCCCTCGACACG
Source organism: Larkinella sp. VNQ87 (assembly GCF_049445795.1). Taxonomy (NCBI): domain Bacteria; kingdom Pseudomonadati; phylum Bacteroidota; class Cytophagia; order Cytophagales; family Spirosomataceae; genus Larkinella; species Larkinella sp. VNQ87. The sequence goes on from NZ_JBMSDT010000005.1 coordinate 356,504, forward strand.
GCCCGTGCATTTGTGCCAGAATTGGTGCTGCTCGACATCATGATGCCCCAACTCGACGGGATCGAAACCGGTCGCCAGCTCCGCACCCTGCCCGATCTGCGTCAAACCTATATCCTGTATTTAACCGCCCGTTCTGAAGAATACTCCGAAGTAGCCGCTTTCGAAATCGGCGCCGACGACTACATTACGAAGCCCATCAAGCCGCGCGCGCTGATGAGCCGGATCAACGCCCTGTTCCGGCGCGAAGCCCAGAAAGCCGATCCGGGCGAAAAAATCGAAATCGGTGGGCTGGTCATCAACCGGCAGAATTACACCGTCACGACGGCCGACAAAACCGTCGTTTTGCCCAAAAAAGAGTTCGAACTGCTGTTTTTTCTGGCCTTGTCGCCCAACAAGGTGTTCGGTCGCGAGGAGCTGTTGCAAAAAATCTGGGGCGTCGATATTTACGTGCTCGAACGCACCGTCGACGTACACATCCGGAAACTGCGGGAAAAAATTGGCGAAAACTACATCAAAACCCTCAAAGGCGTCGGGTACATGTTCAATAATGAAGGGTAAGCATTTACCTTTACAACATGTCGTTTAGTCCCCGCGTTATCGCTTTTCTGCTGGCCGGTCTGATTTCGGGCCTGACCGTAGCGTTTCTGGCGTTTGTCGAAGGCGTCACAAAAAGCATGCTGTTCGTGGTGGCGATGTCGTCGCTGATCGTCTCGTTTTTCCTGATTCTGTATGCCATCGAAATTCTGGTTTACCGGGAAGTCAACAAGCTTTACAAAACGATCCACAAACTCCGCATCCGGGATTTTTCGATTTCCCGCAGCAATATCATCAAAAGCAACAATCCGTTCAAAAAACTCAACGACGAGATTTTCGTCTACGTGGCCCGCAAGCAGAAGGAAATCGAAGAACTCCGGCGGCTGGAGCAGTTTCGGCGCGAGTTTCTGGCCGACGTTTCGCACGAGCTGAAAACGCCCATTTTTGCCGCGCAGGGCTTTCTGCACACGCTCATCGACGGGGCCATCGACGACGAAAAAGTGCGCGACAAATTCCTGTCGAAAGCCGCCAAAAGCCTCGACGGGCTGGACGCGCTGGTAAAAGACCTCGTGGCGCTCTCACAACTGGAAACCGGCGAAGTCAAGATGAACTTCGAAACGGTCGACCTGTACCTGATGACGCTGGAGGTATTCGAACAGCTCGAAAATACGGCCTCCAAACGCCAGACGACGCTGAAAATCAAGGCCGACCCGCCCGGTGCGGTACTCGTCAAAGCCGATCCGCAGCGCATCAGCCAGGTCATGACCAACCTCATCGAAAACGCCATCAAATACGGCAACGAGGGCGGAAAGGTGATGGTCAGTTTTGAAGAGGAAAAAAAGCAGTACATCATTCAGGTGCGCGACAACGGGCCGGGCATCCCGCCCGATCACCTCAACCGGATTTTTGAACGGTTTTACCGCGTCGACAAAAGCCGCTCGAAGGAACGGGGCGGCACCGGCCTGGGCCTGGCTATCGTGAAGCACATTTTGAACGCCCACAAGTCGAAAATTACGGTCATGAGCAAACTCGACAAGGGGACGACCTTCAGTTTCAAGCTCGACAAAGCCGACTGACCGGTTTCGTTAACCGGCCTGTGCCCACAAGGGCCGGGATTCCAGTACTTTCGCGTAAATCGCGCACGTATCGGCGTGCGCGCCGGGCAGGTAACCGATGCTCATCAGGAATTCATTCACAATTTCACCGCCGGTAAAACGAAACGTCTTTTTAAACAGTCTCACCCATTGGTCTTTCGTTTTCGGGTGGTGAAATTCCAGCCACTTCCCGAATGAACCGTACGTTTCCCGCAATGTCAGAATGGTTTTCGCGTTTTCGATGGCGGCATTGATTTTGAGCCGGTTGCGGATGATGCCCGGGTCCGCCAGTAGCCGCGCGCGGTCGGCATCGGTATAGGCGGCAACGGTTTCAATCACGAAATTGTCGTACGCTTGCCGAAAACCGGCTTCTTTTCGCAAAATGGTTTCCCAGCTCAAACCGGCCTGGTTGATTTCCAGCACCAGCCGCGCAAACAGTTCGTTGTCGTCGTGAATCGGAAAACCGTAATGATGGTCGTGGTAGGCCTGGTGGAGCGCCTTTCGGTCGGCGGTCATGGTTTCAATGGCGGAGCAATACGACATGTTTCTGTCTTTTAGGTTTGCAAAATAGGGGATAATTGCCTTCTCAGATCCATTTACGGGCAATGACCAGTCGGTTTTTTAGCCGGGAATCTTTTTGGCTTGGATAGCATTCTGTTCTTCAGGAACTTTGCAGCATGAGACTAAATTTTGAAGACCTGATTATTTTCGAGAACGACGACTACATTCTGATCAATAAGCCGCCCGGTATTGCCTCGCTCGATGAACGCAGCGCCGATAAAAGCCTGAGTATCCTGCGGATGGCCAAAGCCTACCACGCCGATGCGCAGCTCGGTCACCGGCTCGACAAAGAAACGTCCGGGATTCTGGCGATTGCCAAAAATCCGGAAGCATACCGGCACCTGGCCATGCAGTTTGAGCACCGCGAAGTGACCAAACGCTATCATGCCGTGGCCGATGGCGTCCACGATTTTGAGGGCATTTCGGTGTATTTGCCCATTGCCGCTCTCAAAGACCGCACCGCCGTAAAAATCGACCGGCAGAAGGGCAAGGAGGCCGAGACGATTTTCAACACGCTGAAAGTGTTTCGGCTGCATACACTGGTTGAATGCATTCCGATTACGGGCCGGATGCACCAGATTCGCGTTCACCTGATGTGCCTGAAAGCGCCGATTGCCAACGACCCGACCTACGGCGGAAAACCGGTTTTTCTGTCGGAACTGAAGCGGAAATTTAATCTCAAGAAAGATACTGAGGAGCAATCGCTGATTCAACGCGTGGCCCTGCACGCCCGCTCCCTCACATTCGAATTGCTGAACGGTGAACGGACGGAGTTCGAAGCGCCCTATCCGAAAGATTTCGATGTATTGGTGAAGCAGTTGGAGAAAAATAGTTAGTTTTCCGGCTCAAAACCCGTTACCACGAAACCGTACCGGCGAACCGGTCGAGAAGACATCCATGTTTGTTCATACCGTTTATTTTTGGCTCAACAATCCCGAGAGCGACGCCGACCGTCAGGCCCTGCGCGACGGCCTGGAAACTCTCCGGGGCATCAAACACTTTGATGCTTTGTACATTGGCAAACCCGCCGAAACCCGCCGTCCGGTGATCGATCATTCCTACGACTGGTCGCTAACGTACGTGTTCCGCGACAAAGCCGCCCACGACGCTTATCAGGAAGATCCGATTCACCTAAAGTTCGTCGAAACCTGCGCGCGCTACTGGCAGCGGGTGGTGGTGTATGACGCGGTGGAATAAATCTATTAAAATGCCCCTAAATCCCCTAAAGGGGACTTGACGCATCTGGATAGACTGTGCCAAGTCCCCTTTAGGGGATTTAGGGGTGAAATTACGAAGCTTTTCCGTTGTCGGAACGTCCGTTCGACGCGGCTGGGCCAGCGGCTGGCCCCCCGCCCGAGGCCGGTTTTTTCTTCTTGCGTTTCTTTTTCCGGTCGCTGCGATCGCTGAATTTCTTGTCCAGTTTTTCCAGGTCGCTGTTCAGCGAGGTCAGGCCTTTGGCCCCTTCCTTCTTCTCGGCCACCGGTTCCAGCAAATCGAATGATTCGGGAATGATGCCTTTTTTGTTCAACTCCTGAATTTGCAGGACGCGCTCGACCGGCAGCGGGTACCACGTACTCTCGGTGCTATACCCAAACCACATGATTTTCCGGAAAATGTCGGTTTTCTGGAGCGAGGCCCGGCCTTTCTGGGTTTCGAGCGGTTTTTCAATCTGGGGAATGTCCTTCAAGGCATCCACATACGTTTCCAGTTCATAGTTCAGGCAGCATTTGAGCCGTCCGCATTGCCCCGACAGTTTGCTCGGATTTAGTGACAGGTTCTGATACCGGGCCGCCGAGGTGGTGATGTTTTTGAAATCCGTCAGCCAGGTCGAGCAGCAGAGTTCGCGGCCGCAGGAGCCAATCCCACCGAGCCGCCCGGCTTCCTGCCGCAGGCTGATCTGCCGCATTTCGACCCGGATTTTAAACTCGGCCGCCAGAATCTTGATCAACTCCCGGAAATCGACCCGCTCGTCGGACGAGTAATAAAACGTCGCCTTCGTGTTATCCGACTGATACTCAACGTCCGACAGCTTCATGTTGAGCTTCAGTTCTTTAACCACTTCGCGGGTGCGGTACATCGTGGTCAGGTCGCGGGCAATGGCCTGTTCGTGTTTCTCCAGGTCTTTTTGCGAAGCAACCCGGTGAATCACCTTCAGGTCGTCGGAGAACGGAATGTTTTTCTTCAACATCTGCAACCGGACCAGTTCGCCCTGTAATGACACGCAGCCGATGTGGTAGCCGGTTTGCATTTCGCAGACCACATAATCGCCGGTGGTCAGGTCGAGTTGGTGCGGATTCCGGTAATATTCCTTGCGCCCTCCCTTGAACTTTACTTCCACGGCTGCGTCGTACCGGCGAGTGGAGGGGGTCTCCATGTTGCTTAGCCAGTCGAACACGTTCATTTTATTGCAGCCTCCGGTGCCACAGGCTCCGTTGTTTTTACACCCTTTCACGGCTCCGGCTGCGTTTTTGGTGCCGCATCCGCCGGTCGTACATGATTTGCATCCCATAACCCTCTATATAGTTAAGAGTGAAGAGTGATGAGTTAAGAGTTTATAGACAGTGCCCGGCCCAGTTTGTTCAAAAGGCTTTTCTCGGGCTACTACTGTCTTTTTCTCTTCATTCCTCTCCGCTCTGGTTGAACCCAAAATCCGGCCACATTTCGTATAGGCCAGCCTTCGGGAATGAACGAAATAACTAGTCAGCGCGCCCTTTTTTTACAAGGCACACTTGAAATTGTACCCTAAATTAATAAAAAAAGGCATAGTTCGCGGAATGAATAAAAGGACATACGATGAATCAGCAGCAAAAAGCAATCAAAACTCTAAAACCGGGTGCCCGACAGCTCGTGCGTTGCCAACAAAAAATGCCAGACTAGCGATCTGGCATGTTGGGACAAACCTGTTGTCGATTGTTTACAGGGCTTTGCCTTTTAAGAGTATTTGCAATGTTTTCGCTTCGGGTTCCTTCGTAAAATCAATCGTGCCGCCATTGTCTTTATCAAGAGTCCCGAGCAACATGCCAGCTACAAAAGCAATACTCAGTTCTTCCTCTGTGGGATTGGTCTTTGTCATACTTACGCTGCTGGTCGCCAGTTCAATCGACGTAGCAGTCAGGGTGTTCACGGTCATCGTCGTGGTGATTTTATCAACATCGGTCAACATGAGCGTCTTATTCGACAATTGCCAGGTACCGACCTTTACGGACTTTCCATTTTCAACAGTAGAATAGGTATTATCCGCATTGAAAGTGACTGTATTGTCGTCGCTCTCGAAGAAAGTGGCATCGTCACCGGGTGGGATTACATACGTTTTAGCGTCGGTTTTGACACTGATTTCGTTGAAAGACCATTTACGGGCCAGCAACTCAGCCGTAGTTTCAGCGGGAACTTCATCGTCGGATTTGGAACAGCCAACCAGAGACAAGGCAAATAAAGTGATAACAAAGAGGTAAGATTTAACTTTCATAAAAATGGGATTGATACGATTAGGTGGACAAACAAACGCACGAATGTACAAACAAAAAACGATTTAAACCAATGAGGCTAGGTGATAGTCATTTTTTGCTGGCCTTACAGGCCGATAAGTCTACCCGGATCCGGAAGGATATTGCTTATAGGCTGCTAAAGGAACAAGAGCGGTTTTGGGTCTGATTTGTCGGTTAATAGCCAGACTGTCAGTGCCGTTGGGGGTTGGCAGATAGATGAAAAGCCCGGAACGACGCGTTGTGGTTCCGGGACGAAATAAGGCAGTGGCAAACGATTAATCGACTCTCCGAATCCGAAACGTTCCTGTAATGGGTTTACTGCGAAGTGGTGTGGGGCAATAACCGCCCAGGTTATAGAATGTGCCCGTCAACCGACCCCGGATGTATTCCACACCGTTAACCTCTTCGACCTGAAGAATTGTGACATCGCCGTTTGAAACCTTGGGTACCTTATCTCCGCATCCGACATTCGCCGATAACCAGCCGCCAAACCCCCCGTAACTTTCGGCAAACTCGGCCCAGGCACCGGTGGTGGCCAATTTACCATAGGCATATTTGCCATGCGGTTTGCTGGGGTTTACATCGTTTAGCAGGATATTCAGCGATTGGGAGGGCACGTCGTTCCAGCCACCGATGTGAATGATATTGTTTATCCGGGTGAAGGAGAGATTGCTCCAGGTAAACGGCACTCCTCCGAAAGTGCCGGTAAAATAATCTTTACCGATCAGGATGCGTTTTAGTAGATACAATTTGCCCTTTTTGTTTTTGAAGGTGACTTCCGCAACAATCGTCACCGGGTCGTTGGGCGGATACGTGCCTGGTGCTGTATAGGTTGCTTTATAAAAATCGATTTCCTGACCAAGCTCAGTCCCATTGGCACGAACCGTCCCGTTGGCATCTCCCCCCAGGACCGACCATTTAACCTCGTCTATTTTAAGCGATTCATTGTTGTCGTTATGCTGGTCAGCGGTTTCGGGTATGGGTACGATCGAAAAAGGGTTCGACACGGCTAGATCCGTCGAGGCATTTAGTTCGACATAGCCGTCTTTAGACGGACCGCCTTCCAGATCAATCCAGTCCAGCCGGGCGACTTCAAAAGGAGTCCAGTCGCTGAAGTGGGGCATGGGGACGGTAATTTGTCGCTTCACGGTGTCGACGCTGGAACCACCTGCCCGCCACCAGCGTCTGTCACTTCCCTGAAAAGCCACGGCCAGCCCATTAGGGTCGTTGGCCGATAGCACTATATTCTGATAGGTGATGGTCAGAATGGCCGGTTTGGCAAACTGTAAACCATCGGGCAAAAACCGGTAAGCCAGTCCCAGGCCGTTGGGGGCCTGGTTGCTAACAGGCTGAATTGTGATGATCGTAGCCTGACTGAGTGCTCCGGCGGGGAATGTTACCTGTACTTTTCCGTCGGCAGAAGCAAGACTACCGCCTTCCGGTCCGATGGCTTTACTACTGGCCTGACCCTGGGGCTGGCCAACGTCTGTGACGGGACCACCCTGAATCGGGTCAACGGTAGCGTCGGGATTGTGTTTACAGCCAGTCAGGGCCAATATAAGAGCCCAACCGGTCAGCAGAATCAAACGGGATTTCATGGCTTGACAGTTTTATTAGTTGCTGTTTACGCCCCAAAGGTGCGCTAAGCGCCTTGACCTGCCGTCGGTGACCTCATCCAACCGGCGAAACGCCACGGTCGAGCGTCAATTACCCGCAATCAAGTGCGTCGCCGAGAAATCCGCAAAGAATGGTTAGGTGATCAGCTCACCTTGATAAGAGTCCGAAATTTGACCTACTGAAATTACCTTACTTCAGCTACTCGTCGTTGCATTTATCGTATGAGCATAAAAAAACCGCCCTGAAAAGGCGGTTTTTAAAGTTTTTTTACGGTTTTCGCTGCTAATCCTGATAGCGGATCAAATCCAGCCCAATATCTTTCCGGTAATACTTGCCCTCAAACTGCACCGCCCTGGCGGCTTTCTGCGACTTCATGACGGCGTTTTCGAGTGAATTGGCCACCGCCGTCAGCGCCAGCACCCGGCCGCCGTCGGTCAGCACGGGGCCGTTCGAGCCGGATTTTGTTCCGGCGTGGAAAGCCGTTACGTCTTCGAGACCTTCCAGTTCGGTGATGGTTTTGCCTTTCTCATACGCGTCCGGATAACCGCCCGACACGACAACGGTTGTCACAGCCGTCTGGGGTGAGACTTGCAACTGAATTTTGTCCAGTTCACCCGTGGCCGTCGCCAGCATCAGTTCCGCAAAGTCGGTCTGAATCCGGGGTAACACCACCTCGGTTTCGGGGTCACCCATGCGGGCGTTGTATTCGATTACGTACGGTTCGTCTTTGACGTTGATCAGCCCCAGGAAAATAAAGCCCTGGTAGCGAATGCCTTCGCTTTGCAAACCGGCCAGCGTCGGTTTTACAATCTTTTCTTCAACCTTCTGCAAAAACCGGGCATTGGCAAACTTTACGGGCGAAACCGCCCCCATGCCACCGGTGTTTGGCCCAGTATCGCCTTCGCCGATCCGCTTGTAATCTTTCGCTTCGGGCAGAATTTTATAGTTCACGCCGTCGGTCAGCACAAAAACCGATAGCTCGATGCCGCGCAGAAACTGCTCCACTACCACCTTATGGCCCGCTTCGCCAAACCGCCCACCCGCCAGCATGTCGGTCAAAACCGCCTTGGCTTCCGCCAGGTTTTCGGAGATGATGACGCCCTTCCCGGCCGCCAGACCGTCCGCTTTCAACACAATCGGCAGCGAATGACTTTCCAGGTACGTAAGGCCTTCCTCCAGCGTTTCGGTCGTGAACGTCCGCGATGAAGCCGTCGGAATGCCGTACTGCTGCATGAATTGCTTCGAAAAATCCTTGCTGCCCTCCAACTGTGCCCCGCGCCGGTCGGGGCCGACAATCCGCAGATTCGCCAGTTCCTTTTTGGCACGAAGCGTATCGACCAGTCCTTTCACTAGCGGTTCTTCCGGCCCAATGACCAGCAAATCAATGGCGTGTTCCTGAATGGCCTGCGCAATCGCTTCCTGGTCGTTGACCGAAATCGGCAGGTTGGTGGCTACGAGCGAAGTCCCGGCATTTCCGGGGGCAACAAATAAAGAATGACAGAGGGGACTCTGGGCAATTTTCCAGGCAAATGCGTGTTCCCGACCGCCCGAACCAAGGATAAGTATATTCATTCTTTGAGTTAAGAGTTAAGAATTAAGAGTTAAGAATTAAAAAGTTATCCGCGTCCGTTAACTCTTAACTCTTAACTTTTAACTCTTAACTTAATTAGCTACTTCAGATAAAAACTTGATGCGCATCAACCGCAATTCTTCTTCGGAGAAATCGTCACCGGCAAACTCCCGCATGGCTACGCCGATGTTGTCGGTTTCGGCCTGCATGAAATAATCGTAGATGTCGGCTTGCCGGTCGCTGTCCATGATCTGGTTGATGTAATAATCGAGGTTCAGGCGGGTGCCCGAATAACAGATATGTTCGATTTCTTCGATCAAATCTTCCATCGACAGCCCTTTCGCTTCCGCGATTTCTTCCAGATCTACCTTCCGGTCGATTTGCTGAATGATGAAAATTTTGACCTTCGATTTATTGACCATCGACTTCACCACCACATCCTTGGCCGTTTCGATGTCGTTTTCTTCGACATACTTGGCAATCAGGTCGATGAACGGTTTGCCGAATTTAGCCACTTTACCCATCCCGACCCCGTTGATCTGCGCCATTTCTTCCCGGGTTGTTGGGTAGGTCGTGGCCATTTCTTCGATCGACGGGTCCTGGAAAATAACGTAGGGGGGCAGGTTTTTCTCCTTGGCGACTTTTTTCCGCAGGGCTTTCAGCAGACCCAACAGCGCTTCGTCGTAGGCATTGCCCGACGAGATGTTGGTCTCCTTGTCCTCATCCTCGGCTTTCTCCTCGTCAATTTCGTAGTTGTGATCTTTCGAGAGCGTAACGGGATAAGGATCTTCGATGTAATTCAGGCCTTTCTGCGACACTTTCAGGACGCCGTAGTTATCCACATCCTTGTCCAGGTAGCCATAAATGGTGACCTGCCGGATCAGCGAACACCAGAACTCAATGCTTTCGTTGAATTCTTTTCCTTTACCATAAACCGGCAAATTGTGGTGTTCGTAACTGGTGATGTACTGGTTTTCGGTCGCCGTCAGCACGTCGGCCAGGTGGGCGGTATCAAAACGCTGGTCGGTTTGCAACACAGTTTGCAGCGCCAGCACAATCTCATCCTGTGCCTTGAATCGATCGGTCGGCTTCATGCAGTTGTCGCAGAAACCGCAATCTTTCTCCTGGTATTCACCAAAATAACTCAACAATTGCCGACGGCGGCAAACGCCCAGGTTCGCGTACGAGACCATTTCCATGAGCAGGTGCTTGGCGTTGTCGCGTTCCGTGACGGATTTGTCCTTGTTGAATTTTTCCAGTTTAACGATGTCGTCGATGCTGTAAAACATCAGGCAGTTGCCTTCCAGACCGTCGCGGCCTGCTCGTCCGGTTTCCTGGTAGTAGCCTTCCAGTGACTTCGGCGCGTCGTAGTGAATCACAAACCGCACATCCGGTTTGTCGATGCCCATCCCGAACGCAATCGTGGCCACCACCACGTCCACATCTTCATTCAGAAACGCATCCTGGTTGCCCATCCTCGTCTGCGGGTCCAGCCCGGCGTGATAGGGCAGCGCCTTGATGTCATTCACATTCAGCAACTCCGAAATTTCCTCGACCGTCTTACGGCTTAGGCAGTACACAATCCCGGACTTGCCTTTGTTGTTCTTGATGTACCGAATCAGTTGCTTCTTGGCATCGGCTTTCGGCCGGATTTCGTAGTAAAGGTTTTTTCGATTGAACGAGGTTTTAAAAATGTGAGCATCTTCCATTTGCAGGTTTTTTTGAATATCCTGCTGCACTTTGGGGGTGGCGGTGGCCGTCAGCGCAATCACGGGCAGATTGCCGATGTTGTCGATAATGCCCCGAATTTTGCGGTATTCCGGCCGGAAATCGTGTCCCCATTCCGAAATACAGTGCGCTTCGTCGATGGCGACGAACGAAATGTTGGCTTTTTTCAGAAAATCCAGGTTCTCTTCCTTCGTGAGCGACTCGGGCGCAATGTACAGGAGCTTGAGCGTACCGTTCAGCGTGTCTTTCTTGACCTTGTTCATCTCGGCTTTGCTCAGTGTCGAGTTCAGAAACTGGGCGTTGATGCCGAACGCATTCATCTGATCGACCTGGTTTTTCATCAGGGCAATCAGGGGCGAAATCACAATGGCCGTTCCATTCGAAACAATCGCCGGAAGTTGGTAGCACAACGATTTCCCGGCACCGGTGGGCATAATCACGAAGGTATTGGTTCCCGCCAGAATATTATGGACAATAGCCTCCTGGTCGCCCCGGAACTGGCTATACCCAAATATTTCTTTCAGTCTCTCTTTCAGAGAAAGCTGCACCGATGGGTCTATCTGCGTCGTCGTCATCACAAATTGCGGAAGGTTACTACACTTTTTTTGGTTGTATCTTTGCCTTTATAAAATTAGTCAAAAACCGATTGACAAAAGCAACATTGAAATTAGTAAAAAAAAATATTCAGTCGACGGCCCGGAATGTGCTGCTGGCCGAGTCGGAAGCCATCCGTCAGGCCATTGACTGTATCGATGATCAATTTGAACAAATCGTTGAAACGATCCTACAAACTTCGGGCCGGGTTGTCGTTACAGGCATTGGAAAAAGCGCCATAATCGGACAAAAAATGGTGGCAACCCTCAACTCGACTGGCACACCTGCCCTGTTTATGCATGCCGCCGATGCCATTCACGGCGACCTGGGCATGATTCAATCCAACGATGTGGTGATCTGCATCTCCAAAAGCGGCAACACACCCGAAATCAAAGTGCTCGTTCCGCTGCTGAAGCGAACCGGCGTCAAATTGATTGCCATGGCTTCGCAAACCAGCTCGTACCTCTGCCTTCAGGCCGACTTTGTTCTGAAAGCCTACGCCGAAACCGAAGCCGACCCGCTCAACCTCGTCCCGACTACCAGTACCACCGTGGCCCTCGCGTTGGGCGATGCGCTGGCAGTCAGCCTACTTACCGCCCGGGGATTTACCAGTCAGGACTTCGCCCGGTTTCATCCCGGTGGCTCGCTGGGCAAGAAATTGTATTTAAAAGTTAGCGATATTTATCCACAACACGAAATTCCGACGGTTTCACTCGACGCCAGCGTCCATGAAGTGATTCTGGAAATGACGTCCAAACGGCTCGGAGCCACGGCAGTCGCCGACGAAAACGGTCGACTGGCTGGGATCATCACCGACGGCGACCTGCGCCGGATGCTCAACCGGTTCAACACCCTGCAACTCGAAGGGCTTTGTGCCGCCGACATCATGACGCCATCGCCCCTCTGCATTCACCCCGACGAATACGCCACCCAGGCCCTCAAAACCATGCAGGATCGCAGCATCACGCAATTGATCGTCGCCGTCGACAACCAGATCAAAGGCTTCATCCACCTGCACGATCTGCTGAAAGAAGGACTGGTTTGAAGAATTAAAAATTAAAAGTTAAAAGTTAAAAATAGTGTTGATGGGTCCGGAGTCACGCGGCAGCTACTTTTAATTTTTAACTTTTAATTTTTAACTCGCTTTAGCGCAGCCGGTTGGATTCCTGGACGAGTTTTTCGTCCCGGCGGATGAAGCGATTGGCTAACATGTTGAAGATCAGCGCTGCAACGATGGCGTAAAAACCGATGCCGAAGTTCCCCTGATCGTCCGGGTTGAAGTAATCCTTGCCTTTGTAAAGGGTCTGGTACAACACGACTCCCATCATCACCGTGAGCAGGATGGCGTTGATGGCGCATAGGCCCATTTGTAACAGACGGTTCCGGTATTTAAATATCGTAAACAGCGACACGCCAGCGATGGCAATCGCCAGAATGGCCAGGTAATACACCGGGGTGATGGTAGAGCTAATTCCTTTTGTGTAGACCAGTTGCAGGGCGGTCAGGCGGACTGTTTCGGTGGCACCGGCACCGGTTTTTTCCCAAATTGGAAAACCTAGCACTAGGCCCATCGAAACGGCAATCAGGAACAGAAATACGGTTTGAATGCGTTGAAGCATACTAGTAAATTTTTGAGCTTGCGAAGATACATGAGGAATACGGAAAAGAAAACAGAATCACGCATCGTTCTGACCGCCGACGGTTCTAGTTCGGTTTATAATTCGGAATTCGGCCAGCATTACCACTCTATTTTCGGCGCTTTACAGGAGTCGCAGCGGGTATTTATCGAACTGGGACTGGAAGCCGCTTTTGAACGATTCGGAGAAATCAGCGTTTTTGAAATGGGTTTTGGGACCGGTCTGAATGCGCTCCTGACGCTTCGGGAAGCCGAAAAAACACATCACGCCGTTCGCTATACGGCGGTCGAAGCCTACCCGTTACCGTTGGAAGAAGCGCGGCAACTCAACTTTGATTCGTTGCTGGAAACCGAACACCTGAACGCGTTGCACGAAGCGCCCTGGAATCAGACCGTTCCGATCACCCGGTTTTTCCAGCTTTTCAAATACGAAGGCCGTTTGCAGGATTTTCAAACCGATGAGCGGTTTCATCTGGTGTATTTCGATGCCTTCGCGCCGGAAGCCCAGCCCGAACTCTGGACACAGGCGGTTTTTGAACAAGTAGCCGACAAGATGCAACCCGGTGGGTTGTTGACGACCTATTGTTCGAAAGGCTACGTCCGGCGTAACCTGCAAGCGGCTGGTTTTACGGTTGAAAAACATCCCGGCCCGGCCCGAAAACGGGAAGTGTTGCGAGCCATCAAACCGCTTTGAGAAGATTATTCAGGTAAAAGCGTCGTGATCAGCGCGGCCAACTTCTCCAGTTCCTGCTGATCAACGTCGCTGAAATCGTTCAACTGATCGCTGTCCACATCCAGCACCATCGCCACCTCACCGTTCCGGTCAAAAACCGGCACCACAATTTCTGACTTAGAGAGCGAACTACAGGCAATATGGCCCGGAAACTCTTCCACATCTGGCACCAGAATAGTTTCTTTCCGGCTGTAACTACTGCCGCAAACGCCTTTGCCAAACTGAATCCGGGTACAGGCAATTGGCCCCTGAAACGGCCCCAGAACGAGTTGATTGTCTTTTTTGAGGTAAAAACCGACCCAGAAAAAACCGAAGGCTTCTTTCAGAGCCGCCGAGATATTGGCCAGATTGGCCGTCAAATCCGGCTCGCCTTCGGTCAGCGCCTGAATCTGGGGGAGCAGACTGGCATAAATCTCCCGGCGTTCGGCGGTTTTGGGAAGAATCAGCGTCTCAGCCATGCCTTACACCGTCGTCGTTTTAAAGTACCGCTTCAGCCACGAGTCGCCCGCCTTGATTTGCCAGTTGTTCTGCAATTCGGCTTTCGTCGCCACCAGGTTATTGAAAACCGTCGTTTCGGGCGTGATGCGCCCTTCGGCTACGGCGGTTTTGATGTGGGGCAAGGCCACGGTTTCGATGGTGCCGTCGGCCGTTACAAAAGCCGCCGAGCGGTCGAAGAAATCCGCATTCAGTGCCTGGCTAATCTGCTTGACCCAGCGCACCGACGAATCAATCGAACAACCACTCGGCAGGTGATGGCCTTCATCGACGGCCACCACCAGAAACCGGTTGTTGCGTAGCTGGGCCGAACCGAGCAAAGGCGTGCCGTGCGCAGCCCATTCATCGACCGCGGGTTGCAAATCGGTTTCAATCGCCGACACCTCAGCGTCGGTCAGTGGGCGGGCGGCCTGGTAAATCCAGACGCGCGCCGTATCGGGAAGTTTATCGAAAGGAATCCACATAACAATCGTACCCACGGACTTTAGTCCGTGTTTTGGGAGTTTATCCCATCTGTTTGGTAGAATCAACTCGCACGGACTAAAGTCCGTGGGTACTTTACAAACTCTGCGCTCGGGCAACGAGTTCCGCCAGGTCGTAGACTTTGACAGAATCTTCCCGGTTCTTGTTTTTGATGCCGTCGGTCATCATGGTCATGCAGAACGGGCAGGCCACGGCGATGGTATCGGCCCCGGTCGACAACGCTTCTTCTGTTCGTTCGACGTTCACGTCTTTCCGGCCCGGTTCGGGTTCTTTGAAATACTGAGCGCCCCCGGCTCCGCAGCACAGCCCCTTGCTCCGCGAACGCTTCATCTCGACCAGATCCGTGTCCAGCGCCTGTAAAACCTCGCGCGGGGCTTCGTAAATCTTGTTGGCGCGGCCCAGGTAGCAGGAGTCGTGGTAGGTAATCCGGCGCCCTTTAAACTCACCGCCCCCCTGTAATTTTACCTTGCCTTCGTTGATGAGCTGCTGCAAGAACTGCGAATGGTGGATCACTTCGTAATTTCCGCCCAGTTCGGGGTATTCGTTTTTCAGCGTGTTGAAGCAATGCGGACAAGCCGTCACAATCTTCTTGATTCTGTAGCCGTCCAGTGCCTGAATGTTGGCCATCGCCTGCATCTGGAACAGGAATTCGTTCCCGGCGCGTCGGGCGGGGTCACCGGTGCAGCTTTCTTCGGTTCCCAAAACCGCAAATTTGATCCCAACGTGGTTCAGGATTTTGACAAACGCAATCGTTACTTTTTTGTACCGGTCGTCGAATGAACCGGCGCAACCCACCCAGAAAAGCACCTCCGGAGTTTCGCCTTTGGCGGCCAGTTCGGCCATAGTCGGTACAGGGTATTTCGGTTCTGTGGTCATGGTTTCGTTCGTGGTCAAAGGTAACCGACGGGGACATCGGCTTGCCGGTACTGTCCGTGACTGATGATGCGGTAAATTATCACCAGGAAATACAGCAAACAACCCATCGTGGCCAGCTCCATCGTGTATTCAATCCAGTAAGCAGGGGCGTTTAGTGATTTCCAGTGGGTATAAACCGGCGTACCGAGTCGCCACCAAAAGGTCGGATGCACGACGACCAGCGCATTAAACAGAATCAACACCGCCACCTGCCGGACATTCTTCAGATCAATGACATTTATCAGCATGGGCAGCAAATAAATAAACGCATAATTGCCGAAAGAGCTTTTATGAATAAACATCATAAAACAAAACGTAAGGCTCCACAATACTGGCAGGGCTTTCGCATAGCTCATGCGCTGTTTCAGAATTATGGCTCCGAGCGACGAAATTATGATTGTGAGTCCCACGCCCACCCAACTCAGGATTCGCGCGTAAGGCCTCAGATCACCGAGGAGCGGGCTGAGGATCGTCCAGAGATTGGGTGCAAAGGGCAGATCGGCAAAGGCCAGCGGAGTCAGAAATTTATACCCGACCAGCGCCACCAGAATGCCCAAGGCTGGTAGGCCCGTCAGGGCCAGACCCAGGATATACCGAAGCGGTTTATCGATTAGAAACAGCATCGGAACCACAATCAGAACCGCCAGGGCTTTGGTGGTAATTAGGGCCAGCGCCATCACCACGCCAATCCAGAAACTGTCGCGGGTTCGTTGCCAGACCAGCACGGAGATAACGCCGAATAACCACATCCAGATATCTTCCTGACCACCCAGTACGCAGAGTACCATCGGACCGGGTAAGGTGAGGTAAGTGAGGAGCCGTAGAAAGCTATCGCGGGTTTCGGAGCGATAGGCCGTCCAGGTCAGCCAGAGCGTCAATCCTTCCATCAGCACCATCAGGAGCACGATGGCCTTCGCGCTATTCCAGAACCAGACTAGCAGCGTCGTCATATATGGAAACAGCGGGCTGTAAGGTGTCCAGAAGTCGCGATAAACCACCTTTCCCTGCATGGCATTGACGGCGGCTTCGTAAAAAACCGGTACATCCGACGCCGGTTCCTGCTTCAAGACCACATAGACCAACAGAAACGGCAGAATCCGGAAAGCCACGAAAAACGAGATAAGCACCGGTTTTTGCTGACCGACTACCACCCGGTCGGGTAAGCTCCGGAAACGCAGCAGAACCGCCGTGACGAGCGATCCCGCCAACGCAATAATGATCTTTAACAAAAGTACTGGCATACAACGAGCGGAACTCCCGGAAGGCGTTCATATCTCCCGAAAAACAAGTTTCAACTAAACCTAAACGGTAAATGTAGCCAGTTTTTCCGGATAGCGGCACCGGTTTTGGAAAAACCGACCGAGATAACCCGCACTGGCTTTTACGAGTTGACTTGCTCGGCCCAGTTGAACCGGTCGGTGGGCGAAAATTTCCAGGGTGCCATATTATTCTCGACATTGCTGAACATCGCGTTCCAGGAAGCCGGGGCCTGGGCGTCTTCCATGATCCGGTGTCGGCGAAGTTCCAGTATGATTTCCAGCGGGTTGATGTTCACCGGGCATTCCTGTACACAGGCCTGGCAGGTCGTGCAGGCGTTGATTTCTTCGTCGGTAATGTAGTCGCCGAGCAGTGTTTTACCATCGTCGAAATCCGGGCCGTGCTGCTGCCAGCCGCGCTGAATATCTTCCATCCGGTCGCGGGTATCCATCATTATTTTGCGCGGAGACAGCTTTTTACCGGTGATGTTGGCCGGGCAAGCCGCCGTACAGCGACCACATTCGGTGCAACTGTAGGCATCCATCAGGTTTTTCCAGCTCAGGTCGCGAATGTCTTTCGCGCCAAACCGCCCCGGTTCGGTCGGTGCTTCGTTCGGGTCAGCCTGGGCAATGCCTAGCGCGAGTTGAACTTCTTTCGTAATCACCGGCATGTTCTTGATCTCACCCTTCGGTTTCAGGTTCGAGAAATAGGTGTTCGGGAAAGCCAGAATGATGTGCAGGTGTTTGGAATACGTCAGGTAAACCGCAAAGAACAGAATGCCCAGAATGTGGAACCACCAGGTGGCCCGTTCGATCCCCACCAAAACCGTATCGCTCAGGCCCGTCAGCAAGGGCATCAAAAACTGGCTGCTCAGAAACGGCTCGATCTGGCCTTTCAATTCGGCGTAGTGACCAACGCCACGCTCGCGCAGCACGCTATCCGAGGCATTCCAGAACAGAAAAGCGGTCATCAGCAGAATTTCAAAAATCAGGATCAGAGCTGCATCCGTGCGGGGCCAGTGACCCATTTCGCGGTGCCGTTCGGGCTGAAACCGGGGCACTTTTGTCATAAATCGGCGCGCCAGAAAACCGACACAGACCAGCCAGACGCCCAGGGCCAGGACTTCGAAGGTGTCGATCAAAAATGAATACACTCCGCCGAGATAGGGCGCAAACAGCCGGTGTGTCCCGAAAATACCGTCGAGAATGATTTCCAGCACCTCAATATTGACGATGATGAAGCCCACGTAGATGACGAAGTGCATGAGCCCGACGGTGAGGTTGGTCATCATTTTTTTTTGCCCAAACGCCACGCGTAACATGATATTGAGCCGCTCGTTGGGGTGGTCGGTGCGGTTTTCGGGCCGCCCGAGTGCGATGGCGCGCCGGATCATTCCGACCCGCCGGGTCAGGAACCAGGCCGCAGCCGCCAGGGCTGCGACAAATAAAATCTGCTGAAGAATTGACATACTATTTTGTGTAATCGAAAAAATTACTACCTTTGCACCCACAAATTGCTACCCGAGCACTGTTGGTGATGTAGCTCAGTTGGTAGAGCAAAGGACTGAAAATCCTTGTGTCGGCGGTTCGATTCCGTCCATCACCACTTGAAAATCAGGCGATTACAACAAAAGGTTGTAATCGCCTTTTTCATTTTCCTATTTTTCTGATGCATCCGGATGATCATAGCCCCCCTTTCCTGATCCGGCGGCAAGTAAGGTGATGGGCGTTTGTCCTCCAAGATTCCGGCCTAAAAAGATTGCCGTCCGGCCCCAGGAGGCTGTTGTGAAGGTTAACCATAAAAATAACCTAAGACATTCGTTGCCGAACTTCTTAGGTTATTGAGGGTATTCCTATAGAAAAGTTCCTACTTACAAAACCGGATATCAGAACCGGAAGCCGAGGTTGAAGGCCCAAATCCGGCGCTTGGTGTCGGCATCGTCAAACACGTTCTGCAAACCGTGGTTATACACCGCATCCAGCGTCAGCGGACCCAGGTTGATCCCGGCTCCGATCAATCCGTTCAGAATGGCGCGGTTCAGATCGTCCTCGCCCAACTGGAAGTTGTTGTTACCCACCGCTACGAGCGACGCAAATTCGGCCCCTGCCTGAACCCGCAGGCCCAGAGCGTTCCCAATCCGAACCCCAACGTAGGCCGGAATGGCCAGAAAGTGCTGGTCAATGCGGCCACGTACCTGGTCGGAAACCGATCCGGGCGTCGTTCCCTGACCCGTCCGAATCAGGTTGGTCGTCGAGTTGCGATACTCCAGCCCAAGCTGACCAAAAACCGTCCCGCCCGTACGACCGTAGAGACCGGCCTGCCAGCCAGCCCGGAAAGCGTCGTCAGGGATCGGCTCATTCACAAACTTTGACAAGTTCACCCCGGCATAGATGCCAAACTTCCCGCTTTTTCCCCAGGGTTTGTCCATGTTGCTCCGGTTTTCCCGGTTCATCTGAGCGTCCGTCGAGCTGGTTGTGGTGGTGGTTGTCGTGGTGGTGTAGCCGTTGGTAGCTGCGGGAGTCGAATACGTCGTTTCGGTCGTCCGAGTAGCGTTTACCGCGTTGTCGGTCGATGGAGTGCCCGGACTCGTGGTGTACGTGGTGCCGGTTGTCTGCGTTGTATCGGTGACCGGGGTGCTGTAGGTCGATGTACTCGTCGTCGACGTGGTACTGGTGGTGTTCTGGCCATTGGCAAGCTGAACACCCAGCAGGCAGGTTGCCAGCAGTGTGAGTTGTGTTTTCATGGATGGTTTGGATAACGTTGAACAAAAAAATGCACAAGGGCATTTTCGCTGTAGTAAACGGGACAAGGGCAAATAATGTTTTTTTACTTAGTTATCCGGTACGCCAATAAGGTATAATTTTTGTATTATTTATTGATAGTCAGCTTGTTGTGATTCTTCTTTAAGGCGGTGGCAGAAAAACATAGCAATACAGTCTTAGTAATTTCAGCGTCTATAAAATGCCTGGCAGTTGGGCAGGTACTTGTTGACATTGGTAAAGAAGAACAGCTAATCTTTGCTACCAGTCGATACAACCGGTTGCACGAAACAAATGTGGCCTGGCAGCTCAATCAGGTATGTATCTGAAATTCGATTAGTAACAAAAAAAGCACCCAGCTTTTCAGCTAAGTGCTTCTATTACAGAGGGTACGAAAAGAGCGGGAGACGAGTCTCGAACTCGCGACCTGCAGCTTGGGAAGCTGCCGCTCTACCAACTGAGCTACTCCCGCTGATCGACTGCAAATGTTTAAAGAAAGAACGGAAAAGTCAAGGGCCGCGCGGACGAATGGTGTTCCAAAATGCGCAATCAGCCGGTTTTTGCGGGAAAAATAAAATATCGGCGTAAATTGGTCCGGACGGTGGCCGCTGCGTCGCCGGGCCAGGACTAACGCCTAAACCCCTTGATCGTTCGCATGGAAACGAAAGCGCCTGCCGAGTTCAAACCGTATATTGCCGACAACCAACCGACGGCCGAATTTACCCTCAAAGCCGTCGTCACCGGTGCCTTGTTCGGCGTCCTGTTCGGAGCCGCCACGGTCTACCTCTCCCTGAAAGCCGGGTTGTCGGTTTCGGCCTCCATCCCCATTGCCGTGCTGGCGATTTCGCTCGGTCGGCGGTTTCTGAAAACCACCATCCTCGAAAATAACATCATCCAAACCACCGGCTCGGCGGGAGAGTCCATTGCCTCGGGTGTGGTGTTTACGCTGCCCGGTTTTCTGTTCCTGACCGACGACATCGGGGCCGACTTCTTCTCGTACTGGACCATCCTGACGCTGGCAATTCTGGGCGGACTGCTCGGTACCTTGCTCATGATTCCGTTGCGCCGGGCGCTGATTGTGGAAGAACACGGGAATTTGCCTTATCCCGAAGGAACGGCCTGCGGTTCGGTGCTGATTGCGGGCGAGCGGGGGGGCGATTTCGCCAAAACCGCCTACCAGGGCCTGGGCGTGGCGCTGCTCTACGCCATTCTGCAAAAAGTGCTGCACGTCATCGCCGAAGCGCCCGTCTGGGCCACCAAACAGGCCAACCGGTATTTTCCGTCGGCGCAGGTGTCGGGCGAAATCACGCCGGAGTACCTCGGCGTCGGGTACATCATCGGCTTCCGGATTTCGGCCATCTTGGTTGGGGGCGGTATTCTGGCCTGGCTGGCACTGATCCCACTGCTGGCGTCGCTGGTACCGGGCGAAGTCATTGCGGCTCAACTGGTCAAGTTTGCCTACATCCCGAACCTGCAAACGGCGGGCGGACCGGGCGGCTGGAATCCCGATACGCGCACGTTCAACGATACGGCAGCCGCCATTTACCGGGCGTATATTCGCCAGATCGGGGCCGGGGCCGTCACAGCGGGCGGTTTTATGACGCTGATCAAAACCATCCCGACCATTGTAGCCTCGTTCAAACAGAGCTTTGGCTCGATTGGTGCGGGGACCGAAAAATCGGCGGTTCGGCGGACCGAGCAGGATTTGTCCATCAAAGTGGTCATTTTCGGGAGTCTGGCGCTGATTGCGCTCATGATCATTCTGCCGCAGATTCCGGGCGACACGCTGCTGACTAAACTGCTGATCGGCGTGCTGGTGATCATCTTCGGCTTTTTCTTCGTGACTGTCGCCAGCCGGATTGTCGGGCTGATTGGTACCAGTTCGTCGCCGGTTTCGGGCATGACCATCGCTACGATCATGGGCACCTCGCTAGTCTTCATCGGTTTTGGACTGACCGGAAAAGTCTACGAACCGACGGTTTTGGTGGTTGGTAGCATGATCTGCATCGCTGCCGCGACAGCCGGAGCTACCTCGCAGGATTTGAAAACCGGCTATCTGGTGGGCGCAACGCCCAAATACCAGCAAATGGCCTTGTTCGTGGGCGTCATTGTTTCCTCGCTCGCCATTGGAGCAACAGTCAAGGTGCTCGATACGCCCACCCCGGACCTCGTGGCTCAGGGGATCACGCACGCCATCGGCAGCGATCGCTTTCCGGCTCCGCAGGGCACGCTGATGGCGACGCTCATCAAAGGCCTGCTTTCCTTCAACCTCGACTGGCAGTTTGTGCTCGTCGGTGCTTTCATGTCGTTCGTGGTTGAAATCTGCGGGGTCAGTGCGCTGGCGTTTGCCGTCGGTTTGTACCTGCCGCTCTCGACCACGTTGCCGATTTTTGCCGGGGGCTGTGTCAAAGCGCTGGTCGACTGGAATTCGAAGCGGAAAGGCATTGTGGAAGAAGACGCCGACCTGGGCCGGGGCAGTCTGTTCTCGACGGGCCTGGTTGCCGGGGGGGCGCTGGCGGGCGTGGTCGTTGCGCTGTTGTCGGTCAACGAGTCGGTTTTTAATTTTCTGGGAAAACTGACGCTTGAACCGGCCCTGGAAGGCGCCTTGGGCGACGAAGGCTTCCAACTGCTCGGCGCGTTGGCGTTTTTGGGCCTGGCCGCTATTCTGTTCCGGGTCGCGACGAAGCGGGCGGGAGGAAACTAAAAATATCAAATGTAAAATGCTAAATGTAAAAGTGGTTTCCGACCCCGCACTTTTACATTTAGCATTTTACATTCGATATTTATCATTCAACTTTTCTGCCTGACCATGAAACGCTTTCTTGCCGGGTTTGGCCTGATCATACTGCTGTCTCTCGCGGGTTTTGCCCAAACCGAAACCGTGCCCTACGGCCCCGATTCGGAGCGGCACGAGGGCATTCCAAAAGGGCAGGTGACGAAACACGTCTGGAAAAGCCGGGTGTTTCCGAATACGATCCGGGAATACTACGTCTATGTTCCGGCCCAGTATAACCCAGCCAGTCCGGCGGCTCTCATGGTGTTTCAGGATGGCCATACGTATGTGAAGGAAGACGGTGATTTCCGGGTGCCGATTGTGTTCGACAACCTGATTCACCAGAAAGCCATGCCAGTGACGATCGGCCTGTTCATCAATCCCGGGCAGCACGGCGATGAACTGCCCAAAGACCCCTGGCGGGCCGACAACCGGAGTTTTGAGTACGACACGCTGACCAACCAATACGCCCGGCTGCTGATCGAAGAACTGATTCCCGAACTTAGTAAAAAATACAAGCTGGCCGACTCGCCGAAAATGCGGGCCATTGGCGGGATTTCGTCGGGCGGTATCTGCGCGTTTACGGTGGCCTGGCAGCGGCCCGATTATTTCCACAAAGTCCTGAGCCACGTGGGCAGTTTTACGAACATCAAAGGCGGCCACGTGTATCCGTCGCTGATCCGGAAAGCGCCCAAACGCGACATCAGGGTGTTTTTGCAGGACGGCAGCAACGACCTCGACAACGCCCACGGCAACTGGTGGCTGGGCAATCTGCAAATGGACGCAGCACTCAAGTTTAGCCAATACAACTACAAATTTGTCGGTGGCACCGGCGGACACAATGGCAAACACGGTGGGTCCATTCTGCCCGAATCGCTGCGATGGCTCTGGCAGGACTAAGCGCCCGGATATTAGGCCGGTAACTTAAATTTTTAGATGTAAAAGTTACCGAAAATACTTTCAATGTAAACAAGTATATTCACGTCGCACAAGGAAAAGAGAGCCGCTGCTTCCCACGTAGAACCGTACAAGGCGGGAAACGCCGGAAACGTGGCGGCATAGACGAATGTATACATACTCGGACAAGAAAGTCGGGATTATTGGCGCGGGGCCAGCCGGTCTAACGGCGGCTTATGAACTGGCCAAGGCCGGGGTCACCGTGGAAGTTTTCGAAGCTGGCCCAAAGGTTGGCGGTTTATCGCAGTCGTTTCTGTTATGGAACCAGACAGTCGATCTGGGGCCTCACCGGTTTTTCAGCCACGATTCCCGCATCAACCAGGTGTGGTTCGAAGTGGCCGGGTCGGATTACCGCCTGGTGAATCGGCTCACCCGAATTTACTACAATTCCCGGTTGTTTTACTACCCGCTCAAGCCTTTTGACGTATTCCGGAAGTTCGGTATGCGCCAGTCGATCCACAGCGTCGGGAGTTATGTGGTGGAAAAACTGAATCCGACACCCGATACGCAAACGTTTGAGTCCTGGGTGACCCGGCGGTTTGGCAAAAAACTTTACAATACCTTCT
The DNA here is from genome assembly GCF_049445795.1 of Larkinella sp. VNQ87. Lineage (NCBI taxonomy): Bacteria > Pseudomonadati > Bacteroidota > Cytophagia > Cytophagales > Spirosomataceae > Larkinella > Larkinella sp. VNQ87. The sequence continues at coordinate 380,261 of NZ_JBMSDT010000005.1, forward strand.
TCAAAACATACTCCGAAAAGCTCTGGGGCATTCCGTGTCGCGAACTCGACGAGGATTTTGCCGCACAACGCATCAAAAAACTGTCGCTGGGCGAAGCTATTCGGAACGCCGTTAAGGGAGGAAAGGGCAATACGCACAAAACCCTGATCGATCAGTTTGCGTATCCGACCGGCGGCAACGGCATGATTTACGACCGGATGGCCGACTATGTGAGTCGTTACGGTGGAAGTATTCACCTGAAAAGCCCGGTTTATTCCGTCGACACGGACAAAAAACCGTATGGGTTGACGCTGGAAGACGGAACGACCTACCAGTTTGACCACATCATCTCGACCATGCCGCTGACGTTGCTCGTCAATCGGTTGCCGAATGTTCCGGATTCGATCAAAGCGAACGCCAACAGCCTGACCTTTCGGAATACTATTCTGGTTTATCTGAAAGTGGAAGCCAGCGATTTGTTTCCGGACAACTGGCTCTACGTCCACTCGAAGGAGTTGCTGACGGGCCGGATTACAAACTTCAGAAACTGGGTGCCCGACATCACCAACGGCGAAACCGCCAGCATTCTGACGCTGGAATACTGGTGCTACGACCGGGACGAAATCTGGCGGAAAACCGACGACGAACTCATCCAACTGGCGTCGGGCGAATTGCGGAAAACCGGGCTGATTAGCCATGCACCCATTTCGGCCGGTTTTGTGAAACGGTTGTCGCGGAGTTACCCGGTTTATTCAAAAGGGTACAAAGACGTTCTGAAACCGGTTCAGGATTATCTTTCCGGTTTACCCGGCTTGAGCGTTATCGGCCGGTACGGTTCCTTCAAATACAACAACCAGGACCATTCCATTCTGATGGGGATTCTGGCCGCCGAAAACATTGTCTCGGGAGCCAACCACAACTTGTGGGAGATCAACACCGACTACGAAACCTACCAGGAAGCGGCCTCCATCGAAACGCTGCAATCGGAAGTGACGGCATAGTCGGCTCGTTCGCCAACTTCCTTCCGGCGGTTTTTGGATTTAAGCCAGAACTTAGTTTTGGTACAACTGCGTTACGGTTTTTGTGTAGTCGCGTGGATGAAGCATCCGCATGGCTGCTCGTCTATTTGATTTTGACAATCATCAAGTCCATGAAAATAGCCTCGTTTGAAGAACTCTCTGTCCGTCTGCTGACGGGCTCGCCAACGGATTTAAGCGCCCTGCTGCCGAGCAGCATTCAGCAGGAGGTAGGGCACTTTAATGTTTTTAACCTGACGGATTACCAACAGACGACGCGAGATAAGCCCACGGTGCCGTATCCTTGCCGGGCGTTTTACAAGATTAGCCTGCTGAAGGGGCCAAGCCGGGTTGAGTACATCGATGGCACCGTCGAAATTGAACAGCCTGCCCTGATTTTCTCAACGCCCAAAGTTCCGTTCTATTGGTTGCCAAAAGGACGGCAAACCGGGCAGTGCAGCGTATTTACGGCGGAGTTTCTTCAGCCCACCAACAGTGGCGTGATGTTGGACGAATTGCCGATTTTCAAGGCGCCGGGGCACCCGGTTTTTTTCCTGTCCGAAACGGATTTGAATCGGGCACAGGCCATTTTTGAACAGATGCAGGTCGAAATGGCTTCCGATTATGTCTATAAATACGATTTGCTCCGCACGTATACGCTTGAACTGATTCACCTGGGGCAGAAGTTGCAGTCGAACACCGCCCTGCACCCCACCCACACGGCATCCGCCCGGATGACTTCGTTGTTTGTTGAGCTGCTGGAGCGGCAGTTTCCGATCGAAACCCCGCGGCAACAGCTGCGCCTGCGCACGGCCAAAGACTACGCCGACCAACTGGCGGTGCATGTCAACCATCTCAATAAAGTCCTGAAGGAAACAACGGGCCTGACCACCACCGACCTCATCGCGGGGCGCATCGTCCGGGAGGCTAAAATCTTATTGCGTCAAACGGACTGGACCATTGCCGAAATTGCCGACAGCCTCGGTTTTGCGGATGTCGCGCACTTTGCCAAATTTTTTAAGCGCGAGACCTCGTTGGCTCCGGGAGCTTTCCGAATGCAAGCGTCTGGTTTGAATTATACATAAAATTGATTGCTCCGGACAAACAACCGCCACATCATCTGGCAGACTTTTGTGCTGTTTACTTGAAGACAAAAAAGTCAGATGAAAACTTCCAAAATTGCACTCGTGACCGGTGGAAGCCGGGGGATCGGTAAAAACATCGCGCTGAGTCTAGCCCAAAAAGGGATACAGGTCGTACTAACCTACCACAGCAACCAGGCCGAAGCGCAAGCCACCGTCGCCGAGATCGAAGCCCTGGGGCAGAAAGCGGTAGCCTTGCCCCTGAATGTGGCCGATAGCAGCAGCTTCGGCGCTTTTTCGCAACAAGTCATTGCAGCCCTGCAAACCGGGTTTGACATCGATCGTTTCGATTTTCTGATCAACAATGCTGGCACGAGCCTTTCTGCCCCAATCGCCGAGACGACCGAAGCCCAAACGGATACCCCGGCCATGCGGGAGTTTGTCGCGAGCATAACCGCTTTGGGACGCGTTGGCTTGCCGGATGATGTAGGGGGCGTGGTGGCGTTTCTGTGCAGCGAAGAAGCCAAATGGGTCAACGGCCAGCGCATTGAAGTTACGGGGGGCATGAACCTGTAATTTCGGGCCCGTTCCTTGCAAGGAGCGAAATACAGTTGGTCAGGTTGCGGAAAGCTCCGGCTTGCTGACGGCCCGCAAAACCGAATAGCCCAGCAAACCGGCGGTTATGGAACCGATCAGGATGGCAAACTTGGCCCCGGAGGATAGAATCGGCTCATCGGCAAAGGAAAGGAGCGCAATGAAAATCGACATCGTAAATCCGATTCCGCCCAGCATGCCAGCGCCGATAATCTGAAGCCAGCCTGTTCCTTCGGGCAGGTCACACAAGCCCAGTTTGACGGATAGCCAGGAAAGCAGGGAAATGCCGAGCGGTTTTCCGATGAGCAACCCGGCGATGATGCCCAGGCCCATCGTCGTCGTCAGGCTCTCCAGCATCGTCGATTCAAAGGTAATGTTGGTGTTAGCCAGCGCAAAAACCGGCATGATCAGAAAATTGACCGGTTTGATGAGCAGGTGTTCCAGTTTTTCCAGCGGAGATTCGACCTCATCTTCGGTCGTGGGCAGGGTGAAGGCGGTCAGCACCCCGGCAATGGTGGCATGAATGCCGGAATGGTGAATGAAATACCACATCACCAGGCCCGGAAGCAGGTAAAATACTAGCGACTTCACGCCGAACCGGTTGATCAGGATGAGGCCCAGAAAGACCGCTCCGGCATAAGCCAGGTAGATGAAGTGCAGATCGTGGGAATAAAAAACCGCAATGACGATGATGGCGGCCAGGTCGTCGACAATGGCCAGCGCCGTCAGAAAGATGCGCAGCGAAACCGGGATGCGGTCGCCCAAAAGACTCAGAATGGCCAGGGCAAACGCAATGTCGGTAGCCATCGGAATGGCCCAGCCGCCGGCCGTTGCGGTTCCGGCATTGAACAGCGCATAAATCAGGGCCGGGACCGCCAGCCCACCCAGGGCGGCAAAAATGGGTAGCGTGGCTTTTTGAATCGAGGATAACTCGCCTTCGACCAGCTCCCGTTTGATTTCCAGGCCAACCAGCAGGAAAAAGATGGCCATCAAGCCGTCGTTGATCCAGATCAAAACGGGATACCGCAAATCAAGCCCGGTTCCGTCAATGCCAATCGGTAGGGCCAGCAGGTTGTCAAACGCAGGGCCCAGAGGGGAGTTGGCAATGACCAGGGAAATCAGGACGCCGAAGAAAAGAAGAATCCCTCCAATGGAGCCGGAAGAAAAGAATTCCTGAAAGAGCTTGATGATTGCTTTCACCGGGTGGTTCGTTAAACAAGATGATTCCGTAAACCAAACGGTTCACGGTTTACCTACTTACCTTAACGAGCGTACCCGGTCCAGGGTTCTAACTTACGTACCGATTCCTGGCGTCTGGTCAGGCATTGACCGCTAGGTTGACCTCACTCCACGCATGGATTGGTTCCAGCCGGTGTTTCATTAACGCAATGATTTCCTGATCGTTGCGAAACGTTCCGTTTACGTTGACAACGTGCCGGGCCAGCCGGTCGTAGCGTTTCCGCATCAACAGGAAAAAGACCTGCCCGAAATCCAGCCCGTCGAAGATAATGGCTTTGTTGGCTGCGTATTTGTCGAGGGTTTTCAGAAAAAACTGCGGATGTTCGCTCCAGTGCATGGCCGGGCGGCAGTGGTGGCTGATGTGGTAGCCGTCGTTCCAGCACAGGCGGTTATACTTCACGTTGATGCAGGTAATGCTGTTTTTGTAGGCGTTGGCCGGGTCGTTGGCGTCCACAAAGGCGTGCTGCGTCCAGTTGCCGATCATGCTGATGATGCGCGTCAGCCAGAACGGAATGACAAACACCACAATCGTGGCCGGGGCATTCAGCCAGAGCAGCACCAGGCACGCACTGATGAAAATGATTTCGCCCGCCATCGCTTTGAAGGCCATTTTCTGACGGTTTTTTCGAAAAAGATACGAAATCATGGTCACAACGCCCGTAATCAGGAACGTCGTCAGGTAGTGCAGAAAGCCTTTTACGGAGTCGCGCCGGTAGGGCATCGTGGTGCTGAGGTCTTCGGGCAGGTTGTTTTCGGGGTGGTGCATGCCGATGTGATGCCCCACGTAGGTTTCGGGCGACATGCCGAAGAACAGCCCGATGGTCATGGGCATGTAATAATTGAGCCAGCGGTATTCGCGTTTGAACAGCGGGCGGTGGGCCGCACAATGGCCCATCAACCCAAACGGGCCTTTATGGATAAAATACGTCACCAGGTAGGCTCCGGCAATCGTCCACCACACCCAGCCGGAAACCGCCGGAATGAACAACAGAATGCCCAGCGGCAGGAGGGTAAGCGAAAGACGAAGCGTCAGGTACAGGAAGGGTAAATCGCGCGGATCGCGGATGAATCGAAGCAAAAAATGGTCGAACGGACTGGAAGGGGGTGCAACAGAACTAGGGTCCTGAAGGGCCGGAAGAATGCGCATTAGGAAACGGTTAAGGTGATTCGTGGAGTAAGATAGGAATTTTATGAACAGAACCCAATCGTACTCCACAAATCCGAGCGCCAATTAACCCCGTTTGCCGTCGTCGTTCGAAATCTTTTTCTTCTCCCGATCCTGGCCCGCGTTCATTTTGCCAAACCGCCAGTTGACCGACAGCCGGATGTTCCGGATCACGTTGAAGTTCGAGCCGTCGGAGATGAACGTCGCTGTCCGTAACTGGTTTACGATGGTGTTGTACCGCCGGAAGGGGTTCTCAAAGTTGGCCGTAACGGTCACTTTCTGCTTCTTGAACTCTTTGCGGCCCGAAAAACCGTAGTAGTAAAAACCCGACGACTGGCCCTGCAACTGAATCCGGCGCGAATTGTACGAACCGTTGGCCTGCACGCTGAAGTCGTTGGGTAATTTAAGCCAGGTATTCAGGTTGAAGCGGTAACTCCAGTTTTCGTTGCGAATTTGCAGGGCCTCGCTGTTCAGGAAATTCCGGTTTAGCCCGAACGAACCGCTGATGTTCCAGGCCTTGACGGGCCGGGCCGATCCGAACAGTTCCAGCCCATACGTCGCATTCCGGGCAATGTTGCGGAAGGTGCTGCTCGATACGCCACTGGTGTCGACCGTGGTGATCCGTTCGATGGCGTTGTTGGTTTGCCGCCCGAACACCATTGCGTTGATCGAGGTGCCGTTTTTGGAAAACGTACTGAACGACAGCTCGACCGAGTGCGCCAGTTCGGGGTCGAGGTACGGGTTGCCCGACTGAATGTTCTTCGGATCGGAATAATTTACGTAGGGGTTGAGGTAGAAAATGGAAGGCCGCTGAATCCGCTGGCTGTAGTTGAGCTTCAGCCGCCGGTCTTCGCCGGTGCCAAACCGCTTCGAAACCGTGATGTTCGGCAGGAAGTTCTGATACCGGTCGTTGAATTTCGTGCTGGTCGAAATGAAGTTGGCGTCGATGTTGGTCAATTCCAGCCGCCCGCCCAGGTTGAAGCCCCAGCGGTTGCTGGTTCGCATCCGGAACGACCCGTACGACGACCAGACCAGTTGCTGATAGTTGAACATGTTGGCCCGGTTGGGGTCTTCCTGAAAATCCAGCGAACCGTCGCGGGCATTTTCCAGGCGGTATTCGCTGCCGACATCCCGCAGAATGGCTTTCGTTCCGATTTCCAGAATGCGCCGTTTAACGGTTGAGAGCGGGTAGGTAAAGTCCGTCTGAATCGTAAATTCGTTCTGCTGATTGTCGTTGTTGTTGCGCTCCCGGTAGTCGATCACCTCGCTCTCGGGCAGCGGAAACTGGTTCAGCGCGTAGTTGCTATGGTTGAAATTGCGGTTATACTGCGCCAGAAACGTGTATTCCTGCTCCTTACTCCGTTTGAACGTCTTCGTGTAGTTGAAGTTCACGTCCATGTTCCGGTTGCGGTTTTGGGTCGTGTTGTACCGGCGGAAATGCTGCGGATCGTCGGAGGTGACGCGCGTATCCCGCGTGGAGTTGGTTTTCCGGCCCTCCCCGCCAAAACTGGCGTCGATCCCGATGCGGTTTAAGGTATCCAGGTCGTAATCGATGTTGAACGACCCAAAACCGGAGCGGCCTTTATTTTTGTACGCGCTGTTCTGCTCAATGGTACTGATGACCTGCCCATCGAGTAAATTCTGCCGAAACGACTCCGACCCGCCGAAGTAATCGCTGGTGTTGCCACCGCCGTAAGCCGTGATGCTCAGTTTGTTGCGCTTGTAATTAAAATTGCCGCCCAGGTTATCCCGCCGACTGCCCACCGAGGCATTCAAACCGCCCGTCAGGCCCTGCAACTGGTTTTTGGTGATGATGTTGATCACGCCCGCCGTGCCTTCCGCATCGTACTTGGCGGAGGGCGCCGTAATGACTTCCACCGATTTGATCAGTTCGGCCGGAATCATCTGCAGCGCTTCGCTGATGCTCCGGGCCATGATGCTCGACGGTTTGTTGTTGATCAACACCCGGATGCTCGTGCTGCCTTTCAGGGTCACGGTTCCGTCGGGATCGACGGTCAGCAGCGGCACTTTTTTCAACACGTCGACGGCTGTTCCGCCACTGTTCGTCAGGTCTTTGTCGGCATTGTAGACCAGCCGGTCGTCTTTGTCCTCCACCAGCGGTTTTTCGGCCGTCACGACCACCTCGTTCAGCGTCCGGGAGTCGGTCTGCATCTGCACGACGCCCAGCGCCAGTTCGCCCCCGTCCGGGCTCACGTTGATGTTGTTGATGGTTTTGTTTTCGTACCCGATAAAACTGACCATGAGTCGGTAACTGCCCGCGTCGACGCCCGCGATGGTAAACTTCCCGACTTCGTTGGTCGTGGTTCCACCGACAATCTTCTCGGTTTTCGGATTCAACAGCGCGACCGTCGCAAACTCGACCGGTTTGTTCTGGGCTGCATCCATCACCGTCCCGCTGATTTTAGCTTTCAAACTGGCTTTGATGTTGGCCTGAATGGCCGGTGTGGCAGGCATCGTGGCCGGGTTCTGCGCCCGGACGTAACCAGCCAGACAGACCAACAGCGGGAGTAGGATTTTTTTCATGTTTGGGGTAAAGCGTCGGGCGATAGGAATAAAGTCTTGATAAGGAGTTAAGCCAAATAAACGACTAAATTACTGCCTGTTCTAGAAATTTAGTCCTAAAGTTAGTTACTGGGACTGGTAGAAAACAGGCTATTGCCCCTCTTTTCTTTAAAAAGGACATTTCTTTGATTCTGTAAAGATTAAATTGTCAAAAAGAAAGATGGCCAATTTAGTCGGGTAGCATCCCGTTGGTAGCCAGCCATTGACGGACGCGGCCAAACCACTCCTCAAAAGCGGGCGTTTTCGCAAAGCCGTGTTCGCCTTTGGGGTACAGGTGCATAGCCGCCGGAACGCCGTGTTGCAGCAGGGCTTCGTAAAACACCAGGCTGTTCTTCACCGGCACGACGGTATCATCTCCGGCATGGGTCAGGAAAGTAGGTGGCGTGTTTTTCTCCACCTGAAATTCATTGGAGTAGAGCCTGACCTGCTCCGGTTTAGGCGAACTGCCCAGCAGGTTTTTCCGGGTTCCGGCGTGGCCAATTTCGGGCGTCAGGCTGATGACCGGGTAGACCAGAATCATAAAATCCGGCCGGACGTTTGTCTTTCCGGGATTTTGAAGCACGGCCTGGTTGAAATGCGTTCCGGCCGTAGCCGCCAGGTGACCACCCGCCGAAAAGCCCATGATCCCGACTTTCTGCGGATCGACGCCCCATTCCTTCGCCCGCTCCCGGACGGTTTTCAGCGCCTGCTGCGCGTCCTGCAACGGCCCGATGGACGGGTCGATCATGGTTTCGTCGCTCGGTAGCCGGTATTTCAGCACAAAAGCCGCCACGCCCAGTTTAGCGAACGCTTCGGCCACGTCGTAGCCTTCCCGCTTGATCACCAGCACGCCGTAGCCCCCGCCCGGACAGATGATGACGGCCGTGCCGGTGGCCTTTTCCTTCGCCGGCAGAAAAACCGTGAGCGTCGGCTGGACAACGTTGGCTACGAGCTGCTCATTCCGTTTGACTTCCTTCACGTCAGACGCTTTGGCGTTGGGCACGGGACCCGGGTACAGCGGGATTTCCTGCTGGGCGTGGCTGAGAAAAGCGATGAAGGCAAAAAAGAGGGTCAGGAGCGGGTTGCGGGGCATGGGGCGGTTTGCGTAAGGGTTAGGAGCCACAAAAGTAGAGACTATTACCTGGCGTTTTTCATCCGTTCGTGTTATTGTGTTTTTTTAAAGTTCTATTGTATGCGGTTTTACTTCCGGGTCGTGGTTAGCAATAACTTCAATGCAATTCGATTTTTCGCTCATTTCTTTGATCCACCGCAATGATGTCAGCGCTTTTTTCTTGTCGGTTGTCATTCCGGGTATAATCAATTTGTCCACCGCTTTTTTGGTATAACCGGTGTCCGCACACAACAACACAAATTTTCCATTGTTCTGAATAAGTGTTGAAGCCATTCCATTCGTGTGCCCTGGTGTATTTACCAAAATAACGGACTTGTCGTCAAACAAATCGTATTCCGAATTTTCAAAGTGGAACGTCTGCACGTTTACACCTTGCCACATAAATGGTTTGTAGAGCAACGGGTGTCTTTCGACATCTTTCAGTTCCAGGTCGCTTGTCAGAATCCGTTTGGCTTTACTAACTAATTTCAGTCCGCTAACGTGGTCGGGGTGCAAATGACTTAAAAACAAATAATCAAGGTCTTCTGGTTTATACCCTAACGTTTCAAGTTGCTCGTGTATGGCTTTTCCTTGCTGTAAATGAGCCGTAGAAGATATGGAATACAGCCACCCTAAATACTTTTTAGGATTGCTTCTTATCTCTGTGTGCCAACCTGTGTCAATCAAAATCAACCCTTTTGGGTGTTCAATCAGATACGCCGAAACAGGAACGATCATTTGATGTTTTTTGCTCCGAAAAATTCCTGTGTAGGGTGCAGGGTGTAATGTTTTTGTGTAATATGGCACAGCCTCATCGAGGTCAATGCTTCCGCAATGCAAAACGTGTATTTTAATCGAGTCCATTTTTGGTGTTTAAAAGATATGATGCATAATTAGTAGAAAGGAACTTTATCTTTGCTATTCGTTACCTTTTGGATAGTAACTATATATATGGCAGAAAAAGATTGTAAACAAGACGAGAAACGCTACAAAGAGCGTGTGATGGCAATAAAAGATGCGATTGAATTATTAGGCGGGAAATGGAAATTTTGTATTCTGTTCAATTTGTACGACTCTGGTACAATGCGGTTTAAGGATTTGCAGAAAAATTCCGTAGGAATAACGCCAAAAGTACTATCAAATGAATTGCAGGAATTGGAGGAAAATCTAATGATTACCCGAACCGTCAATAACACCAAACCTGTTACAGTTTCTTATAAACTCACCGAACACGCCAAAGAAGTTGAACCCGTAATAAATGCTTTAATTAACTTTGGTTTGAAGCATAGAGATAAGATACAAGGGAAGTGAGAAACGTTAATTGAATGATTGTCTAAATTCCAATGGTGATTGTTTTGTCTTTGACTTAAATAACTTGCTAAACGATTGTAGATGTTCAAATCCTAACTCATAAGCAATTTCGCTCACAGTTAAATCCGTAGTTGAAAGCTTTTCTTTGGCTTTTTCAATTAGTTTGTCGTGTATGTGCTGTTGGGTGGTTTGTCCTGTCAGTGTTTTGAGCAAGCTACGCAAATAGGTTGGTGAAACGTTTAGGTTGTCTGAAATGTATTGAACTTTCGGTAGGCCGTTTGCTATTACATTATCGTTACTAAAGTAGTCTGAGAGCAGTTTTTCTAATCGGTCAAGAATTTGATGATTGCTTACTTTTCGGGTGATAAATTGTCGTTGATAAAAGCGATCAGCATAGTTCAGTAATGTTTCTAAGTGAGATATAATAATATCCTGACTGAATTTGTCAATGTTTGATTGATATTCATTCTGAATGTTTTTTACGATGTCGTTTATAATAGTTTCTTCTTTGTCAGAAAGAAACAAGGCTTCATTGATGGAATAGTCAAAGTATTCGTATTTATTTATTTTACTGGCTAGTGATGTCCCCCACAGGAAATCAGGATGTATGAACAACATCCAACCTTCCAAATTTGCAGGCACACCATTTTCCTCACCCCGTAAAATTTGCCCAGGCGACAGAAACGCCATTAGCCCTTCATCAAAATCATATTTCTGTTGTCCGTAAAAGAGTTTGTCGCAACCCCTTTTTAGTGATATTACATATAGGTCGAATAGCACGGCATTTGTATCGGAATAATTTTTCAGCCCGGATAAATCAATCAAGCCAATAAGTGGGTGTTGAGGCTTTGGAAGCCCCATCACACGGTATATTTCCGTTACTGATTTTAGTCTATATGGTTTTGAAGTCGGCATATTGCAAATTATTTGATATTTACCCAAAGTTCTTCAACATCGAAACGGATATGCGACACCTTCGTTTTGTTAGGCATGTCAATAATTGTGAAGCTTCCTTCTTTAAGTACTTTCGTGTGTTTTATTAAGTTCTCAAGACTTGTCTTATCTTCTGTTGTCCATTTGCCATTGCCAAAATTGAACACCTTCTTTTTTTCTATTTTTACTCCATTCAAAGAGTCTTTAAAAGCCAGATTAGAGGTGTTGTAAGAGCTGTCAACCAATAAGGTGATGGGGCTGCCCGTTTTGTTACTGATGTAAATGGTTTTGGGCGCACCGCAGGACGAAAGTATACCGACAAGGAGTGAGATGGAACCTATAAGTTTCATTTCATTTTTAGTTTTTCAATACGATAGGAAGATCAACGATGACATTAAATTTCAGCCAGGTGCTAAAACCTAAGAAGCTGTTTGAGTTAGCTGGTTTTTAAACGAGAAAACCGTCAATCGGGGTTAAGTTGTGTGCAACAACCTTATACCTCCGACCTGACGGCCTCTCAATGGCAAGGTATTGAAAAACTTATCACCGTCAAACGAAAAAGTATCTGGCCCCTCCAACAGATCGTTGAAGCCATCTTTTACCTGACTAAAAACGGTATTATCTGGCGCGATTTGCCGGAGCGGTTTCCACCTTGGCAAACCGTTTACTGGTATTTTCGGAAGTGGGCTAAAGACGACACCTGGCTGTTGATCGCCAATGAGTTGACAATGCTTCATCGTCTTAAAGTCGATCGAAAACCCGGGCCCAAGGTGGCGATTATTGACTCCCAAAGTGTCAAAAATAGCGCAACGGCTACTGAACAGATTGGCTTTGATGGGGGTAAGCTCATCAAAGGACGTAAACGCTTTCTGATCGTTGATACGATGGGGCATGTACTTTGGACTGACGTGCGACCCGCAAATAGCGCCGACGGAAAAGCGGGAGTAGTGCTTTGGGAGCAAGCCCGGCTTCTTAATCCGTTGCTGGACGATTTGGTGTTGATCTATGCCGACAGTACGTTTGGTGGTCATTTTAAAAAGCAGTTAGAAACCTTTTACGACATGAATGTCACTATTTCTCGTTCACCCATCACGGAACAATCTACTGATAAAGAGTTAGTTATCCACAAATGGCGCTGGATAGTCGAGCGGACTCTTTCCTGGCTGGGGAATAATCGACGCCTGGCTAAAGATTACGAACGAACCATTTTATCAGCTCAAACCTTCATTTGGATTGCCCACATTAGGCGAACCATAAAAAAGGTTTGGCCTTAACTCAAACAGCTTCTTAAGCTTTAAAATTGTACGTTAGCAAGCTCTTGTGATATGTCCCATAGTTTTAACGAGACATTTACATCCTCTGCCTGTGCAGGTATTTTTGCGATAGTGGGATATCCTCGGGTTTCACTCATTCTGTTTGGCCCATAATACAAACCTCCCTTAGCCTCTGGAGAAGTGGCTGCATACAAGGTTGGCAATGCCCCCTGTGCAGGCGGTTGGAACAAAAACGGAAGAAACGTTCTCGCTATACCCGGACCACTCCAACGCCCTGCACCGGTAAGGAGTAAATTTGTTCGGGAAACACCCGGATGGGCAGCCATACTCGTTATGCCCCAACCCTGCTTCTCACTTTGTCGTTGAAGCTCCAAGGCAAACATCAAATTAGCGAGTTTTGATTGACCATAAGCTTGCATCGGACTGTAGGTAGATGTAGACTGAAGGTCACCGAAATTAATTTTTCCTTCACGGTTAGCCACACTTGATACCGTAACAACACGAGCATCTTTTGCTTTGCGTAATAATGGCATCAGTTGAGCCGTCAAGGCAAAATGACCAAGATGGTTTGTGCCAAACTGTAACTCAAAGCCATCAATGGTTTCAAGGCGTTTAGGTGGCGTCATTACTCCTGCATTATTGATTAAAAGATTGATGGCCTGTCCTTTAGAAAGCATTCTCGAGGCAAAGGATTTGATGGAAGATAGATCCGCAAGGTCTATTTTTTCAAAACTTACCTTTGCCTTGGGGTTAATCCGATGAATCTTAGCAATTGCCTCCGCTCCTTTTTGAGCGTTGCGACCCATCATCACCACATTCCATCCGGCGGATGACAAGGCCAGTGCATCTTCATAGCCCACACCCTCTGTACTTCCGGTAATTATAGCTAAACCATCTCTTCTGGAAGGAATACTAGCTACTGTCCAATTTTTCATTTTGTTATCTGTTTTTTGTTGATACAAAGTTGCAGCAATGTCAAAAAACAGATTTAGCCTAAAAGCCTTTTGTTGTAGTCAAAAGTGCTTGCCAGGAAAAATAGCCAGCTTGTTTCGGGAGTGGCCAGGCTTTGGATGATCAGGTCGTTGTGTCCGAGCGATTCCTGAATAACCTTGATGTCAGTACCCGCTTCGTGTAAATGGGTTGCATCGCTATGCCGCAGTTCGTCGTGAATACCACTATCGGTTGCAAGGCTGATAAAAATACAAGCTGTACGCTTCTGCATTTTATCACCAGCACGCCGTAGCACCGCCCGGGCAGATGATGATGGTGTTCCGGTAGATTTTTCTTCAGCGGCACGAAAACCGAAAATCTGCATCCTGCTCTCAACGGTATTTTACCGGCTTTATCAGGACCGCCAACGAAGTGTTGCATTTTTTGCAACACTTCACCAATCACCCTCCAATCTACCAAACTCCGCACCAACTCCGTGAATTATTTCGTAATTTCGGTGTTTATCAGATACATCATTTTACAGACTCATGATTGAAAGGCCCCTAACCGACTGGTTGCCGCTGACGAAACAGGAAGTTGAGAAACGCGGCTGGGATGAAGTGGATATTGTGCTGGTATCAGGCGACGCGTACGTGGATCACCCGGCGTTTGGCACCGCCGTGATCGGTCGGATCATGGAAAGTGAAGGGTTTCGGGTGGCCATTATCGCCCAGCCCAACTGGAAAGATGATCTGCGGGATTTCAAGAAATTTGGCAAACCGAAATACTTTTTTGGCGTCACAGCGGGCTGCATGGATTCGATGGTGAACCACTACACGGCCAACAAACGCCTGCGTTCCAACGACTCGTACACGCCCGGCGGAGAAGCCGGTTTCCGGCCCGATTACGCCACCATCGTCTACACCAACATCCTCAAAAAGCTCTATCCCGACGTGCCGGTTTTGCTCGGCGGCATTGAAGCGTCGCTGCGCCGGGTGACGCACTACGACTACTGGCAGGACAAGCTGATGCCGTCGATTCTGGTCGACGCCGGAGCCGATATGCTCGTGTACGGCATGGGCGAACAACCCCTGCGCGAAATCCTGCGACTGACGCGGATGGGTGTGCCGCTGGCGTCGATGCGGAACATCAACCAGGTGGCGTTTCTGCACGACGCAAACACCGAACTACGCGAGTATAACAACTGGAATACCGTCGCGCTGGCGAGCCACGAGGAATGCCTGGAAGACAAGATCAAATACGCGGCCAACTTCAAGATTGTGGAAGTCGAGTCGAATAAATGGCAGGCCAACCGGATTACGCAGCAAGTCGGCGATCAGGTGCTGGTGATCAACCCGCCGTTCAAGACGATGGACGAAGCCGAGGTTGACAAATCGTTCGATCTGCCGTATACCCGAATGCCGCATCCGAAATACAAAAAGCGCGGGCCGATTCCGGCCTACGAAATGATCAAGTTTTCGGTGAACATGCACCGGGGCTGTTTCGGCGGTTGTAGTTTCTGCACCATTTCGGCCCACCAGGGCAAGTTTATTGCCTCGCGGAGCGAAACGTCGGTGCTGAAGGAAGTCGAGGAAATCACGAAACACCCCGAATTCAAGGGTTATATTTCGGATTTGGGCGGGCCGTCGGCCAATATGTACAAGATGAAAGGCAAAGACGAGTCGATCTGCGCCCGCTGCCAGAGCCCAAGCTGCATTCACCCGGTGATCTGCTCGAACCTCGACACCTCGCACAAACCGCTGACGGAACTGTACCGCAAGGTCGACGCCAACCCGAAGATCAAGAAAGCGTTCGTGGGGTCGGGCGTTCGATACGATTTGCTGGTCGACGATTTCAACAAGAACAACGAAGACGGCAACCACGACGAGTACATGGAGCAATTGGTGACACGCCACGTGTCGGGCCGGTTGAAAGTGGCCCCGGAGCACACCGCCGACGACACACTGCGGGTGATGCGAAAACCGTCATTCAAGTACTTCAAGCTGTTCAAGAAAAAGTACGACCTCATTCAGCAGAAGCACAACCTGAATCAGCCGCTGATTCCGTACTTCATCTCCTCGCACCCCGGCTGCGAAGAAGCCGATATGGCAAACCTGGCCGCCGAAACCAAGGACATGGGCTTCCAACTGGAACAGGTGCAGGACTTTACGCCCACGCCGATGACGGTGGCCGAAGTGATTTACTACACGGGCGTCCATCCGTACACGCTGAAACCGGTCAAAACCGCCAAAACCCGCGACGAAAAACAGGCGCAAAACCGCTATTTCTTCTGGTACAAACCCGAATACAAAGACTGGATTCGGCAGCGACTCACAAAGCTCAACCGCCCGGATTTGCTCGAACGGTTGTTGGGTAGCCCGAAAAGCGAAAAAACCGGCAAACCCGGTTTTTCGAGAAATTTTTCGAAGAAGAAAAAGCGGTAACCGATCATCCCGACGGTAGGAGGGATCTTCGAGCGCCCGAAGAATGTCAGTCTCACCCGTAGATCCCTCCTGCCGTCGGGATGACAAAACGCGCTTATGATAGCGCCAAAAATAGTCACTCCCAAACTTCCGTCGGGAACGGTTTTTCCAGCAAATACCGGTAGATAAACCGGGCGGTTTCGGCCTGGGCGTGTTTGCCTTTGGTGCCAAAACCGTGTCGCGCCCCCGGATAGACCATGAACTCGAAGTGCTTGCCGAGGGTTTCGAGCTTATCGACCAACTGAATGGAATTCTGCATATGCACGTTGTCGTCCATCGTGCCGTGCACAATCCGGAGTGTGCCTTTCAACCGGTCGGCGTAGGTCAGCACGGAGCTTTCCTGGTAGCCTTTGGGGTTTTCGGCGGGCGTATCCATGAAGCGTTCGGTGTATTCGGTGTCGTAAAGTTGCCAGTCCATGACACCGAAGTTGGCAATGCCGTGCGTAAACACGTCGGCGCCCCGCGTCAGGGCCAGGGCCGTCACGTAACCGCCGTAACTGCCGCCCGTAATGGCTACTTTGCTGGGGTCGACCAAGCCTTTGTCGATCAGCCACTTGACCACGGTGCCGTAATCTTCCAGTTCCCATTTGCCTAGATTCCGGTGCATAAAATTCTGACCGGTTTTCCCAAAATGCCCCGACGCCCGGTGGTCGATGGCGACTTGCAGCAAACCTTCCTGTGCGTACCATTGCGAAGCCGGTAGGTACGCCCAGCGGTCGTAGACCGAACCGGCGTTGGGTCCACCGTAGATGCTGATCAACACCGGGTAGCGTTTGCCAGGATCGAAATTTGTGGGGTATTTGATTGTCACCGGCAATTGAAAACCGTCCGCCGTCGGCACGCGCACCAGTTCGGTCCGGGCCACGGCAAGCTTGTCGAAATCAGCACCTTTCGCATCGCCCAGCTCGCGAATCAGCTTGCCGGTTTTATCGAGCAACGCCATCTTCGGCGGAGTTTGCAGGTTGGAGTAGGTGGTGATGAAATAACTGCCGCCGGGTGACACCTGTACCTGGTGGCTGAAGTCGCCGAATGTGAGCCGTTGCAGCCCCTTGCCGTCGAGTTTTACTTTGTAGAGATCGATCCGGGCCGAATTTTCTTTGCGGGCCGTGAAGTACACCAGCCCGTTTTTTGCGTCGATTTCCGAAATACCCGTGACGGTGTAGTTTCCGCTCGTCACCGGGTTTTTTAGCTTGCCGTCCATCGTGTGCAGGTACAGGTGCATCCAGCCCGATTCGTCGCTCATCCGGATAAAGTGCTTGCCGTCGCTCAGGAAATGCACGTTCGTCAGCCAGTCGACCCAGGTTTTCTGGCTCTCGCTGACGAGTTCGGTTTTACGGCCCGAAGCCGGGTCGATGGCAAACAGCTTCAGGTTGTCCTGCCCCCGGTTTTTCCACTGCATCCAGAGCGATTTCGAATCCGGCGTCCAGAACGGCGTTCCGAAGTAGTGATCGTCGTTCGGGGCAAAATCGGCCCAAACCGTCTGGCCGGTCGCGACTTCCACGATGCCCATTTTGACCAGCGGGTTCGGGTCGCCCGATTTCGGATACCGCTGACTTTCCAGATAACCGTGCTGCCCGACGGCCCCGGCAATCGGAAAAACCGGCACCTTCGCTTCGTCGAACCGCATGAAAGCCAGGTACTTGCTATCCGGCGACCACCAGAACGCTTTGTGCTGCGTACTCCGGCCTAACACTTCCTCCCAATACAACCAGGCCGCGTAGCCGTTGTAAACCGTCTCGGAGCCGTCGCTGGTCAGGCGTTTTTCCTGGTTATCCGTCAGATTTTTGAGGTAGAGATCTTTGCTTTCGCGGGTGAACGCCAGCCATTTACCGTCGGGCGAAAACGTAGGATTTTGCCCTCCTTCTCCCGTGAGGGCCGATGTAGGCGGGTAGATCTTCCAGTCGCCTTTGGGTTGATAGTCACTTTCCTGGCCGGTTTTTACATCGACCGCGTACTCTTTCTGGTTTTTAACCAACAAATAATGCGAATCGTCGGCCCAGCCCCGGACGGTCGGTAACAGTTTCAACAAGCCGGTTTTTTCCGATCCGAATACCTGGGCTGCGGAAAAAGGCTGTTTTTGAGCGATTAAAGGGGAGGCAAGCAGGAAAAACGACAAAAAAATCGAAAAGCGCATGAAAAGCCGAATCGTTTAGGTTGATGAAAAGCCCGGTTTTGTTCGGGCCGACAAAAATTAATGATTTTTGCCATAAAACCAATACCGATTCGACACACCAACTCGGCCCGGCGCAGGATAGCCCGGACAAAGACGGGGTGTGTTCAGTCGTCGGGAATAAAGAGCGCCCTTATTGTTTGACCGCGATCTGCGAACTGGTCAGGGCTTTGATTTCGTCGTCCAGCACGGTTTTCAGAATCGTCAGCACATCAGCCGCCAGCAGTTTTTCGCCATCGTCGACGAAGCGGGTGTACGATTCATACAAAATCTGGCAACGGCGCTCGAAGCGCGTCGAAGGCGTTAGGGAAATGGTCGTAGCCTGGCCTTTGAATTGTCCAGCAATAATTGTTTCTCGGGTTTTGGTAAAGAGGTTCATCATCTAGGTAGAATTAGGAAAGCATCTCGCTTCGGGGGCGTTTAGGGGATCAATCAAACTATTGCTTGTGCAAGTTATATTTTTTTAGCAAAAACTATTCATGCGACGTCCTAATTATCGTTCAGAGCAAGTCTTATGCCAGTTTCGGAGCAATTTTGCCGGGATTGCACAGTGGCTGATCGAAACTTTTCTGTGAAATTGGCCGGGAATCATGTTGTTTATCAGCAGACTGTGTATCTTCAGTCTGTTGTCCCTGTCGATACGAGGGACGTGTTGATTCCTTTTTACCAAAACCTTACATCCATGAAAAAGCTCACCTGCCTGGCGGTTTCGCTGCTTCTTTCGGCCGCTTCTTTCGCCCAAACCTGGACGGTCGACAAAGCCCACGCCAAAGTCGGTTTTACGGTCACGCACCTGCTGGTGTCGGATGTCGACGGAAATTTCAAGACGTTCGACGCTAAAATAACATCCTCAAAACCCGATTTCACCGACGCCGTGGTGGAATTGACCGCCGATGTCAACAGCATCGATACCGACAACGACCGGCGCGATGCGGATTTAAAGAGCGAAAAGTATTTCGATGCCGCCAAGTTTCCGACGCTGACCTTCAAAAGTACCTCATTTCAGAAAGTGGAAGGCAAAAAGTACAAAGTGACCGGCAACCTGACGATGCACGGCGTGACGAAACCGGTGACGCTGGACGTTACGCTCAACGGCCCGATTACGCACCCAATGAACAAGAAGGAAATCGCCGGTTTCAAAATCGCCGGGGAACTCAAACGCTCCGATTTCGGCATCGGAACCGGCACGCCCGTGGCCGTCGTCAGCGAAGAAGTGACCATTCGGGCCAATGCCGAGTTTATCAAGAATTGAGTAAATACCAGCCCAAACGCTAAAGAACCCGGACAAGCCCATCACAGGCTTGTCCTTTTTATTAGTTTTGCGATCATATTCCTCCTTAACGCATGAAAAAACTAGTCACGTTAACCACCCTGCTCCTGAGCTCTATGGTCCATGCCCAATCCCCCAAAGAAATTATGTATGTCGGTACGTACTCGACACGCGGCAGCGAAGGTATTTATGTACTGGAATTCGATCGCGCGAAGGGGACATTGACGCAGATTCAGACGATTTCCAACGCCAAAAGTCCGTCGTTTCTGGCGATTCACCCCACCGGGCAGTACCTGTATTCGGTCAACGAAGCAGCCGCCAATTCGGGCGGTGTCAGTTCCTACGCCATTGAACCCAAAACCGGCAAGCTGACGATGCTGAACAAGGAATCCTCGCACGGACGCGGTCCCTGCCACATCGCCGTCGACCAGACCGGCAAGCTGGCGTTCGTTTCCAATTACGGCGGAGGGACGTTTACCGTGCTGCCGATTAAAGCCGATGGCTCGTTCGGCCCCGCCACCGACACGCTTAAGTATGAAGGCAAAGGCCCGAATGCCCAGCGGCAGGAAAAACCGCACATTCACTCGGCTACGGTTTCGCCCAACAACCGCTTCGTGTACGTCTGTGACCTCGGCACCGACAAGATTTACATTTACGAATTCGATCTGGCGACCGGTAAAGTAAAACCGGCCGCGACGCCCTTCGCCAGCGTGTCGCCCGGTTCGGGGCCGCGCCATCTTGCCATCCATCCGAACGGAAAATACCTGTACGCAGTCGAAGAACTGACCTCCACTGTGGCCGTGTTCGCGCTCAACAGCAAAACCGGCGCGCTGACGCTGCTGCAGGACAATGTCAAAACGCTCCCGGACGATTTTACGGATAAAAACACCAGCGCCGACATTCATACCGACCCGAACGGTAAATTCCTGTACCAGTCGAACCGGGGGTACAACGCGCTGGCCATGCTGTCGATTGCCAACGACGGCAAGGTGACGCTGCTCGGCCAGCAGCCGACCGAGGGCAAAACGCCCCGCAACTTCCTGATCGACCCGAAAGGCGAATACGTTTTTGCGGCCAACCAGGACACTGACAATATCGTCGTGTACAAACTCGACAACAAAACCGGCAAACTGACGCCGACCGGTACGCAGGTGAACGTTCCGTCGCCGGTTTGTCTCAAACTGTTTACGGTGAAATGACGTCGTTTGAAAAACCGCACTGGCAAAAGCGTTGAAGGAATAGGAGTCAAACCGGCGAATTCCTGGGTATCAAAAATTCGCTGACGGCGGCTCCAATGACATAACTATTGACCGAGTTCAGCACCTGGTCGTGGTTGGCGTCGAGCACGTGCTCCTCAAACTGGGCGTTCGTGTACGGTTTCCAGCCAAAATCGGGGCGGATCTCGTACTGAAACGCCGACGAATCGCTCGCCCGGAACAACAGAATCGGGCAGGAAACCGGTGTCTCGACCCGAATGGCCCGGACATACTGCCCGACCGCCGAAAAACAAGCCTCCTGCCAGTTCGCGGAGGACGTGGTTCCAACGGGGATGTCGGGTTTTGCGACGAACCGCTTCTGATACCGGTTCACGGCCCGCTGCCAGCTTGCCCGCCAGTGGACGGACGGATCAGCTTGCAGCCCCGCCAGGACCTTTCGCCCGATGCGCCCGGCATCCTTCCGCAGCGATTCCCCGAATGTGACGCGCCGGTACAGGGGCGTGTCGAGCAACACCAGCCGACGCAAAGCCGGTTTTCCTGCTTGCTCCAGCGCCAGCGCAACCCGGTAAGCCACCAGCCCGCCAAACGAAAAACCGATCAGCACACGGTCGGCAGATTCGGCAACGACCTGTGCGATTTCCTGAATCAACGTCAGAAACGGAATCAGCTCGCCCTCGGCCGTATACGGCTCGTAATGAACGAAATACAGATTACTCAGCCGGTTCAGTGAGCTTTCGATCCAGCGATACATGCGCCGGTCGCCGGGCAGGGGCGGAATGAAATACACCGATGGGCGATGCGGCTCGGGCTCGTTCAACGGGATGCACTGAACCGGCTGCTGCCCGTGGCCCGCTACGTACTGCGCCAGCGCTTTGGGGCTGGTGTACGAGAAAGCGACCTGCACAGGGAACGTTTTGCAAAGCCGGTTTTCCAGGTGTGCCAGGCAACTTTCGGCGGTCAGCGAATCGCCACCCAGGTCCTGGAAAAAGTCGTCGTAGGCCGACACCTCCTGCTTTAGGCCCAGTTCCTGCCGCCAGATGGATTGAATGAGGAATACCAAATCCGGTCTTTCGTTTTCCACAATCCGGACCGGCTGCCGGGCCTCAATTTCGGGCCAGGTTGCCAGCCGCGTCCGGTCTACTTTCCCGGTTTTGGTCAGCGGCAGGGCGTCGAGCAGCACATAGCGGTCGGGGCACATGAGGGCGGGCAACCGTTGCGCCAGCGAGCGCCGGAGCCGCGATTCGTCAAAACCGGGTTCGACACACAAAAAGGCTTTCAGCAAAGGACGGTCGGCGGAACGGGTGTCGTACACGACGGCGGCATTCAGCACGCCCGGTTCGCCTTTGAGTTCCTGTTCCACCTGAATCAGACTTACTTTCTGTCCGTTAATCTTAACCACAAAATCGGTCCGGCCGCACCAGAACAGATAACCATTATCATCCAGAAAACCCAGGTCGCCGGTGGCGTACTGCACCCAGCCGTCGGCATCAACCCAGTAAGCACGTTGGGTCGCATCCGGCCGGTTCGGATAGGCCGACGGAATGTGCCGGGCCGTTACCACGATCTCGCCCATGTGCTTCGGTGGTAGCTGTTCCCCGGTTTCGGAACGGATTGATACCGCCCGACCGACGACTGGTTTTCCCACCGAAAACAACGCATCCGAAACCGGCGTATCGACCCGGATTTTGTGTTCGGAAATGGTCCGGGTTTCCGTGGTCGCGTAGGCCACTTGCAGGACCGTGTTGGCCGGAAAGCGGTCTTGAAAACCGGTAATATCGTCGGGCCGCACGGGCTCGGCTCCGATGGACAGCATTCGCAGGCCTGTCAGGTTTTTCAAATCCGGTCCGGTTTTTAACAAGGCTCGAAACGTGCTGACCGACAGGCTGCTGAACGAAATGTGCTGCTGTTGCCAGAACGTCGGCAATGACAGGACACCCGCCGTTTTCAGGTCGTGAAACACCACCGTCGCGCCCGTCAGCAGGGCCGGAAAAAGACAGGCCAGCGACGCACTGAATTCGAGCGAAAAGAGCAGGTCAATCCGGTCGGTATGCGAAATATGGTTGTCAGCAATTTGCCGCAAGGTGTCGGTTAATACACTCTGGTGCGAATGAATCACCTGCTTGGGCGCGCCCGTACTGCCTGAGGTTGTAAAGAGGCAAAACGCATCCGTCGGGCGGACCACCGGACATAAATCTGTGTCACGATCGACTGGTTCCAGCGCAGCAGGTGTCAGGGTTATCCGCCTGGATTGCTCCGAAAACCGGATTGAAAAGTCGCTGATGACAACCGCACCTTCCGGCAGCAAATCGGGCAGTTCGCCCACCGGTAGCCGAACCGAATGGTAGTAATTGCCCGACAGTAGCACGCCCAGTAAAGCCACGACGTGTTCGACCGGATCAGTGAGAAAAACCGGAATGCATGTCTGGTAAACCCTCCGATTTATTAAGGCCTTCGCATACTGCGTAGCCCGTCGAAACAAAGCCTCGTATGAAACCACCCGGTTGCCGTCGACCAGGGCTGTCTGGTTTGGGTCGCGCCGGACGACCGCCGTCCAGCGTAACCGGAACTCATCGTTCATACACACGGTAGCATTTATACGGTAGCAGCCCGACGCGCAGCATGTTCCGGTAGCTGGCCCCCCCTTCGTAGGCCCACGAAATCACGCTCCGGGCGTTTTGCGCATTCGACCAGTTCAAGCGCGTCACGAGGGCCGTTGTGTGGTAGCCGTTGTTGCGAAATGTGGGCAGAATAGCTCCTCCCGCCAGAAAAAAATGCCCGTCTGAACCGTACAAAACCGCAATCCCGACCGGGTCGCTACCGTTGGTGACCCGAAACAAACCCAGGTTCGGTCGGCCCAGCAGTTGCCGGAAATTGGTTACGACGGTTTTGGGGTTTTTCTGTTCGGATTCAAAGGCGGTCAGGTAATCCTCGGTAAAGGCAGCAATCGTCTGGCCGCAAACCGGTTCGAGTTGCAGGTTCGCCGTTGCTGGCATTGGTCGGAGCCGACGAATAGGGTCCTGAACCGCCATAAGCCGTTCTTTCAGCACATAACCCTGGTTGGTTAAAAATCGGTAGTGATCGTCTTGGCTGAGCGCTTCGTCGACGAGCAGTTTGTGATGGTCAATCTGTCGGCTGGCGTAAAACGTCTGCGCATGTTCAAGCACATCATCCAATTGTGCGGGTTCGTGGCAAACGCAGTAATTGAAGTAGCCAACGTCCGTGAACGAGAGCAGCAAATGGCTGGCGTGCGACTCAACACTGATTTTATCGGCATTACCGGCCACACCGGCATAACACCGAAGTCGTTCGATGTCGTAGGTAAAAAATAACTCCATACACGTGTTAACGGAGGTTTAGGAACAGATGGCGGCTTAGAACCAAGCATTAAGGCTACGAAATAAAGAAAACGGTTACAGATACCGGGCCAATTCACGAAAAGATTTTGAAAAATTTTACCGCCATTTTTCAATCGTGAAACTTTACCGCCGGAATTACGTTTTAAGGATATAACTCATCTGAAGGAAGGATATTGACGGAAACGTGGACTATCCTTACCAACAGATGAATTCAAAAGCCAGATGAATAGCATCATCTGGCTTTTTGTTTGCCGTCTACCGGTTTGCGTCTCTCGTCGTGGGTATTAATTTTACGGTTTAAGACCATAACTAACCTACGGATGCAGCGCTTTCTCCTTTCTTTTTTTCTTTTCACACTCATTCTCCTTGGCTCGTTTAACGGCTTCGTTTCAACGGTCCAGGCCCAATCGAAATCCAAAAAATACGTGTTGATTGGCTACGTTGGCGGAGGGGGCTGGACCAAGAGCGACATTGAGGCTCAGAAACTAACGCATATCAACTACGCGTTTGCCGTTCCGGCGCAAAACGGCGAACTGGCTCCGATCCGGGCGAAAGATTCGGCCAATTTGGCGACGCTGAACTCGCTGAAAACCGTCAACAAAGACCTGCAAATTCTGATTTCGATTGGCGGGTGGGGTGGCTGCCGGTATTTTTCGGATGCCGCGCTGACCGATGCTTCCCGCAAAAAATTCGCCCGGAGTGCGGTTTCGTTTCTAAAAAAACACCGGCTCGACGGCGTTGACATTGACTGGGAATATCCCGACCAGATCGGTGAAAACAACATTTTCCGGCCGGTCGACAAGCAGAATTTTACGCTTCTGCTGAAAGAACTACGCGATCAACTGGACGAGCAGGGTCAGAAAGACAAGCGGCCTGCGTCGCGGCATTACCTGCTGACAGCCGCCACCGGGGGCGACACGGCGTTTGTGAACCACACCGAACTTGGCAACGCCCAGAAGTACCTCGATTACGTCAACATCATGACGTATGACCTCTACCACGGCAACGACAAAAAAACCGGTCACCACAGCCCCTTGTACCAATCGGAACTCAGCGACCGGTCACGGAACAGCTCCGACGATGCCGTCAATGGCCACATCAAAGCCGGAGTTCCGGCGAGCAAGATTGTGCTGGGTTTGCCGTTTTACGGGCGTGGCTGGACGGACGTGAGCCCCGTCAACCGGGGGTTGTTCCAGCCTTCGGCAGGTAAGCACATGAGTCCTAATTACTACGACCTGGTCGCGAATTACATCAACAAAAATGGCTACACCCGGTATTGGGACGAAAAGGCCAAAGCGCCGTATTTGTGGAACCCGGAAACGCGCACGTTTATCTCCTACGCCGACAAGGAGTCGATGGTGCATAAGATTGACTACGTGAAATCGAAAGGGCTGGCGGGGGCTATGTTCTGGGAGTATACGCTGGATTTAAAAGAAGATAAGCTGCTGGACGTGCTGGTTCGGGAGTTGGGGAAGTGAAATTACCCCCAATCCCCTAAAGGGAGCTTAAACATCCGGATTTTTTGAGCCCCTTTAGGGGGTTGGGGGTGAAATGTAGACAACTTTCAAACAACCTGCACCGCCACTGCGTAATAGTCGATGACAGGGGCACCGGCAAAGTAGCCCTTCATTTCGGCGAGCACATTTTGCAGAAAACCGTTCGTTTCGGCATTGTGTCGGGCTTCCTCCGATTCCCAGAGGGTTACCATCAGGCATTTGTTGGTCGAGGAATTGGTTAAAAACCGGCTGTTCTTGAAACCGTCGAGGGTTTTGAGGGCGGGACCCACAGAGTCGCGGAAATAAGCCGTTGCTTTTTCAAGCGCATCAGGCTGCAAAGAAACCTGAATAACACGTGCGTACATAACAGGAAAGGGTTAAGGGACAAAGAATCAGGTGGTAAGGTACACAGTTATGCCGCATTGTCGTATTATTTTATTGTAAACTTGCCGCTAATCTTAGCCAGTTGCCCGACTGGAAATACGCGCGGCTGTTACCTTTACGCCCTTAACCCGCAAAACGCATGAAAACGGTTTTTTTTCGCTCTTTTTTGTCTGTATCGCTCAGTGCCTGCTTAACGGTGTGTAGTATGGCCCAAACCAAAGTCATCGCCCACCGGGGTGCCTGGAAAAATACCGGCGCTCCGCAAAACTCACTTGCGTCGCTGCAACAGGCCATCAAGCTTGGCTGCTATGGCAGTGAGTTTGACGTCCACATGACGGCCGACTCCACGCTGATCGTCAACCACGACCATACCTACCAGAACGTCAACCTTGAAACCGCCCCAGCCGCCGACATCCAGGCCCTGCGACTCAGCAACGGCGAACCGCTGCCAATGCTGGAAAGCTACCTGAAAGAAGGACTGAAGCAGAAGAAAACCCGGCTGATTCTGGAAATCAAGGCGTCGAAGGTGAGCAAGGCGCATTCGCTGGCGCTGGCGACCAAATGTGTGCAGGCCGTGAAAGCGCAGAAAGGCCGCAAATTGGTCGACTACATCAGCTTTGATTACGATGTCTGCAAGAAGGTGAAAGAGCTCGATCCGTCGGCCAACGTGGCTTACCTGATGGGCGACAAAGCGCCGGAACTCCTGGCCGCCGACGGGCTATATGGACTGGATTATCACTACAGCATCATGAAGAAAAACGAGAACTGGATTCAGGATGCGCACCAGAAAAAATTGACCGTCAACGTCTGGACCGTCAACGACCCCGAAACGATGGCCTGGCTGCTGGAACGCAAAGCCGATTTCATCACGACCGACGAACCGGAAAAACTGCTTGAAATAGCGAAATAAAGAGAGGTTAGACAAGAGACAAAAGACAAGGAAGTACGTCAGGACGTGCCTGATCTTCTGTTTTCCCGTCTATTCTCGCTTGTCTAACCTCTCTTGTCTAAATTTTACTCTCCTTTCACCTTTCCGGCCATCAGCGCCACACACAGGCCCATTCCGGCGATGATCGTGAACGAAAGGCGCAGGCTGGCCCAACCGGCCACAAAACCGATCAGGGGAGGCCCCATCAGGAAGCCCAGAAAACCGATGGTCGAGACAGCCGCCAGGGCCACGCCCGGCGACATCACCGTCGACTTTCCGGCGGCACTGTACACCAGCGGCACCACCGACGATACCCCAAAACCCACCAGGAAAAAGCCGAGAATGGCCGTGCTCAGGTAAGGCAGCGCTACCGAAACCAGCAAACCGCTCGCAATCAGAATCCCGCTGACTTGCAAAGTGCGTTTCAGGCCGTAGCGCGTGGCAAACCAGTCAGCAATAAACCGGCCGAGAGCCATCGTGCTCATAAAAGCCGTGTAACCGGCCCCGACCATCGCTTTATCGGCCATCACCACTTTTTTGAAATAAACCCCGCTCCAGTCAAACATGGCGCCTTCGCAGATCATGGCACAGAATGCGATGATGCCTAGAATCAACAGCGCTTTGTCCGGTTTGGCAAAAAGGGGCTGATCACCGTTGGTATTTGCATCTTCCGGAAGAATGTAGCGGGAAGCAATTGCCAAAGCTGCCAGGGCAAAAAACAGAATGGCCGCAAAATGCTGGTAAGGCACCACACCCGCGCCAATCATGAACGCGCCGATCATGGCCCCCGCAAAACCGGCCAGGCTCCACAACCCGTGGAAGGAAGCCATCACCGGACGCTGATACAAGGCTTCGACGCCCACGGCCTGCGTATTGATGGCGATGTTTGCCATATTGCCAAACAGCCCGAACACAAACAGACAGCCCATCAGTTGCAGGGTGCTCTGCGCCAACCCCAGGCTCAACAGCGTCAGGGCATACAATCCAACGGCCAGCGTGGCTACTTTGCGACTCCCGATCTTCGTGGTCAGCCAACCGGCCATCGGCAGGGAAACCATCAGGCCCGCCGGTAAGGCCAGGAGGACACCGCCCAGTTCGGCATCCGACAAATTTAGTTTCTGCTGGATACTCGGAATGCGCGAAGCCCAACTGGCAAACGATAAGCCCTGTAAAAAAAACAAAGCGCCCACGGCGCTCCGGCGGATGCTCCGTGTAGAAAGCCGGGGTAATGATAGGTGGGATGCAGTAAAATTCATTCTAGAAAAAAGTCAATATTCAGGTTGTATTCAAATTTCATGTTCAGAAGATGAAGAACAAAAATAGCTTAATTTTCAGGCGAAAATCTATTTTTATTTGACCATAAAATCAAATTTTCCAAAGTTAAGTTCTTAGATTTAGTCAATTCTGGGAGAGTTTGTAAAGAATGTACGGAAAGTCCAAAAACCGGTTCTGAAGAGTCGGCGGTGTCTGTGCCGTTCGGGTTGCGTGTTTAGCGAAGAATTGCAGTTACGCAAGAATGGGGTGCCGGTGAAACGGTTTTTCCCGGTCAAAAAGATACCGGTACGTAACCAGCACCCGGCTTTGTTCGGCCCCCAGATTGCGGGAAATATTCAGCATTTTAGGATTGAAATCGCCCTGCCACTGAAGTTCGACTTCCCGGTACCGCGTGGAAGCTTTGATAACTTTTTCGGCTTCGACAATCATGAAATAATCAATGCCTGTTCCCTGCCATTCCGGAACGATTCCGTAAACCAGCCCAACAAACCGGGTACAAACGCCCCAATACTTCAGCGCCATAAATTTAAGCTTTGCCCAGGCATTGAATTGGCCATTCAAATAGGCGACAAGCTGGTTCAGGTCGGGAATGTTGATCCACATGGCTATGGGTTCCCCTTTTTGGTAGGTAAACCAGATCAGTTTTTCGTCTACAATCGGTTCCATCGACTTGAACAGCCGATAGGCCTGCTCGCTACTGATTTCTTTGTTGCCTTCGTGTTTAGACCAGGCTTTGTTATACACCGTGCTGAAATCCGATGCGAACTTGCGAAGCTGGCTTTTCTTTAAATGAACAGCCTGAAAATCAGGATTGTTGGAAAAATTCTGGTGAGCTTCATAAAACTTGGGTTGTAACTGGTTCAACTGAGCCGCAACCGACATCCGCCAGCAGATCTGATTGAAAAAATTCTGAAAACCGTATGTTTCAAACAGGTTCTGGTAGTACGGCGGATTATAATTCATAGTGTAAAGCGGAGGATCAAACCCCGAAACGAGCAGCCCCCACCACTTATCCCGTTCACCAAAATTGATGGGTCCGTCCATCGCTTCCATGCCCCGGTCCTGCAACCACTGTTTGGCTTTTTCGAATAAAACGTTGGCGGCCTGCTGCTGATCGATGCACTCAAAAAAACCGATTCCACCCACCTTGACGTCATCTCCTTTATTTTTATACCGGCGGTTGACAAAAGCCGCTATCCGACCAATCGTTTTCCCTGCCTCATCCGTAAGAATCCACCGAATAGCCTCGCCGGACTTAAAGGTTTTGTTTTGCTGCGGATCGAACACCGAACGCACATCCTTGTCCAAAGGCCTGATCCAGTTGGGGTTGCCCTGGTTAATTTGGGTGTGTACCTTCAGAAAATCCGTTTCGTGTTGTCGGGTTGTAACCTCTATCAATTTCATAGGTTGTATCGTCTAGCTCTCAAAACCGGCAATAATCGTCTAAAGGTAGGAGTTACCTAACAACGGCGGGCATGCCGGGGGCGAAACTTGCCGTTTACGCCGATACTCAAAAAACATTTTTGACTACCTGTTGCACAACTTTTTCGGCTAGTTTTGCGGCATGAAGTCGCTGATTTGTCTGGTACTGAGCGTGCACTTGCTGGTGTTGTCCGTCTGGCCCTGCGCCGACGGCTGCCTGAAGCTGCGCGCTGATAAACAGACGACGGTCACGCTCACTACCGATGATCATGCGCACGACGGCGCCGACCCGGATCTGTGTTCGCCGTTTTGCGGCTGCGCCTGCTGCGGTACGGTGTTAGCGGCTGGCCCGGTGTTTCAGTTCGCCTTCGCATCGGTTTCTTTCCTCTCCGCGCGGTACACCAACTTTGTACCGACCTTGCCTACAGCCCCGGTTTCGTACTGGCAACCACCCCAAATCGGCTAAAACAGGATACGTGCGCCCAATCGGTTCCGTGCAACCGGGTTGCATCTCCCGCCATCGTCCGGCGGTTACTCCCTTGTTTTATGCTTACTAGTTACCGGTATGCTGGATTCCATTATCCGCTTTTCCATTCAGAACAAACTCCTGGTCGGTCTGTTCACACTTGGCCTGATCGCGTGGGGCGGTTTTTCGCTCAGCCGATTGCCCATCGACGCCGTTCCGGACATTACCAACAACCAGGTTCAGATCATCACCCGCTCGCCCGCGCTGGCGGCTCCGGAAGTCGAGCGGCTCATCACGTTTCCGATTGAGCAGACGATGGCGACCATTCCCGAAATCGCCGAAATTCGCTCGTTTTCCCGCTTCGGCCTGTCGGTGGTCACCATCGTTTTTCAGGAATCGACCGACCTCTACTGGGCGCGGCAGCAGATCAGCGAACGACTTTCGACGGCCCGCAGCCAGATTCCGGCCGGTACGGGCGAACCCGAACTGGCACCGGTGACGACGGGCCTGGGCGAAATTTACCAGTACGTCATCTACGCCAAACCGGGATACACCGAAAAGTATTCACCGACCGAACTGCGCACCTTGCAGGACTGGGTGGTCCGGCGGCAATTGCTGGGCACGCCCGGGGTGGCCGATGTCAGCAGTTTCGGCGGCTTGCTGAAGCAGTACGAAATCGCCATCGACCCCGACCGGCTGCGCTCCTACGGATTGAGTATTAGCGATTTGTTTACGGCTTTGGCCCATAACAACCAGAACACCGGCGGGGCTTACATCGACAAAAAACCGAATGCCTACTTCATCCGATCCGAGGGGCTGGTCGGCAACCTGGCCGACATTGGCCGGATTGTGATTCGCCGGACGCAGGGCGGTGCGCCGGTGCTGATTCGGAATGTGGCCACTGTCCAGTACGGGTCGGCCATCCGCTACGGCGCACTCACCCGCAACGGCGAAGGCGAAGCCGTCGGGGCGCTGGTGCTGATGCTGAAAGGCGAAAACGCCAACGAGGTGATCGGGCGGGTCAAAAACCGCATAGAGCAGATTCGCCGGACGCTGCCTGAGGGTGTTGATATTCACGCCTTTCTGGACCGGAGTGAGTTGGTCGGCCGGGCCATCAACACGGTTTCCCGCAACCTGATCGAAGGGGCACTGATCGTCATTTTTGTGCTCATCCTGTTCCTGGGCAACTGGCGCGCCGGGCTAATTGTCGCGTCGGTCATTCCGCTGTCGATGCTGTTTGCCTTTGGAATGATGCGGGTGTTCGGCGTGTCGGGCAACCTCATGAGCCTGGGGGCCATCGACTTCGGTCTGATCGTCGACGGCGCGGTGATCATCGTGGAAGCCACATTGCACCAGTTGCAAAGAGCGAGAGAGCGAAACCGGGCCGCCGGGCGGAGTGAAAGAGCGAATTCCAAGACGACGCATAAGCCAATCACTGAAAGATTGGAGCTTTCCGGCTCTCGCTCTTTCGCTCCGCCCGGCGGCCCGGTTTCGCCCTTTCGCTCTTTCACCCTTTCCCAGGCCCAAATGGATCAGGAGGTCTTTGAAGCGTCCAGCCGGATTCGGACTTCGGCGGCTTTTGGCGAAATCATCATTCTGATTGTGTATTTGCCGATTCTGGCGCTGGCGGGCATAGAAGGCAAGATGTTCAGGCCCATGGCACAGGTGGTCAGTTTTGCCATCGCCGGGGCGTTTATCCTCTCGCTGACGTACGTACCGATGATGTCGGCCCTGGTGTTGAGCAAAACCGGGGTAACGAAACGAACCATTTCCGACCGCCTGATGGACTTTTTTCATCGGTTGTACGAACCGGTTATTCAGGGGGTCATGCGCCGGAAAACGTTGGTTCTGAGCTTGTCGGTTCTGTTGCTGGCGGGTACGGGCTGGCTCTTCACCACGCTCGGGGGCGAATTCATCCCGACGCTCGATGAAGGCGATTTTGCGGTCGAAACCCGGGTGCTGACGGGCTCGTCGCTTAGCCAGACCATCGACAAAACGTTGCAGGCTGAACGAATTTTGAAACAACAATTCCCGGAAGTGAAAGAAGTGATCAGCAAAATCGGGTCGGGTGAAATCCCAACGGACCCCATGCCCATCGAAGCGGCCGATTTGATGGTGATTCTCAAACCGCGTTCGGAATGGACCTCGGCGACGGATCGGGAAGAACTGGCCGATAAAATGGCTGAAGCGCTGGAAGTGTTACCCGGCGTGACGTTTGGCTTTCAGCAGCCGATTCAAATGCGGTTCAACGAACTGATTTCGGGAGCGAAACAGGACGTGGCCGTTAAGATTTTTGGCGAAGACCTCGACGAACTGACCCGGCTTTCGAAGCAGATCGGAGCTTTGGTCAGGAAGGCAGAAGGAGCGACGGATGTGTACATCGAACAGGTGCAGGGGTTACCACAGATCGTCGTGAAGCTTGACCGGGAAGCCCTGGCCCGCTACGGCCTGGCCGTCGACGACATAAACCGGACCATCAGCACGGCTTTTGCGGGCGAAAGTGCGGGGCTGGTCTACGAGGGCGAACGGCGCTTCGATCTGGTAGTTCGGCTGGCGGGCGAAAACCGGCAAACCATCCGGGATGTGCAAACGCTGACGATTGCCAGTGCCGACGGCCCGCCGGTTCCGCTTTCGGAAATAGCGACCGTCGAACTTGTGCCCGGCCCGAACCAGATTCAGCGCGAAGACGCCAAACGACGGCTCACCATCGGCTTCAACGTGCGGGGCCGGGACGTGGAAAGCGTCGTGACGGAATTGCAGGGCAAAATCCGTCAGCAAATCCGCTTCCCGACGGGCTATTACGTGACCTACGGCGGGCAGTTCGAGAACCTGATCGATGCCCAGAAACGGCTACAAGTGGCGGTTCCGGTGGCGCTCGGGCTGATTTTTCTGCTCCTTTTCCTGACGTTCCGCTCGCTCCGGCAGGCGTTGCTCATTTTCTCGGCCATTCCGCTGGCGGCCATTGGTGGCGTGTTTGCGTTGTGGGTGCGCGGGATGCCCTTCAGCATCTCGGCGGCTGTCGGCTTCATCGCCCTGTTTGGTGTGGCGGTTTTGAACGGCATTGTGCTTCTCTCCGAATTCAACGACCAGCGTCGGAACGGCGTTACCGACTTACAGGAGGCTATTTTTCGGGGAACCCGCATCCGGCTCCGGCCCGTGCTGATGACCGCCACCGTGGCCTCGCTCGGTTTTCTGCCGATGGCGCTGTCGAATACCGCCGGGGCCGAAGTCCAGAAACCGCTGGCAACGGTCGTCATCGGCGGCTTGATCACGGCTACTTTACTGACCTTGTTCATCCTGCCGGTTTTGTATTACCTCATCGAAAAGCGATTTGGGCAACGGGATGAGTCGTTGCGGCCCCAACCCGAAGCGATGGCGGCAGGCTGCTGGCCTTTCATCGGATTGCTGACATTGGGACTGTTCTCGGTTTCGACCAACAGTATGGCACAAACACCCCTGACACTCGACCAGGCATTGAAGCAAACGTTCCAGAACAATCCGCAGGTCCGGGTGTCGGCGCTGAATCAGTCGTACCAGCAGGCGCTGCGCGGCACGGCGACGGCCATCGACAAAACCGACATTCTGGTCACGGCCGGGCAGTACAACAGTCGCTACGTCGATCAGTCGCTGCAAATCGGACAGCGGCTTCCCGCCCCGGCTCTGATTCGCAGCCAGAAGGCGCTGGCCGACGCCCGCATTGCCGGGGCCGAAGCCGAAAGCCGGGTGACGCGGCAGGAACTGGCGTTTCAGGTCAAAACCGCTTATTACGGGTTGATGTATCTGCAAACTCTGCACCGCGAACTGCTCCGGCAGGATAGCTTGCTGAGCGTGGTGGTTCGGGCGGCTGGCGTCCGGCGACGCACCGGCGAAGGCTCGTTGCTCGAACAAACGGCCGCCGAAGTAGAGTCCCGCCAACTCCGGCTCGCCCTCACCCAAAACCGCGCCGATCAGCAGATTCAGGCCCAACGGCTGCAAACGCTGCTGAGAGCCGCCCAACTACCGGCAATCAGCGACTCAGTGCTGACCGCCCGGGCCATTCGCTTGCCGGATTCGGCGGTTTTCCGGCAAAACCCGGAACTGGCGCTGCTGCGGCAACAGATCGAAACCGCCCGGCGCGAAACCGAGGTGGAGCGGGCGCGCTTAAAGCCGGATTATTCGGTCAGTGTGGTCAACCAGTCCTTGCGGGGTATTCAGACCATCAACGGTACTGACCGGTTTTATACGGGTGTCGACCGGTTTACGTACGGGCAGGTCGGCATTGCGATTCCGCTTGTCGCCAAACCGCTGCGAGCGCGGGTCCGGGCCGCCGAATTGGGCCAGCAACGCACGGAAGCCCAGCTTATGGCCCGCCAGCGAAGCCTGGAAGGAGCCTGGGCAGAATTGTTGCAGACCTACCGCAAAGACCGCGAAACCCTAACGTACTACGAAGAATCGGCCCTGCCGCAAGCTGCGCTGATCCGGCAGCAGGCCGAGCGGGCATACCGCGCCGGAGAGATTGGGTACATCGAACTGTTCCAGAACCTCCGCACGGCCAGCGGCATCCAGACGGGCTACCTGGCCGCGTTGAACGCCCTGAATCAAACCATCATTCACCTTGAATACCTCCTGGGAAGCACCGAACCATGAAACATAAACGGACTAGATACCTGTTTTTCCTGCTGATCGCCAGCTTTGGTTTGAGCCTGTTGGCCTGTCAGCAAAAACCGGATACCGCCACCGAAACGCCGACCGAACCGACTGAAAAAACCGACGAGCATTCCGACGAACACGTGGAAGGGCTGGTCGAACTGACCGACGAGCAGTTTAAAACCGTCGGCATCCGGCTCGGCGGACTCGAACAGCGGACGCTCAGCAACCTCATCCGGGTCAATGGTGTTATCAATGTGCCGCCCCAGCAGCAGGTGTCGGTGTCGACGCCCTACGGCGGCATTCTAACCTCGACGCCCCTGGTGCCGGGCCAGTCGGTGCGGCAGGGGCAATTGCTGGCGATGCTCGAAAACCCGGAATTTATCCGCTTGCAGCAGGAATACCTCGAAACCGCCAGCCAACTGGAGTTTCAGGAGCAGGAATACGACCGCCAGCGCGAACTGAGCCGCGAAAATGTCGGCACGCTCAAGACGTTTCAGCAGGCCACCGCGCAGGTGAAACTGCTCCGCGCCCGGGCCGAAGGGCTGCGGCAGCAACTGGCCCTGCTTGGCGTGTCGATGAAAGACCTGTCGGCGGGCAACATCACGCGGGCGGTGGCCGTTCGTTCCCCGATTACCGGAACCGTTACAGAAGTGAACGTAAACCGGGGGCGGTTTGTCAATGCCAACGACGTGTTGTTCGAACTGATCAATACGACGGGACTTTACGCCGAATTGACGGTTTTTGAGGGCGATATTGCCCGGGTGCAGGTCGGGCAGCGGGTGCGGCTTTCGGTCGTTGGCGAAACCGGCCGCGAACGGATGGGCCAGATTCGGTACATCAACCGCGAAACCGGGGCCGACCGGACTGTGCGGGTTTACGCGGCTCTCGAAAAACCGGATGCGCAACTCCGGCCCGGCACGTTCCTGAAAGCCCTGATCGAGACGCTGTCGGCTCCGCAACCGGCCCTGCCCGAAGGAGCCGTGGTTCGGTCGGGCACGGTTTCGCAAGTGTTTGTGTACGAAGGAAAAGAAGAGCACGAGGGCCTGGTTCACCACCAGTTTCGGCCAATCCCGGTGCAGGCTGGGGTGAGCGAAAACGGCTACCAGGCCGTCACGCTGCCTGCGTCTGTTAAAAAAGATGCAAAAGTGGTCGTTGCCGGAGCCTACGATTTGCATTCGGCCCTGAACAATTCGGAAGAAGAAGGCGGCCACGTTCATTAACAGGAAATGACATGTTATTTAACTTATTGATTGGCAGTATTTTGCTTGGAGCGGTTCACGCAGCCATTCCGAACCACTGGCTTCCGGTGGCCCTCATCGGGCGCAGCGAAAGCTGGTCGCTGCGCGAAACCCTGGGCGTGGCGGCTCTGAGCGGTTTTTTTCATACCCTCAGCACGGTCGTTCTGGGTGTGCTGATCGGAGCCATCGGCGTTGAGTTGTCCGAACGGCTGGAAGACCAAACCCGCTGGATTGCCTCGCTCCTCCTGATTTTCATGGGGTTGGTCTACTTCGCCGTGCATAATCCCCACAGCGCCCACGAACACGTTCCGAAAGGCTTGTCGGGTCGTTCGAAGGGAGCCATCATTGGCACGCTGGCGCTGGCGATGCTGCTCTCGCCCTGTCTGGAAATTGAAACGTTCTTCTTTACGGCCGGTACGCTGGGCTGGGCGGCCGTGGCTACGCTGAGCATCGCCTACACGGTGGTGACAATCGGCTGCATGGTCGGGCTGACGGCCCTGTCGTTCCGAGGGCTGGCGCAACTGCACTGGCACTGGCTCGAACACCACGAAAAACAGATCACCGGCGGCATCCTGATTGCCCTCGGTATCCTCAACTTCTTCATCGAACTCTAAACGATATGGCAACCCATCACAATCATTCCCACGACGGGCACGACCATGATCACAACCACGAGGCCCTGGACCTGGTCGAAACCGACGCATCGGGTCCGGAAACGGGCGGTTCGGCCCACGCGCATTCGGTTTGGGAAAAGCTGGGCGAATACGGACCGGTTAGCCTCAGTCTGGCGCTGTTGCTGGGTGGTCTGGCGCTGGATCAGTACGCGGTCGACTGGTTCCGGGACCCCTGGCGGTTTATCTGGTATCTGGCCGCTTATTTACCGGTCGGCTGGCCGGTGTTGCGCCGGGCCGTTGCCAACATCCTGAAAGGCAACGTCTTCACCGAGTTTTTTCTGATGGGCGTGGCTACCATTGGCGCGTTCGCCATTCGGGAATACCCCGAAGGCGTGGCCGTCATGCTGTTTTACACCATCGGCGAACTGTTTCAGGATGCCGCCGTGCTGCGGGCGCGCCGTTCCATCAAGGCCTTACTGGACGTTCGGCCCGATACGGTTACGGTGTTGCGCAACGGAAAAACCGTATCGACCAAAGCCGCTCAGGTCAAAATCGGCGACATTGTTCAGGTAAAACCGGGTGAAAAAGTGGGACTGGACGGCAAGCTGCGCTCCGAAACCGGCTCGTTCGACACGGCGGCCCTGACCGGCGAAAGCGTTCCGCGCACCATCACCCGGGGTGAAGACGTACTGGCAGGCATGATCAATCGGCAGACGTTGGTGGATATGGAAGTCACCACACTTTACCAGGATTCCAAGCTCTCGCGCATTCTGAAACTCGTGCAGGAAGCCACCAGCCGCAAGGCCCGGACGCAGGAGTTCATTGCCCGGTTTGCCAAAATTTACACCCCGATCATCTGCGCGCTAGCCCTGCTGATCACTGTCATTCCGTACTTTTTCGTGACGGAGTACCGGTTTCAGGACTGGCTGTACCGGGGGCTGGTTTTTCTCGTGATCGGCTGTCCGTGCGCTCTGGTCATTTCTATTCCGCTGGGCTATTTTGGCGGCATTGGAGCTGGGTCACGGCAGGGGATTCTGTTCAAAGGGTCGGTTTTTCTGGATCTGATTACGCAGGTCAAAACTGTGGTGATGGACAAAACAGGCACGCTGACCCAGGGTGTTTTCCGGGTGCAGGAAGCCAAAGCGGAAACGCTTTCCATCCGGGAACTGACCCGGCTGACGGCTTCGCTGGAAAGCAAATCGACGCACCCAGTTGCTACGGCCATCCTGACCTACGCGGGCACCAACGAGCCGCTGTTGCCGGTCGAAAACGTCGAAGAAATTCCGGGCCAGGGTCTAAAAGGCGTCGTTGGCGGGAAAACCGTGCTGGCCGGAAACGTCAAATTGCTCCACAACGTCAACATTCCCTTCGACAACGCCCTCACCGCCATTCCGTTTACGGTCGTGCTGGTGGCCGTCGACGGGCAGTTTGCCGGGTACTTCACGATTGCTGACGAGGAAAAACCGGATGCCGCCGAAACTGTCCGACAATTGCACCGGATGGGCCTGAAAACTGTCATGCTGTCGGGCGACAAATCGGCGGTGGTGCAGGCCGTGGCTGCGAAAGTCGGCGTCGGGGAAGCCCTCGGCGACCTGCTGCCCGAAGACAAAGTGCGCGAGGTTGAGCGATTGAAACGGGCGTTGAGCAGTAATCCGAAGGCGAAACTGGCTTTTGTGGGCGACGGAGTCAACGACGCGCCGGTGGTGGCCCTGGCCGACGTGGGCCTGGCGATGGGCGGATTGGGTTCCGACGCGACCATCGAGACCGCCGACGTGGTGATCCAGACCGACCAGCCCGCGAAGATTGCCGTGGCAATCCGGATCGGGAAGGCCACGCGGCAGATTGTCTGGCAAAACATCACGTTGTCGCTGGTGGTCAAGGCGATTGTGCTGCTGCTGGGTGCGGGCGGGCTAGCCACGATGTGGGAAGCGGTTTTTGCTGACGTGGGGGTCGCCCTGCTCGCGATTCTGAACGCCGTCCGGGTCCAGAATTTGAAGTTTTAAGTACCCACGGACCGCCGGGCGGCCCCGTTTAGTCCGTGTTTTGGAGTTTATTCTCTCAAATTGGTCATTCTAACTCACACGGACTAAACGAG
>NZ_JBMSDT010000006.1:0-417139 GCF_049445795.1 Larkinella sp. VNQ87
CCACACGCGTATACTATCTTCGCTGAGCAATTGCACGGGCTACAGTAGGAAAATGGATTCGACACCCAATCAACCTCTGTGGTCCGTTTTGCATTCAATCAAGCTAAAACTTTAGACAGCTTCTTATTGAAGAATTACTTCTTACGCGTCGGTTCGGCCGGTTTTTCGTCAATCCCCATCGTAGTTAAAACCGGGTTCAGAATTTGGGGGACAATGCGGATGCGGAAAACCTTGGCTCCGGCTACATCAAAATCACACTGATAGCTACCGCGTTGTTTTAGACTCCGATAGACTGCCGTGTAGTTCACCTTGATGGGCCATCCGTTCAAGGCCAACTGACCGATGATGGTTTCAACGGCTTTCTTCAGATTCGAGAAAAAAACGATGAACGGTTCGCGCTGGCGCAGCGCGTTGAGCGAGCCAATGTACTGGATGGTAACTTCGTAGATGGTCAACGACTGTTTTCTCATAGCGGGTAAACCCGGCATTTAGTGTGTGAACTGAAAAAATGCCGGGTAATTTACCAGGAAATTTCATCCGTACCCACGAACTAAAGTCCGTGTGAGCCAGTATACCTTTTAAATTGGTATCAACTTTTGGATACACTAACTCACACGGACTAAAGTCCGTGGGTACGGGCGGTTTTACCGGGACGAATAATTCGGCGCTTCTTTCTGGATCTGAATATCGTGCGGGTGGCTTTCGCGCACACCGGCGGACGTAATTTTCACGAATTTAGCGTCTTGCAGTGTCTCGATGTCTTTCGCTCCGCAATAGCCCATCCCGGCTTTCAGACCACCAACCAGTTGGTAGATAATCTCGGCCACCCGGCCTTTGATGGGCACCCGCCCGACGATGCCTTCCGGCACCAGCTTCTTGATATCGTCTTCGGCATCCTGGAAATACCGGTCTTTCGACCCTTCTTCCATCGCTTCGACGGAGCCCATGCCCCGGTACGTCTTAAACCGCCGGCCTTCGTAGAGAACCACTTCGCCCGGTGCTTCCTCGGTTCCGGCCAGCAGCGAACCGACCATCACCGTGTAGGCTCCACCTGCAATGGCTTTGGTAATGTCGCCCGAAAACCGGATACCGCCATCGGCAATCACCGGAACGCCAGTGCCTTTCAGTGCCTTAGCCGATTCATAAACGGCCGTCAACTGCGGCATCCCGATTCCGGCAATGATCCGGGTTGTGCAGATACTAC
Source organism: Larkinella sp. VNQ87 (assembly GCF_049445795.1). Classification (NCBI taxonomy): domain Bacteria; kingdom Pseudomonadati; phylum Bacteroidota; class Cytophagia; order Cytophagales; family Spirosomataceae; genus Larkinella; species Larkinella sp. VNQ87. Next base: position 1,205 of record NZ_JBMSDT010000006.1, read on the forward strand.
CCGGCCCGACGCCCACTTTCACGGCATCGGCTCCGGCGTCGGCCAAGGCTTTGGCGCCTTCGCCCGTGGCCACGTTTCCGGCAATGACATCCAGCTTCGGAAACCGTTCCTTGATACCCCGAACCGCATCGATAACACCCTGCGAGTGACCGTGGGCCGTATCCACACTAATCACGTCGACACCGGCTTTGACCAGGGCTTCGATCCGGCGGAACAGATCGGGTGTGACGCCCACAGCCGCGCCCACCCGCAGCCGTCCGAGGGCGTCTTTGCAGGCATTGGGGTGGTTTTTCTTCTTGAGAATGTCCTTGTACGTGATCAGGCCCACGAGATGGTTCTGATCGTCGACGATGGGCAATTTTTCAATTTTATACTGTTGAAGGATGCTTTCGGCTTCTTCGAGGGTGATGCGTTCGCGGGCCGTGATCAGGTTCGTGCGGGTCATGATCTCCGTCACCGGTTTTGATAGCTCGGTTTGGAAACGAAGGTCACGGTTGGTCAGAATGCCGATGAGTTTGTTGGAGGCATCGACCACCGGAATGCCGCCGATTTTGGATTCGCGCATGATCTGATGCGCGTCGGCCAGCGTAGCGCCTTCGGTGAGCGTAATGGGGTCGATGATCATGCCGCTCTCGGAGCGTTTCACCTTCCGGACCTGCGCGGCCTGGGCTTCAACACTCATGTTCTTATGGATAATGCCGATTCCGCCTTCCTGGGCCATCGCAATGGCCAGTTCCGACTCCGTCACTGTGTCCATTGCTGCCGAAATCAATGGAATGTTCAGCCGGATGTTGCGGGTAAGTTGGGTACCGGTTTGTGTATCGCGGGGAAGAACCTCCGAAAAGGCAGGCAAAAGCAGAACGTCGTCGTAAGTAAGCGCTTCGTAGAGGAATTTGGAGGAGTCTAAGCTCATGGCAAATAAACAGGATATGTTATTTGCCGGGCAAAGTTACTAAAAATCTCCGGATTCAGATCAATTTAATCGAAATTGTTTTTCCAGCGGCCTGAACCGACACCCGGCAGTCGTTGAAGGAAGGTCCCGAAACCTTCGGGCGGAAGTTATTACTAAAACCATACGGTTCCTTGGGAATGCCGAATAGTTTCTTGTCCAGTTCGCCATTGCCGTTTACATCATGAAACAGTGCCACGGCATAATCGCCCGGGTTTACCTGAAATGTTACCCGAACGGTATTTGCTTTCACATTGACGATCTGGCTGGAAGCCGGCTGACAGCCCGTCGGAAAGTCGTTGCAGGGCGTGTAAAGCCCGATCCGGAGCTGGCCGGTTGGTTGTTTGATGTTCTGAATTTCAACAGTGAGCACGGATTCGGCAGGAGCCGGGTTCAGAAACCACGACAGCCAGGTAAGAAAGACAAGCATAAACGGTTAATCCACTTTTTCCAATACAACCAAACCCACTGGCAATTGTTTCCGGGGTGGATGTTTCCAGAACGGAATGATGCCTCTCTGGATTGTATTCCAGTGTTTTTTGAGTTATCTGTAGCCAGGCGCAGGCTTTTTAAAAAGAAGCCAAAGCTTGTGGACGGGCTAATCTCGGATGAAAAACCCCAAAAATTGTGACTTCGCTTAAGCTTCTCCGTCTATGGGATAAGGCGTTGCCTTTCACTTCTAAAACCCTACCCCGATGAACAATAATTTAGATGATAAACTGATCGAAGTCTTGATTGGTTTATGTCCGATAAATAAGGATATTGTTGAGGTTATCAAGGACTCCTTAACGCTGAGGAGGTTACCAAAAGGGTCACAGTTAATAACCATTGGGGATGTTGCTGATAAGTTGTATTTTATCGCAAAAGGATTGGTGAGAAGTTATTATTTCATTGATGGCAAAGAGGTGACTTCTTGGCTTGCCGCTGAGGATGATTTCGCAGTTTCTTCCTATAGTTTTTTTAAACAGGAGCCCTCTTTTGAAAGTGTTGAGTTGTTGGAAGATGCCGAACTGTTGTTTATCTCCTATTCGGATTTACAACACCTTTATCAAACCCACCCTTCATTAAATTTCATTGGCAGAGTCCTTATGGAAAAATATCTGTTGTCGGCAGAAGAACGCATCCGTTCGTTACGGATGCTAAACGCCGAGGAGCGGTATTATATTTTTTGCCAGCAATATCCGGAACTATGTGACCGTACACCCCTGAAACATATCGCTTCTTACCTTGGCTTATCCCGGTATACGCTTAGCCGTTTAAGAGGATATAAGTTCAAGATGGATTTAATATAAAAAATTGCTCTTTAGTAACCATAGAATTGCTATTTAGCAACTATAGTTTTGCTATTTGGTATTAAGTTTGCAATGCACTTGATAGCCTGCGGATACAGCCTTACGTAGCTTACTACTGGTGTCATTAAAGTTATAACTACAAATCACTATAAAGGTTATTGCTTTTAGCGGTAACCTTTATTTTTATTTTGATAGACAAAGGTTATTATTTGTAAATTAATCTACAACAGTTTGCAAAAAAAATTTCCTAAAATTTATGTGATTAGTAAGAATTCTTGTCATCACTATTTACAGAATGGAATAATGATTAAACTTTAAGTATACAATTATTACATTCTGTAAATAGTGGTGCACTTAAACCAGTTCAGGCTCTTGTTCAAACGCTGGTGCTTTTACTTCAACTCGCGGGGGTAATAGTTTATACAAAACCGGAGTCACAATACGGGAGAGAAGCGTCGAACTGATCAGCCCACCGATTAACACGAGCGCTAAGGGAGAATAAAGTGGGTTCCCTTCAATCGCCAGGGGGATCAGTCCACCGATTGCTGTCAATGAAGTCAGGACAATCGGGACGAAACGGATCTCACCGGCTTGCTCAATGGCTTCAACCAGCGGCATCCCGGTTTCCCGGAGCTGGTTCGTGAAATCGACGAGCAGGATGGAGTTTTTGACCTCAATTCCGATTAGGGCAATCAACCCGATGACAGCCACGAATGAGAATGGATTGCCTGACAGCAGCAGCGCGGCAATGGCCCCGATAATCCCCAGCGGAATCACCGACAGCACAATCAGCGTACTTTTGAACGTGCCGAATTCCAGGATCAGCACGGCCAGAAAGCCGAAAACCGTAATCAGGATGATGGTGCCCAGTCCGCCAAACGATTTTTCGCGGCTTTCCAACTCTCCGGCGGCTTTGTACCGAAAACCGTCCGGAAATTTCAGCACATCAAGCTTCCGGATAACGTCCTGATACACATTATCGACCAGGTAATCGCTTTTCACAAAACCGGTCACGGTTACGTACCGGTCTTTGTCGTAGTGCCGGATCTGGTTGGTGGTCGTCTCAAACTGAAGATCAGCGACTTGCCGCAGCGGAACTGAGCCGCCCGCCAGCGTATTGACGTACAGGTTGTTCAATACGCGCAGGTCGGCAACTTTGCCTTTCGGCAGCGTCACGTTGAGCAGGTAGTCGTCACCCGCCTGATCTTTAAACGTCCCCACGTTTAATCCGGCAATGGCGAGCCGGATGGTGCGGTTGATGTCGGCCACCGACAGGCCCAGCAACCCGGCTTTTTCTTTGTTGATTTTGATGCGCAGGTCGGTTTTTCGGGTCGCCAGCGGATTGTTAACGTAGATCAGACCAGGCGTGGTTTTCAGGATTTTTTCCACGCTGGCAGCCATCGTTCGCAGCGTATCCAGGTTTTCTCCGAAGACGCGAATGGCCACGGGTGCTTCCTGGTCGGGGCCCTGCTCAAAATCTTTCACCTCTATCTTGGCGTTGGGATAAAATTTGAACGTCTCCCGCAGTTTATCAATCAGTTTGCGCTTCTGCGCGGGTGGCATGTCGTTCAACTGCACGAAGAACTGCGAAAAATTGGTGGCCTCGTTCCGCTGGATGATGTTGTAATAAATCCGGGGATTGCCTTTCCCAACATTGGTGGTAAAGTATTTCACCTCCGGTTCGCGGCCAAGCTGGCTTTCGACGTAGCGGGCCACGCGGTTGGTTTCCTGCAAACTGGTACCTTCGGGCGTTTCGATGTTGATCAGAAACTGCGGTTTTTCGGAAGCCGGGAACAGGGCAAAACCGACTTTCGGCACCAGCGAAAGGGAACCCCCGAAGATAGCCAGTGCACCCAGTAACGTAACAACCGGATAGCGCAAAGCCGTGTGCAACAGACGGCTGTACGAACCGCTGATGAGTCGTTTCAAAGCCCGCATGAAGATGTTGCCTTCCGGATTGTGCTCTTCCTTCAAAATCCGGCTCGACAGAAACGGCACAATGGTCAGCGAAACCAGCAGCGAAGCCAGGATAGTGGTCACAACGGCGGTCGGCAGTGACCGAATGAAATCGCCGGAGGCTTCGGGCAGGAACATCAGCGGCAGGAAGGCCAAAATCAGCGTGACCGTACAACCGATCACGGCCAGGGTGATTTGCTTCGTGGCCCGAACGGCCGCGTCGCGTTTCGAAAAACCCTCGCGCAGATATCGCTCGATGTTTTCAACCACCACAATCGAGTCATCGACCAGTATGCCCAATGCGACAATCAAGCCGACAATGCTCAACTGGTTGATACTGAAGCCGAATACGTTCAGGAGTGAAAGCCCGATGGAGAGCGAAAGCGGGATTGAGATCATCACGACCACGGCAGCCCGCATGCCGAGGGGCAGGAGCGTCAGGGCGACCAGCAGAATGGCAATCCCGAAATCCTTGGCAAACCGGCTCAGCCGGACGTTGACGCTGGCCGCCTGGTCGAAATTTTTGACAAGCTTGATATGGGGGGGCAGCGTTTTGGCAAATTCTTCAACCACCGGGTTAATCTGCTCGCCGACTTTAGCGATGTTTTCCCCCACCTTCTGGCCGGCCGTCACCAACACCGCCCGGTGGCCGTTCAGCCGGGTGATGTGCGTCTCTTCTTCATAGTTGAAATCGACCTCGGCCACGTCGCGGAGGTAGATGATTTTTTGGCCGTTGGTCGAGACGATGGTGTTGCGAATTTCGTCGAGCGACTGATAGTCTCCGCTGGTTTTGACGTTGAACTTGCGGGTTCCGGCCTGGATGCTGCCGCCCGGAATGTTGAGGTTTTCGGCCTGTAGCGCCCCCACGACCCGGTTGAGGGCAATGCCTTCCTGCGCCATGCGCTCAATGTTCAGCGAAATCCGGACGGTGCTGGCGGGGTAGCCCCAGTCTTCGACGCCTTTCAGGCTTTTTATTTTCTCCAGTCGTTCTTTCAACGCATCGGCGTAATCGCCTAGTTCCTTGTTAGACGCGACCTCCGACTGCAACGCCACCTGCACAATGTTTACGTCGGTAGGGGAGAACTTTTGGATTTGGATGTTGAAAATATCCGACGGCAGTTGCGCCCGGAGGGCATTGACTTCCCGCACCATTTCCTGGTATTTTTCGTCGGGGTCCGCGCTGTAGTCATATTCAATGCGCAACACGGCCAGGCCGTCGTCAATGTTGGTAATCACGTGATTCATGTCGTCCAGCGCGTTGAAACGGGCTTCGGCCGGATCGACCACCAGTTCTTCCATATCCTGCGCGTCGGTGCCCGGATAGACAATGATGACCGCGAAGGAAGGAGCCGTAAACTCGGGGTCCTCGCCCCGGGGCATGTTCAGCAGCGAATTGACGCCCAGCGCCACCACCGCGATGAAGACAACCAGCATGAACTGCCAGTTCTTGACGGAAAACTCGGAGAGATTCATAGAGGGAAATTGTTTCTCTGATTGACTCTGATGTTCTCTGATCAACTCTGGGTAATAACATTCTAGATTGTTACACAGGGTTAATCAGAGGGAATCAGAGTCAATCAGGGGTTATTGGAGGACGACGGTGGATGTTTCTGTGAGGTAGGCAGAACCGGCCGTGACGACACTGGGCGTATTGGCTAAACCGTTCGTGAGCAGGACTTTATCGTTGTCGATGAAGCCGATTTGAACCGGGAGTTTGCGGACGTGTTTTTTGTCGTCGGACAACACGAACACGAAACCGTCTTTGCCGTCTCCTTCGACAATGGCCTCGATCGGCACCATCGTATAGCTGCGGTTTTGGGCCGGTTTCAGGCTTACTTTGGCAAACAGACCGGGGGCCAGCTTCACCGCTCCGGGATTGATCCGGATTTCGACATCGTAAAGTTTGTTCATCGGATCGGCGGCCTGGGCTAATTCCTTAACGGTTCCCGTAAACGTTTTGCCGGGATAAGCTTCCAGCGCGATGGTTGCCGAATTGCCGACTTTCAATCGTGCCCAGTCTTTGTCGGAGACGCCCACCCGGACAATCCAGTCGCTTTGACGGGTTGATGAAATCACAAAAACCGCCGAGCCTGCCGAGGCCAGTTCGCCTTCGTTCATCAGTCTCCGCGTAACGGTGCCATCGACCGTCGAACGGATCTGGGCGTAATTCTGATTAAACCGGGCAATGGTCAGGTTCTGCTTGGCTACATCAAAACCGGTCGTTGCGTTTTGCAACTGCTCGAGCGTCGCGGCTGTATCGGCGTAGAGGGCTTTGACCCGGTTGAGGTCGCGCTCGGCTTTTTCGCTGGCAAACTGCGCCTGACTGACCTGGGCGTTGATTTCAGTGAGATTCAGCGTCGCCAGGAGTTGCCCTTTCCGGACCGTCTGCCCTTCGTCGACGTAGAGCTTCTCAATGATTCCGCCCACTTTGAAAGAGAGTTTGGCTTCTTCCGACGACGACACCAGCCCAGAGGCCACGACGGGTTCGGAGCGAACCACCGACTCGACGTTGGTCAGTTTGACGGGCACCGAGGTGTCGTCAGTTTGGTCGGCCGGGGCGGTTTTGGGGCTTTCTTCTGCTTTGGTGCCACAGGCCCACATCCCGCCGGTCACCAATACGATGAGGATAAATTGAAGCGTTTTCATGATCGTAAGAAGCTTGTAATCAGTGTAATTTGAGAGAGAGTGTCGTTATTGAATGGCCGTAGCCCGGTCGAGCGCGGCCCGTTTTACCAGCACATCGTAGCGCATCAGAACCTGTTGAATCTGGGCGGTTTGCCGGTCGTTCTGGTAGCGGAGGTACTCGACCAGTAGGGCCTGTCCGTTGCGGTATTTGCTGTCGATGAGCCGGAAGGTCTGTTCGGCATTGGCCAGGCCGGTTTGGGTGGCGGCCAGGCTTTCGTTGGCGGCATTCAGTTCGTAGTAAGCCTGCAAAACCTGCAACTGAATCTGCCGCTCCACTTCCGTCATCCGGGTCTGAACGAGTTCGGTCTGAATCTTAGCCTGCTGCACTTTGGAGCGTTTTTGATAGCCCTTGAAAACATCCCACGATAAACCGACCTGCCCCAGCACGTAAGCCTGGTTGCTGAACGTATAGCCAAATCCCTGAAAACCAGTGCTACCGCCGACGTAGACATTGGGCAGCTTTATCGAAGCTTCGTTGAGTTTCACGGCATTCTGAGCAGCTCGCAACGAACCGCCGAGTTGTTTTAGCTCCTGGCGGCTGCGCAGGGCGGTTTGCTGCAATTCCGAAAGGGTAGGTGGGGCCGTGGGCAGGGTTTTGGTGAGCAGCGAGTCGACGCGAATCTCGGCATCCAGCTCGCGGTTGAGCAGGAAGTTGAAGTAGGCCTTGGCGCTCTGGCGGTTTTTCTCGGCCACGGCCAGTTGCTGGTCGAGCTGGCTGATTTCGAAGCGGGTCGAGGTAATGACCTCCTTCGTAGCGACGTTGTTGCTGACCAGCTTTTCGTTCAGTTTGGCCAGTTCCCGCAGCACGTTCCGGGCGTTTTCGTAAATCCGGATGGCGTCGAGCGTTTGCAGATACTGGTAATAGGCCGTAGCAATGGTGTAGCGTAATTCGTTCTCGACCACCCGTTTGCGGGCTTCCTGCGAAGAGAGTAGATCTTTCTGAATAAGCAGGTTATATTGAATATCGGTGTTGAAAAGGCTGTACTGAATGTTCAGCTTCGTGTCGTGGAAATTATTGGGTGCCAATAATTCATTGACATTCTGAATGTTGGTTGGAAAACGTTCTGCCCCCGTCAGTTGATTGAGCGTTGCGTAGGCCGGGTTGAGCAGATCGCCCACCGGAAACTGCAACCGCCGACCGCCAGCCGCCACCGAATACGTCGGGTTGAACGTCATTTGGGGATAAAACATGGCTTTTGCCTGCGTAATCGACTCCGTAACGCGCTTGATCTCCAGGGATTCTTGCCGGAGAGCGAGGTTACTTTGTAGGCCTTCCTGAATGTAATCGGTTAAAATTGCCGAAGGAGCTTCTACCGATTGGGCCACAGCCACCAATCGAAGCATAAGCAGGGGAATGGCCAGCACGAAGCTGTTTTTTAGATACGTAACCATATGTAAGAAAGTAAACAGTGTTCAGTAAATGGCGAAAATTTTTTAAAGCCCCCGGCGAATCGTTTCAACAAAAAGGTCGAATGCCTGCTCCATCATTTCTTTCCGGCGGTTTTCCTCGAACATCTCCAGCCGTTTCCGCAGGAAAAGGGCCGTGTAACCATGCACCGAGCTCCAGATCATCATGGCGGCCACCTCGGCATCCTGGGGCCGGAAGACCCCCGCATCAATGCAGTCCTGCACGCAGTTCACCAATAGGTTAAAGGCAGATTTGCCTTCGTCCCAAATGTCGTCGCGGCAAGCCAGGGCGTCCATCGGAGCTGTCATAATAAACATCAGGTCAAACATTTCCGGGTTTTCGAACGCAAACCGAAAATACCGGCGACCCATCTCAACCAGTCGGTCAAAGGGCTTTTCGAGCTGGAGCGCCGGCTGAAACTCCTGAATCATTTTGAGAAAAGCGATCTGATGGATGGCGTACAGCAAGTCGTTTTTATCCTTGTAATACAGATAAATCGTCGCCGGACTGTACTCAATGGCATCGGCAATGTTGCGAATACTCACCTTTTCAAAACCGTTCTCGAGAAACAGCTTTTGGGCTGCTTCCAGAATCCGTTTCCGCATTTCCTCTTTCTCGCGCTCTTTTCGTTCTACAATTCCCATACTTGTTAATTAACGTTACAAATGTAATGAACAGTGTTTAGTAAACAAGTGGCGTTTAGAGAAAATGTCAAAAATGGGGAGTGAATAGACAGAACCGGGGTGTAAACCGTCAGCAAAAGGCAATGAAAAAATGGGTCAATGCCTAAATCCATACCTAAATTAAGCGGCAAAAAGGTGCCGATCACAAATCAACAACAAGTTTGTGCAACACTACAAACCTTGGACAGCAGGTCTGCGGGTGCCTTTGAGACAATTCCTGCATGGACTTTTTAGGAAACAAACTTTGAGCCGCACACGAAAACGGGTTTGTATTTCAATAATCAACTTTGCAGGGTCAATTGAAACCGCAGAAAGATGAAAAAGGAATCGGTAGGAACGCAACTCCCCGAAGTGGTTTATTCGCATCTGGAAACCCAGCGAAGGATTGGGGAGCAATTTATCGCTACCCACGGGCTGTGTTACATCGTTTCTGGTTATTTGAAGGTAGCCGATGCGGGTGAAATCCGGACGTTTAACGCGGGCGAGCTGGTGTTTTACCGAAAAAACTTCCTGGCCAAATTTATCAAGCAGCCCGACGAACACTGTGCGTTCAAATCGATCACCGTTTTGTTCGATCAGGATAGTTTACAAGCGTTTAGCCAGCAGTACGGGATTGCTGATGAGGCTCCCTTCCTGGCTAAAAACGCGGTGCTGAAAATTGCGGACAATGTTCTGCTGAAAAACTACTTTGAAACGCTCCTTCCTTATTTTGAGGCACCGCTGCCCACTGACCTGATTAACCTGAAACGCCAGGAAGCCTTGATGCTGTTGTTGCAGATCAACCCGGTGCTTAAAAATGTGTTGTTCAACTTCGGCCAACCGCACAAAATCGATCTGGAGGCTTTTATGCAACAGAACTTTCGCTTCAATGTGACGTTGAAAAAATTTGCTTACCTAACGGGCCGCAGCCTGGCTACCTTCAAGCGCGATTTTGAAAAGATTTTCCACACCTCACCGAACCGGTGGTTGCAGCAAAGGCGGCTGGAAGAAGCTCATTATCTGATCAAAGAAAAAAACAGGCGTCCGTCGGATGTCTATTACGAAGTGGGCTTCGAAAGTCTTTCTCATTTCTCATATTCCTTCAAGCAACTCTATGGCGTCAACCCGTCGGCTCTTCACTAACTAGCAACTACTAATTTCCATGAAAAAAACAGTTTTAATTACCGGAGCTTCTTCCGGGATCGGGAAAGCTACGTCCCTGTATTTTGCCCAACAAGGCTGGAATGTCATTGCCACTATGCGCAGTCCGGAAAACGAAACGGAGCTGATCAATGATTCCCATATGTTGGTAACAAGACTGGAAGTGACGGATCCGGACTCCATTCAAATCGCTATTCAGCAGGGAATTGACAAATTCGGTCAGATTGATGCGTTGGTCAACAATGCGGGCTATGGCCAACAGGGGCTTTTTGAAGCCATATCCCCGGAAAAAATACGGGCCCAGTTTGAAGTCAATGTCTTCGGGATGATGAACGTCACCCGGGCGATTCTTCCGCATTTCAGGAGCCGAAAAGCCGGAACGGTTCTTACCGTTTCGTCCGGGGCGGGCCGGGTCACTACTCCGCTGATTTCTATTTACTGCGCTTCCAAATTTGCGGTGGAAGGCTTTACCGAATCGCTGGCGTATGAACTGGAATCGCAGGGCATTAAAGTTAAACTGGTCGAACCCGGTTATATTGCCACCTCCTTTTACCAGCGGACGGTATCCGATTTTGCCCATGACCCGTCCCTGACCGATTACAGCACTTTCAATAAAGAAATGGAAGCCTTTTTCGAATCGTTTGCGGGCGGAAACAATTTCACGGCTAACGAGGTGGCCCAGGTGATTTTTACGGCCATTACCGACGATTCGCACCAATTGCGTTATGTGGCCGGTCCGGATGTGGAACCTCTGCTGACCATCCGAAACAGCAAACCCGACCAGGAGTACGTTGAATTTATGCGGAAGCTATTTCGGCCCAATTCCTTTCAATAACCATAAACCTATGGGATTGCGGGCCGGTATAAAGTGGAAGGACCAGCCTTGACTTGTGATGATCAGGAGTGGTACGGCGCTGGTTGGCCGCTCCCGATCGTTGCTGGCGTGGATTTACGGGCCGCATCCACTTGTGTTTATTCAATCACCGCGTAAATCGCCACCGGATTGGCCTTGTTTTTCAGCAGTACTTCGCCCAGCGGCTCACACTGGAATGAATTTTTGACTAACTGGTAAGCCGCATCGCTGATAATGATCTGACCTTCTTTTGCTACGGATTGCAGCCGCTGGGCGGTATTGACCACGTCACCGATCACCGTGTAATCGAGCCGACGCAGCGTGACGGAGCCGATGTTGCCGGAAATCATTTCGCCGGTATTGATGCCGATGGCAACTTTGGGGGTATAAACCGGTTCGTCAGGCTGCGCTTTGCCCAGCGACTCGATGTGATTACGAACCGCCAGCGCGGCTTCGATGGCCCGGTCGAGGTGGTATTCGCCCCGGAAAACCGCCATGACGGCATCGCCCATGAACTTGTCGACAAAACCGCCCTGGGCGATGATTTCCTTCACCATCACGTCGAAGTAGCGGTTGATGAGCTTCACCACGGTATCGGCGCTTTCGCGTTCCGTGATGGCCGTAAAACCGCAAATGTCGATAAAAACCGCCGTGGCATTAACGGTTTCGTTCATCATCAGCGATGATTCGAACTCCCGGTGCCCCATGAAGTTGAGCACCGATTCGTCGACGTACATCCGCAAAATGTTGTTTTCCTTGATGGCCTGGAGCGTCTCGCGCAGGTGCGTGACGTGTTGCAGTGTTTTCTGCATTGTCACGTCCAGGTCCTCGAAGTTGATCGGTTTACAGACGAAATCAAACGCGCCCCGGTTCATGGCTGTGCGGATGTTGGTCATATCGCCGTAGGCCGAGACAATCACGGTTTTGGTCAGCGGGCTTACTTCGCTCAGTTTGCTCAGCAACGTCAGGCCGTCCATTTCGGGCATGTTGATATCGCTCAGCACAATATCGATGTCGGGCTGTTGCTGAAGTTTCGCCAGGGCCTCGACGCCATTGTAGGCAAACACAAACTCGTACGACTGTTCGCGGATCTGCCGCCGAAACTTTTGCCGGATCAGGAGTTCCAGGTCAGTTTCGTCGTCCACGACCAGAATTTTGGACTTCATAGCGCGCTCTTGAGTTTTTCTTTCAGGTTGCTAAAATCGAGCGGTTTGGTCAGAAACGCATCGGCGCCCAACTGCATCGCCTGGTTGTAACTATCGGCATCACCGTAAGCTGTAATCATCATCACGGCCGGGGGACGGGCCGGGTAGGTGGTCCGAATCTGCCGCAGCAGTTCCAGTCCGCTCATGCCGGGCATGTTGATATCCGATAAAATCAAGACATATTCAGACGTGTGATCGTTCAGATAAGTCAGGGCTTTTTCGCCCGAGTGGGCAAAGGCAAACTGAACTTCTCCCGCGCGAATCTCGCGCCGGAAGCGTTGTTCAAAGAGCGTTTGTACGTCCGTTTCGTCGTCGACAACCAGTACTTTCATCGCTGCGGATTAGGGGTAAAATAGCTTATTCTATCAAATATACGGAATGTTGTCTTTTATGTCGGTAACCGGATGATGAACTCGGTAAATTCACCTTCCGCCGTCTCGACGGTTAGTTCGCCACCGTGGCCTTTCGTAATAATGTCGTAACTAAGCGACAACCCCAGGCCGGTGCCCTGCCCGGTCGGCTTGGTGGTGAAAAAAGGCTGGAAGATTTTAGTCAGCACCGATTGGGGGATGCCGCAACCGTTGTCGCGTACCCGGATTTCGATGGCCGTGGCGTCCAGGCGTCGCGTACTGACCTGCACCGTTGGCTGGTAACCTTCCAGACCGGTTTTTCGTTTCTGTTCGGTGGCGTAAAAGGCGTTGGTGAACAGGTTTAGCAAGACGCGCCCCAAATCCTGCGGGACCACCGAAACGCGGCCGAGTTTCTCGTCAAAATCCATGACCATCGTCGCGTTGAAGGATTTGTCGCTGGCCCGCAGCCCGTGGTACGCCAGCCGCAGGTATTCGTCGGCCAGGTTGTTGAGGTCGGTGGGTTCGGGCTGGGAGGTGCTGCTGCGGGAGTGTTGCAGCATCCCTTTCACGATCGAGTCGGCCCGTTTGCCGTGGTGCGTGATTTTTTGCAGATTCTGGGCAATGTCGGTCAGAATTTCGTCTTCGAGTTCCAGATCCCGATCGTTTTTTTTTCGTTCTTCCCTCAATTCTTCCACCAGTTCGACCGACACTTCCGAAAAGTTATTGACAAAATTGAGTGGGTTCTGGATTTCGTGGGCAATTCCGGCGGTCAGTTCACCGAGTGAGGCCATCTTCTCGCGCTGAATGAGCTGATCCTGCGTGGTTTTCAGTTCGGCCAGCGTTTGCTCCAATTCCTCTTTCTGGCGGGTCAGTTCGGCGGTGCGTTCGGCCACGATCTGTTCGAGCATGACGTTCTGGCTGGCAATGATCCGGTTTTGCTCTTCTTCCTGCTGGCGTTTCTGGCGTTCTTTTTCGAGGGCTTTCTGTTGTTTCTGGCTGCTGAGCCAAGTGGCAAAAAGCCAGACGAAGGCAAAAATCTCGGCAATCTCGACGATCTCGTTGATGGAGTTGTAAAAATCCCGGCTGATCAGCCGCGCGATGTCGCCGAACAGCGAAATCGCAATGTAGGGGCCGACGGCCAGCCAGACGTTCCGAACCGGCCGGAAGTCTTTCAACAAATAAGCCGCTCCGACCAGCCCCAGCAGCAGCAGGTGCCAGAGCCATTTGATGAATCCGGTGTCGGTTACGGTATCGGCCACCAGCAAGCCCGTAGCCACATACTGGACGATAACCAGAATCCGGTCCCATTCCGGAAACCGCACGGCGGTCTGGAGCGCGGTACGAATGTACCGAATCATAAAGAAAGCAATCAGAAACGACCCTATTTCCATGGATATGCCGAAAAGCCGGTTTGTACTGTACGGTTTGGTGGTTCAAATTACGGTTTACCCGGTAGACTTACAATCATGTACCCACGGACTTTAGTCCGTGTGAGCTTAGCTAGTCCAATAGTTGATACCAACTTAAAGGTAACTCTAGCTTACACGGACTAAAGTCCGTGGGTACGGTTAAGATTTCCGGCAGGAAGGATTGCAGTTTTGGAGCGAATATCGAATATTGAACGCTGAATGTCGAATAACGAAGTTGAAAGTTGATTACAAAAACAAAGCTATGGAATACAGACAATTAGGTGCTTCGGGGCTGAAAGTCCCGGTACTGAGTTTTGGAACGGGGACGTTTGGGGGCGGAACCGAATTTTTTAAAGCCTGGGGAACGACGCAGGTTGATGAAGCCACTCGGATGGTCGATCACTGCCTGGATGCCGGGCTAACGCTGTTCGATACGGCGGATGTGTACTCCAAAGGGTTATCGGAAGAAATTCTGGGGCAGGCGCTGGCGGGTCGGCGCGACAAGGCATTGATTTCGACCAAAGCAACGTTTCGAATGGGCGATGGCCCGAACGACTACGGTTCTTCGCGGTTTCGGTTGATCAAATCCTGCGAAGACAGCCTGCGCCGGTTGAAAACCGATTACATCGACCTGTATTACATGCACGGTTTCGACGGCAACACGCCCGTGGAGGAAACCCTGAGCGCGCTGAACGACCTGGTGCAGAGCGGAAAAATCCGGTACATCGGCTGTTCGAACTTTTCGGGCTGGCATTTGATGAAATCGCTGTCGGTGTCGGAGCGGTATGGCTGGTCGCGGTATGTGGCGCATCAGGCGTATTATTCGCTGCTCAGCCGGGAGTTCGAGTGGGAGTTGATGCCGCTGGGACTCGATCAGAAGGTCGGCACGGTGGTCTGGAGCCCATTGTCGGCCGGACGGCTGGGGGGCAAATACCGCCGGAACAACCCGGCACCCACCGACAGCCGGATTGCGCAGGGTGGGGGCGAAGGGCCGGTAATTCCGGAAGATTATTGGTTCGGCATTGTAGATGTGCTGGATGAACTGGCCGCCGAAACCGGCAAAACCGTCGCGCAGGTGGCTCTGAACTGGCTCCTGCAACGGCCCACGGTGTCGAGTCTGGTTATCGGAGCCCGGACCGAAGAACAACTGGTTGAAAACCTGGGCGCGGTGGGCTGGAGTCTGTCGCCGGAGCAGGTGGCCCACCTGGATGCCGCCAGCGATAAATACCCGATTTATCCCTACTGGCACCAGCGCAAAAACCCGGATCTGAATCCGCTTCCGGTGTGATGTACGGTTTACGGTTGTTAGTTTACAGTTTACAGTGGCTGGCGCATTCGACAAGCACGCGCCAGCCACTATAAACTGTAAACTCCAAACTGGAAAATTAATGCCGCAGCGACGTCTGGACCAGATTCGAAGCGGCTTTGGCGATGATCTTTTCGTCGGCTGCCAAGATGATGCATTCGGCGTGAATGATGTTTCGTCCCGCCCGTACAATCCGCGACTGGGCCGTCAGCACCTCGCCCAGCCGGGCGCTGTGCAGAAAATCAATGGTCAGATTGACCGAGGTGTAAACAAAATCGCGGCCCAGTGCATACACCGTCGAGCCGATCAGATCGTCCATGATGGCGGCTGCGGAGCCGCCGTGCAGCATGCCCATCGGGTTGGTCATATCCTCCCGAACCACATACTCGACGGTCAGCGAACCTTCCTCGGCAGCCCGAACCGTGCCGTTGAGCCAGCGCCCCAGGGGCGATGGACTTTCCCGGAGATCCTGGTCGATCAGGGAACGGAAAAATTCCAGCCGGGGATTGGTTTCAGAAGGAGACATAGCCGATAGAGTTTTTGGCAAAAATAGCATTTAACCAAGCCGAAAACCGCCCAATGAAGTAGAATCTGTGGATTTTCTTGGGAGGTAGCCGGACAAGTGTTACTTTTGAGCGTTTTTGTGCCTAATACGCTACCCCCACAAATGAATTATACGCTTTCCCACATTCCGGAACGGACCGTCAAACCGCGTCAGCACGGCCTGACGATGGTGATGGACAAGGGACTCAGTATCCGGCAGGTCGAGGATTTTCTGTCGACATCGGCCGAACATGTCGATTTGGTAAAACTGGGCTGGGCTACTTCCTTCGTCACCCCCAATCTGAAAGAAAAACTGGCTGTTTACAAAGATGCGGGTATACCGGCCTACTTCGGCGGGACGTTGTTTGAAGCTTTTGTCGTTCGCAATCAATTTGACGACTACCGACGGCTGCTCGATACTTACGGCCTGGCGTTTGCCGAGGTATCGGATGGGTCCATCGAGATGAAACAGGACGTTAAATGCGACTACATTCGTCAGTTGGCCCAGCAGGTTACCGTGCTGTCGGAAGTAGGTTCAAAAGACGAGGCCAAGATTATCCCGCCGTATAAATGGATTCAGTTGATGAAAGCCGAACTGGAAGCCGGGGCCTGGAAGATCATCGGCGAAGCCCGTGAGGGCGGCACCGTCGGGTTGTTCCGGTCGAGCGGGGAAGTCCGGCAGGGACTGGTTGAAGAGATTCTGACGCAGATTCCGTCCGAAAAAATCATCTGGGAAGCCCCCCAGAAGGAACAGCAGGTCTGGTTTGTCAAACTGCTGGGTGCCAATGTCAACCTGGGCAATATTTCACCCAACGAGGCCATTCCGCTGGAAACCATTCGGTTAGGGCTTCGCGGGGATACGTTCACCCACTTCCTGAGCGACCTGGGACTGAACGGTTTTGGAACACACCATTAATTAACCAAGCCACTCATACTCATGGAATTTCTTCAGTCGGTTCTCGACTTCTTTTTGCACCTCGACAGGCACCTGGCCGACATCATCAACGAATACGGGACGCTGACATATGCGATTCTGTTCCTGATCATCTTCGTGGAAACGGGCCTGATTGTCATGCCGCTGTTGCCTGGCGACTCGCTGCTGTTTGCGGCCGGAGCGCTGGCGGCTTCCACCGGGGCGCTGGACGTCAAACTCATGATTCCATTGCTGATTCTGGCAGCTTTGATGGGCGACAATGTGAACTACTTCGTGGGGAAATTTCTGGGAAATCAGATCAAGATGCGGGAGCGGATTCTGTTTTTCAAGCGGGAATACATTACCGAAACCGAAAACTTCTACCAGAAACACGGCGGTAAAACCGT
This sequence comes from Larkinella sp. VNQ87, assembly GCF_049445795.1. Lineage (NCBI taxonomy): Bacteria > Pseudomonadati > Bacteroidota > Cytophagia > Cytophagales > Spirosomataceae > Larkinella > Larkinella sp. VNQ87. The sequence goes on from NZ_JBMSDT010000006.1 coordinate 18,304, forward strand.
CATTATGGCGCGCTTTATCCCGATTGTCCGGACCATCGCGCCCTTTGTCGCCGGAGCCGGAAGCATGAATTACACGAAGTACATCGGCTACTGCGTGGCCGGGGCTATTTTGTGGGTCGTAGGCGTCACGATGCTTGGCTATCTCTTTGGCAATCTGCCTATTATCAAAAATAACTTCGAACTGGTGATTTTCGGAATCATCGGTCTGTCGATTGCCCCGATCATCTTCCAATACCTCAAAACCAAACTGCGCCGGGTTACGGCTTAATCCTGTTTGGATGAAAACTTTATCGGGCGGGTTGTTCAGGATGCTGATCGATCCGCCCGTTTTTTTGCGTACGTTGAAATCCTTCTGAATCAACTAAGCTTTCTGGCGATGCAACGACTCGTTTTACGACTTATCGCAACCAGGTAGGCACATGCAATTCCGGCCCATCCTTTTTACAGGATCGGTTTCATCAATCGGCAGAAAGAGAGGGCGGTTTTCAGGCGCAACAGGGCGTCCGGCAAGTCGTGTAATGTTCAGACGGGGAAAAAGCCGGTCGGCCGGAGAAATCAGGGAATTCTGCCCGGCTAACCGGCTCCCAATGCCTAGCGAACCAGTTTCACGTTCTTGGCATTCAATCCTTTTGGACCACGTTCGACCTCGTAGGTGACTTTGTCACGCTCCCGCAGTTGATCCTGGCAGGCTGATACGTGAACGAAGATGTCTCCACTGGCGTCATCGGGTACGATGAACCCGAATCCTTTGTTTTCATTAAAAAACTTAACGGTACCCGTTGGCATGATTTCAAAAAAATAAGATTAAGCTGTAAGGTACTGTTTCTTCCCGGTAGTTGGTGCAGTTGGGCCAAAAAATTATGCTGAGGAACCCCAAATGGCCGGAACGGTCTCCATCTTCTTACAGACAAGTTAGCGCTTGTCAATCAGTAATTTCGTTCTGTAGTCACCCTTTGTTGGAACCGTTTTGGTATCGGACCTTGCTCTTTTCTTATTAAAATGGTCGTAGTATTACTGCAAAAAATGATACTTTGTGCACGGATTCAGTGACATACCAACCTATACTAAGAACTCAACGATGAAACGGTATTACCAGACGGAAGAGGATGTTGGCTTGTTTCAGCGCTTACAACGGGATGACCAGCAGGCGTTTGAAGAAATTTATTACCGCTACTTTCTGAAATTATCCAATACGGCTTTCAAACGACTACAGAACCGAGAAGTCACCGAAGAAATTGTTCAGGAGCTGTTTGTGAATCTCTGGCTGAAACGGCACCGGTTTCCCGAACTGAAAAACCCCGAAAGTTACCTGCAAACCCTGTTGCGCAACGCCGTCATCGACTGGTTCCGGAGCCAAACCCGGCAAGGCACGCTGGCCGCCGAATGGCTGGCCCAGCCGGACTACCAGATCGCGAATGCGACCGAACAGCAAATTTTCTACGCTGACTTGCAAAGCGCTTACGAATCCACTGTTGGGCAATTACCGGATAAATGCCGCCAGGTTTACCGGCTCCACCAGCAGGGGCAGTCCGTAGCCGAGATTGCTGAACAGCTTCACATTGCCCCTAAAACCGTAGAAAGCCATCTGTTGAAAGCCCACACGACCTTGCGGCATCTGCTGAAAGACTACTCGGCCGTCACCGTTGCGCTGTTTAACTGGCTGCTTGTTTAGGGAGCCGAGGGGTGATGGATCAATTAAAAAATTTAAAAATTAATCGTCTCGACTAAGGTTTTCGCCGGACTTGTTCGTCTTAGGGGTATGGATTGGATTTTACCATCATAATCTAGTATTCCGGTCAGCATGGAAAACCGCTACCCTTCCCCCGAACTGCTGGAAAAATACCTGGCCGGTCGCTGCTCGCCCGAGGAAGCGCGTCAGGTCGAAGCCTGGTATGATTCGTTCGACAACCGCCCCGACTTGACCGAACGGCATCCGGAAACGCAGGACCCGGCCTATGCCCGGGACCGGTTGCAACAACTCCGGCAGCGAATCGAAGAAGCCGCCGAGCACCGGCCCGTTCGTCGGTTGTGGCCCGGCAACAGCGGGTTGTGGGCCTTGAGTGGTGTGGCGGCTGTCGCAGCCGTTGTGCTGGTGCTGGGAATCTGGCCCTTTCAACCACCCCAACGAGCGAAGAGACCGGTTGAGGTGCCTGCTCTGGCTACGCTGGAAAACACCGGCAAAACGATTCGACGTCACGAACTGACCGACGGCAGTGTGGTCTGGCTGAGTCCGGCCACGCGGCTCCGGTATCCCCGGCAGTTTGCGGCCTCGGTTCGGGCCGTGCAGTTGGAGGGGGAAGCTTTTTTTGAAGTTCGCCGGGATACGGCCCGCCCTTTTGTCATCCAGACCGGGAAGTTAAAAACCGAAGTGCTGGGAACGACCTTCAACGTCCGGGCCTACCGCAACAGCCCGCGCTTTGAAGTCTCGGTCGTGACCGGCAAAGTAGCGGTTAGTGTGGCCAACGAGAAGAAAATTCTGCTGACGGCCCGGCAACAGGCGGTTTTCAATCCCCAGGCCGAATCGCTGGCAAAAACCGGCTTGCCCCGCCTGGCCAAGCCCAAACTCTGGGAGCCGACCACGATTGCGTTTGAGTGGGCCTCACTCCGGCAGGTGGCCGATGCGCTGGAGGAAACGTTCGGCATCCAGGTTCATTTCCGGAATCCGGCCTTGCAACACTGCAAACTCCGGGCAGACTTCACCAACCTCCGATTGCCGGTTATCCTGAATATACTCTGCAAAACAACCGATGCTTCCTATACCATCAACGGGCGGCAAATCGAACTCGATGGACCGGGTTGTCCGTAAGTGCTTTCGTTTCAATACCCAACTATCTAACCTGTTTCACTACTTGCTGTTATGAAAAATCTACCCTACGCCCCGCCGGGCGGCATTCGATCACCGTTCCGGTTGACGCTTGTCCAACTGCTGCTGGTGACGGTGCTTTCGTCGGCGTCCCTGGCCGGTCATCGGCCCGGACAGGATGAACTGAGCCGAAAAGTGGCCCTGAAAGTGGAGAATGTAACGCTGCGGGAAGCCCTGATGCAACTCGAACGGAAGGTGAACATCAAGTTTGTGTTCAGTAGCCGAATCGTTCAGGATCAGCGCGTTAGCTTCCAGGCGCAAGGCGGCCGGTTGTCCGAGGTGCTGGACAAGTTGCTGCTGCCCCTCGGTATTTCGTATGAATTGATTGATAATCAGATTGTCTTGTCCCGGAAAGATACGTCGGCTACCGAACCGGCGGCTTCACCGGGTACCGAAATGGCGTCGGTGAGCCAACCACAGGTCGTGGTGTTTACGGTTCGTGGTGTCGTGAAAGAAGCCAACGGAACGCCGTTGCCGGGCGTGAACGTCGTCGAAAAAGGGACGACCCGGGGCACCAATACTGATGCCAACGGCGCGTTTCAACTCGATGTTACCGACGGCAACGCCACGCTGGTGTTCAGTTCGATCGGGTACGCCCGGCAGGAGGTAGCCGTCGGTAACCGGAGTTCGCTGGAGGTAAACATGACCTCCGACGACCGCAGCCTGGAGGAGGTGGTCGTGATCGGGTACGGAACCGTCAAGAAAAGTGACCTGACCGGGTCGGTGGGGGCCATCAAAGGTGAAAAACTGCTCGACCGGCAGGCGACGAACATCGGCCAGGCGCTTCAGGGCCGGATTCCGGGCGTCGATGTGGCCGTGATGTCGTCGGCACCCGGTTATCAGCCGCGCGTCCGGATTCGGGGGGTCGGCTCGATCAACTCCAGCCTGGAACCGCTGTACGTCGTCGACGGCATCATCGGCGTCACCAACGCCAACCTGATCAACCCGAACGACATCGAGTCGCTGGAAGTGCTGAAAGATGCGTCGGCCACGGCCATTTACGGCGCACGGGGGGCCAACGGCGTCATCATCATCACGACCAAACGCGGCAAATCAGGGCAGACGCAAGTTTCCTACGACACCTGGGGTTCGTACGTGACTCCGGCGAAATACTTGGGAACGCTGTCGTCGGAAGAATTCATGTACGTATACAACAAGGCGTTCGACAACGCGCAGAAATACGACCCCCAGGGCTTTGCCGACGGTAAATACGTTCGAAACGATCCGAAAGACTTCCCGAATCTGTTCGATGCGAACGGAAACCCGTTGTATAATACCGATTGGGAACGGGAGATTTACCGGCCCGCCTGGTCGCAAAACCACGAGTTGGGGGTTCGGGGTGGAAGCGAAAAGACTTCTTACAGCTTTTCGCTGGGCTACACCGATCAGGGCGGTTTGATGCGAAACTCCTGGTTTAAGCGGTATTCGGCCAAGTTCACGCTGGACAATGACGTGCGGAAGTGGCTGAAACTGGGCGGGAGTATTTTCTTGAACCGGACCAACCAGCGCGAAGTCGACGATGCCTCCGGCGGTTTGAACGTGCCCCGGATGGTGATGGAAGGGCTGCCGATTCTGCCGATTCAGTACCCCGACGGAAGCTGGGGCCGGAACAAAGACTGGCCGGGCATGGAAGGGGGCGAAAACCCGGTTCGGATTACGGAACAACGGCAGCGCATCAACCCCAAAAACCAGATTCTGGGGCAGATTTATTCGTTGCTGACCTTCACGCCGGAACTGTCGCTGCGGAGCAATTTTGGCTACGAACTGAAATTCGAGAAAAATAATTACTACTCCGGTCGTGACCTGAATGCCTTGTCGGCCGACCAGAAAGGCGTGGCCGACATCTGGAGCAACCAGGAATATTACTGGCAGTTTGAGAATTACCTGAACTACAACAAAACCATCGGTACCGACCACACCATTACCGGATTGCTGGGGCTTTCGTGGCAGAAACGGTCGTGGGAGCGGTATTTGGCCGCAGCGCAGAACTTCATCGACGACTTCTGGGGCTGGCATAACCTCGGCGTGGGAACGAGCCTGCAAAAACCGTCTTCGGAAGATCAGGAGTGGTCGCTGAACTCCTATTTTGCCCGGCTGAACTACAACTTCAAGGACAAGTACCTGGTCACCTTTACGGGCCGGTACGATGGGGCGTCGAAGTTCGGGGCCAACAACAAATACGCCTTTTTCCCCTCAGCCGCCGTGGCCTGGAACGTTAGTCAGGAAGAGTTTCTGAAGTCGGTTTCGTGGCTGTCGAACCTGAAACTGCGGGCGAGCTACGGAAAAACCGGGAACCAGGAAATCGGGCAATACCGCTCGCAGCAGTTTCTTGGCACGGGCGATGTGCTGCTCGGGGGCGCGCGGCAAACCGGCATCTGGCGGAGTTCGTTCGGGAACCCGGATTTGCGCTGGGAATTCACCAACCAGTTGGACATCGGGGCCGACATCGGTTTGCTGAATAACCGCATCGACCTGACCATCGACTACTACCACAAAATCACCAAAGACCTGTTGCTGGATGCTCCCATCCCCTGGTCGACCGGCTTGAGCGGGGTCACGCAGAACATCGGTTCGGTCGAAAACAAAGGGCTGGAAGTCGGGATTAACAGCCGGAACATCGCCACCAGTAACTTCTCGTGGACGACCAACCTGGCTTTCTCGACCAACCGCAACAAGATTCTGAAGCTGGGCGTCAACAACGACGACATTTTCCCCGGCCCGTGGTTCCTCGGCCAGACGAACATTCTGCGCGTGGGCCAGCCCATCGGGACGTTCTGGGGCCGTAAGCGGCTCGGCACGTTCAGCACAGCCGAGGCCGATCTGGCGGCCAAGTACAACCGCCTGCCGGGCGACATCAAATGGGCCGATCTGAACGACGACGGCAAGATCGACGGCTCCGACGAAACCATCATCGGGCGGGCGTATCCGAAGTGGAACCTGAACGTGGGCAACACCTTCCAGTTGGGCAAGTTCGACCTTTCGTTCGACATCCGGTTGGTGATGGGCGTCAATACGGTCAATGCCACGAAGCACTCCGTGGAAGACCGGCAGGCCATCGCCAGCAGCTCGCGGAGTGTGCTCGGGGCCTGGACGCCCGAAAACCAGAACAGCATGATTGCCGAAATTCGCCATTACAATGCCGGGTACGACACGGCGATGGACGACTGGTGGATGGAAGACGGTTCGTTCGTGCGGGGGCAGAACATCGTACTGGGCTATTCGCTGCCCACGAAAATCGGAAGCCGAATCAACCTCCAGCGGCTGCGGGTGTACGCCAGCGCGCAGAATTTCTTCCTGATTTCGAAGTATTCGGGTTACGATCCGGAAGCCATTACGGGTTTTGCGGGGCAACTGATCCAGAACATCGAGTTCTTCCAGTATCCCCGACCACGGACGTTTAGCCTGGGGCTGAATTTGCAATTTTAAACCGTTTAACGTTTGAGGTTTAACGTTTAAGGCCCCAAAAACCGCCTTGCGTTAAATGGCAAACTTTCCTTTATGAAAAAGCAAATCATTTATACGCTCGTGGCCGTTGGTCTGACGCTGACGTCCTGCGAGGATTTTCTGAAAGAAAACCCGACCGGCTCGCTGACGACCTCGTCGAATGTATCGAGTCCGGAAATTGCGCGCGCCTTTGTCGACGGGGTGTATTCCAACCTCACCACCTGGAACAACGGCGGGGGCGGCTGGGGTGGCAACAACGCGTCGTTGCTCGAATACCTGACCGGCAAGGCCGACGGCAACTCCCAGACCGAAGCCTTCAAATTTTACAACCTTGAGTACGATGCGCGGGCGTTTTACATCGACAACTGGTGGTCAGGCATGTACTCCGGCATTGCCCGGGCCAACCTGGCGATTCAGAAAATCGGCGAGATTACGACGCTCCCGGCTGCTACCAAAACCAACATGATTGCCGAAGCCAAAACGCTACGGGCGTTGTATTACTTTCAGTTGGTGCGGATGTTCGGGGATGTACCGAAAATTACGACGCTCATTTCCGAACTGGGCGATGTCCAGACTCCCCGCTCGCCGGTGAAGGAGATTTACGACGAGATTATCATCCCGGACCTGCTGGAAGCCGAAAAATCGACCCTGCCTTGGCGCGATACCGACGGGCGGATTTCAAAAGGAGCCATCAAGTCGATTCTGGCAGATGTGTACCTGACCTACGCCGGTTTTCCGGTTCGCGGGGGCAATCAGGCGTATGCCGAGTCGGCCAAACGCTCGAAGGAGGTGCTGGATAATGGCTCGTACACCCTGTTTCCGGAATACACGGACATGATCCTTCCGGCTAACCGCAACCAGAAGGAATTTATTCTCCAGGTGCAGCACGAGAAGGATATCCGCAACAACGGCATGACACCCGTGACCCTGCCGACCCTGCGCGGGATTGCCCAGTATTCCGATGAATACGGCGGTTTGACACCCCGGAAGGAGTTTGTCGAAAGCTATGAGAAAGGCGACAAACGGGTGGAGGAAAAGCAGTTTTACTACACCTTCTACAAAGGCCACCCTTCGGATTACCCGCTGGGCGACCCGCGCCGGGACCGGCTCGATCTGGGCGGGTATTACATCTACAAGTTTTTCGACAAACAGGCCATCGACAACGACGCCAAAGCCAACATCAATTACACGATTTATCGGCTGGCCGATGTGATGCTGCTATACGCGGAGGCTTCGAACCGGGCCGAAGGCGGCCCCAATGCCCAGGCGCGGAAGGCGCTCAACGACATCCGGGCGCGGGCCAAACTGGCCCCGGTGACGGCCACCAGCGTCGATGCCTTCGAGCAGGCGGTTTGGGCCGAGCGGTATTTTGAACTGGCGTTTGAGAGCAAAATCTGGTTCGACATGATCCGGACGCGCAAGGTGCGCAACGACGTAACCAAACGCTGGGACGATTTTGTCGGGCACACGACCATTTACGGAAAAACCTTTACGGAGAAGCAGTTGTTGCTACCCATTCCGAAGCGGGAAATCGACAACAACCGCAACCTGACGCAGAATCCCGGTTTTTAAATGCCCTTACCTTTCCATTCCTAAACCCAGCCCCGCCCGGTTCGTCCGGCGGGGTTTTCTTTTTCGGGAATGAAGGGAGGGCGGTTTTAAAAGAAAAACCCTGCCCGAGTCTAAACCGCTCCGGCAGGGTTACCAGCTACCATCTTACTCAAACACACTCAACACTAAGTGGTTTATCAGTTTTAAGTTTACGGTTTATAGTTTCGTGCAGCTAACTAATTGTTGTTCACTACCAATCGGTTAGCGCAGAAAACGATAAACTATGAACCATAAACTTTTAACCGACTATCTAATTATCCGTATCCGAAACCTGGGCTTCCGGAGTTTCCTCTTCCTTTTTCGTATCAGCTACCAGATCGCGCTTTTCGATGTATTCCAGCAGTTGCTGCACGTTCTTGTTGGCGGGGTCCAGTTCCCGCGTTTTTTCCAGATACGGCACGGCTTGGGCAATGTCTTTTTCGCGGTAGAGCTGGTAGCCGATGTAACTATTGGCTTCGATCAGGTCCTTTTTAGACACTTTGGTCGAATCGGCATTTTCCAGAAAGGCCTGGTAATAGGCAATCGCCCGCCGACCAGCGCTGTCGTCCTGCATGTACCGATTGACCCGCGCCCGCCAGAACGGTCCCCGGTCGTAGGTCGGATTGACCTCCGTCAGTTTGGCAAACGCCGAGTCGGCTTTTGGCAGCATGGTGCTGTCTTTGTTGATCGAAAAGCCAAAATAGGCGCTTCGCCCGACGTTGTAATAATCCTGTCCCAGCACCCGCTGCTTGTGGTCTTCTTTCCACTGGATGCTTTTTTCGTAAGCCAAAGCAGCGTCCCGGTAATCTTTCAGGTCCTTGTACTCAATCAGCGCAATTTCGTCATAATAGTTTTTTGAACTATCGGTCGTGGCTTTGGTGAGGTACTCCACGGCCAGCGAATCGCTGATGGTGGTGGTGTCGGCGCGGTTGGCGTAGGCCCGGCCCAGGGCGGCATAGTCCATCGTAAACAGTTCGTCTTCTTTCGATGAGTTCAGGACTTGTTGCATCAGTTCCAGGGCTTCGTCGTACTTCTTGAAGTCGTCGGTTACGTAAGCATATGCATACATGCGCCGGATGGCGTTGCTGTTTTCCAGGAGCGACTGGTCTTTGATTTTCGCCAGATAATCCATCATGTTTTTGTAATCTTCGCTCAGAAAGGCCAGCTTGGTGTAGCGCAGAATGGTTGAGTCCGATGGCTCGGAATTATCGACCATCTTTTTGTAGTTGAAAGCCGCCGACCGGTAATTGCGGCTCAATGAATACAGATCCCCCAGGTTTTCATAAGCCGGTGTATAGGTGGAATCGACGCCGAGGGCTTTCACGAAATAATCGCGGGCAGTATTGTAGTTTTTGGAACCTTTGAAAATATAACCGATCTGCGTCAGGGCGTAAGGCCGTTGTGAGTCGATCAGCAGGGCCGACTCGTAGGCCGAAACCGCATCACCCCCCTGGTTTTTCAGCCGCAGGGCATCGCCTTTGGTAACGTAATAATCGGCTTTTTTATCCACTTTTTCGTTGCTCAACACCTTGTCGATCAGGCGCAGGGCTTCGTCGGGGTTGCGTTTGCCGTCGATCAGAATGTTCAGGTCAGCCAAGCGGTGTAACCAGTCGGGATGCTTGCGTTTGGCTTTTTTCTCCGCTTCGGCCCAGCGGTTTTTGGCTTCGTCGGTCTGGCCGCGCAGCAGCGCCACTCCGCCCAGGCCGATCTTGTTCAGGTAATCTTTTTTATTCAGATCAACGCCCTTCTGAAAGGCCATCTGGGCCGAATCGGGCTGGTTGGTTTGCAGGTAATACCGGCCCAGAAAGAAATAAGAATCGGGTGAGGGCTGGCTGGTGGCTTGTTGCCGGAGCAGTTGGCCAGCCTGTTGCGGCCGGTTGGACTGAAAATGAGTCATGGCTTCGCGGGTAACCGCATCGACGGTTTGGGCTGAAGCGCTGGCAGGAATCAGGACGGTTCCCAACGCCAGTATGGAAAAAAGGCTGTAAGTTTTCATGCCGTTGATGGTTTGCGTGGACAGTTCCCATCGGGTAAATCCCGACGGGATGATCAGCAAATAGCAACGGAAAGCTAAGAATGGACTTAAGATAACCTTAAAATTGCCTTAGAGCGGTAAAAACGAGTTATTTGTTCAAATCAGAAGCTTTGGTGGGGCGGTTTTCCGGCGAAGCATGCAGAACGGCTTCGGCCAGGAAGCCTTCTTTCAGGTGTTCGTACATCGACCGCGAATCGATCAACGACGCGACAAGTTGGGCTGTCAGGCCGCCGAGCAGCAGCGGAAAGATGGCGGAATGGCGGTCGGTCATTTCCAGTACCAGAATAGCCGCCGTAAACGGGGAACGAACCACGCCGGTCAGGAAGCTTACCATACCCACCAGGATGACCACAGTGGTTTCATGCGGACCGATGGCCAGCACATGGGCGACCAGATCGCCCAGCACGGCCCCGGCACTCAGGGACGTGGCAAAAATACCCCCCGCGCCCCCGCTGCTGTAGCTCAGCATCATGCCGCCGATGCGTGCCGGAAAAACGTACCAGGGCACCTCGCCCGGATGGTTAAACAGCAGGTGATTGATGAGCGGTTTTCCGGTTCCGGCCGCATCCAGCCCGATGCCGTATAGCAAACCAGCAAAGAGCAGCCCGCAACCGACCACCCACAGCAACCGTTGCCAACCGGTTTGCCAGCGTTTGCGGTATTGGTTGATCATGACCAGCAACTTCCCGAAGAGCGCTCCTGCCAAACCGGCGGTCAGGGCCGTGATGAAAGCCACACCCAGAAACGGCAGACCGGTGGCCGGAATAACCGGATAGCCCAGATAAAGATACGATCCGAGGAGGGCCTGAGCCGTCATTCCGGCGATGATGACGGCGGTAAAAACGGCGGTGCGGTACAGCGTGATGTGCGTCTGGGTCAGTTCCTCCACCACGAATACGATACCACCCAGGGGCGTGTTAAAGGCCGCAGCCAGCCCGGCAGCTCCGCCCGTAACGAGCACAATCTGCCGCGAGAGCTGGGGCCAGCCTTTGGGTTGCAGCCGGTTGATAAGCTGAAACAGCGAGGCCGAAATCTGGATGGTGGGTCCTTCGCGCCCGATGGCCCCTCCGCCGAGCAGCAGAATGCCGCTGCTCAGGATTTTTACTAAAGCAATGCGCAGACTGAGTAAGTACGAAATTTTGGTGTGTTGGGCGGGCGTTGCCAGTTCGATGGCTGCCATGAGTTGCGGAATTCCACTGCCCCGAGCTGCCGGGGCCAGCCACCGGACCAGGCCCCACGAAGCCACAAAGCAAACCGGGGTGAACAGAAAAATCCATTCCGGCCGGGCGCTGAACCAGGTCTGAAAAGTGGATTCAGCCCAGGCAAACAGCCGCTCGTAGCCGACGGTAACCAGGCCGGTCATCAACGAAGCTATCCAGAACGGAATGGATTGCAGGGTGGTCCGCCGGACTCGCTCGTTGTAAATGGATCGAACAAAGCGGTTGTCGAAACGAGTTAATAGTCTCTGGTAGAGTAAGAACTTGTTTTTCATTAATGCGTAAGAAGTTCGACCGGCCGGAATTGGTGCGGAATAACCTGAAGATTAAACCGGTTTAGGTGCAATTAGTTGGATACAGCGTACGTTTTCCGGATTTGTTAAGGCCTGACTGATTTGCCGGAAGGCTTGGCGGCAAAGTATCTTGCAGGACTTAGAGCCTTCTTGGATCGACATTAGAAATTTATTAAAGGTAGCTATTTAGGACTTATATTGAGTTGATTTAATAAAATTAGCGTCTTTAAGCCTCTAGAGTACGCCATTCGACCGGGAGATGGATTAATTTTCCTGGATACCTTACCAAAATCATGATAGTTGAAGAACGAAATCAACCCCAGAAGCGACGCGAATCCGTCGGGACCACCATCCGCCGGTTTCTCAGCGAGCGATTTAGCCTGGAAGAAGACAAAGCCGACGAAGCCGAAATCATTCTGTCGATCAGCCGGGGCATCGAATTTCGGGGCACTAACCTCTGGGTGCTGATTTTTGCCATTTTCATTGCCTCCATTGGGCTGGATGTCAACTCGACGGCCGTCATTATCGGGGCCATGCTGATATCTCCCTTGATGGGGCCGATCATGGGCATTGGCCTGGGCGTGGGTATCAACGACCTGGCCCTGATTCAACGCGCATTCAAGAACTTGTCGATTGCGGTGATTATTAGCCTGATTACGTCCACGCTTTATTTTCTGGTCAGTCCGCTTCATATTGCGCAGTCGGAACTGCTGGCCCGAACCTCGCCGACGGTCTGGGACACGTTCATTGCTTTCTTTGGCGGTCTGGCCGGGATTGTGGCCGGGTCGCGCCGGGATAAGGTTAGCAACGTGATTCCGGGCGTTGCCATTGCCACGGCCTTGATGCCGCCTTTGTGTACGGCGGGTTACGGCATCGCCAACGGAAATTTGGCGTATTTTGTGGGCGCGTTTTACCTTTTTCTAATCAACAGCGTTTGCATCAGCCTGGCCACCTTTCTGATCGTGCGGTTTTTGGGGTATCACCAGAAGGAGTACGAGAACCCGGTCATTGAACATCGGGTGAAAAATACCATTCTGGTCGCGGTGTTGATTGTGCTCGTTCCCAGTACCTACCTGGGCTATCAGATTGTGCGGAAAACCATTTTTGAACAGGCCGCCAAGCGGTTTGTGAACAACGAAGGCAATTTTCAGTACCGGCAGGTGGTCAATTACACGGCGCGTTACCAGCGGGGTCAGAGCCGTATCGAACTTATGGTGGTGGGCGAACCGATGCCCGCCGATTCCATCCGGGCGCTCGAAGCCAAACTCCCGGCCTACGGGCTGCCCAACACGAAATTGATCATCAAACAGGGCGCTCTGAAGGACTCGGAGGTGGATGTCAACGCGATCACATCCACGGTTACTGATCAGATCATCAAATACAGCCAGAGTACCATCTCCCGCAAAGACCAGGTCATCGATTCGCTGCGGCAGCACATCGAGTCGGCGCAAACCGGCTCGTTGCCGGTCGCTGATCTGCGTGATGAACTCAAAACGCTGATGCCTGATGTGCAGACCTTTACGGCGGCCCGCTCGATGGTGATGGGACGCACCGGCACCCGACCCGACACGGTTTTGCTGGTCTACGCCAAATTCAGTCGACGGCATACGTCAGCCGAGAAAAAACGGATTGAAAACTGGCTCCGGAGCCGGACCAAAAGCCGGAAGATCAAGCTGATTGTGGAGTGATAGTGTTGCAACCACCGGGCAGATTGATGATCTGCCCGGTGGTTGCTCAATCTTACGCGTACTGAATTCCGTACCGGGCGGAGGCTTCCATGATTGCCTGAACCGCTTCGGCCGGGGGCGGCCCTTGCGGAGCGGGCGGCAGAACGCCTTCGGGAGCTTCCTCACTCAACTCATAGAAAAAGCCTTCAAACTGCCCGGGCGTCAGATACAACAGCGCCTTCGCGGTCGGAGTGACAACTTCAAATGCGTGCGGAATCATCCGGGGCAGAAAAACCGTATCGCCTGCCTTTGCATCGATAATCCGTTCGCCGATGGTGAAGCGCATAACCCCCTCCTGAATAAAGAAAAGTTCGTCTTCGCGCTCGTGAAGGTGCTTCGGCGGCTCGCAGCCCCGGCGCAGGATAATGTCGATCAGGGCAAAAGTCCCATTGGTTTGTTCGTTGGTGACGCGGAAGGTCATCAGATGGCCGTGGTGATTGCGAACGTCGCCAGCCTGAACGGCGGTTTTGGTGTGTGTGGTGATCATGAAAATAAGTAGTAATGTGACTAACGCTGTAAAATTGATGGGCGAAAACCGGGATACCGGCGGTCAGTCAAACCAACCGGTATAAAAGGCCGGTGAACCGGTAACAACGGCTGCCAAACGGCTTGCCCGGCCGGTCGTTGGATCTGTCTTTTTTTCGGTGTAGGTTTATGAAGTGATTAGTCGGTCAGCATGGATAAGACAGCCAGAATACTGGAAACCGCCCTGAAACTTTTTGTCGAATACGGTTTTCACGGAACACCCACCAGCCGGATTGCCAGTGAAGCAGGCGTCTCGAACGGAACGCTGTTTCACTATTTCAAAACCAAGGACGAACTGGTAGTGGCGCTGTACAACACAATCAAAGAAGAGTTGAACCAGTTTCTGGCCCGCCAAACCGACGACACGGCTCCGGTGAAGGAGAAATTCCGACGTTTGTTTATCGGGTCGGTGGAGTGGTCGCTGGACAACCGGGAGGCTTTCTACTTCCTCCAGCAGTTCCGGTTTTCCCCGCACCTGAGCCTGATTTCGGAGGAAGACAGGCATCGACAAACCGAGCTGCACAACCGGCTGCTTCGGGAAGCGATTCAGGCCAACATACTGAAACCGCTCCCGCCGGACTTACTGGCCGCGTTGATCGACAACCAGCTTTACGGTCTGCATCAGTACCTGGTGAAACAACCCGAAGCTGTTGACCGGCAATCCTTGATCAAGAACGTTTTTGAACTGACCTGGAAAATGGTCGCCAATCCCGAACAGCCATGAACACACCAAAAATCCGGGCCATTATTACGGGCGCCACCGGCATGGTGGGCGAGGGCGTGTTGCACGAATGCCTGCTGCATCCGGCGGTCGAAGCGGTTTTGATCATCAACCGGAAGCCGACCGGATTGGCCCATCCGAAGCTAAAAGAAATTGTGCATGCCGATTTCTACAACCTGTCGGCCATCGAAAGCCAACTGACCGGCTACAACGCCTGTTTTTTCTGCCTGGGCGTCTCGTCGGTGGGCATGAACGAAGGCGATTATTACAAGCTGACCTACACCCTGACGATGCACGTAGCCACCACGCTAAGCCGCCAGAATCCGGAGATGACGTTCTGCTACATCTCGGGAGCCGGAACCGACAGCACGGAAAAAGGCCGTTCGATGTGGGCGCGGGTGAAGGGCAAAACCGAAAATGACCTGGCGAAACTGCCGTTTAAACGGGTTTTCAACTTCCGGCCCGGTTTCATCAAACCGACCGAAGGCTTGAAGAACACGCTGACGATGTACCGGTATGTCGGCTGGCTGTTTCCGATTGGGCGGGCGCTGTATCCGGCCGGTTTTTGTACGTTGAAAGAACTCGGAACGGCCATGATCAAGGCGACCGGGATCGGTTACGAAAAACAAATTCTGGAAGGGAAAGACATTATTGAACTGGCCAACCGGTAAAACCGGGGGCGGCTAGGCGGTAAAAGTCCGTACCAGTTCGAGCCGGAAAATCGTCTGTCCGTCGCTGGATTGAACGGTTATTTTGCCCTGATGAAGCCGTACGATCCGTTCGACCAGCGACAGGCCGACGCCGTAGCCCCGGGTTTCGGCGGTTTTTCGACTGCGGTAAAACGGTTCAAAAATGTACGGCAAATCCTCCGCCGGAATGGGCACACCTGTATTTTCCACACTGATCAGGACGGTGGTTTCGTTGAAACGAACCTGAATCCGGGCTTTGCCGTCGTCTGAGAACTTGCAGGCATTTTCGGTCAGGTTTTTCAGGGCAATTCGGAGCAGAGCGGTGTTACCAGGTACCGCGAGTTGGTTAAAATCGTCGGGCAGTTCGTCAAAATAGACACTGACTTCGTAGCGCGGATTGGTTGCGCCAACTTCGTCCCGGATATCCCAGATCACTTCGTCCAGCCGCACCGAATCCGTCAGCAGGTTAACTGCCGACGCCTGGCTGACCTGCGAAAGCTGCAACAACTCCCGCGTCAGGGTCGATAAATCGCCTACATCGTCGAGCACCGAGCGGATGGTTTGCTCATAAACCGCCGACTCGCGCCGATTGAGCAGGGCCACTTCCAGTTGGGAACTGATTTGTGTCAGCGGGTTCTTGAGTTCGTGCGAAACGTTGGCGACAAACATGCGCTGAAGCCGAAACGATTCGTCGATGCGGTCGAGGAGCCGGTTGATGGTGGTTGACAGGCGGCTGATTTCGTCGTTATCGGCCCGGACGGGCAGGCGTTTCTGGAGGGTGTTCGGAAAAATATGATTTAGTTGCTGCTCCATGCGCTGGATGGGCCGAAGCACTTCACCGGCGTAAAGCCAGCCCGAAAAGGCGACAATGGCGACAATAACCCCGAATAACCCAATCAGCACAACCAGCATCCGGCGCAGAAACTGATCGCCATAGTGATTTTCGGCGCTGGCCAGCACCACGTACTGCTCCGCGTCGGTTTCGTACCGAATCCCGGTGACGTAAGCCGCGCCCTGCCGGAATTTTTTGCTTTTCTTTTTACGGATGGCGTCCAGGTCTTTTGTGGAAACTGCCAGTGGCCGCTGTTCATTGGTGATAAAAACCGGGCTGTTCCGACCGTCGTACACCGCCAGTTTCTGGGCCGGGAGCTGGTCTTTGCGCAGGCGGGTGATTTGCCCGAGCAGGTGGGGTTCCATCCGCTGCCGAATCAGCAGTTCGCCGACCGTATCGGCTTTCCGATCGAGTCGCCGGTAAAAATCCGAAGAAATGAAATACCAGCAAAACGCGTACAGACAGGCAAACGCCAGTGCCAGAATGGCCGAAACCAGTCCGGTAAAGCGAAGCGTCAGTCGGGTTCGAATGGTCATACGAGTGCGTCAGCGTATCCAGACGGAAGTTCGGGGCCGATTTACCGCAGCAACGCTGGAATATCGACCAGCCAGGCAATGAGCAGCGTCAGAATGAAGAGGCTCACCATCAAAATCATCAGCCAGTCGGGTCGCCAGGGTTCCGGATCGTCGAATCCCGAAGCGTCTGGTCGGCGGTGGGGCCGCGTCAGCGGGGTCGGCATTGGGCCGGACAGATGGCTGTTTCGCAGTTTAGTCATAAGGTCAAAAGATCACTTCGTGAACAAAACTGGCTTATAATGCTTAAACAGGGCTAAGGAATGGCTTAGAATTTACTTAGAAAACCGGTTTGATGGTTAACAAATATAAATTTATTCATTCTTCTTTCAGTACATACCCCATTCCAAACTGGGTGTGAATCAACTTTTTTGGAAAGTCCTTATCAATTTTCTTGCGCAAATAATTGATATATACTTCCACGACATTGGTGCTGGCGTCGAAGTTCAGGTCCCAGACGTGTTCGGCAATGTCGACTTTAGACAGCACCCGGCCCTGGTTTCGGAGCAGGTATTCGAGCAGGGCAAACTCCCGGGCGGTCAGGTCGACGGGCTGCCCATCGCGGCTGACGGTTTTGGCATCGAGGTTCATTTCCAGACCCGCAAACCGCAGCATTTGGGCCGTCATGGCCACCTGCGAACCACGCTTGGTGAGGGCCCGCACCCGGGCCAGCAACTCGGCAAACTGAAACGGCTTGGTCAAATACTGGTCCGTTCCGGCATCGAAACCCGTTACTTTATCGCTGGTTTCGCCCAGGGCCGTCAGCAACAGAATCGGCGTATTAACGCCCTGCGCGCGCAATTGCCGCACCAGCTCGAAACCGTTGATGCCCGGAATGATCACGTCGGAAATGATGGCCGCGTACGAATTTTTCAGAGCCAGCCGTTTGGCGATCAGGCCATCGTATGCAATATCTACCTCATATTGCGTTTCTTCCAGCCCCTGCCGGATCGCGTGCAGGGTTTTGGGCTCATCTTCCACCACTAAAATCTTCATTGTCAGAAAAAACGGTCTACTACAAGGAACTACCTGCGAACCGGTTTGTTCCGCAAAACGAAAAGCGCTTTTAGATTACGCCTTAAACCGGTCGCATCCTGGCTGCTTTTGCGGCAAGGATCAATCGGCTTTTCGGAGCCATCGGTCAAACCAGGCAAAGGCGTCGGTCTGCATGGTGGCGTCAAACTTGTGTCCACCGTCGTAAAATCGGCCCTCGTAACGATCCGGAACGCCAGCTTTGGCGTATATCGCGCGAAGCTGCTGATCGGCGGCCTCCATTTCCGGGAGCGTATACAATTCATCCTGTCGGTTGTTCTGGGTCAGCGTCGGGAGCGGCACGCGCAGTCCCAGAATCTCCGGGAAGTCCAGATACCGGGGCAGGCCCGGCACGTACGTCATCCAGGTGTGGGTGAACGATTTATGAAGGGCGAAATCTTTCCAGGTCGTCATAAAACCGACGCAGACACAGCATTTAATACGCGGATCAAGCCCCGCCAGATACACCGTTCGGAGACCACCGCCGGACAGACCGCCACAGCCTACCCGCTGCGGATCGACATCGTTTCGGGCGCACAAAACCGATAGCGCCACCTGATCTTCCGTCAAAAAAACACCGGGCCAGGTGGTTCCGGCACAAAACAGGGATTTCGACATCACATGCTCGTGTTCAGCGGCCCAGCGGTTATAGGTTTCGATCTGTTCGCTATTTTCCGAACCGTCCTCCGTTTTATCGGCCGTTTTCAGCGGGCCGTAGGTTAGTCCGGTTACCTCTTCGTACCGGACCCGGCGGTTTCCGAAGGCAAAGGCATCGTGAACCAGGACGACGTACCCTCTTTTTGCGATGTCATTGGCCCAGGCCCGGCCGCTGTAATCTTCCTGCTGGTGTTCGGCCAGAAGCGGATGTTGATCGGAGCCGGTTTTCACGATTTTTCGGTAGCCAAAATATTTCTTTCCGCCGTGATCGTGCAGGGCTAGAATGGCGGGTAAAGGTCCGGTTGCGTTTTTGGGCTTCAAAAGCAGGGCTTTCGTCGGTCGGCCATACGGAAGCTGCCACGAAAGCTCCTCAATGTGCAAACCGTCGTATTCGAACGTGCGGTCTACGGTAACGCCGGGAATTGCTGGTAGCGAAGGCGCTGCCAGCAATTCCCGGCTTTTATTCAGGGCTTCCTGTTTCCAGCGGGCCAACTGCCCCGCTTTCCACCGGGTATTGCGGAATGAAAGCGTCGGCTGGCTGTGGAGCGACATAGCCCAGGGGCCGTAGGGGCCAATAAGGCTCTTGGTTTCTGCTGAAGTGTCGGGTACAACCGGCTGATTCACGGTTTTCCAGGCATCAGGCCAGGTAGAAGCAGTGGGTAAAAACGGAACGGTTCCGGTCAGGAGCGACGACTTGAGAAACGTTCGGCGAGACGGGTTGGCTTTCATGACGACGCAAAAGTATCGGGGATAGGATCGGTGAAAACAGGTTAAACTACACGAGAAGCCGTGAATCACCGGAGCAACGCTCCGGCGTACTTACAAAACATCCTCTTCACTAAGCAAATTCTAAGCAGATCTTAATTGGCTCCTAAGAAAACCGCCTTTGTTTTGTCCCAGCGATAGCAATACGCTAACATACGCTAACAAGAGTGTGCTTACTGTACAGTGCGTTTTTAGGTTTGTCTATAATAGTGGATAGCCACCGAAGGGGAGTTCGGTGGCTATTTTGTTGCTGGATTTATCGCAGAAAAATTCCACCCAGAAGTACCAGCCAGAACCTGAAAAAGGCCATCTGGTTTTTAAGGGCCGAGAGTGCCTTGTACAGCAGGTTGGCCACCGACTGGCGGTTAATTTCCATCAGTTCGGCGATTTGTTCGTTGTCGAGCCCTTTGTAAAATTTCAGAAAAACCACTTCCTGTTGTCGTTTCGGTAGCGCGTCGATGGCTTCCCGGATTCGGCGTTGGCTTTCGGTGTCGGCTTCGCTGCGTTCGATGGTGGTTTCGATGGTTTCCCAGTCGGAAAGCTGGCTGACTTCCTGAAAATAGGGTACCGAAACCGCCTGCTTGCTCCGCCGAACCTCCTGTAAAAGCTGGTTCCGGAGCGACTTGAACAAATAAATGGACACAAACTGGATCGTCAGCGTCTGGCGTTTCTCCCAGATGTTGATGAAAATTTCCTGGATCGAGTCTTTGATGAATTCGCGGTCGGTCGTGAAGTTGGTCGCGTAGCTGAATAGAGAACGGTATTGTGATTCGGCCAGTTGGCAAAACGCCAGCTTGTCTCCGGCCTTCGAGCGATGCCAGAGCTCCAGCAAATACGTGTTTTCTTCGATGATGCGATTGCGGGAATCCAACGTACCTCAATGTTATCAGCAAGTAAAATAACAGCAATAGTTGGTAAAACATAAATAAAAGACCGGTCTTTTGCGATTTATGCAAGTAAAAGCCGCAAAAATCCCAGATTGGCCGAATAAAATTTGTGTTAGCAGAGGGCAGAGGGGTAGGGGCAGAGGGTTGCTGACGCGTTCTATTCCTGCGGAACACCCTCTGCCCCTACCCCTCTGCCCTCTGCTCTTTCACTCCTGAAACGTAACGCTGTTCAACTTCAAAATCGATTCGTTGGGCTTGGTGGGTTTGATGGCGAAGAAGTACACATCGTGCCGACCCGAAACCGGTTTGCTGATCGTGCCGGTCAGTTCTTTCAGCGTGTTGCCGTTGCCGGTGGGTTGATAAGGCGTAGTGCTGATGATCGGCCCGGCCTGCGAGTCGATGCGCACCTGAATATCACCCGCGTGTTCCGACGAGGCATATTCGTAAACGAACTTCCGGATGTTGGTCAGGTCGATGTTCTTCAGCAAAATATACGCCTTGTGCCCGCCTTGCGACAGGTTTTTGCCAAACCGGTTAAAACCCGGGTGCGCGTCGGCGTAAATCGCCAGCACTTTCGCGTTTCGGAGTGTAACGGCTTCCGCGCCGGTCAACGGACCCACCACCTGGCCACCTTTGTCGGTGTACGACGCCAGCAGCGTGTACTGGCCGTTCGGTTCGTCTTTCTGGTGATCATTTAGCGCCAGCGATCCTTGCAAAGGCACGGTTTTCGGCGCATGCGGTTTATCGGTCAGCGAGAAAATGTAGCGAACCATTTCCTGCGCATCGGTCAGCGGAATCTGCGGGTGGGCGCTCATGACGTGGGTCGTTCCCCAGTTGCCACCCCCGCCGTTGATGATTTTCGTCGCCAGTTTATCAAGGGCATCGGGTTGGCTTTTGTACCGCTGCGCCACGGCCAGTAGCGACGGCCCGACCGACACTTTATCCACCGTGTGGCAGGCTTTGCAGTCGCTGGCGTCCATCAATTGCTTGCCGGGCGGGTTGCTCACCAGCACCGACGTGGGCGACTTGGCCGCGCTGGCGTCGAGCGTGCTCGGCTGCGGATTGTAGACATACGACACTTTGATCCGCTTCGGATCGATTTTTCCGTCTTCCTTGTCCTGCACCTTCACCGTGTACGCAAACGGTTTACCTTCCCAGAAAAACGACTTGTTCTGCGTGCTGGCAATCGCAACGGCCGGTTTGGTATTCCCAACCTGTACGATAACCGTGTCTCGGCCCACCAGACCGGCCCGGTCCCTGACTTGCAAAATGGCTTTATAGACGCCCGGTTTGGTGTATGTATGCGTCGCGTTCAGCGTGGTTGCGCCCACGGTTTTTCCGTCGAACAGCCATTGGTAGCTGACCTCGTCATCGTCGTCAAGGTCGCGGCTGCCCCGGCCGGAGAACATCACCCGCAACGGAGCGGCACCGGAGGCTTCGCGCAGGATCGGGAAATTCCGGCGTTCGGACGTCAGAAAAACCGTCCGATCCAGGCGGTTTTCAATGGCCGTATCCTGCACACTGGCCTGGGCCACGGGCGGACGGTTTCCGGTGTTATACTCAATTTTGACCAGCCGGGCATCCTCATTATCAGCGCCGTACACCGAACCGTATTCGAGCATGTACATCACGCCATCAGGTCCGAAATCCAGATCGATAGGCCGCCGGAAGTCACCGTTGCCGGGCATGAACGGTTCGTTGCGGACGTAGTTTTCGTTTTCGTCGAACGTGAGCGCCAGCACCCAGTTCCGCATCCAGTCGAAGACAAACAGCTTGCCGTCGTAATACTCCGGGAATTTGCTGGTTGATGTCGACTGTTTGTCAAACGTATAAAACTTGCCCGCCATCGCGCTGCGACCGCCCTGGCCGAGTTCCGGAAACTCGTCCGAAGCTGCGTACGGATACCAGATCATCGCGGGCGTGGCCGGGGGCAACTGGTTCAGGCCAGTGTTGTTCGGCGAGTTGTTGACGGGTGCGTTCGGATCAAATTTCGGGCCGGCGGTTTTGGTCGCAAAATCCCAATCGACGTAGGCGTAATTGTTCCCGACGAACAACGGCCAGCCAAAATTTCCGGCTTTTTTCGCTTGATTAAACTCGTCGTACCCGCGCGGTCCCTGCGCCCCTTCTTTGCCCGCATCCGGCCCGATTTCGCCCCAGTACAATACCGACGTTTTCGGGTTGACGGCAATGCGGTACGGATTCCGGCAACCCATCACGTAAATTTCCGGCAGCGTTTTGGGCGTTCCTTTTGCAAATAAATTACCGTTCGGAATCGTGTAGGTGCCATCCGGTTCGGGGTGAATCCGTAGTACTTTTCCTTTCAGATCGTTCGTATTGGCCGACGAGCGTTGCGCATCCAGGCTGTAAAATTCCGGGCCGGGGCGCTCGTCCATCGGCGAATAACCGTCGGACGGAAACGGGCTGGAACTGTCGCCGGTCGACAGGTAGAGGTTGCCGTCCTTGTCCCAGGCCAGCGAGCCGCCGTGGTGCGAGCCGCTGTTTTTCTGCACCGGCACTTTCAGCAGAATCTTCTCCGACTTCAAATTCAGCGTGTTGTTCGCCAATACCGTAAACCGCGAAAGCTGAAAATTGATCGGTTCTTCGGTCTGACCGGCCGGGGCATAATAGACAAAAATGTGCTGATTCTTCGCAAAATTCGGGTCCACCGTTACGCCGATCAAACCCGTTCCGCCCGCGTAGGTGATCGGAAATTTGTGCACCAGCGACTGCTTCCGGGTTTTGGTGTCGTAGACCGACAGATTGCCCTGAATTTCTGTAAAAAACACCCGTCCATCGGGCGTGACGGCCAGTTCCATCGGCGACGCCAGGTCGTTGACCAGCACGGTTTTGACGAAGCGGTTCGGTTCGGGCGTTACTTTGGCGTAGGATTTTTTGTAATCCAGCGGTTTTCCGTCGCCGATGGCGTATTTAATGCCGCCCAGCAGGTGGTTGAGAAACAGCGGTTCGCTGTAGCTTTCGTCGGTGTGACCGTTGCCGGTGTAGAAGGCCCGCCCGCCGTCGAACTCGTGGTACCAGCTAATCGGGTGATTGGCGCCGTTGGTGCCGCCCTCGTAGCTGTTTTCGTCGAGGTAGGCCAGCGGTTTGATGCCCGTGTAAAACGACCGGTAATTGTACCACTCGTCGGTACGCTCCCAGTGTTCCGGGAGTTGAACCGTCGAAACGTGTTGGTGATCGGTGACATCGACGGTGGCTTTCCGAACGTTCGAATTGTGCGGATGGCTGGCAAAATGCGCGCCCATCAGCTTGCCGTACCAGGGCCAGTCGTATTCGGTATCGGCAGCCGCGTGAATCCCGACGTAGCCACCCCCGGCCTGGATGTAGCGCTCAAAAGCCGCCTGTTGGTCGCCGTTCAGGACGTTGCCGGTCGTGTTGTTGAAGATCACAGCCGCGTACTGTTTCAGGTTTTCGTCGGTGAACAGGGCGGCATTTTTGGTCGTATCCACCAGGAAATTATTCTCCCGGCCCAGTTTCTGAATGGCCGCGATGCCAAACGGAATGGACGTGTGTTTCCAGCCTTTGGTTTTCGAAAACACCAGCACACGCACCGGGTCGGCCACCCGGACCGTCAGGCTGGAATGCAGCAGAAAGGCGATGCTGAGAATAAAAAGGGAACTGATGCGCATTAGTAATGACCGGGTCATTCTCTTTTCAATTAACGGGTTTTTAGGAATTTTGCTTTTTTATCGTACCCACGGACTAAATAGTCCGTGATAGTTAATTTTATCATCCAGATGGAAAAAACTCAAAAACACGGACTGAAGTCCGTGGGTACGGTTGTACCTTGAGCGCGTTGGTCCCGGCGGCTGGGTGGGGATCGAAAAACCGGCCCGGAGCGGAACCGCATGCCAGGCAGGAAACGCCCGGCAACCCCGGCGGGAGTGGCCGGGTTTTGGAAAACAATTGCATGTTTCATCATAGTTAATAGGTTCAGGAAACCGTTCCGAACGAAAGCGTTAAAAACGATTACTGTTAAAGCCGATTGTTTGACAAATCTGCTCGATCCATTACCAAAAATAGTACTATTTTCTTATTGAACAATCCAGCTTTTACATGTTACAACTCAACCACATTCACCACATTGCCATCATTTGTTCCGATTACGAACGATCGAAGCGGTTTTACACCGAAATTCTGGGACTGCAAATCATTCAGGAAGTGCACCGCGCCGAGCGCAACTCCTATAAGCTGGATCTGGAACTGAACGGCCAGTACGTGATCGAGCTGTTCTCGTTTCCGAATCCGCCCGCACGGCCCTCCCGGCCCGAAGCACTGGGCTTACGGCATCTGGCGTTTGCGGTTTCGGACGTGGAAGCGGCTAAAAAGGAGTTGGAAGGGCACGGTATTGACGTAGAACCCGTCCGGATCGACGCGCATACCGGGCGACGGTTTACGTTTTTCAGCGATCCGGATGGATTACCGTTGGAGTTTTATGAAGAATAGGTAGAGGCTTTTGCCCCCAACCCCCTGAAGGGGGCTTATTGATCCGGTTTTGTAAGCCCCCTTCAGGGGGTTGGGGGCCTTCTAATGAACCGTCGAGAGTTGCGCACCGGCGCTTTGCTGGCGGCAGTACTGATAAGCTTCGATCAGGCGGTTGTGTTTCTGGTGGTTTTTGAGCCAGTTGCGGGCGGACGTTTGCTGGATCAATCCCTGCATGCAGGGGTAGTTGGCAAAAGCGGCCTCCAGGTTATGCCGGTTTAACGACAACACCGGCTCGTCGGGCGTCACGCTGAAGAAATAATGTTCCGTGGCGCCTTCCCCAAACTCCGACTGGCGGTAGAGCGTCAGCGTTTTTTCCTGCACCACTTCGTAGGTATTGCCCAGATACAGCCGGTACAAGGTTCCGTCGGTTTGCCTGTACCCCCAGAGTTGTTCGGTGGGGGCGGCTTTTTTCTGCCCTCCGTCGTCACCTGAACCTGGTACGGATGCCAATGGACTTTTACCGCCCGAAGGTCCGGTTTTTCCACCTGATAACCGCCCGCGTCAGTGCGGTACACCAGTTGGTAATGCGACTGGCTGGTTCGGCAGCCCTGCGCCAGCAACAGCACCGCGATAAGTCCGATCAATAACCGTTTCATCGCTTGCTGGCGTTTATGGCCTGACCATCGCGGATTTCTTCCGAAGCGATCCGGACGATGGGTTCGCCCGCAGCCCGCCGAATACTTCGACCAGGCTGTCGAGCGTATTGCCTTTTTCGACGCTTACCCACTCGGCTTTGTTGTTATTGACCCGAATCACGAACGTTTTTTCGCTGGAACTGACCACGGCGGTTTTCGGCACAAACAACGTGGGGGCCGTCCGCTCGATCGGCAACCGAACCTCGGCGTACATGCCGGGCTTGAGCAGCTGCGTTTTATTATCCACGTCGAACTCGGCCATCATCGCCCGGTTGGCTTCCACCAGGCTCTGGGCGCTCCGGGCCAGCCGCGCATTGAATTGTTGTTCCGGCATGGCGCTTACGGTGAACGAAACCGCACTTTTCTTCGGAAGCTGGTTCGCAAACGTTTCCGGAATCCCACCGTCAGGCGCAGCGTCCGGCTGTCTTCTAGCACAAACAACGGTTTGGCGTTGCTGTCGCCCGCGCCGACCAGCGCCCCGGCACTGACGTTCCGCTCCGTAATCACACCGTCGAATGGGGCAACGATGGTCAGGTATTGACGCAGCTCTTTTTTGGTCTGGTAATTGGACCGGCTGGCCTGAATATTTCCCGTGGCCACGGCGACCGTCGCGCTGTCGGCCTGCATCCGGGCCTGCGCCTGATCGAGTTCGTGCAGCGAAACCGCCCCTTCCACTTTGCTGGTTTGTACCAACCGGTTGTACGTCAGCCGACTGGCGCGAAAACGGGCCATTTGCTCGTTGATGGCGGCTTCCTGGGCCTGCAACTGGGCCTGCGCCTGGCTCAGTTCCGACAACACTTCCGGCGCATCGAGCACCGCCAACACCTGCCCTTTCCGAACCACCGAACCCCGATCCACGCGCACATCGCGAATGAATCCTTTCACTTTGGCATACAGGCTCACCCGGTTCCAGGGTTTCAGTTCGCCCGGCAACACAATCTGCTTGCTGGGACGCATCGTCTGCACCTCCGCCGTAGCAACTTACTGCGTTTCAGGCTCTTTCACGGTTTTCTTTTCTTCCCTGGAAGCTGAGGTGCAAGCCGCCATACCGGCTGCGGCAACAACGGGCCAAACGAGGGTTAAAAACGGTTTCATGCGACAGTACGCAGGGGTTGGTGATAAAATTTGCTGTCCGGATCTTCCGGATCGAGGGATACCGATTGAAGCGTGGCTTTGGTCTGGAATTGCGTGAACACGCAGGGTAAAATCAATAGGGCGGCCAGGGTCGAGGCAATGAGCCCGCCGATGACGGCCTGACCGAGCGGGGCAATCTGATCACCGCCTTCGCCCATTCCGGACGCCATCGGCACCATCCCGGCAATCATGGCGATACTCGTCATCAGAATCGGACGAATCCGGCTGTTGGCCGCCAGTACTACGGCTTTGCGCGTGTCACCGGTTTCCAGCCGTAAATTCTCCGCGTTGGTCACCATCAGAATGGCATTCGCGACCGACACGCCCACGGACATGATCAGGCCCATGTACGATTGCAGGTTCAGCGTGGCCCCGCAGGCCAGCAGCATCAGCAGCGCCCCGGCGACCACCGCCGGAATAGCCGCCAGAATGACGAGCGACAATTTAAATGACTGGTAATTAGCCGCCAACAACAGGAAGATGATCACAATGGCGACCAACAAACCGGTTTGCAAACTGCTCAGCGTATCGGTCAATAGGTTGGTTTGCCCCCCCATTTCGACCAGGACGCCCCGGGGCGACTCGCCCGCGTTTTTGATGGCCTGCTCCACGGCTTTTTGCGCCGAGCCCAGGTCTTTTTTCTGCAAATTGGCCGTAATCGTGACCAGCCGGTTCGGCCCGGCCGTATTCGCCGGGGGCGGTGTCTTCCGAAAACGTCGCGACATCCGACAGCAGTGGGTGCATTTCGCCACTTTTCAACGGAATATTGCCGATGTCGGTGGCACTGCTCATTTTGTATTCCGGGATCTGGACCTGCACCTGATAGGCCAGCCCTTTCGATTCATCGAGCCAGAGGTTTTTGTCCGTAAACCGGCTGGACGAGGTCGCGGCCACCATCGAGCGGGCGACCTGCGTGGACGTAACGCCGAGTTGCCCCGCCCGTTCGCGGTTCATCGTCACTTTCAGGATGGGATACGCCAGCGGTTGGGCGATCTGCACATCGCGCAGGAAGTCAATTTTCGCCATTTCCTGCCGGATTTTGTTGGCAAACCGCCCGGCTTCGTTCAGGTCTTTGGCGGCCACCGTCACCTCAATCGGCGTGGAAGCACCCTGGCTCATAATCTTTTCGGTCAGCTCGATGGGTTCGAAGGAAATGCTGGCCGTGGGCAATGCCTTAGCGATGCGCGTCCGTAAGTCTTCCTTCAAATCATCCATCTTCACCGGATGTTCTTCGTTCAGTGAGACCTGCAAAACCGCTTCGTGGGGGCCGCTGTTGAACACAAAGATGTTGGACGTTCCGTAGCTGGACGGCACCGTGCCGACGTATGTCGACGAAATTTCGACGTTCTCGGCCCCAACGGCTTCTTTAATAATATCCAGCACTTTCAGCGTGGCGGTTTCGGTGCGTTCCACCCGCGTTCCGTCGGGAATCCGCAGCCGCATCTGGAACTGGTGGCTATTGCCGTGCGGCAGAATATCCGTCCCAATCACCATGAAACAGACGACAATAATCACCAGACTACCAATCAGATACCCCCCAACAACCAGACCGCGTCGGTTCAGAATTTTTTCGAGTGCGTTGGAATACCGCTGCTTAAACTTGTCAAAACCGGTCGGATTTTTGGCAGGATGCGCGGCTTCGTCCAACATCATATGACGTTCGTCCGCATCGAGCGCCAGCGTAGCGGCTTCGTGTTCAGGATGGCTTTTCAGTAACCAGTTGGCCAGAACCGGCACGAACGTTTGCGAGAGCAAAAACGACGCAATCATGGCAAAACCAACCGACAACGACAACGGCAGGAACATCGAGCGCGGCACCCCGCTCATCACGAAGGCCGGGGCAAAAACCGCCAGAATCGCCAGCAGAATCAGGAATTCCGGGAAAACGATTTCTTTACAGGCGTCCCAGATCGCAACGGCTTTCGGTTTGGCTGACGTGCCCCGGCCCATTTCCAGGTGCTGGTGAATGTTTTCAATCGTCACCGTCGCCTGATTTACCAGAATCCCGATGGCCAGCGCCAGGCCCGACAGCGTCATGATGTTGATGGTTTGCCCGAACAGATTGAGCATAATCACCGCCGACAGAATCGAGATCGGAATCGTGACGACCACGATGATCACGCTGCGCCAGTCGCGCAGGAACAGCAACACCATCAAACCGGTCAAAACCGCCCCCAAAATCCCTTCCGTCACCAGACTCTTCAGGGCGTTGGTCACGTACACCGACTGGTCGAATTCGTAGGAAATCTTGACATCTTCCGGTACAGCGGCCCGCAATTCGGGCAACGCCTTGCGAATGTTGTTCACGACATCGAGCGTCGAAGCATCCGATTTTTTCACGACCGGACCGCCCGGCGTCCGTTGACGAGGGCGTAACTCACCGTCACGTCGGCGCCGTCTTCCACCGTCCCGATATCCCGCACAAAAACCGTCGGCCCCGAGCCCACGCGAATGGGGATGTTCAGGAAATCTTCCAGTTTTTTGACCAGCGAGTTCACCGGCGTCATCAACGCCTTGTCTCCAATCCGGATGTTCCCGGCGGGCGATGGCTGGTTGTTGATCACAATCGATTTGATGACTTCTTCCGGCGTCAGCTGGTAACTGCGCACCCGTTGCGGATCAACTTTGATGATCACCGTCCGCTGGTTCCCGCCGAACGGCGGAGGACTCGACACCCCCGGAATCCGGGAGAACATCGGCCGCACCCGCGAGGAGGCAAAATCCTGAATTTCGTTCAGCGAGCGACTCTGGCTTTCGAACACCAACTGCCCCACCGGCACCGAACTGGCGTCGAACCGCACCACCTGGGGCGGCACGGTTCCTTCGGGCATGTAGGCCTTCGCCCTCGAAACGTTGTTGGCGACCTCCGCAGCCGCCTGGGCCATGTCGGTACCCGGGTAAAACGAGAGTTTGATGAGCGACAAGCCCTGGATGGTTTTCACGTCGATGTCGCGAATCCCGGACACGTACAGAAAGTGGTCCTGGTAGCGGGTGGCGATAAAACCGTCCATCTGGTCGGGGGCCATCCCCCCGTAGGGCTGCACCACGTAGATCGTCGGCAAGTCCAGGTTCGGGAAAATATCCACCGGGATCGTAAACAGCGACATCACCGAGAAAAACAGAATGCCGAGCACCAAGACCACCACCGAAATGGGCTTCCGCAGCGCGGAACGAATGAGTTGATACATAGTTTCAGTTCATAGTTTATGGTTTAGAGTTTATGGTTTAGAGTTTATGTTGCTTAAAGTGCAAATACGAATGCGTCAGCAACTATAAAACATGAACCATAGACCATAAACCGCTTATTTAATTTGGTTCATAAACAGCGACAGGTCTCCCTCGGCGGCCGCTTTCAGGAGGAGGAACCGCCAGACGTTGCTGGTGGCGACGTAGCCATCCGTTTCGGCCCGGTTGAGGGTGACGAAACTTTGCAGCAGCGTGGGCAGGTCGGCCAGACCGTTCTGGTAGCGGGCCTGCGCCTGGTTGTAGGCCTGCCGGGCGGCCCGGAGTTGGACGGGAGCCTGCCGGGCCTGTTCCAGCCCGACGGCCAGTTGCGTTTCGGCCTCCCGGTTTTGCCGGGTGATCCGCAGTTGCTGGTCGTTGTAGAGTTGCCGAAACCGCTCGACCTGAAATTGCTCCGCGCGGTAATCGTATTTGAGCCGAATTGTATTGGTCAGGTTCCAGCGGGCAACGACGCCGAACAGGTAATTATAGGCCTGATAACCAAGACCCTGATTGAAATCCATGCGGAACGACTCATCGGCATTGGTTAAACCGGAGCCCCGCGCCCAACCCGCGCCGACCAGCGAAATGGACGGCAACATAGACCGTTGGAGGGCGACACTGCGGGCCGACGAAAGATTGATCTGGGACTGGAAAAACCGCAAAACCGGGTTTTTCGGCGAAATCGAATCGGACTGGAAATGGGTTTGCGGCAAGGTCGTGTAAAACCGCATGCTATCGACCCGGACGCCGGCCTGTACCTGCCCGACGAGTTCCGACAACCGCAGCCGTTGCACCTGCTCGCGCTGCTCGCTTTCCAGTACTTGCAGCCGGGCCCGGACGAGTTCGGCGGTGGCCAGTGAACTGTCAACGCCCGCCCGCATCCCGGAATTGACGCCCGCATCGACCACGTTTTTGAAGGTCTGCGCCCGTTCGAAGTTCGCGCGTTGCACATCCACCAGTTTCTGATTGACCAGCAGCGTTAAATAGGCGTCGATGATCCGGATCTGGTGCTGAAAAATTTCGTTTTCGTAGTCCGTTTGCGAGCGGTTCCGATCAGCTTCGGCGGCTTTGACGTTGGCTTTCACCCGCCCGAAATTGACGATCCGCCAGTCGATGACCGCGCTGACGAAACTACCGGTCGTTCCCCGGTAAATATTGTCGGGCCGGATGCCGCCGGAAGTCGAAATGGATGTTCCTTCGTTGGGAAAAAACGAGCCGTTCAGGGCGTTGCTGGTCGAGTAGGTGTACTGATCCTGCACGATCATGCTCGGCAGAAACTCGGTCCGGCTGGACTGAATCCGTTTTTCGGCGCTGTGGATTTCGGCCTGTTTGGATTTCAGGAACGGATACGCCTGCGTGCCCTGCTCGATGGCCTGCGCCAGCGTTAGGGTTTGCGCCTGAGCGGCGCCGGACCTTAGCAACCAAACCCCGATTGTAGTCGTCAGCAAACCAATACGGTATGGGCGGAACCAAGAAGTGGACTGTTTCATTGGCGACTAGCTTTTCGGTGATGGTGACAAAACCGTGACAAGTGCCTGCAAAACAAACGGCTGATTCTGGAAACAATTGGGAAATATGGACCGGATTCCTGAAATCCGTCCATGAAGCCTCTAGTGCAACAAGTTGGGAAATTCCCGTCCGGCTATCCGATCAAATCGGTATTATTCAATTTAATGTCAGTAGAGCAACTGTTTTCGGGCCTTTTGCGTTATACTTGTATTCCATAACCGAACCGACTACCGTTCAGCATGATTTTTAAATTCTTATTCGTTCTGCTGCTTCTGATTGCGTTCGTACCGCCGGTACGGCGGTTTTTCTTCTGGTTGCTGGTCGGTCGGCAATTGGCGAAGGAGCAGCGAAAAGCCAATGAGCAATTCAACCGGGGAACACGCGAAGGCGAAACCCGCGTCCACTCGACCGCACCCGGCGTCACCGATTCCCGCATCAAAGGCGGAGAATATGTAGATTACGACGAAGTCAAGTAACGATTTACTGCCCGACTTCCCGTTCTTTCTGGTATTTGACGGCCATTCCCCGCATCGAGTAGCCATTTACCGTCGCCGAGCTATAATACTGATACCGAACGGCAATCAGCGCATCGGCTCCGATCTTTTTGGCCTGCATCGTCAGCCGCGCCAGCATTAGTTCCTTCTGTTCGACGTTGTTACCCCGTTTCACCATTCGGCCTCCCTTCTGCGGTTGCTGCTGGTTGGCCAGCGGCACTTCTTCTTTGTATTCCAGCCACTCCAGTTCCGTGAACGGCCGATCGGGCTGTTGGTTTTCGTAGAATACTTCGACCGGATAATTGGGCGACATGGCAATCGGAATCGCCGGACGAAAGCAGCCCGCCATCAGGACCAAAACCGCCATCCAGGCCAGTGCACCACACTTCGCTATTCGATATTCATTATTCATTATTCATTGTAATTAACAATTTCTCCACAATTTCCGGATAAAACCGATGTTCCAGCACCTGCACTTTTCGGGCCACATCCTCGGGCGTGTCCTGTGGGTCGAGGTCGCAGGAAGCCTGGAAAATGATGTTTCCTTCATCGTAGTGCTCGTTCACGTAATGAATCGTGATGCCCGAGGTCCGCTCCCCGGCCGCGACCACCGCTTCGTGCACGAAATGCCCGTACATGCCTTTGCCGCCGTAGTTGGGTAATAACGCCGGGTGAATGTTGATCATCCGCTGCGGAAAAGCCTGCACCAGCGTTTCGGGAATCAGCCACATAAAACCGGCTAGCACCACCAGGTCAATTTCTTGTTTTTGAAGCAGTTCCACCAGGCGGTTGCTTTCGTAAAACGTCGCCCGATCGAACACCAGCACCGGAACGTGCAGCCGCTGATCCGGCCCGAACCCCCGGCGGGCGCGGTCGATAATCCCGGCTTTGGGGTTGTTGGTCAGAATCAGCGTAACCTCAATGTCCGGGTGACCGGCCAGATGACCGGCAATTTTCTCGGCGTTCGTTCCGGAGCCGGACGCAAAAATGGCAACTCGCTTCATGGATTGATTAACTGGAAAACGCAATAACGCTGCAAACCTACGTATCTTTCGGAAAATTTGATGATATTAGGCCTATGCTTCACGCGCGTCAACTGACCTTTTCGTATTCACCCACCAAGCGGTTCTCGTTTCCGGACATTCGCTGCAACGATGGCGAAGCGGTTTTGATTTTGGGCAAATCGGGCACGGGCAAAACCACCTTGCTCCACCTGCTGGCCCTGCTGCTGCGCCCCGAAAGCGGGTCGGTAATCATCGACAAAACCGATCTGGCCCAACTTCCCGCATCTCAAACGGCTCCGTTTCGGGCGGCACACGTCGGAATTATCTACCAAAAACCACATTTTGTCAGCTCGTTGTCCGTTCTGGACAATCTGCTGATGGCGAATTATTTAGCCAAAAAAACGCAGGACAGAGGCCGCGCCCGCGAACTAGCCGCGCACCTAGGCTTTGCCGATCATCTGGACAAGCGAACCCACCAGATGAGCCAGGGGGAGCAGCAGCGCGTCAGCATCGCCCGGGCCGTGATGAACAAACCGGGGGTCATTCTGGCCGACGAACCCACCTCCAGCCTGGACGATGTCAACTGCGCCCGGGTGGTGGCCCTGCTGCGCGAGCAGTCCGAGCAGATCGGGGCCAGCCTGATTGTGGTCACGCACGACCAGCGGCTGAAGGACGAATTTTCCAATCAGGTGATTTTGTAAAAGAGCAGTTGGGTGGATAAAAGATGCTGGATAGGCTGGAACTGGATACTGGATACTGAAAATGAGATAGAAATTCTAATCATCTGCCACTCACTATCTAGTATCAAGCATCCAGTATCTAGCATCAATTATCTAGTATCCAGCATCAAGCCATCCATCGAATCGATCCCGGTATTTCTAACACGGACTAACTACAACCATGAATCTGCTAAAAATAAGTTGGGCGAACCTGAAAGATAAACCGCTGAGTAGCTTCCTGAGCGGTTTGCTGATGACGCTGGGCATCACCATTATTTCGCTCTTGCTGCTCCTGAACAAGCAACTCGACGAGCAGTTTTCCCGCAACGTCCGGGGCATCGATATGGTGCTCGGGGCCAAAGGCAGTCCGTTGCAACTCATTCTGTCGAGCATTTACCAGATCGACGCGCCCACGGGCAACATTCCGCTGGACGAAGCCGAACGATTGACCCGCAACCCGATGATCCAGACCGCCATTCCGCTGTCGATGGGCGATAGTTATCAGACTTTCCGCATTGTCGGCACGAACAAAAAATACGTCGACCATTTTGAAGCCACCGTCGATCAGGGCGCGCTGTTTCAGAAAGACCTGGAAGTGACCATCGGCGCGCGCGTGGCCGAAGTAACCGGTCTGAAACTGGGCGACACCTTTGCCGGTTCGCACG
This sequence comes from Larkinella sp. VNQ87, assembly GCF_049445795.1. NCBI lineage: Bacteria > Pseudomonadati > Bacteroidota > Cytophagia > Cytophagales > Spirosomataceae > Larkinella > Larkinella sp. VNQ87. Next base: position 52,038 of record NZ_JBMSDT010000006.1, read on the forward strand.
GGCTGGACGGCGAAGGCGAAGAACACGGCGACAAAAAATACAAAGTGGTTGGAATTTTCAACCCGAGCAATACCGTCATCGACCAACTGATTCTGACGCCGATTTCGAGCGTCTGGGCCATTCACGAGCACCATGAGGAGCATGAAGGCGAGACTAAGAGCGAAGGCGTTGAAGTGCTCGAAGAAGATCATGAACACGAGCACGAGGCCGAAGCGCCCCGCGAAATCACCAGCATGTTGATCAAATTCCGGAATCCGCTGGGTATGATGATCGCGCGCGGGATCAACAACAACTCCAAGTTGCAGGCGGCTTTGCCCTCGATCGAAATTAACCGGCTGTTTTCGCTGCTGGGCGTCGGTGTTGACACGCTGCGTGGACTGGCTGTTGCTATCATGCTCATCGCCGGAATCAGCGTTTTCGTGTCGCTGTATAATTCGCTGAAAGAGCGCAAGTACGAGATGGCCCTGATGCTTTCGATGGGTGCCGGACGCACCCAACTATTCGGAATGCTGCTGCTGGAAGGGCTCGTGCTGTCGCTGATCGGGTTTGTGCTGGGCCTGGTCCTGAGCCGTGTCGGTTTGCTGCTACTCTCCACCCGGGCCGAACAGAGCTTTCACTACAGCCTGAACAACCTCAGTATTTTGCCGGAAGAGTGGCTCGTGCTGGGCGTAGCGGTTTTGATCGGCATCGTCGCAGCCGCCCTCCCGGCCCTCGGCGTCTACCGGATGAACATTTCGCAGACGCTGGCGGAGGAATAGGTTCGTTGTTGAGTTTATGGTTTATCGTTTCTAGTTGGAACCATAGACGATAAACTATAAACTCTCCATTCAATTCGTCCCGCCCGTTTCGCGCAGCAGTTCGACCCAGCCTTTGTAGATCTCGGCGGGGGCGTTGCAGTTGAGTCGCGTGAAGTTGGCCCGCACCTGGTAGTAGTACAAACCGCCCGGAAGCTCCTGCCCCCGGTTGTTTTTGCCATCCCATTGCAGGCTGATGTTGCTGCTTTGGTAAACCTTCACACCCCAGCGGTTCAGGATAATCAACTCCGCCGATTCCACAAACCGTGGGCATTGAGCGGGCTGAAACACATCGTTCCGGCCATCGTTGTTGGGCGTAAATACGTTCGGCATCTTCAACAGCGGGCAATTATCCTTGCAAACCCGGTTGCTGGGCGCGCTTTCCTGCCCGCTGCGGTTAACCGCCGTGAGGTAGTAACAACCCGCCAGCGAGGTCAGGTTTTCGTGTCGGTAGGTCAGGGCGGGGGCGTTGAGCGTCGTCAGCAACTGCGGGTCGCTTCCTTCGCAGGGGGTGTAGTACACGTTATATTGAGTTACATTGCGGTCACAACTACCCGTGGTCGGGTTTTGCCAGGTTAGCGTATTGGTAAAGGTCGTCTGGTTGCAGAACGCATTATCGGCCAGGCTGGCACAATTGAGCGTGTCGATGCTTAAAACCGGTGGGCACGGACGGGTAGTGTCGATTGGTACGGCGCAAACGCCCTGTGAGAAGTTGTAGAGCAGGGTCGTCGGCAGGGGAGCCGCATACCGCCCGACGGTTTCGACCCGGTAACAATAGTTGCTGTCAATCGACATCGTAGCGGGCACAACGCCATCGGCCGCATACGTATCGCCACCTGTATCCGTGAAGGTAAAGCTGGTGGGACCTTGCACGGCTACATCGGCGATGCGGTTAAAGGGGCCATTCGGGCCGGTTGTGCTGCGGTAAATCCGGTGCGTCTGGTTGTCGTTGCTCCAGGGCACATTGGCCAGCCAGCTCAGTTGTACCCGGCGCACCCCGCCGGTCGCCGTCAGCCGGACTGAACTCGCGTTTTCGGTAGCATCCAGCCGTTGCAACTGGCCCGAAACCGGGTCGGTGAAGTAAAACTCGATTCGGTACCGGTAGGCATTTGCCACCGTATTTAACCCGCGATCCGTATAAACCGTATCGGCCACCCCGGCCTGCAACGTGGTGTTGATGGTCGCAACCTGGGCAAACGCGGTTCCGTCAAGCCCGGTGGCGCGTAGCAGCCGGTATTGGAACGGGCCATTATCCTGCGGACTCACCCCTGGCGGGCGCGTCCAGCGAACCGTGATGACGCCCCGGCTGGCATCGGTCGTGTCAACGGTTACGTTGGTGATTAGCGGCACCTGTTGGGGCAGATTGATACACACTTCTTCCGAAACCACGCTCTGGCCCCGCGCCGGTTCGGGATATTGCACCACAATCCGGTAGCTGTACTGTACCCCACGCCGAAGCCCGGTGCCGTTGTTGTTGTCGGTAAAGGTCGTCTGCCCGATCGGTACGCGCCCTACCTCCACATAGCCCGAACCCGCCGGTATTCCGGTTTCGCAGGCATCCGGTGTGAGGGTCGTGCAGCCTTCTTTGCGATAAATCACCATTTCCGCGTTGGCCGGGGGCGCGGCATTGGCGCAGGTATAAGCGGCCCAGTTCAGCGTAATGGCGCGTCCGGCCGCATCGACGGCAGGGAGGGCGGTTAGGTTCTGCGGTTTTGGGGCATACACCCGAATGCGGAACGTTTCCAGCGTGGCCAATTGGGTTTGTCCGACCCGGTTGGGGTAGTCGATGACGCGGAAGATCACATCATACGGTTCTTCGCGCACATGGGCGCAGTTGGTCTGCCAGCGAAACGTGCCCGTCAGAGGACTGTTCTGCGCGCCCGAAGGCGTCAGCGTAGCGGCCGCCGGAGCCACCAGTTGCAGCGTTGAACCGTCCGGCCCCCGGTTGAACGGGCCACCGTAGCCGGTCAGTTCGAGCCGGTTTCCGTCAGGATCGGTGGCGGTAATGGTCTGGTTGATGAGCGTTCCGGCTTCCACGCAGAGGTCGTCGGGCACCCGAAGCTCCGGGCGTTTGTTGGGCGACGCGGTCACGATGATCTGCACATCCCGGACGATTTCCCCGATTTTGACACCATCGCGCCATTCTTCCACGATAAACGCAATGTTGTATTGGCCCTGCTCGGCGGGCGCATCCCAGCACACATCGCCGGTAATCGGGTTCACGGTGAGCGTGGCCGGACCGGTTCCGGCTTCGTTGACGCGGTTGACTCCGATGGTGGTCGGGTCGGCATAACCGGCCACAAAAACCGGGTCGCAGGAGGCATCGTCCAGTTCGTTCTGCCGTCCGGCGGGCGTATAGAGCCGATAGGCCAGGCTGTCGCCGTCGGCATCGAAAGCCGCCGGGTTGTGGCACCACTTCTGCCCGACGCGGGCCGAATCCAGGGGCGGATTGAGCAAAACCGGGGTGCTGTTGAGGCCCAGACTGGCATTGACCACAATGGTGGTCCGTAATTTAAAGCTGGTATTGATCGAATTCGGAATGTTCCGGGTGTTGTCGTTTCGGTTGGTAATGGTGCAGGTAATGTCGTAGGTGCCCGGACCGGGATAGGTATACGTCGTGCGGTAGATATTGATGGTGGTGTTGGGGTTGATAGTTCGCGTTTCGGCATCGATGCGCGGAACCCGGCGCATTTGCTGTCCGACGCCAAAACAGAAGTTGACATCCCGTTGGGCGATGGCCGCTTCGTAACCGCCACCCGGCACCCGCCGAATGTCAAAATAAACCGTCAGGGTAATCTCGTAGGTCAGCGAGGTTGCTGAAATCCGGCGCGTGGTAATTTCGCCGGCCCGGACGTGCGTGGCCCATCCCTCCGAAACCGCCAGCAGCGTCAACAGGGCCATACCGAACAGAAATAGATACCTTTTCATAGAGAACAGTCATATGTCATATAAACGACTCTGCCTGCTCTTTATGCGAACCAGTTACTCGATTTACAGCGGCCTGGCAGAATGAATTTAAACCCCAAAAACCACCTTGACTGCCTGCAAATCCTGCCGGTGGGCCGTCACGGCATCCATCGTGTTGGGTGACTGCTTCTCGATGCATTGCTCCAGCACCAGGTGCGGGCGAATCCCGAGCGTTTTCAACTCCCGGGCCAGCCGCGCATAATCAATGTCGCCTTCGCCGAACGTTTCGGCCCAGACGCCGTTTTTCGACTGCCGGAGGTGCAACTCCGTAATCCGCTTGCCGTAGAGCTTCACGATGTCGAACAGGGCGACCTGCGAATTGCCCGAACCCCGGTAAATCCAGTGCACATCGAGGCAAAGCGACACGTTGGCCGGATCGGTGGCCAGCATCATGTGGTGAAACTCCCGGGCCGCATTCCGCATCTCGATATCATGCGTGTGGTAAGCCAGCGTCAGGCCCCGCTTTTTCAGTTCTGCGCCCAGCCGGTTCAGGTTTTCGGCCTGAATCGCCAGTTGCTCGTCGGTTTTGTCTTCCCCACTGCCCCATTTGATCGGGCTGGGGTTCGTCACCATGATGCGGGCACCGAGGGGTTGGGCAGCTTCGGCAATGGCCGTTGCGGTCGCCAGGGTTTGGGCGGCTTCGTCGGCCTTGTGCAGAGTGCTGTTGACATACAGCGAGTGCATCTCCAGGCGGTGCTTTTTCAGCAAGGGGCCCAGCGCCTGAATCTCGTCCGCTGAATTGGCGGATGGTTCGTAGCCCGTAATTCCGGATTGGGCAAAATCAGCCAGTGAGGCATCCAGATCCGCCGACCAGTTGCGGCCCTGGCGTTGGTAAAAGGTGTGCCAGGTGTACTGGTTGCAGGCAATGGCCGGGGTTTTGGCGGCTTCGAGGTTCACGTTCGCCCACCCATCCAGGCGGGCAAAATGAAGTAAACCGGCCAGCCCGGCGACCGATTGTAAGAACGTACGGCGATCAGCGGTCATGGTGAAAACAGAAGACTAATTGGGGAGTTTTAACGCAAATACACGCCGATGCGTTCGGCATCGCTCAGCACCACCTCGACGTGTTCAGTCAATGTCGTGGATAATTTGTAACCAATGTAGTCGGCGGCAATGGGGTAGCGTTTATGATCGCGGTCAACAATCACGGCCACTTTCAGGCTGGTCAGCGGAACACTCAGGAACGGTTGCAGCGCAAAGGCCAGCGTCCGGCCCGAATTGAGCACATCATCCACGACCACGACGGATTTGCTGGTAAAAACCGCATCGTCGGCATCCAGATGAATGGGCGGTTGTTGTTTGATGGTTTTGTCCAGGTTGATTTTCATCACCGTGACGCCCAGCGGAGCAATCTGCCGGAGTACGTCCGCCAGCCGTTGGGCCAACACATACCCCTCGCCCGACACCCCGGCCAGAATTACCTCCGACTCCTCAAAATTGTTCTCGTAAATCTCAAACGCAATCCGACGGATTTTTTGCTCTACCTGTACGCGCGTCAGAATCTGGGTTAGCTCGGAAGTCATACCTCGTTCTTAAAAAATGAAAATTAACCGAAAAGGCCGAAGGCACAAAATAAACAAAGCCTTTTCGTAATTTTGCAACTTCGTCAGACAAGGGAGATAAGACAACAGACACAAGAGGTCTACTCTCTTTTTCTTTATTCTCTTGTCGGGCGTCTCTTGTCTAAAAAGTCATTCATTTCAATGATCATTAAAACCAAAAAATACGCGCTCGACCAGAAAACGTACATTAGCCTAGCGATGCGTAAGTGGGTGAAACACAATTGGTATTGGGGCTTCGTGCCGCTGGGTCTTATTTTCGCCAATGCCGTCCTGAACATCACGGGCATTTACCCGAACTGGTGGATTTACCTCGTCATCGTGCTGCTCACCATTCTCTACGTGCTGTTCTGGGCCGTGCAGTTTACGGGCATCACGCAGATGGAACAGACCAAGGCGCTGTTTCAGAAATATGTGTACGAGATTGACAGCCGCCAGATTTTGCTCAAGCTCAACGCCCGCGAAGGCGGTATTCTGAAGTGGGATCAAATCCGGAGTGTCACCAAAGATAAGGATGCGTATGTGTTGGTGGTCTCCAACGACCAGGCCATGAACGGCATGAAAGTCAATTGGCTGGCCAAAATCGTCGCCAAAGGCATGAAAGATGCGCAGTTTATCTACCTGCCGTATTCCATCTTCACGACAGAAAATGAACTGAAGTTTATGGATGCTCTGCTGAAGCGCAAAGGCTACCTGGCCGAAACGGAAAGTACTGTTCAGAAGTGATGCAGCAAAAATTCAAAACCGCAGGAAGGAACGGGCCTAAGGCCATTTCTTCCTGCGGTTTTCTGATAATTACTTCGCTTTGTTCGTAAAATCGACCACGGTTACGTCGGCCAGCCACGGGCCGACGACCTTGCCGAACTCCTTGTGGGCTGGATGCGGCAGGTAGGTGTCGCGGTCCTTTTCGTTATCGAATGTCAGAATAAATGCGTGCGTTAGGCCCTTGTCGAGTTTCTCCGGACTGTTGTTGGTTCCCCACTGAAATCCTTTGATTTCCTTAATCTTTGACGGAAGCGCTTCAAAAGCGGCTACAATCTCGTTGACTTTCTCCGGCGTGGTTTCCGGTTTGAACTTGAACAGGACGACGTGCTGAAGGACGGGTTTTGTCATTTTGTTTTGGGCGGTCGCGCTGCCCAGCGCAAGACCAAAAAAGAGAAGCGTTACAAAAATAGTTTTCATGGAATCGGTTTTATGGGAAAAAACGGCCAGGGCCGGGTATGCTGGAAAAGTGAACGCGTCACGGGAACTACTGTTTACTGCTTCTCGGCGTAGGGGATGATCAGCTTCTCGCCCCGGGCTGCGTAGTTCTTGGTCTTGCCGTTGGCTTTCATCAACGCATCGACCGTCACGCCGTATTTTTCGGCCACCACCCGCAGAATGTCGCCCGGCCCGACGGTGTGGTACGCCCGTGCCTTGACCTTCAGTTTCGTCACATCGGCTTTGACCTCGTTGTCTTTCAGATCAGGGTTCATCGCCTTTAACGTGTTCACACTCAGGTTATACTTCGTCGCCACGCTGTAGATGGTCTCGCCGGGTTTCACGGTATGCGTCACGGATACGCCCCCCGCCGGAATGTTCACCTTCGGCGTTTCTTTCTTTTCCTCTTTGGGTTTCTCCTCAACTGGTTTGGCAACAGGCGTCGTTTTCTCGGCGACCGGTTTTTCAGACGGTTTTTCGGCTACCGGACGTTCTTCTGAATCCAGGGCGGGCTGTTTGGCCTCTTCCTTCTTTTCCTCCTCGGCAGGCGGTGGGGTTGCCTGCGACAAATCTACCGGTGCGTTCCGGCTCGACGTATCGATCTCGATGGGTGCCACCAGTTCCGGCTCGATGGGCAATTCGGCCGGTTTTTGAACGGTTGTGTCGAGGGCCACGTTGGTCAGTTCGTCCGAGCCGCGTGTGTCATCCGCCACGTACTCGTAGCCCACGTACAACAGGGCCAGAATCGTCAGAATCAAGACCGCCAGCGTAATGGTGGGCAAACTGGAGCCTTCTGCCGGTCGGGGATTTCGCTTCGCGTTTTCGGTTTCCATACGGTCGTTTATAATGTTTGCATGGGGCAGAGGGGTAAGGGCATAGGGTGGTTTGCGCTTTCGATCTCATCCCTATGCCCTTACCCCTCTGCCCCATGCGATTAACGATTCTTTACTTCCTGACTCATTTTCTCCACGTTTACTTTCATGTCTTCCTTATATGCCTGCAAGCGTTCGGCCACGGCTTCGTCGAACGTGCCGACGATCTGGGCCGCCAGAATCCCGGCGTTGCGGGCCCCGTTGAGCGCCACTGTGGCTACCGGCACCCCGGCCGGCATTTGCAGAATCGACAATACCGAGTCCCAACCGTCGATGGAGTTGCTGGATTTCACCGGAACGCCAATCACCGGGAGGGTCGTCAACGACGCCACCATACCCGGCAAATGGGCTGCGCCCCCGGCTCCGGCGATGATGGCTTTCAGGCCCCGCTGCCGGGCGGTTTTGCCGTAGTCGACCATTTTCTCCGGCGTCCGGTGGGCCGACACCACGTCGATTTCGTAGGCGACGCCCAATTCCGTCAACATATCAGCCGCTTCCTGCATGACCTTCAGGTCCGAGCTGCTGCCCATAATGATTCCAACCATAATTTTAGTTAAGAGTTATGAGTTAGGAATTAAGAGTTGCGCTGCCTCAATGGAATGCGTCAGCCAACTCATAACTCATAACTCATAACTCTTCATTCTTGACTCTTAACTTTTATGTTTTCTTTAACGCTTGCGGCTTTGGCTTTGAGGGCGTCTACGTCCGGACTAATAACGGTAATATGGCCCATTTTGCGAAACGGGCGGGTGATTTTTTTACCGTATAGGAACGGAAACACGCCGGGCATCGCCAGCAGGGTTTCCATGCCTTCGTACCGGGCCGGGCCGCTATGGCCCGGTTCGCCCAGCAGGTTGATCATCGCAGCCGGGGTCAGGGCGGTGGTATCGCCCAGCGGCAGATTCAGAATGGCCCGCCAGTGCTGTTCAAACTGCGAGGTCACGTTCGCCCGGATCGTGTGGTGCCCACTGTTGTGGGGCCGGGGCGCTACCTCGTTCACAATGACCTGCCCGGTTTTGGTCAGAAACAGTTCGACCGCCAGCAACCCGACAATGCCGAAGGCTTCGGCGGTTTTTCGGGCCACGTCCTGCGCCTGCTGGTCGATGGCTGCGGAAATGGCTGCGGGCGCAAACAGGTATTCGACCAGATTTTGCTCGGGATGAAACACCATCTCGACCGTTGGGAAGGTGGCGGTTTGGCCCTGCTCGTTCCGGGCTACAATTACGGCCAGTTCTTTCTCGAAATCAACGGCTTTTTCTAGCACGCCTGGCGCGTCGAAGGCTTTTTCGAAGTCGTCCGGTGTCGCAATCCGCTGCACGCCACGCCCGTCGTAACCGTCGCGGCCCAGTTTGTGAAACGCGGGCAGGAAATCAGGTTGATCGGCTAACGCCCGGGGTACGTCCGTACGGTTTTCGGTCAGGATGAAGTCGGCGGTGGGCAGGTTGTGGTCGCGGTAAAATTGCTTCTGTGCCCGTTTGTCCTGAATGATCCGAATGACGGACGGCTGCGGAAACACGCGCTTGCCTTCGCGCTCCAGGGCTTCCAAGGCGTCGACGTTTACTCGTTCAATCTCAATTGTCAGCAAATCAAGCTGTTGGCCAAACTGATAGACGGTATCGTAATCGGTCAGAGAGCCCTGGGTGAACGATGTCGCCAGATGGCGGCAGGGCGCTTCGGCATCCGGGTCGAGAATATGAACGGTCAGATTCCAGTCGATTCCCGCCTGGAGCAGCATCAGGCCGAGTTGGCCTCCGCCCAGAATACCAATGCGGGTGTGGGGATTGAATTGAGACATAGGTATAAAAATCCGTTCGCAAAAGTAGCCCCATTTATGGCTTTATGGTAGTCTTTAGCTCAGTTGTTTTCTGTTTTTCAACTCGTTCGTATTGGGCGCATCAAATATCGCTCACTCAATAAACGTAGAATATTCCAACTCTTCCTGTTAATTTGCGGGTCTTATCCACATCGGAACGGATATCTATGTCGAATAAGCTTTTCAATCAACGCGATTTAGTTGCGTACTTCATTGTTGCTGCCATCGGGGCCTCCCTGCAAATCGTCGTTAGTTCGCTGCTTCAGGAGTGGTTTCAGGTTTCGTACGAAAACGGGGTGCTGATCGGCTACATCAGTTCGTTTTTCATCGGTTTTTTTCTGACGAAACTGCTGGCCTTCAACGCGAAAAACTCGGCCAAAACCCGCCGGGAAATGGCCAAATTCGCGATGGTGTCGGTGATTTCCTGCCTGATTACGGTGTACGGAGCATCCGGACTCTATAATCTCTCGGTCTCGCAGGGGTCCATTTACATGCTGACGATACCATTCTCGGTCAAAACCGTCAACGTCAACAAACTGGTTTCGCACACTACCGGCATGGGGCTGAGTTTCATCTCGAATTACATCCTGCACAAGACGTTTACCTTCAAGAATACCGGTTTTTACGAGAAGCTGAAATGGCTGCTGAACCTCTGAGGATTAATCCAGCAAAGCCATAATGTCTTCCTTCGTGAGCGATTTCATGAAGTTTTCTTCGGTCGTAATCAGGTCGCTGGCGAGTTTCTGCTTCGATCGTTGCAGGGCCAGGATTTTTTCCTCGACGGTATTGCGGGAAATAAACTTGTAGGTAAAAACCGTCCGCTTCTGCCCGATGCGGTGCGCGCGGTCGATGGCCTGGGCCTCGATGGCGGGGTTCCACCACGGGTCGAGGATGAACACATAGTCGGCCGCCGTCAGGTTGTGGCCCAAACCGCCCGCTTTTAACGAAATCAGGAACAGCTTGATCGAATCGTCGGTTTGGAACAGATTGACCTGGCCGCGCCGGTCCTGCGTCGAGCCATCCAGGTAGGCATACTGAATGCCGCGCTCTTTCAGGTATTCCTGCACCACGTCGAGGTGTTTGATGAACTGGCTGAAAACCAATATCTTGTGATTGTCGGCCATCGCACCTTCCAGCCGCATCACCATGTCGTCGAGCTTGCCGGAGTTACCTTCGTAAGTTTCGTCGATCATGCGCGGGTGGTTGGCAATCTGCCGGAGTTTGGTCAGGCCCTGCAACACCACCATCTGCGATTTGGCGACGCCGTCTTCTTCGATCCGTTCCAGAATCAGGTTTCGGTAGTACGACTTGGCTTCCTCGTACTGCTTTTCCTGCTCCGGCGACATGTCGCTGTAGTGAATGTTCTCTACTTTTTCGGGCAAATCCCGCGCGACCTGCGACTTGTGCCGACGCAGCATGAACGGTTTGATGATGCCGTATAGCCGCTGCGTTTTCTGATCATCGTTCTTTTTCTCGATCGGAATCAGGAATTCGTTCCGGAAAAACGTCTGGCTACCCAGCAAACCGGGGTTGATGAACGTCATCTGCGTCCACAGGTCCATCGTGCTGTTTTCCAAGGGCGTACCGGTCAGGATGAGCCGGTGGGCCGAGTCGAGCTGCATCACCGCCCGCGTAATGTGCGAAGAGGGGTTTTTGATGGCCTGCGATTCGTCCAGAATCACGTAATGAAACCGGTATAGTTTCAGCAAGTCAATGTCGATCCGGACAATCCCGTAGGAGGTCAGAATCAGGTCGTAATCGTCGAACTGGGCGGTATTTTTGTCGCGGTACGTACCCGTATACACCATCACGCGCAGGTCGGGCGTAAACCGCCGGGCTTCCAGTTCCCAGTTGTAGAGCAGGGAAGTCGGCATCACGAGCAGCGTGGGCTCCTTGTGTCCGGCTTCCTTCTGCGATTGGAGCAGTGCCAGCGTCATCACGGTTTTTCCCAAACCCATGTCGTCGGCCAGACAGCCGCCGAAGCGGTATTGGTTCAGGAATTGCAGCCAGTCGTAACCGGCCTGCTGGTAAGGCCGCAGCGATCCCTTAAAACCGCTGGGCAGCGGATGGGTATTGATTTCTTCAAAGGTCCGCAGACTTTCCAGTTTCCGGCTGATCACGGCCGACGCCAGGCTTTCTTCCTGCAACTCCTGCACGAGCGCAATATGGTGTTTGTGCAGCACCATCCGGTCGCTGTCGACCTCGTGCTCCATGAACGCGAACAGTTCCGAATACTTCGTAAACCAGGTTTCCGGAATCACTGCAATCTCGCCGTTGGGCAGCGTAAACTCCCGTTTCTTGTTCAGAATCAGGTTCCTGAGCTTGATAAACGGAATCTCGAATTCGCCGAACTGCACCTTGGCGTAAATATCGAACCAGTCGCGGGTTTCGTTGATCGACACGACAATGGACGAATAGCCCAGAAAATACCGTTTGGCATCGCTTGCGTGTTGCGACACTTGAAAACCGGCTTCCATCAGCCGGGTATGGTTTTGTTGCAGCCACTCGAAAGCCGTCGACTTATCGAGCCGCGAATGCCCGTTATCTTTCAATTCTAAGCCATACTGCTTCAGCCAGGAAAGCGTCGATTTTTCCTTCCGAATATCCCGTCGAATTTTATGAAAGACATAATCTTCGCCTTTTTTCTCGATGCTCACGTTGAAAGAATCCGCAAAACCGTCGTGCCGGAACGTAAACTGGCCGTATTTGAACAGCAGATCGAACACCACCTGCGAATCCTCGGCGGGAGGGGGCGGTGCGATCTCTGCCAGAACGCTGTTCATGCGTTCTGCCGGACCGTGCCCGTTCGTATGCCCATTTGCCCCAACGGAATCGAACAGCGATGGACCGGACCGGGCAGACGCCAACTGTTCCGAAACCGTCAGAACCGGCGCGGGGGGCAGCACTTCGTCGCGAATTTCAAACCCTCGGGCGTATACGTCGTAGGACGCAATGAGCGGGGCTACGAAGCGGTGGTAGTACTGATCCTCAATGTTTTTTGGAATGACAATATTCCGTTTTTGCAGGAAAGGGCGCAGTTTCTTCCCGTCAACGTTTTTGTCAAAATGAAACAGCCGGTTTCCGACCATCAGCCAGGCGGGTTCGTCGCAGATCAGCAGGGCATCCTTAAACTGAAAGTCAATCCGTTCACCTTTGTACTTAATGATCGGGAAATATTCCGTGGCGGTTTCTTTGCGATCAAAATTGAAATAGACGCGGGCTTTTTCGGGCATTCGCTCGATGGCTTTCCAGGCTGGATTGCCATCGCTGCCCATCACGAATAATTTTTTCCCGCCCAGCCGCTCCAGAATCAGCGCCTTGCGGGTTTCGAGGTATTCGCAGATGCGGTCACGTAGCTCTTTATCCCCTTTCTGCGTATCGTAGACTTTCAGGAAGAAGTCGACAGCTGGCAACTTTTTGGGATTAAATTTTTTCAGAATCGCGTCCTGTTGAATCTCGTCGATAATTCGAACCAGTTCAAAATCAGCGTCATCCAGTTCACGGGCAAACTCTTCTGCATTTTTGGCCGACAATGTCTGATTCTGCAACGTCAACTCCCCCCGGGCGTTGAGCTGCACCACAAACGCTTCGAACAAATACCCCAGAAACTCGTGTTCCAGGAGCGAGTACACCAATTGAAACGGTTCTGCAGGCGATACTTTCATAGACGTTAAGGGGCCGCACTCGTTCTTGACTACCTCCAACCCGAAAGACCAATCAGCCACCACTTCCGGCCGAAGCAGGAAGCTCCTGAAAAGCCACTGAAATGAGCGATTTACAGTCGGGTTACTTTGAGCAACAAATTCAAATATACGAAGACCCGCAAAAAAGACAAGCCCGAAAGAACGTTCCGGGCTTTAAATGATTCAATGGGTTCTTGAACTGGGATTACGCGGATTAAAGGATTAACCGGGACATAAAAGATAAAAGGATTGCGGTAGCCAATCGTAGTTAATCTTTTAATCCGCGTAATCCAGGTTCAAGACTATGCGTACGTATTCAGCATCACCGGCATGACCAGCATCAGGATGTCTTCGTGTTCTTCCTTGTCGGCGGGGATGATCAGACCGGCGCGGTTAGGGGCCGACATTTCGAACGAAAGCATCTTGGCGCTCAGGTTGTTGAGCATTTCCGTCAAAAACCGGGCGTTGAAACCGATTTCCAGCGAATCACCGTCGTAATCACAGCTTAGTTTTTCATTCGCTTCGTTGCTGTAGTCCAAATCTTCGGCCGAGATGGTCAGCGAGTTGTTTTTGAGCGACAGCCGTATCTGGTGCGTCGTCCGGTTGGCGTAGATCATGATCCGCTTCAACGAGTTCAGGATGTCCGTCCGGCCGATGGTCATGATGTTCGGGTTGTTGACCGGAATGGCGTTTTCAAAATCCGGGAACCGCTCGTCGATCAACCGGCAGATCATTTGCGTGTTTCCAAATGTGAAAGAAGCGTTCGACTGGCTGAATTCCGCCCGCACGACGGTGTCTTCCGGCAGCGAGGCTTTCAGCAGGGTCAGCGCCTTGCGCGGAATGATCATCGAGGTGCTGCTCGGCGAGTTAATGTCCGTCCGGCGGTAGCGGATCAGGCGGTGACCGTCGGTGGCAACAAATGTGGCGCTTTCTTCGGTCAACTGGAGGTAAACCCCCGTCATGGCCGGACGCAGGTCGTCGGTACTGGTCGCGAAAACCGTGTTGTTGATGGCGCTCAGCAGGGCGTCCGACGACAGTTCAACAGCCAGGTTGCGGTTGACGGCCGGGATTTTCGGAAAGTCAATCGGATTTTCGCCCGACAGTTTATAGCGGCCGTTGTCGGTCAGGATTTCGGTCCCGAACGTTTCGGTGTTGACGTTGAAGGTAATCGGTTGTTCGGGCAACCCGCGCAGCGTATCGAGCAGCAGTTTGGCCGGAATGGCAATGGCTCCCTTCTCCGACGACTCCACGGTGATGTTGGTAATCATGGTCGTTTGCAGATCCGAAGCCGTCACCGTCAGGGTGTCATTGTCGAGTTTGAAGAGAAAATTCTCCAGAATCGGGACGATCGGATTCGTTGCCACCACACCGTTGATGGCTGAAAGTTGCTTGAGGAGTACGGAGGAGGAAACGATAAATTTCATATGCAATTTTGTTTGGGGCCGTTTGTCCAATAAGAACAAAAGTAGGAAAAATTGTGGAAATGAAGGAGGGTTGTTACACAGAGTTTATCAGAGAATATCAGAGTTACACAGGGTTTTTCTCTGATAAACTCTGATGTTCTCTGATAAACCCTGTGTAACAACTTCAAATCTTCTACACATACTTCCTCCGGCGGGTGAATTGCCAGATAACGCCCACAAAACCAACCAAAACCAGCGGCCCCAGCAGGTTCAGGAGTTGCCAGGAAAACCGCTCCTCCCGAAGCCGGATTTTATCGAGCGGTCGGAGCGTCACTTGCCGGGTTCGGGCCGCGATGATGCCGTTGTCGTCCAGCAGGTAATTGACCGCGTTCACCACGAAATCCTTGTTGGCAAAGGTGTTTTTCGAGAAGCGTTCGTAGCCGAGCGGGTAGGGGGTGTTTGTCCGGTAATTAATGTCGTTGATGAGCAGATCGCCGTCGGAGCAGATCACGATTTTCGACGGTTCGCCCTGCGCCTTGAACGTGGCCGCGCGCGGGTCGCCGGGCAGGATGCGGTTGGCGTACAACGACTGAAACCGCCCTTCCAGCAGACAGGCGATGAGTTGCACCCCGCTGTCGTACGTGCGCGGGTCGGGCTGCTGCCGGGCTTCGTTGTAACTCACCAGCGCGGGCGCTTTCAGGATTTTGGTGTACTGCGACGACAGCAACAGGGGCGTTTTGGCGACGCCCACGGCCTGCACGGTATCGAGCGTACTCGTGAACCGGCTGTAAACCGCATCCAGATTCCGGACTATTGGGTTCCTTCCAAAATTGTTGATTAACGGAAAAAACCGCCAGGGCAGCAGTTGCACGTTCGGTTTGTCGCCCATGTTGCCGACGTTCAGCGGAATCAAAGCACAACTTAAGTCCTTGATAATGTCGTTGTTGACCCGGACGCCCCAGCGAAAAAAGAGGTCGTTCAGGTTCAGGTTGAGGGGTTGGGCGTAGGTGCCTTCCCGCCCGATGCTGTCGATTTTCAGGCCGTCGACAAAAAACAGCGCCTTGCCACCGTTGACCACAAACTGGTCGATTTTGTATTTATCGGCTTCCGAAAACGGCCGGTCGGGCTTGGGCACAATCAGGCCGTCGAGGCCAACCAGATCACGGGATGCTTGTAAATCAATCAGCTTGATGACGTAAAACTCCTGCAAGGTCGCCAGGATGTCCGACATCCGCAGCGGTTCGACATCGGTGTACGAAACCGCCACGCCAAGGAGTTTCTTTTTCTTCACGGTCAGTCGCCGGATGGCCGACGCCAGTTCGTATTCGACGTTTTCAATCGACTGATTCAGTTGCTCTTCCGCTGAATTCGTGCGATTTCCGCGCAGCAGCAAAACCGGTAATTCGCGCCCCTGGTAGGAGACGATGGCCCACGGGTAAATCAGTTGCTCGGTCCGCTGGTTGCCTTCGCTGCTGAAGTTCAGGTTGGTGGGCGTCAGGCCCTTTTGCAGCAATTGCGTCTGGAAAGCGGTCCGTTCCTTTTCGTTCGGGTTAGCGGTTGGGTCGATAAATCGGTAGGTTAGCGTCTGGTCGGTTCGGGCCTGGAACTCCGCCAGCGTTTCCCGGATGCTCGTTTCCAGCCTTTTAAAACCGGGGGGCAGGTTGCCCGTCAGGTAGACATTGACGTGAATGTCATCATCGAGATTCGCCAGTAAATTCTGCGTGGCATCCGACAGCGTATACCGCCCTTCTTCGGTTAAATCGACCCGGAAAAATAAAAAGGACGACAATAGGTTAACCGCCACTAAGGCAGCCAACACGATGCCGAAACGAAACAAAAATGACTTCATATCTGCGTAAAACGCTGAAAGCAGTTGAGTGGTACGAAAGTAGAAGAAAAAAGTCAGATTCATTACCGGCTAATTTTTTCTTTCCCGGCGTAGGGGGGAGAACCATGATAGCGGTCTTAGGGCTGTAAACAACATACTACTGAACTACTTGTCATGCGCTACGCACACGCACTCCTTCTCGTCCTGCTGCTGGAACTAGCCGGTTTCGGCAGCAGGGCTTTTGCCGGTGGCAACGAATTTCCGGTGCCGCCGTCCTCGCCGACCCGCCTGTTTTACATCCAGCGGAGCAACAATGCCAACACCGTCATTTACGAAGCAAATATGCTGGCGGGTCGTCGTCTGGACCCCAACGAGCCGGTGAATGTTTACTGGATTCGGTACGCCGAGCGGGGGCAGCGCGAGAAACTGTCGCTTTTTCAGTGGAAAATGGCGTACGGTTACAAGCACCAGGCCCTGGATTGTAAAGCCGACTGCTTCGAAATTCAACTCAATGCCTTCAAGAAGCGCCTGATCTGGGTGGACCTTCAACATGGAAAACCGGTTGCGCTGACGACCATCAATGGACGCAAAGCCTGTCTGCAAAAGGTTTTTGTCCAACTGGAATCCGAATCGGGGCTAATCCCAAAAGTGCGGTACGTCGAATTGTTTGGCGTCGACCCTGTCACCGGTACACCGATTTACGAACGAATGATGGTGTAAAGAAACCGGAAAAGCAGAAACCGGCGCGGCTTTCGATGCCCTTGCTATCTTTGCTGGTAACAACGAAACCCTGACCACCATGCCGGAAACCGCTTCTCTCGACCTTGCGCCGATTACCCGCCACCTGCGGGCCATGTTTGGCTCCCGACTGCTCATTGCCGCCGTTCATCACCTGAACGTTTTTGAAGAACTCAGCGATGGCCCGCTTTCCATCACCGAACTCCGCCAGCGCCTGGGCTTGAAGGAACGCCCGGCTAGCGTATTGTTTCCGGCGCTTTGTGCGATGGAAATGCTTGAATATTCCGAAACCGGCGATTTGCAGATCACCGCGTTAGGCCGGTATCTGACGCAGGAACAGACGCCAAATCTGATTGGGTATGTAGGCCTGGAGAAAGACGATCCGGGCGCGGTTGAAATGGCGGTTCGACTCCGGAACGACGGTCCGCTGGAAACGCCCCACGGGATTTCGTACGTGAAAGACGGCGATGAACCTTCGCCAATGGACGACGCTGAACTGTCGCGGATGTTTACGCTCGGCCTGGCCGGACGCGCCCGAAAGCTGTCGCCAATCGTGGCTGCCAGTCTACCCAAAACCGATGGTCACTTGCTCGACGTGGCCGGTGGCACCGGTTTTTACACTTACGAATGGTTGCTGCTGAATCCGGATGCCACGGCAACCCTGCTCGACCGCCCGGCGGTTTTGGCCGTGGCCGCTGAACTGCTCGACGAGTTTTCCCAAAGCGGTCGTCCGGGGGCCGAAACCGTCCGGGATCGGGTCACCTTTCTCCCCGGCGATATGCTGACGGATGAATTGCCCAAAACTGATATACTGCTGGCCGCCAGTTTGTTCCACGACTGGCCGACTGATACCTGCCAGTTGCTCGCCCACCGCTTCGCAGCCGCCCTCCGGCCTGGGGGACAACTCTGGGTGCATGATGCCTTTTTGAACGATGAACTCGACGGCCCATTGGCCGTGACGGATTATTCGGCTCAGTTGTTCTGGGGAACCAAAGGCCGATGCTACAGCCGAAATGAATACCGCCAGTGGTTTTCGGCGGCCGATTTGGAATCGACCGATGAGAACATCCCGACCCAGATGGATTACGGCCTGATCTGGGCGCGAAAACCGTAGCGGTTATTTGGCCTGCCCGGCTTTTCGCATGATTTCGACCACTTTATCCACCGGAAGCTGCTCGACCCGGCTTCCCCGGTGACCGGTCAGGGTGCGGGCGGCAAAAAGGGAGTTGATGATGGCTTCTTCGGTGGCTTCAATGGCGGCCAGAAAGCAGGGCGACGCGTCGTCGTTCCGCAAGACTTTCAGTTCGTCGAACGAGGATTGGGAGCTGTTCGGAATCCGGTTGGCGGTCGAAACAGCGATGACGTAATCCCCGCTGCCGTTGGACGCGATGCCACCTGTTCGGGCCAGGCCCAGGAAGGCGCGTTTGGCGAGCCGTTTCAGGTTGCGAGCATCCAGGGGCGCATCCGTCAGCACCACCATCATGCAGGAACCATCGAGCTTTTCCTTAAACGAAAACTTGCCCAATTCGATGCCGACCGGCACCCCGGCGATTTGCAGCACCCCGCCGAAGTTGGTCTGGACCAATACACCCACCGTGTAGCCGCCGAGCGAAGCCGGGAGTTTGCGGGAAGCCGTACCGATTCCGCCCTTGAAGCCGAAGCAAACCGTGCCGGTTCCGGCCCCGACGTTGCCTTCTTCCACCGGTCCGGTTTTGGCCTGCCGGATGGCTTCCAGCACGTGCATTTTCGTAACCGGGCGGCTCCGGATGTCGTTCAGGCCGCCGTCGTTGGTTTCGCCCACGACCGGGTTGAGCGAACGGACCTGCCCGTTGCCGGGTTGTGCCAGGGTGTAGTCGATGAGGGCGTCGGCGGCTGTCGGCACGCCCAGCGTATTGGTCAATACAATCGGCGTTTCGAGCGTACCGAGTTCTTCGACCTGGCTGTAGCCCGCCAATTTTCCGAAACCGTTACCAATGTAAATAGCCGCCGGGCATTTCTGCTGGAACAGGTTACCGTCATGAGGCAAAATGGCCGTCACGCCCGTCCGAACACTCTGTCCTTCCTGCAACGTCACCTGCCCGACCCGTACGCCCGGCACGTCGGTGATGGCGTTGAGCGGTCCCGTCGGCAACACCCCGAAGCGGATGCCGTAGGCGCGGGGACGTTGGGCGGTTTGGGCAAAAAGAATAGACGAGCCCAGCAGAAAAAGGGCCGTGATCAGCAGGCGGAACGTTGGTTTCATGTTTCCCAAGATAGGAAACGAACTGCAAATTTACTGCGGGATCTTCTTTTTTCGTCGCCGAAGCCGCAGCATTTTGTTGATGTCTTCTTCGGTGGTCTGGTCGCCGAGCAGGATGCCCCAGGGTTCGAGGCCCTCGACGCGGTCAAAGATGACTTTCAGAATGGCAATGATCGGAATGGACAAAAACATGCCCGAAACGCCCGCCAGCGCCCCGCCGAGCAGCACGCCCACGATGGACACCAGCGCGTTGATCCGGACTTTGGTGCCGATGATCATCGGCACCAGAAAGTTGTTGTCGATAAACTGAACGACCAGAAAAACCGCCACGACGCCCGCCAGCGTGGCCGGTTCGGGGTGATTAACAAACGTGACGGCCACCGCCAGCGCTGTGGCCACCAGCCCGCCGATGTACGGAATTAAATTCATGATGGCGGCAATGACGCCCAGCAACACCGCATACTGAACACCCAGGATCAGCAAACCGACCGAGTTGAGCACGGCCACACAGGCGGTTTCGGCCACCAACCCAACCACGTAACTCTGGATGACGGCCCGGATTTCGCGCAGCACTTCGCGCACCCGTTCGGTGTGCTGGTCGGCAAACAGCCGGATCGTAAACTGAATCAGCATCGTCCGGTAATACAGGAGCAGAAAAATGTAAATCGGCAGGATCAGCAGCGTGCCCAGCGGCCCGGTGATGGCATCGAGCGAGCCGGGTCCTTGCAGGGTATCCATCGTCTGGTCCTGGGCTTTTTTGAGGTACTGGTCTTGTTGCCGGTAGCTGACGTTGTACTCTCGCCGGACCCACCGCCGGGTGTCGCGGTAAAAGTCATTCAGGTTCCGCTTCAATTTCGGCCAGTCGTCGGTAAAATTGGCAATCTGCATCGACAGCAGCATGGTCAGACCGGCCAGCAACACAATTGCAAGCAACAGCGCCAGACTGATCGCAACGGTTTTCGGAACACCCCGCCGGATGAGCCACGCTTCGACCGGGCGCAGCAAAACCGCCAGCAGCCCCGCCATCAGAAACGGCACGATAATGTCCTGGCCCAGGTAAAAACCGGTCAGAATCAGGCCAATAGCCAGCAAATTGTGCGAAAGCTGGTGGTAGAACGGTCGGGGTGTAACCGATGGCATAGTGGGCGGTTTTGTGACAGTGCTGTGATTACCGTTCCTTCTTTCCCTCTCTGTACCAAAAACCGAACTCAGGAAGCAATCGGGCCGGAAGGATCGGCGGTATTGACAAATGTAACGGATTGCCCTAAACGATCAAGCGGAACCGGTTTTTCATTATGCAGAAAACCGTCCTTTCTGGTAATGCGCGGGTGTGGTGCCCGTCCAGCGTTTGAAGGCCCGACTGAAGGCACTTAACTCGTTGTACCCCAGAATGTAGGAAATCTCTTTCACCGGATAGCGGCCCGACGAAAGGTAATTGACGGCCAGCGTTTTCCGGATCGAATCGGCCACCTGCTGATACGTAACGCCTTCTTCCTGCAATTTCCGCTGCAAGCTGCGCGGGCTGGTGTTGAAATTGGCCGCCATTTGTTCCAGGGTCGGAATGCCCAGGTACGCATTCGTCAGCAGGTAGTGACTGATGCGTTCGTTCAGGGCCTTCGCCTGCTCGAAGTGCCGGTTTTGCTCATTGACCTTCTTCAGCAGCAGGCTCTGCAATTCGTAATTGGCAGTTAGAATGGGTTCGTCCCAGTACCGCCGGTCAAACTCCAGGGCATATTCACCTGGTTTTTTCTCCGGTCGGCCCCGTAACACGCGCTCGTACTCGCCGGGATTCGACAGTTCGTACGGTAGCCGAACGGCCAGCGGGCTGATTTTCTTCAGCACCAGGCCGTCGGCTTCGTGCAGCGTGAAAACCATGAACAATTCCAGCATCTGCTGCAAAACCGGTGCTTTTTCCAGCGCCGGATCGGGCAGAAACCGAACCGTGAAGGAGCGGTCGGATTGCGCCACCTGCATCCGCACCGCATCCGTGATCAGGTGCAGGGCGGCAGCCGCGTGTGTCAGAGCCTCGCCGACCGTCGCGCAGCTTTGCACCAACTGCCCCACCACGCCCAAAGCCGCCAGTTGCAGCGACTCGCCAAAGTGCAGCCCAAACAACGGGTCTCCCGTCAGGTGGACGGCGTTTAGCCAGAGATCACCGAATTGTTTGGGGGTTAAGGTTTCGGCCGGATTTGTGCGAAGCGCCTGTAAATCAATGTGTGAGACTTGTGCCAGTCTTTCGGGGGCTACGTCTTTCTGGGCGGCATACGCCAGCAAACTGAGCGCCAGTCGGTTTTGCGGATTTTCCATGCCGTAAAGGTACACGGGATTTGCGCTGCCCGGATGCGGTTGTCGTCAACTGGTAACCGATTGGCGCTTTCGGGTAAGCCCAGCCCGGCGGAGCGATTCTACCTTTGTCTTATCACTAAAACAAATACATGTATGAAAAAGACAACCCTGCTGTCGAAAGCCCTGTGGGCCAATGTGATTTTTGCCGAAGTGGGCGCCCTTGCCTTTCTGTTTCTGGGTAATAAACTGCCGTTTTTGGACGAAATGGCGGGTGGTCGGCCGCTGCTGTTGGGTGCTGAGCTACTGCTTCTGTCGGGGCTGGCGACCTACGCGGCCCTGCGCCCCGCCCAATCCCGGCGACTAATTCAGGTGATCGTGGCGATGAACCTGTTGCTGGCCGGTTTTTACCTGGAGACGCTGTTCTGGGGACCAACGCTTTCCGTCCTGGCCTTTGAACTGCTGCTACTGGACACGGCGATCCTAGTCGCCCTGGCGGTCGCGCAAGTGGTCGGATTGCGAGCGGTTTTTTCAACGAAGAATGTGACGCTGACTGTGTAATTTATTATTAATAAGGCTCGTACTGCAATCAGCATACAGTACGAGCCTTTACACAAAAACTAATTGTTTTCAGCTTTCCTGATAATTCGGAGTAATGCATGAATTGTATTCAGGTAATAGTTAAACATCCAGCGATACCAGATTGCTTTGTCATAGTCCGTTTTCTGGTTAGCGTTGTGGTGTCTGATTCCAAAGTTATTTGCGAGATTAAATAGGTCTGCTTCGTCCGCCCTTGTTAAATGTTTTTTAGCTTCGTCCCTGGTAAATTCTAGTACGGCCGTTAAATCACGGATTGCATCTAATTTTTCATCCCATGTTGATTTGTGTCTCCGAAATTTTAAAATAGCACCTTCTATTAACCTCTTAATGTTCTGCTCATCGGTTGTTGGAATCTCAGCTTTAAGCAATTCGGCCATTCCAGCATCTGGTAGAATAAGTACTTCCCCTGTCTCTGAAAGTTCATAGCCTTCTTCGTAGTCTTTTAAAATATGGTTTATCTCCTCTCTAAGGGCTTGACGTCCAGCTATATCGTCGAATTCATGATAGTGCCACCCACAACCTGAAAACCTATGGTAATATCCGTCGATTGGTTTCGAAATATGATCGTACAAGAACTCAATTATATCAAAAAGATCTCCCTCGCTGTAGTCAATTATTTTCTTATCAATAGGCCACAAATAATCCTTTTTAATATGCAGAAACAGAACAGCTTCAATATCAGCACCTAATTCTCCAGGTACATCTTCACTGTCGACGCAGTAGTAACCGAAGTATTTTTGAAAATATCCAGTATTATCATACTTCTTATAAAGAACTAGAAACAGGCGTTTGAGGATATCCAAATTAAGTTTAGGATCAATTTGGAGTTTGCCCGTCCTGACTGAATAATAATCCCGCTTCATAACAACCGTAAAAGCCTATAAAATCTTTCTAAGTTGACTGTAACCCCGCCCCCGGCTGGCTGAAATGCTGGATAAGAGCGCGGTTAACCTTACGCTCAGCGTGCCATAGCTCGTAATTTTTTTGCAGATTAACCCAAAACTGGGCGGTATTCCCAAAGGCTTCGGACAATTTAACCGCCAATTCGGGGCTGATACCGGCACGCTCATTGACGATAGCCGATAAATTGGCGCGAGCAATGCCCAGGCCTTTCGCTACTTCTGTAATGGTCAGGCTTCGCTCTTTAATGTATTCTTCCCGTAAAATCTCGCCCGGATGTACCGGCGGCAAACCGCGTTTGATCATGGTTTTTGTTCAATGATAATCGATGTAATCAACGTCATAAATGTCACCGTCGGCAAACCGGAAAATGATCCGGTAATTTGGCGTAACGGTAACGGACCAAAAATCTGCCAGATCTCCTGTCAGCTTATGAATGCCAGAACCCATCTGTTGAATATCGCTAACTGATGTGATGGCCTCCAATTGGTCGAAAATTCTTAAATACGCTGCTGGCAACTTTGAGCCATTACCTTCTTCGTAATAAAATTGAAGCCCCTTATGCCGAAAATTTATGATCATAGCAGAACGTAATATGTAATATTACACAATACGGGCGTGATAATACATGATTTCGTCCCTTTTGTTGAATCATCAACAATCACTCCCCATCCTGAATAATCCTCCGGCGGTGTTTCATGCCCCAGTTTCGCATGGCTTCCAGCACTTCTTTGAACGTCAGTCCGTAGTCCGTAATGGCGTATTCCACACTGATGGGGCGAGTTTCCAGCACCGTCCGCTTCACTAACTGATTCAGTTCCAACTCCTGCAATTCCTTCGACAACATCCGGGGTGTAATGCCGATTTCGCGGGCGAGTTCCTTAAACCGGAACGGACGGCTTTCCAACGTGATCAGAATGGGGAGTTTCCATTTGCCGTGGATGATTTCCAGCGTGTCCTGAATCGCACGCCGACTGCGGGAGCAGCTTTCTAATGTATGCTCTGTCATCGCTATCCTTTTTGATACCGGTATACTTTCTGTAACTGATA
Organism: Larkinella sp. VNQ87; assembly: GCF_049445795.1. Taxonomy (NCBI): domain Bacteria; kingdom Pseudomonadati; phylum Bacteroidota; class Cytophagia; order Cytophagales; family Spirosomataceae; genus Larkinella; species Larkinella sp. VNQ87. Next base: position 75,967 of record NZ_JBMSDT010000006.1, read on the forward strand.
ACAAAACTATACCAAGTCACGGTAATTTGTCTATCCAACGAACAAAAAGTATTATGGAACTTCTCATTTGGATCGTACAGGCCGGATTGGCCTTATTTTTTCTGTTGATGGGCATCAACAAACTTCGGATCTCAAAACAACAGTTAATCGCCGAACACAAAATTGCGCCGGAGGGCTCAGCCACACCTGTCCGATTTATCGGCACGATGGAAATTCTCGGCAGCATCGGCATTGTTCTGCCGGTCTGGCTCAATGTGTTGCCTTTTCTGACCTCGGTGTCCGCTCTGGGTTTCTGCGTGGTTATGGTCGGGGCAACGGCTGTACACTTTAAGAAGAAGGAGTACAAGGTACTGCCCGTACTAACGATTCTTTTTGTGCTGTCGGCAGCGGTGGCCTGGTATCGCTTTTAAGCGGTTCTTCACGAACGAGGAAAACCGTTGTCATTCATTTAGAGGTAGGAAACGGTGTAAACGGTCTTCTAAAGCAATCTTTCTGCCTGGCGCCGGGGTGTACGTATGACCAAAAGTGCACCCCGGCACTATTCGGGTTTTCGGACTACCGGTCTTTTTATTGTGTAGTATAGACGCAGAGAAAATAGTAAATTTTTTGTCTATAAGGATTTCATAAAAATGAGTTGACAAGCCTCGCTGACTATGTATTTTTATAGCATTTAGTTAGCAAAAGGTATAAAATACTTGTAAAGTACCATTGCTATCTAAAATTTAGTGGCACACACTTGTTGTATTTATTCAATAGCTTCGTTAACTTTGTAAGACTGTTTCAGTTCCCGGTTTGTACGTTTGATGGAACTGAAGAAGTAACGGTTTCTCCAACCGGTTTGATTTCACCGTAACATTCCTGAATCGAATTTTAACGCTGTTAGTAACCGCTTTTTTCGTTACGAGTGTATGTCATTGCCATTAACCCAACAACAAGCTGAATCAGCCGATTTCCTGAAATCATTTCCCCAGTTCGATTGCATCGCCGACGCCCTCGACCGGCGGCAGTGCATCGACAAACGCACCGGCCAACGGCACAGCATCATCCGGCTGGACAAACGGCATTACGCGGTGGTGCCACCCCAGTGGGTTCAGCAACTCGAACGGGCGGGCTATCCCATTGCCGTCCGGTAAGCCACATTCGGTTTTCGTTCTCATTCTCCCGGTATGAGTTGGTTGGAAGGGTAATACCGCCTACCTTGCCAACATGAAAAGACAGATCCGGGAAGTCCGGTATTTTCTTTCGGGTCAGCATTTCTCGGATGGTTTGCGAATCACGCTGGCCATCCTGATTCCTTCCGTTCTCTTTTACCAGTTTGGGCACTTCGAAACCGGCCTGCCGATTTCGCTGGGTGCTTTGTGGGTCAGCATTACGGATGCCCCCGGTCCCGTCACGCACCGGCGAAACGGCATGCTGGCTGGGTTGCTGCTCGTCGTGCTGGTGTCGCTCATTACCGGTTTTGTCCGGATGAATACCTGGCTGCTGGGCCTGGAAATTGCCCTGTTCAGCTTCTTCTTTTCCATGTTTGCCCTATATGGCAACCGGACCACCTCTATCGGTACAGCGGGCTTGCTGGCGATGATTTTGATGATGGACCGCGAACTCAAACCGGTCGAAATCTGGCAATACGGCGCGCTGGTGCTGGCGGGCGGGTGCTGGTACATCGCTATTAGCCTTACGTTTTCGCGTTTGCTGCCGTACCGGGCCGCTCAGCAGGCATTGGGGGAATGCATTCACGAAATTGCCAAATTCCTGACGATCAAGGCTGAATTTTATAGCGTTCGGACGGATTTGCAGGAGGATTACCGGAAACTGGTGGCCCAGCAGACCTTTGTTAGCGAGAAACAGGATGCCGTGCGGGAAATCTTGTTTAAAACCCGGGTGATCCTAAAAGAATCGACCCGGACGGGCCGGTTGCTGGTGCTGACCTTCGGCGATGTGGTCGATCTGTACGAGCAGATCGTGGCGATGTATTACGATTATGCCTCGATTCGGGAACGGTTTGGAAAAACCGGTATTCTGGACGAAATCGCGCGGCTAATCCGGCAACTGGCGGTTGAACTGGATTACATCGGGCTGGCCATTCAGTCAAACCGACCTTACAAAAGCCGCACCGACCTGATGCGGCACCTCGAACGGCTGAAAGTAAACATTGATGAGATTGGTAAACAGGATAAAGACGGCAGCAATTTCGTCCTGAAAAAAATCCTGATCAGCCTCCGCAACCTCAACCAGCGGCTCTCCGACATTCACACGTATTCGCCCCACGACGAAAGCGAAAAACCGGGACCAAACCGGGTCACCGAATACGCCCGGTTTGTGTCACATCAGGAAATCGACCCGAAACTGATCCTGAATAGCCTGACGCTCAGTTCGTCCATCTTCCGGCATTCGCTGCGGGTCATGATTGCCTGTCTGGTCGGTTTTGTGGTGGCCAAACTGATTGCCTACGGACATCACGGCTACTGGATTTTGTTGACGGTTTCGGTGATCCTGAAACCGGCGTTCAGCCTGACCAAACAACGCAATTACGAACGGATCATCGGCACCGTCATCGGCGGACTGATCGGCGCGGGGCTGCTTATGTTTATTCCGAGCCTGACCGGTTTATTCTGGGTGATGCTCGTGCTCATGATCGGCGCGTACAGTTTCCAGCGGGTCAACTACATCGTCATGGTCATTCTGATGACGCCCTACATTTTGATCTTACTCCGGTTTCTGGGGTTGGGAGGCCTCAACCTGGCCGAAGAACGCGTGCTCGATACGCTGATTGGCTGCGTCATCGCCTTTGCCGCCAGCTACCTGTTCCCGCGCTGGGAATCGCAACAACTCAAGGGTTTGCTGCGCGGTGTGCTGGAAGCCAACCGCAATTACCTGCGTATGCTGGCCGACAGCCTGGCGGGAAAACCGCTCAGCCTGACCGACTACAAACTGACCCGGAAGGAGGTATATGTCAATTCGGCCAACCTCTCGGCGGCTTTTCAACGGATGACCTCGGAGCCACAGAGCAAACAGTGGCACCGGAGCGAAATTCATGAATTTGTGGTGCTAAACCACATTTTATCGTCCAACATCGCCACCATTACGTCGGCCCGGCTGGGAATGGAGCGCCCCGTTGTCTGCCCACCCGATATGCTGAAACCGGTCCGGCGCTCGCTAACGGTCCTGACCGAAAGCCTGAAGCGGTTTGACCCCAAACCCGCGAAAACCACCCTCGGGCCACCCACCGCCGAACCGGTGTCGTCCGACAAGCCGGAAAGCCTGCCCCTCGACGACCGGGCGCTGAAGGAACAACTGGAATTTATCCAGAAGCTTAGTCACGATATCAGCAAACTCACCGACACCATTCTGGCCTGAACCATCCCGGTTTTAGTCCTGTCATGGAAGCCCGTATCCATTTAACCCAAACTGAATTGACTACTTGGTATAACCTAGTACCTTTGAATCAACAATCGCAGTAGAAATAACAGAAACAGTAAACAACTAAACTAATAAAGCCATGACAACGAAACAGTTGCACCGCATTCCGTCCGAATCCATGTTAGGGGGCGTAGCCGCCGGACTGGCCGAATATTTCGGTATCGATAAAGTTTGGGTTCGTCTTTTCTTCGTATTGACGCTCATTATCCCGAACCCTATTCCCATCGTTCTGATCTACATCGTTTTGTGGATCGTGATGCCCAAGGGCCAGCGGTATTACGAGGCCCGACCCGACCAGCATCCGTATCATTCGTAACATCACCCACCGATTATACAAAAACCGGGCTCAATAGGCCCGTTTTTTTGTGATCCTATCCCTACAATAACCCTATTTATTCAGCACTCAGATTCAAAATTTCATCAATTCGCCAGACGCCGTTTTGGCGTACAAGCCTGAATTCATAATTTGCCAGCAAGTCAACTTCAACGCTGGCCCGGTCTTTTCGAACCGTCACTTTTTCAATTTTTAGCTTGTTCAATGAAGCCAGTTGTGTATCGACTTCCTGGCTAAGCAACACCAGATCGTATTCAAAACCGGTCGGTGGCCCTTCGTTCTGCGGGCTGAGCTGAAAGCCCTGTTGTCGTTCCCGAAAATAAAGCCGCCATTCGTTCAGGTACCGGTCGGTCAGTCGCTGGCTGCTACGGAGGTAAGTCAGGTATTTCTCGCCGTTTTTGAAATTTACCGCGTAATTTTTACCCGGTTTCTGGTCGACCAGGATAATTCGGCTGATCGAATCAGCATGGCTTTTATACCAGCTCAGGAAGCCTGTCACCGTTCGGACGACCGAATCTTTCCCCGATAGGGCCGGGCCAATCGCATTTTGTTGCATCGTATCCATTCGATAACCAAAGATGGACAGTCCGAGCAGCCCGCTCAGAATCAGACTCTGCATCATAATTTTCCGGCTGAATTTGTTTCCAGGTAGTTTTTAAATGATGTAAACGTCGCAGGGATATCATTGACATCGGCGTACAACTCCTCGTGCATTTTCATGACTTTCGGCAGGTCATCGCCCTGCGGGGTGCGATAGTCGGGATCAGCGCCCCGTTCCAGCAGAAGATGACAGACATCCCACAATTGTTCGAAGGCTGCGTACATCAGCGGAGTATACAACGGTTTGATGGCGTAGCCAGTGCTGGCTGACAGGGCATCCGGGTCGGCACCGTAGTTCAGCAGTAGTTTCACTTTTTCCAGTCGGTCTTTATCATATTGCATCACCTCGAACAGAATCGGACTCGACTCGTAGGCCTGAGCATTGGGGTCGGCTCCTTTTTTCAAAAACCACTCCAGCAACGCCACAGACCCGGTTTGACAGATCAAAATATGGGTGGGCGTATGCACCGAATCTGGTCCCTGAATGGTCGCGCCCTTCTCCAGCAGCATTTCCATACACCGCAGACTGGACGTCGAGGCATTGACTTCGACGGCTTTCTGGGCGGCAAAATCGAGCAGCGTCGTGTTCTGATAGCCGCATTCGTTCAGTTGCGGAACCGGTTTCTGAAGAAGCGCCTGAAGCCGAATGGTATCGGAAGTGGCAATGGCAGCCGCGATTTCCCGGCGCGGCTGGTCGTCAAAAAAGAAGGAGCCATTGCTGCGGGCTTCCTCCGCCCGGTTTTGCTCCTGCATGGTGAAGTAGTTGCTGATGATATTGTAGACGATGATCAGCAAGGGCAGCGCCAGAACGATCAGAATGATGATTTTGAGCGCCCGATAGGGGAGAAGGTTCAATCCGAAAAGGGCCGCCAGAATAAAAGCGCCGAGAAAGGCAAAGCCCGTTTCCATGCCCCGACCGGCCGCATCGTTGCCCGAACGGTTTACGTTCATCAGGGTATAAACAACCAGCAGGCCGTATAGCCCGATCAGAATCCAGTTGGTAATGGTGATCGTTTTCATGCTTCAAAACTCCGCACAAAAACCGCCCGAAGCTATTGACAATCAACAACGGGCGGTCTTCAACCAACCAGTGCCGGTTTTAGCCCACGAATCCCAACCGGCGGGACGTCTCATTCAATAGATTTCCGGCAGAAATTAATCAGTTGCGTGACGGTTTTTGAACAAACTTAAAGTAACTTAGGTATCTGAAAGACAGTGAGTTTTTTACGTTCCGCCCTTTCCAGGAAAACCATTCCGTTATGAAACGATCTCTCACGCTCCTGCTGCTCCTTCTGTCGATAGCCGCCCGTGCCAACTCCATCCTGATTCCGATGGACGACCGCCAGAAAAACCACCTTAAATCCTACGGGATTGCCTACTTTGTACTGAAAGCCGGGCTGGAGGTCGATTGGCTGCTGAACTACCGGGGCGGCAGCTTTCTGATCAAACACAGTCCGACGGTCGAAACCGAGTGCCGGGTGCGGGGCATTTCGTTCGACATCATCTCGGATGCCGAAGCCAATACCATTCAGCAGCAGATTGCCAATCCCGATCTGAACATGGCGTCCGTCAAGCTGGTGTCGGCGGCCAAGATTGTAGTCTACTCACCGATCAAGGTCAGCCCGTCTGAATTTGAGAATACCGATGCGGTTTTGCTGGTGCTGAAATACGCCGAGATTCCGTTCGAGGTGGTTTACGACGAAGAAATTCTGAAAGGCGATTTGGTCAAATACGACTGGCTGCACCTGCACCACGAGGATTTTACGGGACAATATGGCCGGAATACCCGCCGGATGTCGACTGAAGATGTGAAAGCCCAGGAAGACATTGCCAAAAAATTCAACTTCCCGAAAGTATCGCAGATGAAACTGGCGGTGGCTAAAAAAATCCGGGATTTCTGCGCCGGGGGCGGATACCTGTTCGCGATGTGTTCGGGGGCCGAAACCTTCGACATTGCGCTGGCCGCCGAGGGCGTCGATATTGTCGGCAGCACCTACGACGGCGATGGTGTCGATCCGAATGCGCAGTCGAAACTCGATTTCGACAAAACCGTTGCCTTTCACAACTTCACGCTGGAGCTTGACAATGGCTACGGCGGCATGGCGTTTTCCGACATCAATAGTTCAGCAGGACGGTTTGGCGGCTGGGATCAGCCTTCGGGCTATTTCAGTTTGTTCAACTTTTCGGCTAAATGGGACATGATTCCGGCCATGCTGGTCCAAAACCACGAGTCGAACATTAAGGAGTTTCACGGCCAGACGACGGCTTTCCGCAAAAGTACCGTCAAACCGAATGTGCTCGTGATGGGTACCAGCCCTTCCTCCGACCGGTACATCTACGGCGAAGTGGGTATGGGCCAGTGGACCTTCTACGGCGGCCACGATCCCGAAGGCACCCGGGGGGGCGGCTGGCGGATGGCCACCGACCTGAACCTGCACCCCAACTCGCCCGGCTATCGGCTGATCCTGAACAACGTGCTGTTTCCCTCCGCCAAAAAGAAAAAACGAAAAACCTGATTGATATCCGGACACTCCAGATCCGCAGGACCAGACTGTGGATAACCCCGGGTGCGGGCTGGATGCTGGATGGGAGCTCATTACCCCGCCCCAGGCCCGGCGGGCCTGCCCGTGGATAACCCCGGGTGCAACCCGGGGCGGGTGGGCGGGCGGATCGTCAGACGGGGCGCGAGGACGGGATACTGGATGGGGGAGGATAGCCTGGCGATGCCGGAGCAGCCCATCACCCTGCACTCGCCCCGGGTTGCACCCGGGGTTATCCACGGGCAAGCCTTTCAGGCTTGTGGGTTGCAGCCGTTGGTGGTCAGGCTTCGGGAGATGTCGGAGCCTGACGTTGGAGGGCAGCCTGTTGCAAGGCGTTTTTCAACTCTTCCACCACGATGGGTTTGGCAATGTAATCGTCCATCCCGGCACGCAGGCACTCTTCGCGGTCGTCGGCCATGGCGTTGGCGGTCATGGCAATAATGATCGGTTGCGGACCGGCTTGCTGCCGGATACACCCGGTCGCTTCCAGGCCGTTCATTTCGGGCATCTGCACATCCATCAGGATCACATCGTAAAACCGGCGTTGCACCAGATCGAGCACTTCGCGTCCGTTTTGGGCCAGATGGGGCTGATAGCCCAGTTTGCCGAGAATATTCAGCGCCAGCCGCTGGTTGGCCGGATAGTCTTCGGCAATCAGAATCTGCAACGGGTACTCCTTCGCGAAGGTATCCGAAAGCGAACGGTGACCGGTTTTGGCCGCAGGCGATTGCGGATCGCCCGACTGTTTCAACTGTTTCTGCACCACATCGAACAGTTGTTGCTGCTTGACGGGCTTGGTCAACACCGCGGAGAAAAGCTCCGGGTAGGCTTTACGGGTTTCTTCCCCAACGGAACTGAGCAGAATAATCGGTACGGGCAGGTTCCGGCTCCGGATCACCCGCGCCAGTTGAACGCCGTTCATTTCGGGCATCTGCATGTCGGTAACGACCAGATGAAAGGGCGATTCGTGTGTCATCATACTCAGCGCCTGCTTGCCCGATGAAGCCGTCACCACGACCAGCTTCCATTCTTCAAAATAGGATTTCAAAATGGTCAGGTTGGTGGCATTGTCGTCGACGAGCAAAATTCGTTTCCCTTCGTTTTCGCCGGTATTGAAGAAAATGTACTGTCGCTGGGCCTGCTGGCTGACTGCACACCGGATGGTAAAGCTGAACGTCGTTCCCATTCCTTCCCGGCTATCGACCCATATGGAGCCGCCCATGAGTTTGACCAGCCGTTCGCTGATGGCCAGCCCCAGGCCTGAACCGCCATATTTGCGGGTCATCGACGAATCGACCTGCGAGAAGGCCTTGAAAAGCCGTTGCAGCTTGTCTTCCGGAATGCCGATGCCTGTATCCCGCACCCGAAATTCCAGTTCCAATTCCTGTTCACTGAGCTTCTGGTGGACGCCGATGCTGACAAATACTTCGCCCCGTTCGGTAAATTTGATGGCATTCCCGACCAGGTTGATTAGAATCTGCCGGAGCCGCAACGCATCGCCGATGATTTGCGTCGGGACCGGGTGTTCAATTTCGTAGAGCAGATCCAGTTCCATCTGAGCGGCTTTGCTGGCAAACAGGTCAAGTACGTCTTCCACGCAATGCCGTAAATCTACATCCTGCTGTTCCAACTCCAGACTGCCGGATTCGATCTTTGAAAAATCCAGAATATCGTTGATGACGCCCAGCAGGTTGGTGCCGCACTGGTGAATCGTATCGACGTATTCGTGCTGTTCTTCGGTGAGTTCGGTTTCCTGCAACAAATACGTCATCCCCAGCACGCCATTCATGGGTGTCCGGATTTCGTGGCTCATCGTAGCCAGAAAGATACTTTTGGCCTGGTTGGCTTTTTCGGCTTCCTCCCGGGCCAGTTGTTCCTGTGCACGTTGTTCGTGAATTTCCTCAAACAGTGCCTGCAAGTGCTCCGACTGGCTCTGCAATTCCTCTTTTTGAACCAGCACCTCGGCCGTCCGTTCGCCAACCAGCTCTTCCAGCGCGTTTTTCTGTGCTTCGATTGCTTTGATCCGGAAGCGGTATAATCCGTAAATCACCAGCAAAATCAGCAGCCCGAGTGCCGTTCGGAACCACCAGGTCTGCCAGTAGGGGGGCGTAATGATGATGCGCAGGGAGGTGCCCCGTTCGTTCCAGACGCCGTCATTGTTGGAGGCTTTCACGCGGAACACATACTCCCCCGGGTCGAGGTTGGTATACGTGGCAGTTCGGGTCTGCCCCGCATAAATCCAGTTCCGGTCAAAACCGTCCAGCTTGTAGGCATACTGGTTTTTCTCCGGCAGTGAATAATTCAACGCGGCAAACTTTAACGTAATCATCGACTGCCGGTAGTCCAGCGTCAACTCGTCGGTTTCGCTGATGCTTTTCCGCAGGGGCGAATCTGATGCGCCGATCACGACCGGTTGGTTGAAAAGTTGAAAATCCGTAATAAAAACCGGCGGAACGGTGGGGTTGTCGCGCAGGCTGTCCGGATAAAAGCGGTTCAACCCGTTGGTTCCGCCAAACCACAGTCCACTCTGCGGACTGGCGAATACCGACTGGCGGTTGAATGAATTGCCCTGTAACCCATCGCTGACCCCATAGACCCGGAATTGTTTCGTTCGTGGATTAAAGTAACAAAGTCCTTTATTTGTGCTGATCCACAGGTTTTTATGGTTGTCTTCTGCAATACCCTGAATCACATCGTTGGGTAGACCCTCGGGCTGGCGGTAAATGGTGAACACTTGTTTTTGAGCATCGAATCGGTTCAGCCCGCTGTCGGTTCCGACCCACAATGTTCCATTCCGATCCTCAAAGATCTGATTGACCAGGTTGTTGCTGAGGCTACCGGGTCGGTTCCGATTGTACTTGTACACCGTAAACAGGCCGGTTTTGTGGTCATACCGATGCAAACCGCCCCCTTCTGTACCGATCCACAGTGTGCCCTGACGGTCGCAGTAGAGGGCACGAATAGTGCCGTGGGTGAGGTTGCCGGGCTGGTTCGGGTTTGGCCGGTAATGCGTAAACAGGCCGGTTTTGCGGTCGTAGCGACTGATACCGGCCCCGAGCGTGCCCAGCCAGAGGTAGCCCTCCCGGTCTTCCACGATCGCACAAATGGTTTCGTGACTGATTCCCCGGGCATCGTTGGTTTTGGAAAAATTGGAAAACGTTTCCGTCGCCGGTTGCCATAGACTTAAACCGCCTTTGAAGTTACCGGTCCAAAGGTTATGGTCACGGTCTTCGTATACGCACATCACAAAATCGCTGCCCAGGCTGCGCGCATCACCGGGGCGGTACCGGTAGCTTATGAACCGATTGGTGCTTCGATCCAGGCAATTCAGACCGCCCCCGTCCGTTCCCAGCCAGATCCGTCCCTGGTAATCTTCCAGGACCGACAGGACATTGTTATTGGCCAGGCTGTTGGGGTTGTTCTTTTCTTTCCGGTACAGGGCAAATTTCGGTGGTTGCCGATCATAAAAATTAATTCCTCCGCTGTAGGTTCCCACCCACATATTGCCCTGCCGGTCCCGGCAAATCGCATAAATCGATCCGTTATTCAGGCCCTGCGGGTTGTTTTCGTCGTGTAAATACCGGCTTACACCGGTACGAACTTTGTTTAGGACGCTGATTCCCCCGTTGCGGGTGCCAATCCACAGGTTTCCGGCCTGATCTTCTTCCAGCGAGATGACATCATCGTGGCCGATGGTGTTGGCATTCCGTGGGTTATGACGGTAATGGGTAAACGTTTGTTCATCGGGATTCAGTCGGTTTAAGCCCCCGCCTTCCGTTGCGATCCAAAGCTGGTGTTGCGAATCTTCCAAAAGGGCCGTCAGTTGGTTGTTACTCAAGGAAGCTGGGTCGGCAGTCTTGTGGGTAAAATGTCGGAACGTGTTCGTAACCTGGTCCAGCACGTCCAGCCCGCTGGTTGCCGTGGCCACCCAAACCCGCCCCTGCGCATCCACCAGCACGTCGTTAATCACATCGCTGCTCAGGCTACCCGGTTTTGCCGGATCATGACGGTAGGCTATAAATACTTCCCGTTCCGGATCGAAGCGGTTGAGTCCTCCGCCTTCCGTACCAATCCACAAATGTCCCTGCCGGTCTTCCGTCAAGCTCTTGACCCGGTTGAAACTCAGACTACCGCTACCGGTTTCGGTGTGCTGGTAATTGGTAAAAGAGTTCGTTTCCGAATCGAACCGGCTCAATCCGCCATCTTCAGTACCCACCCAGATACGGCCTTTTCGGTCTTCGTACAAGGCCAGAATGAAATTATGACTCAGGCTCCTGCTTTTTCGTGGATCATTCCGATATACGGTAAACGTATACCCATCGAAGCGGTTGAGGCCATCCTGCGTACCAAACCACATGAAGCCCCGCTTGTCTTGCAATATGCACGTGACGTTGCTTTGGGAAAGACCATCGTCGGTTGTCAAGTATTTGAACCGGATTGGATTCGCCTGGGCAGTAACCAGCAGAATGAAGAACGGGAATACAAAAGCGATGCACTTTATAAATTTCATACTAACCCCATTGAACGGTTTAACGGCTCCCAGGCAATCCTGGCAAAATATAATCTTGTCTGGTAATGCCACTATTTTATATCAAAAACCGTGCATAATATCCAGCCGGAATGGTTGGACGTTCCGGATTCAGACTCCTAAGTCCGTCAATTCGGCCAGACCAGCGTTTTGTGAGGTATTATTTTTTTTCGCCCGGTTATTTATTCGATCCGACTTGCAGTTCATTCCCGCTTAAATGCCCGATAACCAATTCTTTACTTTGGGAATTATGGAACGATTTCTCACCTTATTCATTACCAGCCTGTGCATAGCCCCGCTGTTTTTCTTTGTTTTTGCGGGTGTCTTTTTTTCGATGCATAAAGGGTCGGGCGAGGGCAGTCTGGGAGTCGCGTACTTCGGAACCTGGTTTGGTTTTCTGATCTCTTTTTTTGGGTTTTTTCTGGTCTGGTGGCTGGCCCAGCGGTTTGTTACGGGTACGTATCTGCGTTATCTCCAGATTTTTGATGGCGCAGCCCTTATTGGCTGGGTTGTGGTCTACCTGATCTGGTCGGAGGATCAGCCCAAAACGCTCAATTATCCGGATCATCGGCCGGAGCTGGATGTGGAGGTGCGCTTCACTAAATCATACCTGAACGGCGCAGCCATCGACTCGCTGGTAGAATTCCAATATATTGGTCAGGATTTCGAATCGCTCCAGCCTATGCACGTCCGAGAAGAAGGGAATTGGATGATTCTGCCGTGGGGGACAACACCGCTTGAAGTCAACAAATGGCAACTGCGCGTATTTGTTCGCAATTATACGGTCGATTTTCAACTAAAATTACCCAAACGTCCGCAAGAATCAACGGCATGGTCGGATTGGGTTAAACCGGCTGCTGAGCAGCAACAAGAACCCTTACCGGATATTCTTACGCAAAGCATGGCCTTACGCTACCGGTTTCGGCTCGTTCCGCATGGTTCATTGTAACCTCCTGCCTTCGCTAGGAAAACCAGAATCGAAAACAGGGGGTTACAGAGAATTCGATTTTTAGTGTACTTCTTCGGCGTACAGGTTGTAAATCTCCCGAACGGCTTCCAGCTTCTTGTCGAAATCGATTTTCAGATCGATCAGCCGCCCGGTAGAGATGTCGAACACCCAGCCGTGTACTTTAAGACCCCGATCGCGGAAAGCTTCCTGAATAGCCGCCGTTTTGATCAGGTTAAAGCACTGTTCTTCGACGTTCAACTCGACCAGCCGGTTGTACCGCGCATCCAGGTCCGCAATCGCGTTCAGTTCCTCTTTGTGCAGCCGGTATACATCCCGGATGTTCCGCAGCCACGGGTTCAGAATGCCCATGTCGACGGCCTGCATGGCCGCTTTGACGCCCCCGCAGTTGTAATGCCCGCATACGACCACATGGTTGACCTTCAAATGCCGGACTGCATAATTCAGGACCGACATAACGTTCAAATCGACGTTGTTGACCAGGTTGGCAATGTTGCGGTGCACGAACACGTCACCGGGCTGAACGCCCATGATATCTTCGGCCGTCACGCGGCTGTCGGAGCAGCCAATGTACAGAAATTCAGGGCTTTGGCCCTTCGATAAGTTCTTGAAGTAGTTTTCATCAATCGCCAGTTTATCGGCAATCCACTTCTCGTTGTTCTGAAAAACGCGCTCAATAGTCATGGATAGGTGTTAAATAGTAGGCCATTAAAGTACGACACACGGCCATTCGGAGCAAAATTATCTTATAATTCCGCTGGAATGGACACGACAACTCCTTTCGCTTTTCCGTCATCTGATGTTACGGAGTCGTTCTTTTCGCTTCAGAGGCTTCGTCGATAATCCGTTGAAGCGTAGCATCAAAATACGAAACCTCCGGAAGGGTTAATCGGAAGATAGTTTCCAGAACGGCGCGAACCTCGGCCACGCTGCGAAGTTCGCGCTGTTCCGATTCTCCCCCCAGATAATGCGTAGTCAAAACCGTATTGCGAAGGCCATACCGCTGGTCGGGGATCGACAGGGCAGCCGCCAGGCTCGTCTGAAAATAGTTATTAGGGTACGTGCACAAATACCAGCTAAACATTTCATAATCAGGCAAATGGTGCTCACGCAGGGTAAAACGGTACAGGGACCGCCATTCATCCTTTACGAAAGCCTGCAATTCCAGTTCGTCGCGGGCTTCGATCAGCCGGAACGGTTCGTGCGGAGTTGTCTGTACGGTATTCAGGTCAAGTTTTATCGGTCCCGTAGGCGATAAACCGCCAAAGCCCACATCGGTGATATACCATTCCTGAACGATTGCTACTTGCAGCAGCATGTGCGTGATCGGTTTCATCTCGCCTTCCGCTACATTCCAGAGCACGCGGGCCGCCAGTTCCCGCACCCGAAAGCCCAGCGCTTGTAACACCTGACTAAACAAGCGGTTTTGTTCGAAACAATAGCCACCCCGGCCCTGATGCACCATTTTTTGCTGAAGTGTCGCCAAATCGAGCAAAACCGGAAGACGAAGGAGGGGATTCAGGTTTTCGAACGGGATGGTGGCCGTATGCAGTCGCTGGAGGCTCCGAAGCGTTTCAAGCGTTGGCGTACGCGCTCCGGTGTAGCCGATGCGCTGGCAATAAGCGTCTAAATCAAGGTCAGATGCCAGCGTTGCAGACACTTGTTCCTGAGTACGTTGTGAGGACATGAGGACAAAGCTATGCGTTCTGCTGAAAAATATACGGTATAATTTTTCAGATTATCCAATAAAACGGTTTTGGCTGCTGACACAGGGTTGTCACAGGTCGGTCGTTTCTTTGTACGAACCAAAAAACAAACGCAACATGGCACCCGTACTCTCCGGAAAAACTCAACTGACGGTAGCGTCGTTCATGACCGATTCCGGTTTTTATTTTTTAATGAAGTAGATTTCTACGAAAAGAATGAAGACAAGCAATAAACGAATAACTTTCCCCCGCTTTCTCTTTATTCCTGGAAAAATGACGGTTTCCGACCTGATCCGCTACCGGCTGCAAAGCCAGCAACTGACGCAGACAACACTGGCAACACCCGCCGGGATGGTGGCCTGGTTCGGCGCGGTGCAGGCGCAGGAGCACGCGGCCAGTAAGTGGGCGCTCGGAAACCGGTTGCCCGGCAGTACCGATGCGTCTGTCGAACAAGCCATTGCCGACCGGACTGTGATCCGGACCTGGCCGATGCGGGGCACGCTGCATTTCGTGGCAGCAACCGACATTCACTGGTTGCTGGAACTGATTCACCCCCGCTCGCAGGCTTTGTACACCAATTATTTGCGGAAGCACGAGTTGGAAGAAACCGTGATTTCAACCTGCTATCGGGTGATGACAAACGCGCTGGAAGGTAGGAAACGATTGAAACGCAGTGAGTTGAAACAAGTGCTGGATCAGGCGGGCATCCCGACGCACGAAAACCGCCTGGGCATTTTGCTGGGCCGGGCTTCCTACGACCGGCTGATTTGCCACGGCCCCCGTTGCGATAACGAATTTACATTTGCCTTGCTCGACGAATGGGTTCCCCGCACGAAAACGCTAACCCGCGACGAAGCCCTGGCCGAACTCACCCGGCGCTATTTTTCCAGCCACGGCCCGGCTACGCTGGCCGATTTTAGCTGGTGGTCGAGCCTGACACTGGCCGAGGTCAAAACCGGTATCGAACTGGTCAAATCGGATTTTACCGCCAAGATGGTCGACGGACAAACGTACTGGATGCCATCAGCCCTGCCGGATCGGGTAAATCAGACCCAATCGACGGCGTTTCTGTTGCCGGTTTATGACGAATACCTGGTGGCTTACAAAGATCGCAGTGCTCCGCTCGGCGGGCTGACGGCCGAACAGGTCGCCAAAACCGGGAATGGTATTTTCAGTCCGGTAGTCGTTATCGACGGGCGGGTGGTCGGGACCTGGGGCCGAAAAATCCGAAAGAACGACTTGCAACTGGACATCAATCTGTTTATAACGCTCACAAAGGCGCAGCAATGGGCGCTGGACGAAGCTACCGAGCGGTATCAGCAATTTCTCGGCATCAACGAATGATCTTTTTTTGTTCTTCGTGAAAACAAAAACGCAAGGCACTTTATTACCTTGCGTTTGGATCAAAATCGCTTCTCCGAGAAACCGGCTCAGCGACTCAGGTACAGATTCCGCTCGGAATAGACCTTCTGGAAAAAGTCGTCTTCAAGGTCATCAATGAAGTAAATGCCTTCACCAGTCGATTTCATTTCCGGCCCCAGTTCCTTGTTCACGTTTGGGAATTTGCTGAACGAGAACACCGGAATTTTGATGGCATAGCCATTTTTCACGGGTTTGAAGTCGAAATCCTTCACTTTTTTGTCACCCAGCATCACCTTCGTTGCGTAATTGACGTACGGTTCCTGGTACGCCTTGCAGATGAACGGTACTGTCCGCGACGCCCGGGGATTGGCTTCGATGATATACACGACCTCGTCCTTGATCGCAAACTGAATGTTGATCAGCCCGACGGTTTTCAGCGCTCTGGCAATCGTGTGGGTATGAGCTTCGATCTGTTTGACGACGTTTTCGCTCAGGTCGAAGGTTGGGAGCACGGCGTAGGAGTCGCCGGAGTGAATCCCAGCCGGTTCGATGTGCTCCATGATGCCGATGATGTAGACGTCTTCGCCGTCGCAAATCGCGTCGGCTTCGGCTTCGATGGCATTTTCCAGGAAGTGATCGAGCAGAATGTTGTTGTCCGGAATATCGTGCAGAATCTTGACGACGTGCTGCTCCAGTTCCTGCTCGTTCAGGACAATTTTCATGCTCTGACCACCCAACACGTAGCTGGGCCGGACCAGCAGCGGGAAACCGAGTTCGCGCGACAGCTCGACGGCTTCGTCGGACCCACGCACCGTCCCGAATTTCGGATACGGAATGTTGTGGTCGCGCAGCAGCGCCGAGAAGCGGCCCCGGTCTTCGGCCAAATCGAGCGATTCGAAATCCGTTCCGATGATTTTGATGCCGTAGCGCGTCAGTTTTTCGGCCATTTTCAGGGCCGTTTGGCCACCCAACTGCACAATAACGCCCACCGGTTTTTCGTGCATGATGATGGCGTGAACGTGTTCCCAGAAAACCGGTTCGAAGTACAGCTTGTCGGCAATATCGGGGTCGGTCGAGACGGTTTCGGGATTACAGTTGATCATAACGGTCTCGTAGCCAGCCTCTTTGGCGGCCAGGACGCCGTGAACGCAGGAGTAGTCGAACTCAATGCCTTGGCCAATCCGGTTCGGTCCTGAACCCAGAATAACCACCTTCTGGCGTTCGGTGGCGACCGATTCGTTGCCCTCCAGGACGCCCACTGGGAATGCGCCGGTTTCGGGAGCCTGTGCCCCTTCGACGGGCAGTTGCGGGCTGTTGAAGGTTGAATAATAGTAGGGCGTCCGGGCTTCAAATTCGGCGGCACAAGTGTCCACGCACTTGAAAACACGCCGGATGTTGTGTTCCTGCCGGAAGTTATACACCTTGCTTTCTTTCACGCCCAGCAGGTGCGCCAACTGGCGGTCGGCGTAGCCTTTCTGCTTGGCTTTCAGAATCAAAGCGGGCGGAACATCCTCCAGATCGTACTGCTGAATTTCGCGTTCGAGTTCGACCAGTTCTTCGATCTGGTACAAAAACCATTTGTCGATCTTTGTCAGATTCTGGATGGTTTTGAACGACAGACCCGCCTTAAAGGCGTCGTAGATATGGAACAGGCGGTTCCAGCTCGGATGCGCCAGACTTTGTTTGATGGCTTCCTGATCGGTGAGTTCCTTGCCGTCGGCACCCAGACCGTTGCGCCGAATTTCGAGCGACTGGCAGGCTTTCTGCAACGCTTCCTGGAAATTGCGGCCGATGCCCATGGCTTCGCCGACCGACTTCATTTGCAGGCCCAGCGAGCGGTCGGCTCCCGGGAATTTGTCGAAGTTCCAGCGTGGTACTTTCACGATCACGTAATCGATGGCTGGTTCGAAGAAGGCCGAGGTCGAGCCGGTAATCGGGTTGATCAGTTCGTCCAGATTGTACCCAATCGACATTTTGGCCGCGATTTTGGCAATCGGGTAGCCCGTTGCTTTCGACGCCAGGGCCGACGACCGGCTCACGCGCGGGTTGATCTCGATGGCAATGATATCGTCGGTGGCCGGATTGACCGAGAACTGCACGTTACAACCACCCGCAAATTTACCGATGCCGTCCATCATTTTGATGGCCAGATCGCGCATTTGCTGGTAGAGCGTGTCGGGTAGCGTCATGGCGGGGGCCACCGTGATGCTGTCGCCCGTGTGGATGCCCATCGGGTCGAAGTTTTCGATGGAGCAGATGATGATGAAGTTACCGGCTCCGTCGCGCAGCAACTCCAGTTCGTATTCTTTCCAGCCCATGACCGACTGCTCGATCAACACCTCGTGAACGGGCGAAGCGTGCAGACCGTTGTTGAGGGCTTTGTCGAAGTCTTCCGGTTTATCCACAAAACCGCCCCCGGTGCCGCCCAGTGTAAACGACGGCCGGATGACCAGCGGGAAACCGATTTCCTGTGCAATCTCTTTCCCTTCCAGGAAGGAGCGGGCCGTACGGCCTTTGCAGACGCCAACGCCGAGTTCAAGCATTTTCAGCCGGAATTTCTCGCGGTCTTCGGTGGTTTCGATGGCCTTAATGTCCACACCGATAATCCGAACACCATATTTGGTCCAGATACCGGCTTTGTCGCATTCAATGGCCAGGTTCAGGGCGGTTTGGCCACCCATCGTTGGCAAAACCGCATCAATGGGATGACCTTCTTCCTGGTGTTTTTTGAGAATCTCAACGATCGATTTTTTCTCAAGCGGTTTCAGATAGACATAATCCGCATTAATGGGATCGGTCATGATGGTGGCCGGGTTCGAGTTAATCAGTGTTACCTCGATGCCTTCTTCGCGCAGAGAACGGGCTGCCTGAGAACCGGCGTAGTCGAATTCACACGCCTGCCCGATGACAATAGGGCCGGAACCGATAATAAGAATCGAACGAATGGAGGAGTCTTTGGGCATTATAGTGGAGATAATGAATAATGAATTGAACAATGCATGTTGACGATATGCAACAAACAATCACTATTCCTGACCCCCTGAAACGTACTGGCCCGAAGCGAAAACAGGTTGGCAGAGCGGCCGGAACGCAGACACAGGGCGAACCGTTTTAGATGCTTTCGAAGCCAATCTGTTTAGGTATGGTCAAAAATCCCACAAAATTAGTGGATGCCAACAAATTCGGAAGAAAATTTTTAAATGTTTTTGCCGTCACCCGCCGGATGCGGCAGGCAACGACAAAAAACTATTTTTTCGTAATGAAGAGCAAATCCTGATAATCAACGGTATTCGCACGACCGCACCAGTTCCCAAACTTAATGTCCCGGATCGTCAGGCCGACTTTCGCGAACGCTTCACGAGCGTAGGTTTCGTCGAAGGCAATCATGCTTTCGGGAAGGTCCTGGAGGTACACCATTGTGCGGTCGGTAAACGGTGTCAGATGCCGTTCGTACTTATTTTTGCCTTCGGCATTCAACCGGCGGGATTCATCATTGAGCAGAAACATGGTGATATACCCCCGCGCACCTTTTTTTAGCACCCGCGCGATTTCGGCCAGGTACCGCTCAAAATCGGCTTCGAGCATGTGGGTAAAAACCGAGTTCAGAATGACATAATCAAAAGTAGACCCTTCGAACGGAAACCGCAGCTCATGACCCTGCATGGTCCCGTTCGGGTTGTACATCTTATTATAAACGTTCAGGTGATGAAAGTTGAAGTTCGGAAACCGCTTCCGAATCTCCTTGTTGCACCAGTCGACCCCTTCTTTGACAATCTCGATGCCATCGTAACCACCGGGCGCTTTCAGGTACTCCGTCAACGGAACCGCCAGCCGTCCGATCCCACTGCCTACATCCAGAACGCGGTCGGTCGGTTTGAGGCTCCCGATGTCCCGCATGCGATCAATGGTCAGTTTTCCAACTTTCTTGAAATCGCCATCTCCAATAAAAATCATCCGGGACGGGGGCGTCAGCGCATCCCGTTCGCCGGTAATGATCTCCAATTGATCGATCACCGAAATCGGAATGATGTTTTTGAGAGCGGTTTTTATCGGGTTGGGAATCAAGCTTTTAAGACCCATTTGTGCAAGGCTTTTGGTTTAAATAGGCAGCAAGTTAAACATTAAAGGCATTATTTTGTAAACTTATCCCGATTTTGGCGTTTTGTCAGAAGGAGAATTTCGTGACCGGAAAAACAACAAGTACCCAATACAACCGATGAATATGATGAGACGTCGACAAGCATGGATTTTGGTTTGGGTGGTTGGTCTGACGTTGGCAGGCTGTTACAAATACGAGGAACGCGTCTGGCGGGCGCCCTCCAATCAAACCGGTAATGGCTCGAATACCGGCACGCCCGGTTCTCCGAATAATCCCGGATCGGGCGGCCCCGGGACATCGCCCATCACCGGTTTGCCGAATCCACCGGCCAAGCCTTCTTACATTGACAACGGGTTTATTCGGCTGAGCGTCGATCTGAACATGGGCGGAGCCATCACGTATCTGGCATCGTCGGCCAATGGGCAAAACCTGGTCAACAACTGGGATTCGGGGCGGCAAATTCAGGCATCGTTTTACTCCGGCCCGACGCCCTTCGCGCCGAATGGACAACAACCGCACCCGGAGTGGAAAGACCTGGGCTGGAACCCCATTATGTCGGGTGATGTGTATGGAAACCGCTCCAAGGTGCTGGAATCGCGCAACGACGGGCGGGAGATTTACGTAAAAACCGCTCCGATGCTCTGGCCTAATGACAACATTCCGGCGGAGTGTACGATCGAAACCTGGATTACACTCGACCGCAATACCGTCAAGGTGCGCCACCGGCTGAACAACAACCGCTCGGACACCAAGCAGTATTCGGCCAAACCACAGGAGCTACCGGCTATTTTCCTGAACGCACCCTACCGCACGATTGTCTCCTACACCGGCACGAAACCCTTTACGAATGATGCATTGACCCGGGCCAGTAGCCAGACGGTCAACGAAATTTTCGGTGGTAAGGTCATGGTATCGCCCGAAAACTGGATGGCGATGGTCAACAGTTCGGATTGGGGCCTGGCTGTTTATAAGCCCAACCATTATTACTTCATTGGCGGAACGTTCGGAACGTCGCCCACCGGTGGCGAATTCGACTTTACGACGGGCTACATCACGCCTTCGAGCTACGAAGTGATTGATCACAACATCCAGTTTCAGTACGACTATACGCTGATTTTGGGTTCGCTCAGTGATATTCGGAAATACATTTACGAACAACCGCGCCCGCAGGGCAAGCCCGATTATCGCTTCGTGGCCGATCGTCAGGCGTGGTGGTATTACCAGGGAGAGGATCGCGGCTGGCCGATCCGGAATGAACTGGACATTCCGCTCGACAAGGGAAGCTTCCTGATGGCCGGACCGAACGATATGTGGCAGGCCGAAGACGTGCCGAAATTATACATTCGGGCTGCTTTCAAAACCGACGCGACCCAGGCCCGGCTTCGGTGGCGGGTTCCGGGTGATCCGGAGTTCCTTCCGGCCAACCTGGTCGATATTCCCATTACGGGCGACGGCCAATACCGTACCTATGAAATTGATATGACGAAACTGCCGACCTGGAAAGGAACCATCCTGCAAATCGGTTTCGAACCGGCGCTGGGTGAAAAGGGCGGGGCCGGGAAGTTTGCCAAAATCCAGTCTATTTCATTCAAACCGTAACTGTTATTGCCATGCAATTGTGGGCCGTACTGGCGGGATTCCTCCTGATGAGCTACCGCCCGGCTTCCATCACGGAACGGCCGGATTTTGAGCGGTTTTTCGCCGAAAAAAAACTGAAAGGATCGTTTCTGTTTTATGATCCGCAGCGCGATCACTATACGGCCTACCAGTTCGAGCGCACCCGCCAGCGGTTTCTGCCCGCTTCGACCTACAAGATTATCAACACGCTGATCGGGCTGGAAACCGGCGTGTTGAAGGACGAAAATACCCTCATGAAGTGGGATAGCGTCCGGCGTGAGATCGATGCCTGGAACCGCGACAACACCCTCGAAACCGCCTTCAAAGTCTCCTGCGTGCCCTGCTACCAGGCCGTAGCCCGGAAGGTAGGCCTGAAACGGATGCGGGAATGGGTCGATAAAGCTGGCTACGGCCGGATGGATATCAACGCCGATAACCTGGACAAATTCTGGCTGGAAGGTAAATCCGGCATTTCACAGGAAGAACAAATTGATTTCCTGCGCCGGGTTCACGACGGCAAGGTGCCTTTCTCGAAGCAGAACCTGGCGGTCCTGAAAAAAATCATGTTCATTGAAGCCAAAGGCGATGCCAACCTGTACGGCAAAACCGGCTGGGCGGGTGGTTCGGCCAACCCAAACATTGGCTGGTTTGTGGGCTACGTCGAGAAAGGCGACAAAGTGTATTACTTCGCCACGAACATCGAAAGTCCCCGCCCCGTCCCCGATACGTTTGTCCCCGGCCGTCGGGAAATCACGGAATCGATCCTGAAAGAGCTGGGCGCAATGTGAGGAATTAAGAGTTAAGAATGAAGAGTTAAGAGTTGGCTCCGCCACTTTCCTGGAAAGTGGCGGAGCCAACTCTTAACTCTTCATTCTTAACTCTTAATTCTCATCGGTTTCCAGTAGGTGAGCGAGCGCCAGAGCCATTCGAAGGGGCCGAAGCGGAAAAACCGGAGCCAGACGGCCGAGAACACGATCTGGAACAGCCAAATCCCGGCTACGACGTAGTAGAGTTCGTGGTAGGCCAGCTTACCGAAGTAGCTCAAGCCGTAACCGTAGAAAATCAAGGTACAGATGATGCTCTGCATCAGGTAGTTGGTAAACGCCATCTGCCCGACGTTCGCCAGCGCTTTCATTAGCCAGGCCACCACGCCCGAACGGTAAATCAGCAGCAGCAGGCTCGCATGACCAATCGCGGTGGCGGCCCGGCGGAGGTGGTAAAACGCTTGAAAAGGAAACGAATCCTGATCCAGCGTTTTGCCCGGATTGGTAAACCAGGCCAAACCGTCCTGAAACGCAAACCAGCCCAACGTCAGACCAATCCCGTAGCCGGCCAGTAACGTAATCAGGTACGTTCGCGTCGATCGCTGGTTGGAAAAGAAGCCCCATTTGAACAGCGCCATGCCCAGAAACATCAGCGCCCAGGCGTCCCACATCAGGTTTTGATAAAATTTCGTTGATTCGAACTTGGTATTGAGCGGCAGGTAATTGGCAAAGATGGTGCCGTAATCGCTCCGCATGGTCTTATTGATCTCTTCTTCTTTCTTTTTATCGTATTTGACGTTTTTCTCCAGCTTTAACCAGGCTTCTTTGGCCTTTTTTAGCTCGTCGGTCAGCGGTTTTTTTTGGTTCTCCAACTGGACGGCTTTTAGGTAACCCTCGCGCTTTTCTTTGGTTTCCATCGCGCTGAAAAACCCTTTTACGCCCAAAACCGCTACGCAGAAAAAGGCAATCAGCAGGTAGGTGCGGGGGCGCAGTTTCCGGAACGGAAACAGGAACAATCCGCAGACGCCGTAGGTGTAAAGAATATCACCGGGCCAGAGCAGCACGAAGGCATTGAAAACGCCGAACAGGATCAACCAGAAAAGCCGCCGGTAATAGTAGTCGGCCATGCCGTAGCCGTCGGCCAGCGTGTCTTTTTTGGCCATAAAAAGCAACATGCCCGCTCCGAACAACATCGAAAACAATGCCCGCATGGTTCCTTCAAACACCACCGAAACCGTCATAAACGTCCGGAAATCGGCGGATTCGGGCGGGGCCGTAAAAAACCGGGGAATGGCCGTGTGCGACAAACCGAAATACGGAATGTTCATCATCAGAATCCCGAGCAGCGCGAAACCCCGAATCAGGTCGATGGTCTGAATGCGGTCGGCCTTGGCGACAGGCTGGGCCGTTTCGGGGGCCGGAAGCGAGTCAATGGGTACGGAAGAGGAGAGCGTATCCATAAAGTAATGCAGGTAAAGGTTAAAAAGAGATGGTTTTGATTTGAATTCGCCAGAGGATAAGTTTACCGGCAATTGCCAAAAAGAAAACCCGAACAGAACGGTTGTTTTCGGGTTATTTACTCGTAAGATAACCGGTTAAAGCTTGGTAATCAAAACGTTTTAGTATTCGGTATACCTAATTAGTCACACCATTTCAGTATGAAAAATCGCTTATCTATTCTTGTATGGCTGGCGGGTCTGGGCTTTACTTTGTCGGTTCAGGCGCAAAAAAATGTCCGGCTGGAGGGCAATGTCAGTGGGCTGGGCAACACGATGATTTACCTGAAAAAGACCGACAATTCCAACAGCCGTCCGGTCATTGTGGATTCGACCCGGGCCACAGAGGGGCGGTTTTCGTTCAGCCGCAGCATTCCCGAAGTGGATTTTTACAACGTGGTGGCCGCCGGTTTGCCGGGGCAGGTGCAGTTTATCTGGGACGGTGATCTGACGCTGGCCGGAACGCGTGACGCCTTCCGTGAATCGGAAATCAAAGGCTCTCCACTGACCGATAGCTGGCTGAAATTTCAGAACGAAGTCGACCGACCTTACCGCGATAAGCTGATGGATTTGTACAACGGCCGCCAGCGTTCGGGCAGCGATACCGCCGTGGCCGGTCAGGTAGCGCGGGAAGAAAAACGCCTGAAACAGGAGCAAATCCAAAAAGTAGCCCAGCAAATCCGCGACAATCCCAACTCGCAGTTGAGCCTTTACCTGCTGAACTGGTACTGGAACCAGTTTCCGAAAACCGAAGCCCGGGCCATGTACGACAAGCTGGACGCATCGTTTAAAAACCACTCGCTGGCAAAACGGCTGACAAATCAGTTGAAGTAGTGCTTACTACGCCAGCGGTACGCCCGCTTCGGCGGCTTTGCGGATGACGTAGTTGCGGGCTTCGTCGTATTCTTCGGGCGTCCGCAGGTGTTCGAGCAGGAACGGCGTTTCCTGCGGCAGGGCCGTTACATTCCGAATATACGTGCGATAGTCGAGCGAACCGTGTCCGGGCATGGTTTCGGCCAAATGCACATCCTTACCGTGTACGTCTTTGGCGTGCACCGACACAATCCAGCGGCCCAGTTTTTTGAATGTTTCGTCGATCAGGGCGGTATTCTGGTAAAACCGTTCGGGCGTGTTGATGATGTTGGCCATGTCGATGTGGGCGGCAAAGGCCGGACGGTCGATGGCCCGGATAAACTTGAGGTACGAATCCGGGCCGTCGGGCAGGCTCCAGCCCATCATTTCGAGCGCAAATTTGGCCCGTTTCGGCTTGACAGCATCGATCACCTTCCGGCAGTTTTCGACCGTCGCGTCAAAGTACTCCTTCGTCAGGTTGCGGGCATCCGGCCCGTCCCATTGCTTCGGGTTGTACGAACCGCCGATGTTCACGCAGGTCAGCGCACCGACGGCTTCGGCCAGCGCGAGCCGCTCCGACACATACATCAGGTTCTTCGCCCGCTTTTCGGCATCGGCCTCCAGCATATTCACCCAGGCCCCGACTTCAGCAATGATCACATTTTGGGCCGAAAAGGCTTTCCGAATCGCTTCAATCCGGGTCTTATCTGTCAATTTAACCGCCGGAACGTAAGCCGAACTGTAGTTCAGGCGTCGGTGTTCGCGAGCCAATTCCTCCGGATCATCGCTTTTCAGGAAAATCGGCCCACCCAGCCGCAACGGTTTCGGAGCGGTTTTGAAAGCAGGAAGAGTCGGGGCCACCAACCCGGCCGTGAGCAGGGCTGAGGATTGCAGGAAGGTACGACGGGAGAGGGATTGCATAGGGTTTACCAATTAACTAATCCGGCTCCAGTTAGTCTCGCCCTCGCGCTGGACCTCCACCTGGTTCCGGACCGGGGCGTGTTGGGGCAACACCAGGCCGGGGTCTTCTTCCAGAATCCGCTGGGCCGATTCGCGGGCGGCCGTCAGAATGGCACCGTCTTTGGCGAGGTCGGCCAGGACGAGGTCAGCAATGCCGCTTTGTTGGGTGCCTGACAGGTCGCCGGGACCACGCAGTTGTAGGTCCACGTCAGCAATCTCAAAGCCGTTGTTGGTTTTGACCAGCGTTTCGATGCGGGTGCGGGTTTCCTTGCTGAGTTTATAACCGGTCATCAGGATGCAGTACGATTGCTCGGCCCCCCGCCCGACGCGCCCCCGCAACTGGTGCAACTGCGCCAGCCCAAACCGCTCGGCGCTCTCGACCACCATCACGCTCGCGTTCGGCACGTTGACGCCGACCTCGATGACCGTCGTCGCGACCATGATCTTGGTTTCGCCCTTCACAAACCGCTCCATCTCGAAGTCCTTGTCGTAGCCGGTCATCCGCCCGTGCAGAATCCCGACGGGACAATTGGGAAACGCCCGGACAATGCTCTCGTGGCCGTCCATCAAATCCTTGAAATCCAGCTTCTCCGACTCCTCGATCAACGGATAAACGACGTATACCTGCCGCCCCTGCTCGATCTGCTGCCGCATAAAACCGAATACCTCCAGCCGGTGGGTGTCATAGCGATGTACGGTTTTGATCGGTTTTCGACCCGCCGGAAGCTCGTCGATTACCGAGAGGTCGAGGTTGCCGTAGAGCGTCATGGCCAGCGTGCGCGGAATGGGCGTGGCCGTCATGACCATCATGTGCGGATAAATGTCCTGATTTTTGTTCCAGAGCCGCGCGCGCTGGGCCACGCCAAACCGGTGCTGCTCGTCGATGATGCAAAGGCCGAGGTTCTTAAACTGCACCGAATCCTCCAGCAGCGCGTGCGTTCCGACGATGATGTGCATCATCCCGGTCTGCAACTGATCATGGATGATCCGGCGGCCTTTGGTGCGGGTCGAGCCGGTGAGCCGCCCGATGGTCAGGCCGAGCTGGTCGGCAAACACTTTCAGGCCGTAGTAATGCTGGTCGGCCAGGATTTCGGTCGGGGCCATGATGCAGGCCTGCGCGCCGTTGTCGATCGCCATCAGCATCGTGATAAAGGCCACGATGGTTTTCCCACTGCCCACGTCGCCCTGCAACAGCCGGTTCATCTGCTTACCGCTAACCAGATCGCCGTGAATTTCGCGCAGCACCCGCTTCTGGGCGTTGGTCAGGTCGAAGGGCATAAATTCCTTGTAAAACCGGGTCAGCAGGCTCATGCTGCGAAAAACCTGGCCGGGGTACTCGGTTTTGTGAACCAGCTTATTCTTGATCAGCCGTAACTGGTTGTAAAACAACTCCTCAAACTTCAGCCGCCGTTCCGCCTGTTTCAGCCAGGCCTGGCTGCGGGGCAAATGGATGTTCTCGATGGCGTCGGCTTTCGAAATCAGGCGGTATTGCTCCAGCAGCGAATCCGGCAGCGTTTCGTGGATGTGCGGATACGCCAGATCGATCAACTGACGCATCATGCGGCCAATCAGCTTGCTGTCCACGCGCATCCGGCGCAGCTTTTCCGTCAGATTATATACCGGCTGGAACGTCAGGTTCTGGTCGCTCTCCGCCGTCACGGGGTCCAGTTCCGGATGGGTGATGCTGTACGTTGCCCCGAAGGCGATGGCTTTGCCGTAGGCGATGTATTCAGCGCCGGGCCGCAGGAATTTTTCGAAGTGGCTAATGCCCTGAAACCAAACCAGATCCATCGAGCCGGTATGGTCGGTGAAGGTGGCTATGAGCCGTTTTTTCGGGCCTTCGCCCACCACGGTCCAGTCGCGGACGCGGCCGATTACCTGCACCGCCGGAAGCACGTCCGACAACTCGGCGATGGTGTAAAACCGGGTGCGATCTTCGTGCCGGAACGGGTAGTATTGCAGTAGGTCCCGGTAGGTGAAAATGTTGAGTTCGGTATTGAGCAACAACGCCCGTTGCGGGCCTACGCCCTTCAGGTATTCAATTTTTGTGTCGAAAAACGTGATGCGCTCCGTCATACCCTCCGTGTATCGAACAATTTCCCTAAATCGGAAACGTTCTGTTGCCAGATTCTCTGATGAATCAAAGCTACGAATTTTCGTAAAAGATACGGTTTTTCGGGGCAGCCGCCACCGAATGGCCCGCTTAAAATTGTCGTTTCCGACGGTTTTCTCAAAAATAGATGAACAATCCTTGGGGAGTAAGGAATAATGGCGTACTTTTTGTAAGAATCAACCGGGATAGTAAGCAGCCTATGACTCAACGGAATACCTTTTTTTTCCTCTGCATTCTACTCGGTTTCAGCCGTCTGGCCTCCGCTTCGCACATCGTTGGGGGTAATGTTCGGCTGACGAATAAAGGAGCTGCCGGTTCCTATACGCTGTCACTTCATTTGTTTATCGACGACCAGAACAGCCGCGCCGGGGACATTAAACCGACCGTGAAACTGGCCATTTACCGTCGGCGTGACAACCTGAAAATGGGCGAGTTCGAGTTGCCGCTACTCAGCCAGCAGCCCCTGGCCGCTTCCAATCAGGCTTGTGCGCAGTTGCGCCCGCTGAAACTCCGTGAAATCATTTATAGCCAGGATATTGCCCTGGACCCCGACCGTTTCGACGATCCCGATGGGTATTACGTCGTCCACGGAGTCTGTTGCCGCAGCGGTTCCATCGACAACATCATCCAGGCCGATGATTCGGGGATGGTATTTTACCTCGACTTTCCGGCTCCCAAAACAACGCCGAATTCATCCCCGGCTTTCTCGATTCCGACCGGCGAATATGCCTGCAAAGGACAGCCCTTTACATTTAGCTTTAAGGCGACCGATGCCGACGGCGACCAGTTGAAATATTCCCTCGTAACGCCCTATAAAGGCTTTACAAACCAAGGTGTTGCGTTTGATAATCAGCCGAGTACCAACTACCCGAACGTCCTGTGGAAACCCGGTTTCAGCGCGGCCAACGCCGTCCCAGGCGCACCGGGGCTGCGGATCGACGCCGAAACCGGTCAACTGAGCGTCACGGCCAGCCAGGTCGGTTTGTTTGTCTTTGCGGTGTTGTGCGAAGAGTTTCGGGATGGCAAGCGAATCGGCTCCGTCCGGCGGGATTTCCAACTGGCCGTGGTCGATTGTCCGACCAACACGCCCCCGGCCCCGGTGATTACCCTGGCGCAGGCACCCGTCAATGCCAAGATCACCAAAACCGCTACCGGGGCTATTGCCAGCGTATCCGCCTGTCAGGGACAAACGATCACGCTCAAGACCGAGTCATCGACCGAGTGGACGTTTCAGTGGCAACGCGACGGGCTGGACTTGCCCGGCGACACCACCGCCAGCCTGGTTGTGACCGTATCGGGCAATTATTCGGTCATTAAACAATTCAGAACCACCTGCGGCAAACCAAGTCCGGCCCAAACCAGCATCCGTGTGGATCTGTCGGAAGCCGAAAAACTGGCCTTGACGGCCAGCGGGCCGACGACGTTTTGCGACGGCAAATCTGTGATGCTGAAAGCGCCCGAAGGCAATTACAGCTACGCCTGGTTCCGAGATGATCGGACGTTGCCGGGGGCCAATCAGGCTGCCTACCAATCGCACGAAACCGGCGAGTATAAAGTGCAGATTTTCAGCCCGACAACGGGCTGTACGGTCACCGACAGTGTGCTGGTAAAAGTTCATCCCAAACCGCAGGCTTCCATTGTGCCTCCTCCTAGTACGACGGCCTGCTCCGGCGATACGATTCGGCTGAATGCGGTAACCAATCCATCCTATCAGTACCGGTGGAGTAATACCGGAACCGTGATTGCCCATGCAGGAGAGCCTTTGCTGGCGGCTACGCAGGCCGGTCATTACGTGCTGACCGTTATCGATACCAACCAGTGTCAGGCTACGTCGGCAGAAGTGTTGCTGGTTTTCAATACGGCTCCGGCGGCCAGCATGGCCCCGCTGCCCCCGGTTTGCGAAAACGTGGCCAGTCCGGTGCTTCTGAATGCGGAACCGGCGGGTGGCGTCTTTGCAGGAATCGGCAGGGCGGGCAGCGCCGTAAACGGGACGGCCTTCGATCCGGCCAAAGTAGGTCCCGGACAGTATGTCATCACCTACACGCTGGCTTACCCCGGAAACACCTGTCCGGGTCGGGCGCAGCAAACGGTCACGGTTTTGCCGGCTCCGGTTATCCAGGTGGCCGATGCCACGGTTCGGCGCGGAAGTGAGGTGCAACTCAATCCGACCAGCCCGGACACGCTGCGGTATTACTGGACGCCCTCAGTCGGCCTGAGCAGTCCGGTGGTGGCCCGGCCGTATGCCAGCCCGGATACGACGACGACCTACCAGATCCGGGCTACTTCACCCCAGGGCTGCGAATACACGACCCGCATGACGGTGACGGTGACGACGGCTTTGTACATTCCGGATGCTTTTACACCCAACAACGACGGCCAGAACGACCAGTGGGTGATCCGGGGTCTTGATGATTACCCCGATTGCCGGGTTGAGGTATATAATCGCTGGGGAAACCCGGTTTTTGTTTCGCAGGGATACCAACAGCCGTGGGACGGCAAAAGTGGTGGGCAGGATTTACCGCCTGCCGTCTATCAATATGTTATCAAACCCGGCGGGTCGCACCCGAATCGAAGCGGTAGTTTGTTGATTATCCGCTAACCGTTGATCTGTTGTTTTTATATAAATTCGCCAGCACTCGCTGAAACGTGTTTTTAACCTCAAAAAGAGCCCCGGCCTCTCTTCGAGTCTCTTAACGCTTTATCCCTTGTGTCTGGATACCTTTAAATAGGTATGATGAATGTCTTTTCTTGAAAAGTAGTTTGGCACAAGTCGTAGAATTAGGGATGTTTGTTTAAGATTTGTTAAACAATATTGGCATTTTCCTATCGAATGGCCTTATCCAATGCGCATATATTGCGATTTTTGACTTTCGATACTTGTGTTAATAAGTTAAGCCTGATCGCATGGAAACAAAGGAGACGACATCGGACAGGAAGCCAACTATTCTACTGGTCGATGACGACGAAGAAGATCGAATGTTGATGCGTATGGCGCTCGATTCGATGGAAATGGGGGCACCGGTTCGGGAGTTTGAGAGTGGAGAGCGATTGCTGTCCTATATGCAGCAGCAGTCGGATGACCTGGCTTCGTGGATTATCATCCTCGATAAATACATGCCGGGCCTGAACGGATTCGATACGTTGCGGCATATCAAGGAAAACCCCGACTGGCAACGCATTCCGGTTGTTTTGTTTGTCAACACGCAAAACCAGGGCGAAATGGAATTGTGCCTGGACCTGGGAGCGACGATTTGCATCAGTAAACCGCTCTATTTTGATGGCATCAAAGAATTAATTCGTCAGGTGTACCAGCATTGGCTGGACTCGGTATCATCGCCCTCGGCAACTCGTTAAGTTATTCCTGTAGCACCCGCACTTCAACCCGCCGGTTTTTCCGTTTATTTTCTTCTGTATCGTTGGCCGCAATGGGCCGTTTCTGACCGTAACCCAGGGAGCGCAGGCGGTTTTCGGCAATTCCGTTGGCTATCAGGTACGACTTAATCACGCGGGCCCGGTTTTCAGAAAGCGCCAGATTAAGCCGTGGATCGCCCACGTTGTCGGTATGCCCCGAGATTTCAATTTTCAACTCCGGCCGACTTTTCAACAAAGCAACCAACTGGTTGAGTTGCGCATGGGATTCGGGTCGGAGCAGGTAACTGCTTTGATCAAAATAAACATTGTCCAGTGTCACGGTTTTTCCGGCGGTTAAGGCCGATAAATCGGTATTAATCGGAGTCACCGGAACCACCGGTTTAGTCTCAACCCCACCGGAAGGGGACGTCTTCTGAGCCGGTTTAGCCGCTGTCGGCGGACTTGTGGGTTCGGGCGTCGGGGTCACGGCAGGGGGCGTCGTCGCTGCAACCGGTGGCGCACTCGTCTGGGGAGCGGCTTCGATCGCCGGAGCTTCCTCGGCGACCGGCTTGCGGAACCGCTGAAGCGGAATGGTAATGTCGTGCTGATCCCGCACATCGACGGTATACTCGTAGGGTTGGTAACCGGTTGTTTCGACCGTAAACCGAATGCGTTGCCCAAACTCGGCCAGAAACGTAAAGCGGCCCTCGCGCGGTGGACCGGTCATGATGACGCGCTTGCCATCAAACTCCTGAACCTGTACATTCAGTTTCTGCCGAATGAGCTGTTTGGTTTCAAAATCAATAACCGTCACGTTGACCGGCGACTCGGTTGAAACCTCCCGATCTAGTTCCAGCACGATGGTTTGCCGGGCCTGATTGGGGTCGAATACGCGGTCGAGCCGAAGGATTTTCTGGACCGGACGGTAGCCGGTATGAATTGCATCGAGCCGATAAACCGTTCCGGCTGCGAGTGCCACCGTGTAGGAGCCGTATTGCAAGGTTCCGCGCTGCACCTTTCGGGTCTTTTCATTCGTAATTGTGAGGGTGGCCGGGAGGGGGCGTCCGTTGCGTTCCCGGGTTTCAATCCGAATCGTGTACTCCTCAACCGCATTGGCTTGTCCAACGCAGTCGGTGATGCGAACTATCGCCAGGAGCAGTACCCAAAAAGCATTTGAACCTTTCATGTCGCTTCGATCTACGGCTTTCGGCGCAGGCTGGCCAGCGCCAGACCGGCATAAATATCGGCTCCGCGTGGTCGCAAGTTGTTGGAATTACTGCCAATCATTCCGAACAGATTATCGGTTCCCAGAAAAACCGGCCCCACCCGGATGGATGTCCCCACCATAAACGAGTTGTTGAGCAACGTAAGGGGCAAAGCAACGCCAAATGTCGAAGTTTCGAGCCGGGGTGATACCGAAATCAGGGAAGGCTGGTGAATGGCTATCGCGTCTTTTGCCCGCAAGTTCTGCAACAATGTACCGGTCAGGTAAAAACCGCTCCCGATGTGTACATCGGCATTCACGGAAAGCGCTGTGGGAAGTCCGGATGTAAACCGGGCCGTGTTGCTGGCTTCGGTCAGGCCCAGTTTATCCCGAATAACATCCGCAATTTCTTCGCTTCCCTTCGTTTCTTTAAAATCGTCGGCGGTAAATTGCTGTCCTGTCGTATTGACGGCATACCGTTGCACATACTGATCACTGCGGTACCGGATGCTGCCCAGATCGGTCAGGGCAATGCCTAGGCGAAGAGCGTAACGGTCCGGATCGTCGGCCGATTTAAGCTGGTACGAAAGACCCAGATCCGCTCCCCAGCCACGACCCGGGTTGTTCCCATCGAAAAGCTGACGCAGCGAAACCGAGCGGTTCCGATCCTGTAAATACGTGGTGTATCCCAATTCGGCATTAAATTGGTCAACTTGCAGGTAATAGTTGTCGGTGCTGGCCGTATCGGCCAAAACGCGGTAGGAAAGGCCGTTGTTTTTCAAAAAACCGGCGGTGATTCCCTGCAATCGTTTGACCGTTATGCCGACGGACAATTGCTGGTAGTCGTCCTGGAGGATCGCTCCGGCCAGACTCAGGCCAATTTCAGCATAGGTATTGGTATTAATCGCAAACTGGTTGTCGCGGTTCGGGATGTTATACAGCCGGTCGTCTTCCAGACCGGCCCGCACGACAGACAGCAGCGATTCGGAGGCATTACTGACCTGAGCAACGGCCCGTAGGCGGGTTGACAGACCGACGGCGACTCCCTGGCCGAGTCGCAGCAGGAGGGAGGGGCCGCGCAGGTCGGTCCAGCCGGTGATGGATTTGGGTTCTCCATTCGGGACTTCTCCGAGGTATTCAGGCCGGAACAGTATAGCGCCGTCGGATAGCTTGTATTGGTCCGGAACCCGTTTCAGCACCAGGCCAGCCAGCGAATACGGAGCCTGGTAGCGAAAGTAATCGTTGTTGAGGTGTGCATCGCCGGCGGCCAGATTGAGGTAAAAACCGTATTTTGAATCCATCGCAAAGGCCGGATTCAAATACAGGCTCTGGGTACCGCCGTACGGACTTGCCGACACTCCCAACAGATTCTGAGCCGATGCTAAGGGAATAATCAGACAAAGAAGTCCGAAGTATAACCAGCGAAAAAGCATAGAAGAATGAAGAGTTATGAGTTAAGAGTGATGAATTAAGAGTTAAGCGCTGCCACTTTACAGGAAACGGCGGAGCCAACCGCCGGGCGGCCCCGTCTTCACTCTTCACTCTTCACTCTTAATTCTTTAAACGCCTTCCGCTTCAACTTGTTTTACGTCGGGGACCAATCGGGTAAGGAGATTTTCAATGCCGGCTTTTAGCGTAAGGGTTGATGACGGGCAGCCGCTGCACGAGCCTTGTAGCAGAACCTTAACTGTACCGTTCTCATCGTCAAACGAATGAAAGCTAATGGCACCTCCGTCGGACTCCACGGCGGGGCGGATGTATTGGTCCAAAACCGCCTTGATTTTTTGAACCGTCGGTGAGTCGGCTTCGACTTTGGTGGTGTTCGAATCGATGGTTTGCTGGGCAAAAACCGGCCGTTGTTCGTTGAAGTAAGCCCGGATGAATTGCTTCACTTCGATCAGCACATCTTCCCACTCGGTTTCGTCATCTTTCGTTACCGTGATGAAGTTGCTGGCAATAAACACCCGTTTTACGTAGTCGAAACCAAACAAGGCCACCACCAGGGGCGAATTTTTCCCATTCAGCAGCGCTTCCGAAGCATCCGTGTAGTCGAATGAGAGCCCTTCCGGCGTCAGCGGAAAGTTGACCACGAACTTCATCGAATTAGGATTCGGGCTGCTTTCAGTATACAGCGTGACCGGGGGATATAACGTAGTTGTCATTTTCTAGAATTTCAGGGAATATGCTGAATCGTAATGAAGAAACAGTACCCGGAAAAGATTAGTTTACCGACACAAAAAAACCTGCCTGGCCGGGCCAGACAGGTCTCATGATCAATGCATTTAGCAACCGAACGCCTTATTCGGCAACGGCTACCGGAGCCGTTTCGGCCGGAGCGGCTTCAACCGGAGCGCTGGCCGGAAGGACGCTTACGAACGAGCGACCGCCTTTGCCTTTCCGGAAGTGGACATACCCATCCACGAGCGCGAACAGCGTATGATCTTTGCCGATGCCAACGTTTTTGTCCGGGTGATGCTGGGTACCGCGCTGACGAACGATGATGTTACCGGCAATGGCCGACTGACCACCGAACAGTTTAACACCCAGGCGTTTGCTGATCGAGTCACGGCCGTTCTTGGAACTACCTACACCTTTCTTGTGTGCCATTTTTTAGAAAGTTTACGGTTTACGGTTTATGGTTTACAGTTTATGGTTAGCGATGCATCCGTCAATAGCGCGTGTCAACTAACCGAAAACCGTAAACTATAAACCGTAAACGATTTTATACTGTAATGTCTTCGATTAATACTTTGGTCAGGTACTGACGGTGGCCGTTTTTCTTCTTGTAGCCTTTCCGACGTTTCTTTTTAAAGACGATCACTTTTTCGCCTTTCAGGTGTTCCAGAATTTTACCGGAAACCTGAGCGCCTGCGACGGTCGGGGCGCCCACCGAAATAGTACCGTCATTGTCGACAAGCAGAACCTTGTCGAACACAAGTGCAGCGTCCGTGTCGCCTTCCAACCGGTGGGTGTAGACGTAACGGCCCTTCTCAACTTTAAATTGCTGCCCTGCGATCTCTACGATTGCGTACATGATTGATACAGAAAATGTTGTTTCTCAGAAATGAGGTGCAAATATAGGTGTTTTATTAGAAAAAAGAAACCCGAACGTTCTATTCGTCCGAAATGTTAAATTAAGTGGAAACGTACTGGCTTTTTGGGAGTTAGCATGACTTTTGTGTAAGTTTCCAGAAAAGTGGTTTGTTGGCCCGTAGGCTCCAAAAACCGCTATTGACCTACCGGTACGTGTTGAGGGGAGCCGGTGTTGCAAAATCCTACGGAAAGGGGAATTTTGTCTTGATACAGAACAACTTATGAAAACAGGAATGAGTGGTTGGGTTATTTTAATGCTCGTCACAGTCGTGATGGTGGCCCCGGCGTTCCGTTCCGACGAGAAAAAGGTATACGCCATCGGCGACGTGGTTCAGAATTTTACCCTGAAAAATGTAGACGGCCGGATGGTTTCGCTGTCTGATTATAAAGGGGGTAAAGGAGTAATTCTGGTCTTTACGACGAACCATTGCCCCTTTTCAAAAGCGTACGAAGAGCGAATGGTGGCGCTCGACCGGAAATATGCTCCTCAGGGTTTTCCACTGATTGCCGTTCAGCCGAACGATCCGTCGGCTTATTCCGAAGACTCGTTCGAGAACATGAAGCTTCGGGCGCAGGAAAAAAACTTTTCGTTTCCGTATCTGCTGGACGATGCCCAGCGGGTAGCCCGGTCGTTCGGTGCCACCCGGACGCCCGAAGTATTCGTGCTGAAACAGGCTGGGGACCGCTTTACGGTCGAATACACCGGAGCCATCGACGATAGTCCGCAAAATGCCGGGGGCGTCAAGCGCCGGTTTGTCGAAGAAGCCGTCAACAACCTCCTGACGGGCCGCCCCGTCGTCACGACCACCACCAAAGCCATCGGCTGCGGCATCAAGTGGAAAAACATGTAAGGAGTTAAGAGTTATGAATTAAGAGTTAAGAGTTGGCTCCGCCACTTTACAGGAAACGGCGGAGCCAACTCTTAACTCTTAATTCATAACTCTTAACTCCTTTTTGGCACCGGATTTGTCAAGGGCCTTTTCACGAACCAATCAAACAGTAATTATTATGAAAAAGATAATGATGACGGTCAAACAACTCCGGATGCTGGCCGGAGCCGCGCTGGTGGTGGCTTCGCTTTCACTGACGGCGTGTCAAAATGATGGAAAGAATGAGTCCCGCACCGAAGATGCCATGGAAAATACCGGCGAAGCTGTAGAGGCTGATGCGGAAGCGGCCGGTGATAAAATAGAAGCGAAAGGCGAGGAAGCTGCGGCTGATTTTCGCGAAGAACGCGATAAAGTAGTGGCGGATATCAAAGAAGAACAGCGTGAGCTGGATGCCCGTATTGATAAATTAAAGGCCGATATGAAGCAGGAAGGGGCTGAAGCGAAAGCGAAAACCCAGGAAAAACTGGCCGACCTGGAGCAGGAACGCAAAGAATTGGGTGAAGACCTGGAAGACGCTCAGAATGCTACGGCAGCCGCCTGGAAAGACGTAAAGAAAGGCTTCAAACAGGCAGGTAGAAGTATCGGAGATGCGTTCGACAAGGCCGGTGAAAAACTGGACAACGACGGAAAAGACAATTAGTTTTCAGTTAGGTAATGTGGCAAAGCCGCTCCGACTTCCTTGATCGGGGCGGCTTTGTTGTGTAGAAAAACGTACACAAAGTGTTGGCGGGATTGAACACTCCTTCTTGGGGAAAGAGTCTGCTGCGCGGCTGTATTTTTTTATTTTTAAAAAATTAATGGACAAAAGTGACCGGTATCCTGAACAAGTAGACGGAATTATAGTCATTCAGGTAGAACGATCTACTTAACAGTTCCCTTTCTTTGCATTGTGCTGGTTACATTTACGTTATTACGCTATCCGCTCCGGGGTTGGTACCGGGCCTTTGCCAACATGGGCCGTTGGATGATGCAGCCTTTCCGGGCCCAGGGATTGCAGTTTCAAAAAATGATGGGTTGCGGACGAAACTTCGGCCTGGTCCCGGATCTGTCAGCTTACGCATTTCTGGGCGTCTGGACCGACGAACAGGCCGCCCGGCAATTCTTTGCATCCGACCGGTGGCGGCAGGTCTGCCAGGGGGCCAGCGAAACCGGTTCGCTGTACCTCGCTCCGCTACGGTCGCACGGGTCGTGGGATGGGCAAAACCCATTTGGCCCTTCGGCCGGAGCTCGCTCAAACGGCCTGCCCGTGGCCGTACTCACCCGCGCGACTATCCGTACGGCGGCTTTGCCGGATTTCTGGCGACACATCCCGCAGGCCCGGCAACGCCTGAACGCCCATGCCGACGAGCTATTGCTGGCCCTGGGCGTCGGCGAGAAACCGCTCGTGCAACAATGTACGGTCAGTGTCTGGAAAAACGAGAAAATTATTGACCAGTTTGCCTACCGGCAAAGCGGTCATAAAGAGGTTGTTCGACTGACCCGGGAACGGCGCTGGTACTCGGAAGAGCTGTTTGCCCGGTTTGCGGTTGTGGGTAGTGAAGGTACCTTTTTCGGTAAACCGCTGGTGCTGGAGCTGCCCGATTCTACTTCGGTGCCATCCGTATAGCGCCATCCAGCCGGATGACTTCGCCGTTCAGCATCGGGTTTTCCACAATGGCTTTGGCGAGGAGGGCATATTCCTGCGGGTGGCCCAGTCGTGAAGGAAAGGGCACCTGCTGACCGAGCGAAAGCCGGGCTTCTTCGGGTAGACCCAGCAACAGCGGTGTTTCGAACAAACCGGGCGCGATGGTCATGACCCGGATGCCGGTTCGGGCCAGATCACGGGCGACGGGCAGTGTCAGGCTGGCAATACCGCCTTTCGAAGCCGCGTAAGCTACCTGCCCGATCTGGCCGTCGTAAGCTGCAACGGATGCGGTATTGATGATGACGCCCCGTTCACCTTCGGCATTGGGTGTATTTTTCTCCATCGCAAAAGCCGCCAGCCGAATCACATTAAATGTCCCGATCAGGTTAATTTTGATCACTTTCTCAAAAACCGCCAGGGAATGTGGCCCATAGCTATCGCCTACTTTGCCGATGGTTTTGCGCGCTTCACCAATTCCGGCGCAGTTGACGGCAATCTGTAAACTTCCGAACTCCTGAACCGCCAGATCAACGGCGGCCTGTACGTCCGCTTCGCTGGTAACATCGGTCCGGATAAACCGGGCGCGATCCCGGAGATCGGCCGCGAGGGCTTCGCCTTTGGCTTCGTTGAGGTCCAGAATGACTACGTTGGCACCTTGCGCGTGGAAAAGCCGGGTGGTCGCTTCGCCCAGTCCGGACGCTCCCCCGGTGATGAGGGCTGTCGTGTTGGTAAACTGCATGGCGGTTTTTAAAGAATCGCGATCAACTCTTTCAAATGGCGGATTTCGTAGGTGGGTGCCGGTCCGTCGATCGGCAGATTAGCGACGTTATAATAAACGACGTCCATCCCGGCGTTCTGCGCCCCGCGCACATCGGCGTCGTAATTGTCGCCAATCATCAGGCTTCCCTGCACCGAAGCACCCGATACGTTCAGCGCAAATTCAAAAATACGCGGGTCCGGTTTTTTCGCTTCGGCTTTGTTGTTCGTGATGACGTGGTGAAAATAATCCGTCAGACCCGAACTCGCCATTTTCAGCGCCTGAATTTCGTCGAAACCGTTCGTAATAATATGCAGGACGTACCGATCTTTCAGATAGTCGAGTACCTCCACCGCCGATTCCATCAGGTGCGATTTGCGGGGCAGCAACTGCAAATAGGCTTCGTTCATTTCATCACAAACCGAGTGGTCGAGCACGCCGATGGCTTCCATCACCATCCGAAACCGCTTATACCGAATGTCGCTGTGGCTCAATCGGTTGTTGTCATAATCGGACCACAATTGCCGGTTGATGGTGATGAAGTGGTGGTTGAACACCTCCGCCGACTCGATGCCTAACTCCACCAGCCGAAACCGTTCGTAGAGTTCGCAGATCGATTCCATCGAATTTCGGTCGAAATCCCAGAGCGTATGATCGAGATCGAAAAAAAGATGCTTATACATAGTAAAGGAGGCTGCCCCTCACGGCGGCAAGCGTGGTTTTCAGCCATGAAGGGAAGCAAGTTAAAACGGCAACACCAAACGCTCTACCGGCTGGTCGTTAACCAGATGGCTTTCCACAATTTCTTCGACGTCTGAAAGCTGTACATTGCCGTAGTTGATGCCTTCCGGATATACCACGACCGAAGGCCCCAGGGCGCAGGTATCGAGGCAACCGGCTTTCTGGGCGCGGATTTCGATTTGCAAACCGCGTTGTTTCAGCGCATCCTTAAAAGCATCGACGAGGGCCAGGCCGTGGGCTTCTCCGCAACTTTTTTTAGGAGCGGGTTTCTGGTTGGTGCAAATGAAAACGTGTTTCTTGAATTTCATAGTCGTTCAGGCAATCGCCGGTTTGGCGAATTTCGTATATACTTTTTGTCTACAAAGGTGAGTTAAAATTCTCAGGAGTGCTAGCCTGAATTTTTTCCAAAATAATTTCAGGCACTTTGAACCTTTCGGTGACATATTGGGTCTATCCAGGGAAGGGGTCGAAAAAAGATAATTAGTTCCTTGAATAAGTCTACAAATGTGGTTTGGGTAAGAAAAGAACTTTTTTTTGCGATTTGCACAATAAAGTGTTGCATTTTGACCCAATTTTATGAAAATTATTTTTCCGGCTATTGCAAAGTATCATGAAAATATTTTACTTTGAGACAAACAAACCGGTCTTTCACTAAAAATCCCAACGCTGACACACTATCGATACAAAGCTCTACGTTACCTAACTGATTACTGAAAATGGACAAATTGCAGGTTAGCGACAGTGAGCTGATATCCCTG
Organism: Larkinella sp. VNQ87; assembly: GCF_049445795.1. Classification (NCBI taxonomy): domain Bacteria; kingdom Pseudomonadati; phylum Bacteroidota; class Cytophagia; order Cytophagales; family Spirosomataceae; genus Larkinella; species Larkinella sp. VNQ87. The sequence goes on from NZ_JBMSDT010000006.1 coordinate 115,743, forward strand.
TACATCCGAGGTAGTGAAAAAGCGTTCGAGAAGTTGGTACAGCGCCACAAATCGAAAGTTTATACTACAATTTATCTGATAGTTAAAGACCAGTACGTTGCCGAGGATCTCATGCAGGACACCTTTATTAAGGCGGTCGAAACATTGAAATCAGGCAAGTACAACGAAGAGGGTAAATTTCTGCCCTGGATTATTCGGATCGCTCACAACCTGGCTATTGATTTTTTTAGAAAGGAAAAACGCTACCCCAATGTAGTGTTTGAGGATGGGAGTAATGTTTTCAATACGCTGGAGTTTGCCGAGGATTCGATTGAGTCGGTGCAGATTCGGCAGGAAACACACGAACATCTGCGTGAGCTGATTCAACGGCTGCCCGAGCAGCAACGTCAGGTTCTGATTATGCGGCATTACGAGGAAATGAGTTTCCAGGAAATTGCCGATGCAACCGGAGTCAGTATCAATACGGCATTGGGGAGGATGCGTTATGCTTTAATTAATTTGCGGAAGCAACTAAGCAAACGTTCCCCATATTATGATACAAATCTTTACCAACGATGACGTAATTCGTTATGTTTACGAAGAAACCTCCGCCGAGGAAAATCTTCTGATTGAAGATGCCTTAATGGCCGAACCGGAGCTGATGAGTTTCTATCTGGATACGCTGGAAATCAAGTGTTTGATGAATAAAATCGAACGTACTCCTTCCAATGCCAGCATCCAGAACATCCTGAATTTCTCGAAGAATTATACGCCAAACCCGTCCGCCTGACTGACCGGCTCGACGGGTTTTTCGTTTTCTCCGATAAACTCTGATGTTCTCTGATTAACCCTGTGTAACGTTTAGAAAGCTATTACACAGGGTTGATCAGAAAATATCAGAGTTTATCGGAGAAAGTTTAGTTCATATGCAAAAGAAAGAACGCTTTCGCCTGTTTCTTGAGTACTTCATTACCCACTTCCCGGAGCCGAAAACCGAACTGAATTACAGCAATCCGTACGAGTTGCTGGTGGCCGTGATCCTGTCGGCCCAATGCACCGACAAGCGCATCAACCAGGTGACGCCTGCTCTGTTCGCGCGGTTTCCAGAACCCGAATCGCTGGCGGCCGCGTCGGTCGAGGAGGTGTTCAGCTATATTCGCAGTGTCTCGTATCCGAACAACAAAGCGAAACACCTGGTCGGGATGGCGAAGGTTTTGACGGAGGAATTTGGCTCGGAAGTCCCGGCGCGGGTAGACGATTTGCAGAAGATGCCAGGCGTCGGCCGAAAAACCGCCCATGTCATTACCTCCCTGATTTTTAACCAGCCGACGATGGCCGTCGATACGCACGTTTTCCGGGTGTCGCATCGGCTGGGGCTGGTCCCGAAAACCGCCACGACGCCCCTGGCCGTCGAGAAGGCGCTGATGCCGTACATTCCGAAAGAATACGTTCCGAAAGCGCACCATTGGCTCATCTTACACGGCCGGTATGTGTGTGTCGCCCGCGCTCCGAAATGCAACGAATGCGCCCTGACGCATTTTTGTAAATACTATCAGCGTCTTGAACCTGGATTACACGGATTCAAGGATTAACTGGGATGGCTACCGCAATCTTTTACATCCTGTTTAATCCTTGAATCCGCGTAATCCAGGTTCAGAACTGTTCAATCCCCGCGAAGAAGAAATCGCCCTCGATTTTAGCATTTTCGTCGGAATCCGAACCATGAATGGCATTCGACTCCACCGATTTGGCGAATAGTTTCCGGATGGTACCTTCCTCGGCCTGCGCCGGGTTCGTAGCCCCGATGAGCTTGCGGAAGTCGGCCACGGCGTTATCTTTCTCCAGAATCATCGGAATAATGGGACTGGACGACATATAGCTGGTTAAGCCATCATAAAACGGCCGCTCGCGGTGAACCGCGTAAAACTGTCCGGCGCGTTCTTTGGTCAGAAGGACTTTTTTGATGGCTACAATCCGAAACCCGGCTTCTTCAATCATTTTAATGATTGCCCCGGAATGACCCTCGGCAACAGCGTCGGGCTTGATCATCGTGAACGTACGGTTGGTCGTCATGAGGAAGTTAAACAAAATATTATTTGGCTTCAAAGGTATAAAGATTAGCCAACAATTCTTTGTAATTTTGCGAATTGACAGGGCCCGTTTTTCCGGGAATAATTCTTAGAATGCACGACTTCGACGCCATCCGTGACCTGATTGAAAAGCCCCAGACGGTGCTGATAACTACCCACCTGAACCCCGACGCCGATGCGATGGGGTCGTCGCTGGGATTGGCAGGTTACCTTAAAAAGCGCAACCATCGCGTTACGGTGGTAGCTCCGACGGATTATCCCGAAAACCTCAACTGGTTGAGCGGCAACGATGAGGTACTGGTGTTCGACGAAAAGAAACGGGTCGAGATTACGAAGTTGTTCGAGCAGGCCGACGTTATTTTTTGCCTGGATTTCTCGGTTCTGAACCGCATTCGGGATTTGGAGCCCCTGGTGCGGCAGTCGAGGGCGAAGAAGGTAATGATCGATCATCACCTGGAACCTGAAGCATTCGCGGATTTTGTTTATTGGGATACAACCGCTGCCGCTACGGCACAGTTGATTTTTCAATTGATCGCCCAATTGGGCGATCAATCGCTGATCGACATACCGATGGCCGAGTGTCTGTACGCCGGAATCATGACCGACACCGGGTCGTTTCGGCACGCCAGCACGACGGGGGCTGTACACCGGGTCGTAGCCGAGCTGATCGATATTGGCATTGAAGTTAGTCCGATTCACCGGCGGATTTACGACAATATCTCGCTGGATAAAATGCGGTTTACGGGCTATGCGTTATCTGAAAAGCTGGTGGTGTTGCCCGAATACCGGTTTGCTTACATCACCATCACCGACGCCGAACTGAAGCGGTTTCGGTCGAAGATGGGCGATACCGAGGGTCTGGTCAACCAGGCGCTGGCCGTAGAAGGCGTTGTGATGGCAGCCATTCTGATCGATCGGGGTGATGAAGTAAAAATGTCGTTCCGTTCGGTGGGTGATTTTTCGGTGCGCGATCTGGCCAGTCAGCATTTCAACGGCGGAGGCCACAAAAATGCCGCTGGCGGACGCACCACGCTGGGGCTAAAAAAGACAGAAGAAAAACTGCTGAATGTGTTGCCCGCGTACCAGGGGCAATTGCTGGAAGTGGTTTGAAAGTGTATACGGTTTTCGGTTGTCCGTGATTAATAACGAATATTGAATAGCGAATAACGAAGACGGGAAACCGGATACTGAAAACCGTAAACCGAATACCATTACTCAAAACGGTTTGTGGTGGGTAGTTGACCACAGATTGAAACCAAAACGGACGAACTACAAACATTACTTTCATGAATCTCAAATCCATTAGTTCACTCTCTTTGCTGGTCGCAGTACTGGCGTCCTGCGACAACAACCGGGTGCAGGTGACCGAAAACGGCTTGAAGTACAAGTTTCACGAAGATGTCGAGGACTCCCGGAAGGCGAAAGTCGGCGATGTGATGACCTTTAACATAACCGTTAAAAACAGTAAAGATTCGGTGCTGGGCAGCAGCTACATCAATGGCGGGCCGGTGAAACAACCTTTGCAGGCATCGACGTTTAAAGGAAGTCTGGAAGAAGGACTGGCCCTGTTGAGCAAAGGCGACAGCGCCACGATCTACGTCAACGCGGATTCGATTGCTGCCCGGTCGGGTCAGCAACTGCCGCCGTTTATTCCGAAAGGCTCCGAGATCGCCTACACGATCAAAATGATCGATGTGCAGTCGATGGAAGATTTCCAGAAGGCTCAGGTGTCACTGCGGGAAAAACAGAAAGGTGTGGATGATAAAACCATCGCCGATTATGTCGCGAAAAATAAGCTGGCCGGGCAAAAAACCGCATCTGGTCTGTACTATGTTATCACACAACCCGGCGCTGGGCCGCAACCGGCATCCGGCGATGTGGTGAAGGTGAAGTATACCGGTAAGCTAATGAACGGCAAGGTGTTTGATAGCTCGGATAAAGACCCAAGGTCACAGGCTGGTATTGAATTTCCGCTGGGCCAGGGCGCAGTCATTCCGGGTTGGGATGAAGGCATCCGGCAGTTGCGGAAGGGCAGCAAAGGAATTCTGATCATTCCGTCGGGGCTGGCTTATGGTTCGGAAGGTGCTCCGGGGGCCATTCCGCCTAACTCCGTGATTATGTTTGATGTAGAGCTGGTCGACGTGAAAAAAGGCGCTGCCCCAACTCCTCCCCAGATGCCGCAGGGTGGGCGATAAGGAAAAATGAAAATCTGTCGATGAACCCGATACAGAATCTGGTATCGGGTTCGTTGTTTACAAACAGGTCCCCGGACCTGAGCAGTACGAATAACCGATTTATCTATCAACATGAAAGGAATGAAAAATTGGCCGAAATGGAGCCTCGCCGTTTCGCTGATTGGGCTTGTTGTGGCGCAACTGGGTTGTCAACCCGATCCGGGCGAAGCGCTGAACGACCGGAAACGACGCGAAAACGAAGCCGAAATTGAAGCATACCTTCGCCAGAATAACCTGACGGCGGAGAAAGACCCTACGACCGGCTTGTATATCATCAAAACCAAAGCCGTCCCGACCGGGCAGGCTCCGACCGAGGGCGATGAGGTCAAGTATTACTTTGTGCAGAAACGGCTGGATGACGTGATCGTGGATAGCTCCGAAATCGCAGCCCAGAAACCGAGCGTGGCGACTATTGGCGCTCCCCAGGCGATTACTGCCCGGCTTTACAACAGTCTGCAACTGCTGAAAGAAGGCGAGAAAGCCATCGTACTGGCCCCTTTCGACATTACCGACAACAAGAGCGGAAACCTGCTGCTCCCGGCTTTTACGCCCGTTCGGTACGATATTGAGGTGGTGAGCGTCCGGACCGAAGACGAGCAGATTCAGGATTATCTGGTGGCGAATAAACTGACGGCTGCCGAGAAGACAACCTCCGGTTTGCGGTTTTTGCTGACAAAAGCCTATCCGGATTCGGCGCAGGTGAAAACGGGGCAAACCGCCAAAGTGAAATACACCGGCCGGTTGCTGAACGGTAATCAGTTTGATATGAATAGTACGGGGCTGGATTGGAGTGTTGGAACGAGTCAGGGAATTGCCGCCTGGGATGAAGCCTTGGTGAAAATGCGGGTGGGTGAAAAAGCGACCATTGTGTTGCCTTCATCCATCGGATATGGCCCGACGGGAAGCCGCAACCAAACCACCGGTGTGTATACTATTCCGCCCTATTCGCCCCTGATGTTTGAAATGGAGGTTGTAAGTGCCAAATAACGTTGATTTTCTCATTACTTTAGGCTGCCTTTACCGAGGCAGCCTATTTTTTTAGCCTTTATGATGACACTTTGTTTTGCGACAAACAATGCCAACAAACTGGCCGAAATCTCGGCGATGCTGGGCGATCAGTTCGACCTGAAAACTTTGCAGGAGATCGGCTGTTTCGAGGAAATTCCGGAAACACAGGATACCATTGCCGGCAACTCGCGCCAGAAAGCCCAGTACGTCTGGGAGCATTTCCGCGTCAATTGTTTTGCCGACGATTCGGGCCTGGAAGTCGATGCGCTGGATGGCGCACCCGGTGTTCATTCGGCCTATTACGGCGGCCACCCGCGCAGCTACGAACGAAACGTAAACCTGCTATTGACGAATCTGGAAGGTAAAACCGACCGCAAAGCCCGCTTTCGGACCGTAATCACGCTGGTGCTCGATGGGCAATACCACGCCTTTGAAGGCGTTGCTGAAGGCGTTATTTTAACCGAGCCACGCGGCACCGGTGGTTTTGGCTACGACCCGGTTTTCCAGCCCGATGGCTACGACCGGACCTTTGCCGAAATGAGCCTGGACGAAAAAGGAGCCATCAGCCACCGCCGAAAAGCCTTCGAAAAACTGATCGCCTTCCTGAAGAAGTAACGTCTTAGCAGTCCCCAAGCCCGCAGGGCTGCCCCATGGATAACCCCGGATTGAATCCGGGGCCTGAGCCGGGGCGAGTGGGCCGTAGGGCAACGCTGTCGCCCTCACAAGCAAAAAGGCTCGCCGACAGCGAGCCTTTTTGAATTCAATCGGATCGGGTGATCAATAAAACTTCGCCCGACGGTCTTTGATATTGGCGTTTTCGCGAATGGCTTCATTAATCATAAAGCCGGTTCGGCTGCTGGCGTTTTGCTGCAACTGATTTTTGTAAATCGCATAGTCTGCAACGGGAGGAGCCGGGGTTACCTTGGCCGCTTCCACAATTAACACACCGGCATCACCCGCAAACGGTTTCGAGCGTTTGCCCGGTTTCAGTCCAAAGATTTTACCCACCGCTACCGGGTCGACACCAGCGGTTTTCAGAAAACCGTTCGCCAGATTGAGGTCCGACACGGTTTCAACCAGGGCACCGGCACCGTATTTCTGCGCAATGGATTCGAGCGTTCCCGATGCGTTGCCCAGCTTCGCGATGATCTGCTCGGCTTTCAGTTGGTTGCGTACTTTCGTTGTCAGTTCCGGCCGGAAGTTTTCAATCGAAACCTCGTCTTCCGAGGTTTCACCGGTCAAAACCGCTACTACGTACTGGTCATCCACTTCAATGGCCGAGGATACATCATTGAGGTCCGTATCCTCGTTGAAGGCCCAGCGAACCAGTTCACGGGCACTGCCGAGGGCGTTCACGCTGGTGGCATTTTCCGGAATGCGTTCGGCCGTGGCGACAACCAGCGTCTTGTCTTTCTTGGCATTTTCGTCAAACTCGGCTTTCGTTTTGCTTTCCGTCGCAAATTGCTCAGCTTTCCGGTATACCTCATCACGGGTGGCCTGGCTCGGGGTGATGGTTTTCCCGATCGTCGAAATCCGGTACAGCGTATTCGTTTTCGGCTCGGTTATTTTGATGATGTGAAAACCGTATTCGGTTTCGACCAGGCGGGGAATCAAACCTGTCCCATTGAAACCGAATACCGCATCCTGGAACGGCTTCACCATCTGGTTGTTATTTTTAAAATAACCCAGGTCACCGCCCTGCTGAGCCGAGCCATCGGCGCTGTTGGTTTGAGCCATAACTTCAAAGCTTGCTCCGCCCTGGATCTGCTTCAGAATACCTTCGGCACGGGTACGGGCTGCGGCTTTGGCCGAGTCTCCACCAGCGGCCCGAATCAGGATGTGGCTGGCCCGAACCGTAAAGTTCGTGTCTTTCTTCACCCCGCCGTATTTGTAAATAAAATACGTATTTCCTTCCTTATATGGCCCGTAAACGCCACCGGGTGCAAATGTGCCGACCGTAGCCCGCAATTGTTCGGGCATTTCACCGAGCGTCATGTACAAGGGGGCTTGCACGTCGGAATTCATCCGGGCGTAGGAGGAGTCGTTGGTTGCGCTGGCCAGACCGCGCGCCAGGTTCTTAATCTGCTCGTACAGCGCCGTGCTGTCTTCTTTCGAAGGTGCCACCGGGAAGGTGACATATTGGATAGTGCGGCTATTGAAACTTTTGTATTCGTCCTTGTGCTTGTCGAGGTAGTCCTGCAACTGGCTGTCAGTTACTTTAACGGTTGTATCCGGTACGGAGTAGTACGGAACCAGCAGGAATTTGGCATCGGCACGAGTATTTTGCGCCTGGTATTCTTTCTGTGCTTCGGCGGTAGTGACAAACGACGACAACCGGAGCAGGTTTTCGTATTTCGTCCGCATGCGGTCGGCGCTCAGATTCCTCTCAAAGTTGGCCCACGCTTGCTGTTGTTCGGCCGGTAAGGTTTTAAGGCTTTTGAGGTAATTGATAACCGTATTCTTGTCGAACGCGCCGGTTTTAGGGTCTGTAAACGTTTGCCGGATAGCTGGGCTGATGTAATTTCCCTGCACCATGTCGACCAACTCGTCCGACGTGACCGCCAGCCCCAGGGCTTCGTATTCTTTCTGGTAGGCAATGTCTAAAATGAACTGGTTCCAGGCCTGATCACGGAGTTGAACCTGGTCCTGCTCGCTCGCGGGGCGTCCGGTTTGTTGTTCATAGGCCGCCCGGGCTTCATCAACTTTCGCGTTAAACTCCTGGTAAGAAATGGTTTGGCCGGCAATTTCACCTACTGTCTGATCCTGGCCGCCAAACAGGCTCCTCGAACCGAGCAAATCCCCTCCTACGATAAATAAAATCAAACTGACAGCAATAATACCTACCGCTAGGCCCGATTTTTCCCTGATCTTGTTAATTAAAGCCATTGTTAGTTACACAAAAATTAGAACCGCAAAATAACACTTTTTCTGACAGAAACACAAGACAAAAGCCGGGCCAAACCGGCTGGAAAAGTCAGTGAGCGAGAACCTTTAGAAACCGGCTTCTCCGGTAGTTCCGAAAAAATGCAGGGCCTCAGATATAAAAGGCAGCCGTTCAACAAAGGAAACCACCTGCTTAAATTGCATAAAAAAGGGATAGAGGTACTCGAGTCGCAGATAGTTGCCAGGAAATGAGATGGTATAGGCGAGGAGAAGTTCTGGAGAAAGTCCGCATTATTTCAATGCAGTTAAGCCGACAACAACAGCCTATTGCTTTATGATTTGCAATGCAATCTGACCGGTTTTGGCCAGACCAAATGAATGGTGAGACGAAGAAGTAATCTATTAACGTACTGATTTGTAGGGGAGTAGAGCGGGTTTGAAAAAGAATAGTGAGTGTGAACAAAAAGAAGACAAGAGAACAGAGTTAAATAACGCAGCCGAAATGGTATTTAAGTAAGCTACCTCGAATCTTATCGTATTAATTCAAAATGATGACTATTTCTTATAAAACCAGATTCATTTTTGATAAGATTTTATATATAATGGATAACTAGGGCGGGTAAGAAAAAAGGAATGCCCTGGTCAAGCCAGGCGAATCACGAAGGCTGTGAAGCGGATTTTACCCCAACGAGCAAACAAATTAAAGGGCAGAGACTAAGAATAAATTTTCTTTTCAACCTATTAGAAATGAGGGCCTTTCCAGCCTGAAAAAATATACTTTTTCAACACCGGGAAGATTGCGATGTAGTAATCTTCCCGGTGTTGAAAAAGCACAAACAGATTACTTCATGCCGTCCTGAATAGCTTTTGCTGCGTCGTAATGTTTCTGAAGTGTAGGCAGCGTTTTACCGGCAAACGCTTTTACATCCGCATCCTTGGCACCAAAAGATGCTTCCTTGAATAAATCAATGTCTTCTTTATGATCATCGACCATTAATTTGACATATTCCTTATCGAACTCAGCGCCCGAAAGCTTGCTTAGATCATCCACATGTTTCTGGTGATCTTCGCTCAAAGTAGCCGGAATGGTGATATTTTTAGTGGCTGTCAATGCCTTTAATTCCTCATTCGCCTTCGAATGTTCGGTAACCATCATCGCAGCGAAATCTTTCACCTGCGGGCTTTGGGCTTTTTGGGCAGCCAATTTGCCCAATTCTACTTCCATCATGCCGCCACTGGCCGCTTTCACGGCAAATTCGGAGTCATCTTCTGGCTTGTTCTTTGCCTCATTCACTTCCTCAGCCTGTTCGGCACTGTCTTTGTTACTGTTGCTATTACATGATTGGAAGGTCCAAGCACTCAGGAGCAGCAGCAGAATTGCGCTAACTTTTTTCATAGTCGTTGAGTTTTGTTGATACCTTAAATGGTATTGTTGTTATCCAATTCATAGGACTTATTTTACATAACTGAAAACCAGCTTTGAAGGTTTTTCAAGCTTCTGCTAATCCGGCAATCTTTACATACCATATTAGGTATATAAACAGGAAGACCTTTCTTTAATTGCTTTATATGCCCTGATTGCAGAATTATTTTCCGGTTTTTCCTTTTTTGATAATGGTAAAAATATGACCGGATAAAAACTAGAGAGGAACTAACTACTGAAGATAAATAGAAAATAAAGCGGATCATCGGGCTACATTCCATTTAGCCCAACATCTATAATACTCTGGATTCGACTCATCCTATTGCCCATCTACTCCTAAAAAGGACGATTTTTATTGCAGTATTTTAAATCCTCTTACGCAAATTATATACAGAATTATATACCTTTGTGCACGAACAATCTTTTAACGTACCCAATGAAAATAAAACCGAACAAAATCCGTTTTTTCTCACCAGTGGATAATTCGGATGAAGCGCCCAAAGTGGCACCGAAAGAGACAACATTCACTACATCGGTAACCAAGACAGGACGGTTGGCATTTCCTCAAAAATTAATGGAAGGGCTAAGCATTGATCCGTCAAAACCGCATTATAAAGTAGGGACGGTAAACCGCCGGAAAGGTGTAAAAGCCTTGTATTTGATGCCGACGGAAGCCGGTGATTCTGAAGCATTTGAGCTGGCTAAAACTGGTCGTGGTTATTCCATTCCACTGAAAGGGGTATTCCAGAAAATAGGTCTCAATTTTCAGGACCAGGAGTACACATTCACCATTAAACCGTTTGATTTCGGCGATGGAGTTTGGGGGTATGAACTGGTCTCGGATCAGCAAACTCCCCGGACAGGTGGGTCGGATGAATCGGATGAATAAACTTCGAATAGCCGGAATGTTGCTCGTTTTATTGATAAGCCTTTCCGGCTATTCTCAATCTCAATTTACCCGGGAAATTGCCGTTCATCGGGAAGAATACAAGGCGGAATTTCTGAAATCAGCGAAAAGCCCGCTCAAAAAAAAAGACCTCCAATACCTGCGTTTTTTTGAACCGGACTCTACGTATCGGGTTGAAGCCACTGTGCTGCGCACGCCCGACGCCCAACCTTTCGAGTTGCCCACCTACGACGGTCAGAAAAAGATGTATGTTCAATACGCAGTGCTGGCCTTTCAACTAAACGGCAAATCGATTCAGCTATCCATCTACCGCAGCCTGCAACTGGCCCGCTTACCCCAATACCGCGACTATTTATTTCTCCCTTTTAAAGACCTGACCAACGGCCGGGAAACCTACGGCGGAGGACGCTACATGGATTTGCGCCTGGGCGATATCAAAGAAGGGAAACTCATACTCGATTTTAACAAGGCCTATAATCCGTACTGCGCCTACAGTGACGGGTATGCCTGCCCCATTCCGCCGAGAGAAAACCACCTGGCTGTCCGCATTCCGGCCGGGGAAAAGAATTATGAGTTAAGACGGGGCCGCCCGCGCGGTTAAGAGTTAAAAATTAAGAGTGATGAGTTAAGAGTTAAGAGTTGGCTCCGCCACTTTACAAAAGACGGCGGAGCCAACTCTTAACTCTTGTTAGCTCCATTCGCGGTCGGCGGAGTCGCGGGTGTTCCAGGCGTCGGTGGGAGCAAACCAGGTCGCGCCTTTTTTGAGGAATTTCTTGGCAACCTCTTCGTTTAGTTCCACGCCCAGACCCGGTTTTTCGGGCACTTTCACGAATCCGTTCTCGACAATCGGTTTCATGCCGGTGATGAGGTCCTCCCAGCCTTCTACATCGACGCCGTGGTGTTCGAGAGCGACGAAGTTTTCGGTAGCAGCCGCGCAGTGGACGTTCGCCATCATGCAGATCGGCGATCCGGCAAAGTGCATCGCCATCGGAATGCCTTTTTCTTCGGCATAATCGCCGATTTTCTTGGTTTCGAGCAAACCGCCCGATGACGCCAGATCCGGGTGGATCATGTCAACGGCCTTGGAATCAATGAGTTTGATGAACTCCGTTTTCCCAAAAATGTCTTCACCGGTCAGCGTCGGCGTGTCGATGGCATCCGAAATCTGTTTCCATTGGTCGTGGTAAAACCAGGGGACCAGATCCTCCAGCCACGCCAGCCGGAATGGGTCCATGGCTTTGCCGATCTGAATGGCGGTATTAACGTCGAAGTGTCCGAAGTGGTCGGCGCACAGGGGCGTATCGTAGCCCACAATTTCGCGGACCTTGCTGACGTGTTGCGCCAGTTTGTCAATCCCTTTCGAAGTCACCTGAATCCGGGTAAAGGGGTGTTTGGTCATGGCGTAATTCCCTAACTTCTGCGCCCCGTTATCACTCCACTGGTTCCGGACATTCCAGCCGTTGGCACCCACCAGCGTACCGGGTTCGCCCACCAGCATCTGGATACCGAAGTCCATCTTTAACCAGGTGTAGCCCTGTTTCCGACGTTGCTCCATGTTTTTGGCAAAGTCGGTATAGTCCTTGCCTTCGGGGGTATCGGCATACAGCCGGACGTGATCCCGGTATTTGCCTCCCAGCAACTGATAAGCGGGTACGTTGTAGGCTTTCCCGGCTAAGTCCCAAAGGGCCATTTCAACGCCACAGACACCCCCGGCGGCCCGGCTATGTCCGGCAAACTGCCGAATTTCTTTAAAAATCTTCTCGACACTGCACGGATTCTTGCCGAGCAGACGACTTTTCAGCATCAGCGCGTAATTCGGGCTGGCACCGTCGCGGACCTCGCCCCAGCCCACTAACCCCTGGTTGGTATCGATGCGGATAATGGGACTCGAAAACGGAACGCCCTGCAAAACCGCCACGCGCAAATCCGTGATTTTCAGTTCAGACGGTTTTGAGTCACGCTTTACTTTCTGAGTAATAAATTCCATCTCCTGCTCGTGCTTTCCATCGAATAGCAGACCGAGCGACAACCCGCCCAGTGTTGAGTTCCGCAGAAAGTTGCGCCGGTCGACACCGGAAGGCGAAGCTGCGGGCAGGGAGGAGAGAGATGAAGGGGCCGGATGCTTTTTCAGCCACTCCAATAAGTGTTGAACTTTTTTCATGGGTTAACTGGATTTAGGAAATACTATTTCATGAAAGTGATAACCCGGTATGGCATAGGTATCTACGGAGTTATCGTTCAAATTTATTGGGAAAAATAATGAAAAAGCTTACTTTCCTGCTTCAAAAGTCCTATTTTTTTCCAAAACAGGCTAAAGTCAGTATTTTGTCGGTTCCTCGGTCTTTTAAGGAAATCGATTTATTTTTGGCCTTTATCGAAGAGAGAAAAGCGTTGGTTCAATCCGCTGCTTGCCTTCGTAAAAAAATTGTCAGTTTGCCTTGCCATTTTCTATTCCTAAACAAAAACCATGATCAAGAAAACTTTACTCGCCCTGACCATTGCTCTCGCAGCAGGTCTTGACGCTCAGGCCCAGCGAATTGGGTCGTCGCCCGAATACGTCACCGAACTGACCCGCAACTGGAAAGGTGAACGTTTCCCGGACGGACGCCCGAAAGTACCGGATCTGGTGCTGGAACGTCTGCAAAACTGTACCCTGGAGCAAATTTGGGGCTACCTGGGCAACAAAGGGTACCGCAACCAGGTCGAGAAAAACTGGGTTATCCTGAAACCGGGCGAAACCATGACCGGCCGTGTCGTGACGGCACAGTTTATGCCCACTCGCCCCGATCTCGACAGCCTGGTTCGGCGGAAAGGCAAGGAGGAAGGCCGTTCGCAGAAAGGCGGGATCAACATCTGGCCTATCGACATCCTGACGAAAGGCGATGTGTACGTGGCCGACGGCTACGGAAAAATCAAAGACGGCACGCTGATTGGCTCCAGCCTGGGCAATGCGATCTATGGAAAAACCGGCAAGGGCGTGATTTTCTACGGATCGATCCGCGACATGCAGGAACTGAAAGATACCAAAGGCTTCAACGCCTGGGTGAAAGGCCACGATCCGTCGTACATCAAGGACATGACGCCCACCTCCATCAACGCGCCGATCCGGATTGGTGATGTGACGGTTTTTCCGGGCGATGTGGTGTTTGCCAATGAATACGGCGTAGTGTTTATTCCGGCCCATTTGGTCGAGGGGCTGGTGGCGGCTTCGGAAATGACGGCCCTGCGCGACGAATTTGAACGTTATTTATTGCAACAAAGCAAATACCCCTCGGGCGAGATTCACGGCGACTGGTCGGCCAAGATCAAGGACGAATTCCGCGCCTGGGTGGGCAAGTACCCGAAAAAATTAGCCATTACGCAAAAAGACATTGAAGCGTATTTAGCCAAAGACGGCCATTAATCAACCACTATGAAATTTAGCGTTACTTTTTTCCTGTCGCTTCTTGCCCTTGTTCTGGTTACCGGTTCAGCTTTTTCGCAAACCATCCCGAAAGAGGAACTGATTTTTCTGACCTCCGAATGGAAAGGTGAACGCTTCCCTGACGGACGGCCTAAAATCCCGGACAATCTCATCGAGCGGGCCAAAAAAATCGGGATCGACGACGCCTGGACGGTCTTGAAAAATGAAGGCTATCTGAACCAGTTTGAAGGCGGCTGGAAATACATCCACGACGACGTGGTGATTGCCGGGCGGGCCGTAACGGCCATGTTCATGCCCAGCCGCCCCGATGTGGAGAAAAACATCAAAGACCGGGGCATCAGCAAGCAGGGCCGCAAAGGCAACACGAACACCTGGCCGATCGAAACCCTTACGAAAGGCGATGTCTACGTGGCCGACGGTTTCGGGAAAATCGGGGGCGGCACACTCGTCGGGGCCACGCTGGGCAACGCCATTTTCAGCAAAACCGGCAACGGCGTGGTCTTCAACGGAGCCGCTCGCGATTTGCAGGAGTTGCAGAACATCAAGGGTTTCAACGCCTTCGTGCGGGATTTTCACCCGTCGTTTCTGGAAGAAATGGTGCTGATGGGCCTGAACAGCCCGATTCGGATGGGCAACACGATGGTGCTGCCCGGCGATTTGGTGATTGCGCAGCGGGAAGGCGTTCTGTTTGTTCCGGCGCACATGGCCGAGCAGGTCGTCACGACCTGCGAATTTGTGACCCGCAAGGATCAGTTTGGCTTTGAAATGGTGAAGTCCAACCGCTACACGACCGGCCAGATCGACAGCCAGTGGACCGATGACATCAAAACCGAGTTTCTGATATGGCTCGGCCAGCACCCCGAACTCGGCACCATGACCCGCGCGGAACTGGACAAAGTAATGAGCAAACGAACGTGGTGAAATGGCATAGGGGTAAGGGCATGGGGCAGAGGGTAATGGTTCAAAGAAGCTCTTTTGCCCTACCACCAATACTTACCACACCAAGCCCTCTGCCCTTACCCCTCTGCCCCTTGCCCTCTGCCCCATGACCGACCAAACCAAAGAAATTCTCCGCCGGGCGGCTTCGTTTTGTGCCTATCAGGAACGGACGCAGCGGGAAGTGCGTGAGCGGCTGAACGAATGGGACGTGTACGGCGACGAAGCCGAGGAAATCATCGCCTGGCTGATCGAAAACAATTACCTGAACGAGGAGCGGTTTGCCAAAACCTTTGCGGGCAGCAAGTTCCGGGTCAAACGCTGGGGAAAACAGAAGATCAAGCAACACCTGAAACAGCGCGGCATCACTGGTTACAACCTCGACCAGGCCATGAAGGAAATCGAAACGGACGACTACCGCCAGACGCTGATTGATTTGCTGGAAAAGAAAAGACGGACTTTGAAGGAAGAAAATCCGCTGGTTCTAAAGCAGAAGCTCATTCGGTACGCTATCGGCAAAGGCTACGAAAGCGACTTGATCTGGTCGGTGTTGGGCGCGGAGGAGTAAGAGCAAATACGGTTTTTCTTGCTACCAAAACTAAAAGCCCGACGAAAACCGCCGGGCTTTTAGTTAGCATTTGACAAGGGAATCGCTTAAAAATCAGCGTCGAATGTGATTTTTTGTTCTTCTTTTTCTTTCGTGGAGCCCATCACGCCCGCTTTCTGGTATTCGCCGACGCGCTTCTCGAAGAAGTTCGTTTTGCCTTGCAGCGAAATCATGTCCATGAAGTCGAAGGGGTTCGTCGAATTGTAGATTTTGTTCAACCCAAGCGACACCAGCAGGTGGTCGGCCACAAACTCGATGTACTGGTTCATCAGATCGGCGTTCATCCCGATGAGCGAAACCGGCAGCGCATCCGTGACAAATTCCTGCTCGATGCTGACGGCGTCCCGGATGAGCGTGTAGACGCTTTCTTCCGGCAGCTTGTTTTTGATGTGCTCAGTGTAGAGCAGGCAGGCAAAGTCGCGGTGAAGCCCTTCGTCGCGCGAAATCAGCTCGTTCGAGAACGACAACCCCGGCATCAGGCCGCGCTTTTTCAGCCAGAAAATCGAGCAGAACGAACCCGAGAAGAAAATGCCTTCCACGGCCGCAAACGCCAGCAGCCGCTCGACAAACGAACCGTTTTCGATCCACCGCATGGCCCAGTCGGCTTTCCGCTTCACGCACGGAATGGTGTCGATGGCCCGCAGCATTTTGTCTTTCTCCGTCGGGTTTTTAATGTAAGTATCGATCAGCAACGAATAGGTTTCCGAGTGGATATTTTCCATCATGATCTGGAAACCGTAAAAGCATTTGGCCTCGGCGTACTGCACCTGCGAGAGAAAACCGACGGCCAGGTTCTCGTTAACAATCCCGTCGGAAGCGGCAAAAAACGCCAGCACGTGTGAGATAAAATGCCGTTCGCCATCGTTCAGGTTTTCCCAGTCGCGCTGGTCCTGCGAAAGGTCAATTTCTTCGGCGGTCCAGAACGACGCTTCATGCTGTTTGTACATTTTCCAGATGTCGTGGTGCCGGATCGGAAACAGAACAAACCGGAGCGGGTCTTCCTGCAAAATGGGTTCGAGTGCTTCAGCTTGAGCCATGATGTATCGAATAACGTGTGTGATTGACAAAAAGTGAATTAACAAAGTTACCGGCTTTCGGCAGGAATGCAACCGAAAAATTACGGGATGAAAGTGACCGCTCAACTGCTTCTCGATTAACTACATAGCTATCAAACAGTTGTTGAATTTGAGCTAAAATAAGTTCTTAGAAATCTGCTAAAATTTGATTTTTGCATTGAAAAACAGTCATTTGTAGCGCCATCTCGATTTTTGGAATTGTTTTATGTCCCCAATGCGCGTGTCCAGTTCCCCACCGGTGAGTGCCGTGATGATTACGTATAATTCTGCCCGTATCCTGCCGGACGTTTTAAAAGCGTTGACGTGGTGCGACGAGGTTGTCGTGGTCGATTCGGGCAGTACGGATCAGACGCTGGCGATTGCCCAGCGGTTTGGTTGCCGGGTGCTCCACCGCGATTTCGACGGGTTTGGTACGCAGAAAGGCTACGCCGTCTGTCAGGCCCGTAACCCCTGGGTGCTGGTGGTGGATGCCGACGAGGTGGTGACCGACGAACTGCGCGCGGAAATCCAGCAGCGGCTGGCGGATGTGGAAGCCGGGAAGTTGAACGTTCGCGGGTTTGAAGTGCCCATTTCGCTCATTTTTCTGGGCCGACTCATGCGGTACGGGGGCGAATACAAAATGCCCCACCTGCGGCTGTTCGATAAGCGGTTTGGTAACTACAACACCGCCCGGGTTCACGAAGACGTGGTGCTGAACGCCCCGGTTGGCAGGCTCACGCACCATATGCTGCACGACAGTTACGGCAGCCTGCACGAATACTTCGAGAAGTTCAACCGGTACACCACCGCCGGAGCCCGCGATCTGCAAAGCCGGGGCAAGCGCGGCTCGGTCGTGCAGGTGGTTTTCCGGCTTCCGCTGACGTTTTTGAAGGAGTACGTGATCAAGCAAAATTTCCGGAACGGTTATCCCGGTTTTGTCTGGTCGCTGTTCTCGGCCATGTACCCGGTGGTGAAGTATGCCAAGCTGCGGGAGTTCCAGCGGAAATAAACTTGAACGACCGGTTTTTTTGAGTCCTATTCTGGGCGGTTTTTCCTTCGACCGGTGACTGATCGATCGGTTTTTCTCTTTGTTAACTAAAGGGATTCTTTTGCCATTCCCTGATTATCAGCTTATTAAGTTTACTGTTAAAAATAAATTAAGCCGCATCATTGACAGCAATGCTACTTTTACTTTGTTTTACAAAGTTCTTTTAAATGAATAAACAATGAACACACCTTTCACAGCGACGACAAGCAAATTGCCCTTGTCCTCCCGGACGAATCAGCCAGCCAGGCACCTAACCAATGTACCGGTAACCCCCGACCCGTGGGCGGTTTTCAGGAAACCCTCGTTTCGCTGGGGGCTGCTGGCCGTGGCACTTTCCGCGCTGGTTTTTGCGGGATATGACTGGTATATCGCCCGGCACGGCGCTCAACAGCACCTGCCTCTGTTTGTGTTTCACTATGGTCTGGCAATTGCCTGTACCCTTGGGTTGTGGATGAAGAACGAGCTAAATTTTTCTAAAGCACAACCCGAAGAGGGTCGCCCTGCCAGGATGCTCCTGTTGGTTTTGTGGCTCATCAGCGCCTATGCGCTGAACCGCATGATCCCGGTTTTTCAGGAATCAGTGCTGTGGCTGAAAGGTTTCCTGGTGTTGGCCGGGCTGCTTATGATTGGCGTTGCCTGGCTCGATACGCTGCCGGTCCGGGGGCAGCAGGCATTGACGTTTGGCCTGGCGCTGGTGTGGTGCCTGTTTTTCTACCAAACCCTGTATGTAGCTCCGTTTTACCATATCGGTGCTTTTGGAATCATTGTGCTTGGCATCGGTGGTCATCTTTTCATTCCCCTGTTGCTTACCATCGTCCTGGGCCGCATTCTCCGGCGAAGCTGGCGGGAACACGAACACCGGCGACCGACCATTGTGGCCGGGATTTTCGTAGCATTAGCCGTCGCGGGCTGGTTTGTGTACCGATGGATGCAGGTCGATAACCAGATTCGCTACACGGCCAACGCCGTCATCACCCGCAAAGACGACGAACTCCCGACCTGGGTGTTGCTGGCGCAACAGCTTCCGACCGACTGGGTAACCGAGCGTTACCTGAAAACCGGGGCGATTTACGACCAGGCAGGATTCAGCAGCAGCCGGGTTTTCGGGCGGCAGGAAGAACTGAAACGGCATGATCCCCTGGTGTTTATCGCAACCCTTTTCCGAACACCAGCGGAATCGACCAGCGCAGATGCTACCAAATTGCTGACAACGCTCTACGGGTCCCGGCACGTGGGCGAAGAAAGGCTTTGGTCCGGTACGCACCTGCGAACGAGCAACGTGCTCACACAGAGTCGACTGTACCCTGAATACCGCCTGGCGTATACCGAAAAAACGCTGTTCATCAAAAACAGGGGGCCTCTTCAGGAAGAAGCGTTGTACACCTTTCATTTGCCGGAAGGGTCGGTGGTCACGTCGCTGTCGTTGTGGATCAACGGACGGGAGGAAAAAGGCATTCTGACCACGAAAGCCAAAGCTGACACGGCCTACCGAACGGTTGTGGGCGTCGAACGGCGCGATCCGTCGGTGGTCCACTGGCGCGAAGGAAACCGCATCTCGTTGCGGGTGTTTCCCTGTTTGCCCAATGAAGAGCGGCAGGTGAAAATCGGGATTACATCACCGCTGCGGCTCGAAAACCGTCTGGGTAAGCCTTCGCAACTTGTGTACGAAAATCCCTGGTTCGAAGGGCCCGATGGCCGGGGTGCGACTGAAACCGTCAAGCTCGAATTCAGCCAAAAACCGCAGGGGCTCGACTTGCCGGAATTTCTCAAACCCGGCTGGTTCGAAAAACCGGTCGAGCGGCAAGTGCTCAGCGAGTCGACCTACCAGCCGGTCTGGGCGATCCGATTCGAGGCTCCGGCGCTGGCGAAAGGCGGCTTCTCATTCGATGGCAATACGTACCAACTCCAGTCCGCCCGGCAACAACTGGAACCCTTCAATCCGAAGGCGCTTTATCTGGATCTGAATCAAACCTGGACCGAAGCCGAACTGGATCAGGTTTTTAGCCTGGCCGGAAACTGCCCGATCTGGGTGTACGACGAAGGCCTGGTCCGGCTGACTGAATCGAACCGCACCGAGTTGACGGAAAAACTCCTGCAGCAGCGGTTTAGCGTCTTTCCGTTCTATCGCATTCCCGACCCGGCTTCGGCCTTGTTGATTACCAAAGATGCCGAAATCGGGCCGCACCTGATGGATTTAGTGGGTAGTTCGTACGCGCAGTATATTGACAATCAGTTCACCAACGGACCTGCCTTGCGGACGTTCTGCCTCGCAAAACCGTCGGCTTTGACCAAAACCCTGACTGAACTGGGGATTCTGCAAACCGATGTTGGCACCGTTGCGGAATTGGAAATGCTCGTCCGGCAACAGCGGTTTGTGGCTTCGTCGATGACAGACCAGTCGGTTCTGCTGGCTCAGTCGGGCGTCCGGATTACGCGCACGGCGGCTGGCGGCCAACCGGTTCTGTCCGAAAAACCAGCCCCGGATCATGTGTTCCGCTTATTTGCCTACAACCATCTGCTGAAGCAGATCGGGCGACAGTATTTTTTGAAGGATCAGTTCAGGGAAGAACACATCACGGAAGCCCTTCAGGCCAATATTGTGTCGCCGGTATCAAGCCTGCTGGTGTTGGAAACGCAGAAAGATTACGACCGGTTTGGGATCAAAAAACCGCAGTCGGGGCTGGACAACGCAACGCTTAAAAACACCGGGGCCGTTCCCGAACCGCACGAGTGGGCGTTGTTGGGGCTGTTTGCCATTTGGGTCCTGTATAGCTGGCGAAAAGGACGGTATGTGGGCTTTTGACCTGACGTTCGGACTGGCGCTGGCGCTGGCGGGGTACGTCCTGCTGACGCCCGCCCGTCGCCGGTGGACGGTTTTGCTGGGCGGGTTGTTGCTGGCGTCGCCGGGTCTGCGCTGGCTTATGACGGTTTTCGGGTTCCCGATCCGGCTGCAACTGAGTGCCTGGGTGGTGGCTTTGCTGCAATGCTTGCGTACTGACGCGCAGGCTAACGGGAACCTGATTCGGCTGAACGGAACAGATTTCGCCGTCGATCCGGCCTGCATGGGGCTGCAAATGACCGGGATGTCGGCGCTTGCGGGCTTGTTCCTGGTGATTCACCTGGAAAACCGGACGCGGACGCGCCTGGCCGTGGGCTGGCTGTTGCTGGTGGCGGTGGGAATCGCAGCCTTGATCCTGCTGACCAATCTGCTGCGAATTCTGACGCTGGTGCTGTTCCGGATTGCGCCCGACGATCCGCTGCACGATGTGGTCGGGCTGGTCTGTCTGGCGGTTTATCTGCTGGCTCCGGTCAGTTTCGGCCTGCGCGGGCTGTACGCCAGGTTCGGGAATCCGTTGCCGCCGGATTCGGAGCTGGCCTGGCAACGGCTGGCCTTGCTGTACGGTTTTATGGCCCTGGCCGGGTTTGGCGTGGTTCACCGCAGCCAGCCCGACGCACCGGTTCGGGTGTCTGTTCCGGATGGGTACACGGAAAAACAAGTGGAAGGCGGTTTTCGGCAATACAGCAAACTGGGTTTACTGGTCTACGTGAAACCGCTGCGGACGGCTTACAGCGCCGAACACAGCCCGACGGTTTGCTGGCGGGGCAGTGGCTACGAGTTCGGAGCGATCCAGGAAAAGAAGATCGGCGGTCGGCGGGTATACATGGGTTCGTTGCAGCGGGGGTGTGAGCGGTTGTACACGGCATGGTGGTTTACGAACGGAGCACACCGCACCACCGGCCAGCTCGATTTCCGCTGGCGGATGCTCCGGGGCGAACCGGCGTTTGCGTTAATAAACGTGACAGCTTCCCGGCCCGATGCGTTGGCGAAAGCCGTGCGGGTTTGGTATTGATTTGGATAGAATTTGGGGTAAATTTTAGATGCCAAACCGGTAGGGACACGTTGTTCTCTACCGGTTTTTTTAGTTTGGCCTACTCATACCATTGAACCATTTCGGCCCTAAGGCGTTACTACAGGTTATTGAGTTTCGTTTTTAGAAGCAGGACCGAGGAGCTTCTCCGGTCTGTCAAAGTATGAAGCACTTTACCTGTAAACACTGCGGAGAACCGGTTTATTTTGAGCAAAGCCGGTGTCCGACGTGTGAATATCCCCTCGGTTTCCTGGCCGACCAACTGGAACTGCTGCCGCTGGTTGCGCTGGAAACCGATATCTTTCAGGTGTACGGACAGGGCGAAACGCGTTACCGGTATTGCGCCAATCACCAATACGGGGTCTGCAACTGGCTGGTGGAAGACGGCGCGAAATCCCGGTATTGCGATGCCTGCCAGCTAAACCGCACCATCCCGAACCTGAGCAAACCGGAGTACCTGGCACGCTGGAAAGCCATCGAAACCGCCAAACACCGGCTGATTTACTCGCTCCGGCGCATGAATCTGCCACTGATCGGCAAAGCGGTCGATCCCGACAACGGCCTTTCCTTCGATTTTCTGGCCGACGGCACGCAGCGACGGGTCCGGACGGGCCATATGCGGGGTCTGATTACGATCAACATCGTGGAAGCCGACGACATCGAGCGCGAAATGACCCGCCAGAAGATGGACGAGCCTTACCGAACGGTTTTAGGCCACTTTCGGCACGAAATCGGGCATTATTACTGGGATCGGCTGATTCGGGGCACAGAACGAATTGACGCCTACCGCGAGCTGTTCGGCGACGAACGCCAGAGCTACAAGGACGCCCTGAAACACCACTACCAGCAGGGACCACCGGCGGGCTGGAACCTCAACTACATCAGCGCCTACGCCACTGCCCACCCTTGGGAAGACTGGGCCGAAACCTGGGCGCACTACCTGCACATTCTGGATACGCTCGAAACCGCCTACGCCTTTGGGCTGAGTGTGCAGTTTCAGGCGGTGGTCGATGCGATGAGCGTCGTGCGCGAGGAAAAAATCGATCCCTACGACCCCGAAGATTTCAAGACGTTGATGGATTTGTGGGGGCCGTTGTCGTTTGCCATGAACAACCTGAACCGCAGCATGGGCCACCGCGATCTATACCCATTCGTCATTCCACCCGGCGTCATGGAAAAGCTGAGCTTTATCCACCGAATCTGTTACGAAGCCCGGCGGAAGTGATTTCCTGCCCCCACAACCTGAAGAGCAGGGCTGTTAAGTGCTTGTGTAATGATTATCACACAGTGACAGTTTCCAAGCTTTTTTCACCCCCAACCCCCTAAAGGGGGCTTATTGATCCAGATGCTTAAGCCCCCTTCAGGGGGTTGGAGGTAATTTACACCGTTAGTCGCCGGTAAACGCCTTCTTCCAACTCTAGCAGATCATGGTGGGTGCCGCGCTCGACGATCTCGCCGTTTTGCACTACCAGAATCTCGTCGGCGTGTTGAATCGTGCTGAGTCGGTGGGCGATCACGAGCGTCGTGCGGTTGGCCATGAGCCGGGTCAGGGCTTCCTGCACCAACTTTTCCGACTCGGTATCCAGGGCCGAGGTGGCTTCGTCCAGAATCAGAATCGGCGGATTTTTCAACACCGCCCGGGCGATGCTGATCCGTTGCCGCTGCCCACCCGACAACCGACCACCCCGGTCGCCGATGACGGTCTGGTAGCCGTCGGGCTGGGCCATGATGAAGTCGTGGGCGTTGGCAATTTCGGCGGCCCGCATCACCTCTTTTTCCGTCGCCTGGCTGCCAAAGGCGATGTTGTTGAAAATCGTGTCGTTGAACAGAATGCTTTCCTGCGTGACAATGCCCATCAGGTTCCGCAGCGACTGCATCGTGCAATCGCGCAGGTCGACGCCGTCGATCAGAATCCGGCCCGCCGTGGGGTCGTAGAAACGCGGAATCAGGTCGGCGATGGTCGATTTGCCGCCCCCCGACGACCCGACGAGCGCGATGGTTTTGCCTTTCCGGAGTGTAAAACTGACATTTTTCAGTACCGGTCGGTCGGGCTGGTAGGCAAAAGAAACGTTCTGAACCTCAATATGTTGGTGAAAACCGGGTAGGGCCTGGGCGTTCGGTTTGTCCTGAACCGCCGGGACGGTGTCGATCAGTTCGAGCACCCGCTCGCCCGACGCAATGCCGCGCTGCGAACCACTGAAGGCGTTGGAAATCTCCTTGGCCGGGCGCGTCACCTGTGAGAAAATGGCAATAAACGTGATGAAGTCCGAGGCCGAAAGATCCGATTGATTGGTCAGCACGAGCGAACCGCCGTAGAGCAGAATGATGGCGACCACCGTGACGCCCATGAATTCGGAGAAGGGCGAGGCCAGTTCGCGCCGGTTCGCCAGCGCCTGTACCGACTGTCGGTAGCCTTCGTTTTCGGTCCGGAATTTTTCGGTCACAAACGGTTCGGCGTTGAAGCCTTTCACGACCCGCATGCCGCCGAACGTTTCGTCGAGCAAGCTCAGCATCCCGCTCAGACGTTGTTGCCCGGCCTGCGCGTCGCGCTTCATCCGCCGGACGAGCATGGCAATAAAACCGCCCGAAATCGGGATAACCAGCAGGGCGAAAAACGTGAGATTGGCCGAGAGCGTAAACAAGGTGATGACGTAGGCCACGAGCAGAAAAAGCTCTTTAGAAGCCGCCGACAGGCTGTTGGCGATGGAATTTTCGACCTCCTGCACGTCGGTCAGGATGCGGGCGATGAGGTTGCCCTTGCGTTCGTTCGAGAAAAAGCCGAGGTGCAACTGAACGGCTTTCGTAAAAACCGTCTCGCGCAACCGGGCGACCATCCGCGCCTTGAAGGCTTCGAGTTGCCGGACCGACAAATATTTGAACAGATTGTTGAGCATCACCGACGCGACGATGACGGCGCAGACAAACTGCAACGCGCCGAGTTTGCCGTTTTCCCGGAAAAAAAGCGCGAAATAGTACTGAAAAATGTCCGTGGGCGAGGTGTCGAGGGAGAGCGTGGGCGCGGGCCGATTCAAAACCGCCTGCAACTTCGCCGGGTCCATTTGGTCGAACAAAACATTCAGCAGTGGAATCAGCAACGTGAAGTTCAATACCCCAAACAGGCTGGCTAACAGCGATGTAACCAGAAAAGGTGCCAGAAAGCTGCCGAGCGGCCGGGCGTATGAAAGTAAGCGAAAATAGGTTTTCATCTGTTGCAAAGATAACTATGATTACAGTGATGTGGATGATGAACCATGATTCAATTACTATGGCACCGTATCCTCGGTGAAATTGGATGCCTAACGATTTTAGGTATATTGTCTTTATGTGTATACTTGCAGTATGAACAGCAACCAACAGTTACTTAAGGGCAGTTTGTCCGTCATAATCCTGAAACTGCTGGAGGAACGGGAGCGCATGTACGGCTACGAAATCACGCAGAAAGTGAAGGCCTTGACGGAGGGGCAGATGACCATTACGGAGGGCGCGCTCTACCCGGCTTTGCACAAACTCGAAGCCGAGGGCCTGCTGACGACCGAAACCGAGGTGGTGGAAGGCCGGACGCGGAAGTATTACTCGCTGACTAAAGACGGCCATACCGAAGCCGCCGGACGGATTTCGGAGCTGAGCCTGATGCTGGAAAATCTGCAACGGTTATTGACTTTAAAACCGGCTTTGTAACATGGCCCTGACGACCGACCAACTAACCGCCATCGACCGCCATTTGCGGAAAGAAAACTGGCTGATCAACGAAGCGCTGATTGCTGAACTGACCGATCATTACGCCAACGGCATTGAGGAGCGTCTAGCTGCGGGCATGCCGTTTGAGCTGGCGTTGAGCGACATACACCAGAGCTTTGGCGGCCGAAAGGGGCTGCTGAAAATGGAAGAAGAATTTGCCGCGCAAGCCTTTCAGGCTCCCATTGACGCTTTCTGGAAGCACCTGAAAACATACGCTGCCTGGCCGAAAGTGTTGGTGCCCGTCCTGGTGTTTGGCTTTGTTTTTCAAGGACATGGACATCCGGTTTTGCTGGAAAGGCTGATGCTGGCCGTTGGGATTGTGACAGGTATCAGGGTCTGCTTCGTCATTTATCTGTTTTTCCGGCTAAATGCCTGGGGCAAACAAAGCAAACTCCCATTTGTCCGGAAGATTTCGCATATCAACGCATTGTCGTTCTGGTATTTTATGCTGCTAAACCGGTTGGAATCGGGCAATGCGGTTTGGCAATGCCTGTTTTTAGCCGTATGGCTCATGGAATTCATCTGCACACTGGATTTGCTCTGGTCTGATCAAAATTTTCGGAAACTGGTTCGTCTGAGTTAATCCCTGCTCATCATGCTAACTTCCCACCAACTGAACACGCTTCGCCACGACCTACGCATGCTGGCGCATATCGAATACGAAGAAGTCGAGAACGAATTGCTCGACCACTATGCCACGCTCACCGAGCAGAAAATGGCCGACGGGCAAACATTCGAGCAGGCTAGTTATCTGGCCTGGAAAGCCTTAGGTGAAGGCGCTGGTTTGCAGAAGATTCAGGAAGATTTTGTTGCAAACATTCAGCAGCAAGTTGCTCGTCGGCATTGGGAACTGGTCAAAAGCTATTTCCGCTGGCCTGCCATCGTCACGACTCTGTTGCTGTGCGGATTGGTCTATCTGCTATCACATACCTTGTCTTACCTGGGCGTCTATCTGATGACCTCAGGGCTATTTGTCACGCCGGGACTCATTCTGCTGTATGCGGTTTTTCAGAAAGACCATCGCCATGCGGATGCTCGGAAAATTGTGTGGCAATACATGAATAGCCGTGCCAATTTGCCCATGATGTTTATACAGTTGACGAACATAATCAGTGCCTCGTTAGATGAAGAAGCCCGGTCAACGGCCATTTATCAGTCGTATCCCGCTGTATTCATGGGGTTGAATTGCGTCCTTTTGGTGTATGGGTTAACCTTTCTGCAACTCTACCGCGAGAAGTTTTCATACAAAACTGCCTGACGTACCCACGGACTTTAGTCCGTGTGAGTTAGTATAACCATTAAGTTGGTATTAACTTATGGATTATCGAAGCTCACCCGGACTAAAGCCTGCGCGGCCCGGTCCGTGGGTACGTTAAAATTCCGTTGCGGCTACAACGATATGGCGCGGTTTTGACGTTATTTGTAGCGTACAACCTTGTAACTACACCATGCAGTATCGTTATCTGGCGGTCGGCCTCCTGCTGACGCTTGTTTCCTGCGGAGAAATTTCGCCCAGTTCGTCTTCCGACCGGTTTTCGACCACGCCGGACAAATTCCCGGTGCAAGCGGGACAAGTGGATGAAGCCTCGGGCATCGCGGCCAGCCGCACGATGGACGGTCGCCTGTGGGTGCAGGAAGACAGCGGAACGCCCGCCCAGATCAACCTCATGACCACCGATGGAAAGCTCGAAAAGCGGTTTCCGCTGCCGGGCATCAACAACCGCGACTGGGAAGACCTGGCCATCGGCCCCGGCCCGCAGGACGGCGTTTCGTACCTCTACCTGGCTGACATCGGCGATAATTTCAAGCAAAATCAGGAAAGTTATATTTACCGGTTTCCAGAACCGAAAAACACCAACGAAACCATCAGCGGCATCGAACGGATTAGTTTCCGGTATCCCGACGGCCCGCGCGACGCCGAAGCCATTCTGCTCGATGCCCAGACCCGCGATCTGTGGATTGTGAGCAAAAGCGAAGAAAAAGTGCGGCTCTACCGGTTACCGTATCCGCAAAGCACTGCCGACGTGAAAACCGCTGATTACTACGGCGAATTGCCGCTCAACCTGATTACGGGCGGAAGTATGTCGTCCGACGGCAAAGACATTCTGTTAAAATCGTACCTCGGAACGTATTACTGGCGACGGAACGACGGGCAATCCGTTGCCGACGCCATGCAGAAAACCGCTGCGAAAACGTTGGCCAGTGAAGCCCTGGGCATTCAGGGAGAAGCCATCTGTTTTGATCGAAACAACAACGGGTACTACACCCTGCCCGAAAAAGGGAACCAGTCGTCGGTAACTTTGAATTACTACAAACGGTTATAGGGCTGCGGGAGTAGGGGTTGCTCCCGATTTGCTCGTTAGCCATCTTTTCCGTGTCAAAAACTGCTGCTGTTATTGGAGCCGGTATCGCCGGTATTGCCACCGCCATTCGGCTGGCGGTCAAAGGGTTTCAGGTCGATGTGTTCGAAGCCAACACCTACCCCGGCGGGAAGCTATCGGGTTTTGAGCAGGAAGGCTTCCGGTTTGATGCCGGGCCGTCGCTGTTTACGATGCCACAATTGGTCGAAGACCTGTTTCGACTGGCCGGGCGCAACCCCCAGGATTATTTTGAATACATCCGCCTGGACGAAACCTGTCGGTATTTCTGGGACGACGGTACGCGCCTAACCGCCTGGGCCGATCGGCAGCGTTTCGCCCGGGAGGTGGAAACGCAGCTCGGCGAATCGGCCAGCCACCTGCTGGACCACCTGGACGACAGCGCCACCAAATACAGCATCACCGAAAAACTGTTTCTGCACCGATCGCTGCACAAGCTGTCGACCTGGTTCAATCGCGATGCCCTGCATGGTTACCTGAACCTGCCGAAGCTGGAGGTGTTCAAAACCATGAACCGGGCCAACGAACAGCGGTTTCGGCACCCGAAGCTGGTGCAGTTGTTCAACCGCTACGCCACCTATAACGGCTCCGACCCGTACCAGACGCCCGCGACGCTGAACATCATTCCCCACCTGGAATACAACATCGGTACGTTTTTCCCGAAAGCCGGCATGATCGGCATTACCAACAGCCTGGTCCGGCTGGCCGAAGACCTCGGCGTGCGGTTTCATTTCAACGCGCGGGTGACCGAGATCGTCACGGACAAAAACCGGGTGGTGGGGGTGGTGGCAGAGGGCAGGGGGCAGAGGGCAGGGGGAGGAGGGCAGATGGCGGAGGATTTGGGGTTTGGAGCGGCTGATGCATCTCTTTCTCCCGACCCTTCGCCCGCTGTTCATTCCCCTCTGCCCTCTGCCCCATGCCCTCTGCCCTACGACATCGTTGTGTCGAACATGGACGTGGTGAGTACGTTTCGGAAACTGTTGCCCAACGCCCGGCAGCCGGAGCGGATTTTACGGCAACCGAAGTCGAGTTCGGGTTTGATTTTTTACTGGGGCATCCGCCGGGAATTTCCGGAATTGGGGCTGCACAATATTTTTTTCAGCAACGATTACCGGGCTGAGTTCGACGCCCTGTTTCAGCGGAAAACGCTGTTCGACGACCCGACGGTTTACCTCAACATCACCTCCAAACACAAACCGGACGATGCGCCACCCGGCTGCGAAAACTGGTTCATCCTGATCAACGCGCCGAACAACGAGGGGCAGGACTGGGAGGCACTGATTGCGAAAACCCGGCAGAACGTAATCCGGAAACTGAGCCATAACCTGGACGTGGATGTAGAACCGCTGATTGCCTGCGAATCCATTCTGGACCCCCGCAGCATCGAAGCCCGGACCTCCAGTTCGCAGGGGGCGTTGTACGGTAACAGTTCCAACAACCGGTTTGCGGCTTTTCTGCGACACGCCAACTTTTCGCACGAGTTTCGGAATCTTTACTTTGTCGGCGGCAGTGTACATCCGGGGGGCGGTATTCCGCTGTGCCTGTTGTCGGCCAAAATTGCCACGGACTTGATCTAGCCTGTCTGGTAATCGGGTCGGCTGGCTCCCGAACGGCTGAAAACCGTATATTGCGCTTTTGCACCGAAACCCGACGGCATGGATACCTCGTACCTGATTATTATCTTCAGTCTATCGGTTCTGATTTCGTACGTCTTCGACCTGCTCAGCAGCCGGTACAAAACACCGTCGGTGATTCTGCTGCTGGCGTCGGGGATGCTGATTCGCCAGGGAACCAACTATTTCGCGTTTCAACTGCCGTACGTCGATACCATCCTGCCGACACTCGGTACGCTGGGACTGATTTTAATCATTTTGGAAGGGGCGCTGGAACTGGAGCTGACCAACGAAAAACTAGGCATTATCCGCCGGGCGTTCTGGGCGTCGCTCTCATCCATTCTGATTACGTCGCTGCTCATGGCGGCCCTGTTTTACGTGCTGATGGAAGCGTCGTTTTTCAAATGTCTGGTAGCCGCCATGCCGTTTGCCGTAATCAGCAGCGCCGTGGCTGTGCCAGGGGCGCGCAACCTGAGTTCGGGAAGTCGGGAGTTTATCGTGTACGAATCGTCGATGTCCGATATTCTGGGCGTTATGATTTTTAACTTTTTGGTTTACAACGCATCTGGAGGCCTCTTTTCGGTTTTGTCGTTTGCCAAAGACACGCTGATCATGGTCGTGATCTCGCTGATCTGCTGTTTTTTTCTACTCTATCTGATCAGTAAGATTAGCCACCACATCAAGTTTCTGCCCATTATTTCGGTGCTGTTTCTGGTGTATGCCGTGAGCCGGATTTACCAGCTTTCTCCGCTGTTGCTGATTCTGGTGTTCGGCTTGTTTCTGAACAATACCGAACTGTTCATCCGGGGGCGTCTCGACCAGATTTTTAAGAATGACCTGTTCGAAAAAGAACTTGATCAATTCAAGAACCTGACCGCCGAAGGGGCTTTCATCGTCCGGACATTTTTCTTTCTGCTGTTCGGTTACGCATCCGATGTTCAGGCCATCATTGAGCCGGATGCGCTGATTGTCAGTGCTTTCCTGCTGCTGATTCTGTATACCGTTCGGGCGGGTGTGCTGCGGCTGGCGCTGCCGGGGGATCTCAACCCGATTGTGTTCATTGCCCCCCGAGGGCTGGTTACGGTTTTGCTCTATTTGAGCATTCCGGACAATCTGAAACTGGTCGGTTTTCGCGACGGGATTCTGACAGCCGTGGTGCTCCTGACGGCCCTGGTGATGATGGCCGGTGTGATTAGCTACCGCGAAGACGTACCCACGGACTTTACGGGGCCGCCAGGCGGTCCTTGAATGCCTGAAATGTCTGGATGTTAAAAGCAACCGGAGAATTTACCGATCTTCTGGAATGTTGCGGCACTCACGGGCTAAACGGGGCCGCCCGGCGGCCCGTGGGTACTACGGGAGCGATACCGCCAGAAACCGTACAGGGGGCGGTTTTTCCAGTAGGTTAGATCGGCTTCATGTTCAAAGGCTTCGCGCTCGAAGCTGATGTTTCGGTAGGCCGTGTAATGGTCGCGGTACTGCCAGCGCCGGATCCCGTATTCCAGCAAATACCAGACGTAAAACGGCAGAATGCCCAATTCAAGCTGCTGTCGGAGATGAATGCGTTCGTGGTGCAGCAAAACCGCATCGGGCCGCCTGGTTCGTACCAATACGAAGGGAAACAAGGCCATGCCACTCACCCACAAAAACGGAACCCGAACCACAATCATAACCGGACGTTGGCGATGAAAATCACTTATTTTGCAAAAATACCGCGGCAGGGGCGTCTGTGCTTCTATTTGGCGAAATAAATCAGGTGTATTTGCCGCTCACCCTTCATTTTCAGCCTTTTGACAAACTTTGTCGGTCGCCATCTTAGAAGACGGTTTTGCCGAAAAAAAACAATTGTATATTTGAGAAAGACCGGATCACCGGAGTCACCTATTCTACATTTTAGTAAACATTTCTATGAAAAGAACCGTGCTTTATGTCGCGTTGAGCCAATGCCTGCTCTGGTCGGCGGTGGCGCAAACGCCGAAGAAACCGGCCGCCCCTAAACCTGCTCCGGCGGCTTCGACGGCTCCGAAAAAACCAATGACGGATCAGAATGCGCCCCGTATCAAGTTTACCGAGTATGATCTGCCGAATGGCTTGCATGTGATTCTGCATCAGGACAATACGACGCCGTTGGTGGCCGTCACGATGATGTACCATGTGGGGTCGAAGAACGAACAACCGGGCCGGTCGGGTTTCGCGCACTTTTTCGAGCACCTGATGTTTGAAGGCTCCGAAAACATCAAGCGGGGCGAGTACATGAAGATCATCAAAGGCGCGGGCGGGCAGTTGAACGCCAACACCTCCAACGACCGGACGTTCTACTACGAAATTCTGCCGTCGAACAAACTGGAACTGGGGCTGTACATGGAGTCCGAGCGGCTTTTGCACGCGAAAGTAGACGAGAAAGGCGTGGAAACCCAGCGCGAAGTGGTGAAGGAAGAACGGCGGCAACGCTACGAAAACCAGCCCTACGGCACATTCTTCCCGCAGGTTTTGAGCCATGCCTACAAGGTTCATCCGTACAAATGGGCACCCATCGGCTCGATGGAAGACCTGAATGCAGCCAAAATCGATGAATTTCGCTCGTTTTACAAGGAGTTTTACATTCCGGGCAACGCCATCCTGTCGATTGCCGGAGACATCAATCCCGAAGAAACCAAAAAGCTGGTCGAGAAATACTTTGGCGAAATCCCGAAAGGCACCAAAACGCCCTATCGCCCGAACGTGAAAGAACCGGAGCAGAAGGCCGAAGTGCGCGACATCATCTACGATAACGTGTCGCTGCCGGGCGTATTCCAGGCCTACCATATGCCCCCGCAAGGGGATCCGGATTATTACGCGCTGGATGTGTTACAAACCCTGCTGGCGGCTGGCGAAAGCTCCCGGATGAACAAGGAACTCGTTGATAAACAGCAGAAAGCCGTGCAAACCGGCGTGTTCCCGCTGTCGACCGAAGACCCTGGTTTGTTTATCGCCATCGGCATTGCCAACATGGGCGTGAAGGCCGAAGACCTGGAGGCCGGAATGAACGCCGAAATCGAGAAAGTGAAGAAAGAACTGGTCAGCGATGCCGAGTTTCAGAAAGTGAAAAACCAGATCGAAACCAACTTTGTAAATCAGAACGCGGGCGTAGCTGGCATTGCCGAAAGTCTGGCGAACTACAAGATGTATTTGGGCGACGCCAACCTGATCAACACCGAGCTGGAACGCTACAACAAAGTGACGAAGGAAGACCTGCGTCGGGTGGCCAACAAGTACCTCACGAAAGAAAACCGGGTGGTGCTGTATTATCTGCCGAAAGCGATGGAGCCGAAGAAAGAAGGCAAAGGCGATTAAAGGGACATTGAATAATGAATATTGAATAACGAATAGCGAATTTTGAAGCGAATGATGAAAGCAAACTATATTCTGGCTGCGGGCTTGATCGCTCTGGGCCTGTCGACCCAGGCCCAGACGGTGGACCGGTCGAAATTACCGGCCGATGGCCCGGCACCCACCATTAAAGTCGGCAAACCGGTTTCCTTTACGCTGGCGAATGGCCTGAAAGTGTTTGTCGTCCAGAACAACAAGCTGCCCCGCGTCGGGTTTAGCCTGCTGTTCGACTACCTGCCGATTCGCGAGGGCGACAAGGCCGGGTACGTCAGCATTGCCGGGCAGTTGATCAAAACCGGCACGAAAACCCGAACGAAAGACCAGATCGATGAAGCCGTCGACTTCATTGGTGGAAGCCTGAACACCTCGCCGACGGGCGTGTATGCGATGTCGCTGAAAAAGCACACGCCGAAGATGCTGGAACTGATGGCCGACGTGGTACTGAATCCGAAGTTTACGCAGGAAGAACTCGATAAACTGAAAAAACAGACTAAATCGGGGCTGGCGGCTCAGAAAGACAATCCGGGGGCCATTGCGACGCGCGTGAGCAGCATTCTGGTGTACGGCAAGGATCACCCGTACGGCGAACCGGATTCGGAAGAAACCGTCGACCGGATTACGCTGGCCGATTGCCAGAAATTCTACGATACCTACTACCGGCCGAATATCGGTTACCTGGCCGTGGTCGGTGACATTACGCCGGAAGAAGCCCGGCCGATGGTGGAAAAATACTTCGGGAAATGGCAGCCGCGCGAGGTGCCGAAGCCGAATTATGAGATGCCAAAACCGCCCGCCAAGCCCACGATTGTGCTGGTCGACCGGCCGAGTTCGGTGCAGTCGGTGGTGTATATCACGCATCCGGTACAGCTAAAACCGTATACCTCGGAGTCGATTCAGGCCAGCCTGACCAACGATATTCTTGGCGGGGGTGGGGGCAACGCCCGGCTGTATAACAACCTGCGCGAGAAACGCGGCTACACCTACGGCGCGTATTCGTCGCTGACGAGCGACCGGCTGGTGGGCCGTTTCCGGGCCAATGCCAACGTCCGGAATGCCGTGACCGACAGCGCCGTGGCCGAATTCCTGAACGAACTGAAAGCCATCCGGGATTCGAAACCGACACCGGAAGAACTCGCCAGCACGAAGAACACCTTCACCGGAAACTTCATTTTCACGCTGGAAGATCCCGAAACCATCGCGGATTTTGCGATCAACACGGCCCGCTACAACCTGCCGCCGGACTTCTTTGCCAATTACCTGAAAAATGTGGATGCGGTGACCGATGAGCAGGTTCAGACGACGGCCCGAAAGCTGATCGACCCGGATCATGCCTACATCGTGGTGGTCGGGAAAGCCGCCGAAGTAGCCGACAAGCTGAAGCGGTTTGGTGAGGTAACGTACTACGACGTAAACGGCAACAAAGTGGAAGCCCCCGCGCCGGGCAAACTCACCACCGCAGCCACCGCTGGCGTGACGGTCGACCAGGTGATCGGGA
Organism: Larkinella sp. VNQ87; assembly: GCF_049445795.1. Lineage (NCBI taxonomy): Bacteria > Pseudomonadati > Bacteroidota > Cytophagia > Cytophagales > Spirosomataceae > Larkinella > Larkinella sp. VNQ87. The sequence goes on from NZ_JBMSDT010000006.1 coordinate 149,799, forward strand.
AATACCTGACGGCCATCGGCGGGAAAGAGGCCGTGGCGAAAATCACGGATTATACCCAGAAAATGACGACCGAGGTGCAGGGTACCAAGATCGACGTGGAAGCGAAGCAGAAAGGGCTGACCAAGTTTGCGCTGGCCGTGACGGCGATGGGGCAGGTGGTGCAGAAAATCACCTCCGACGGCGAGAAAGTGAAACAGGAAGGCGGTGGGCAGTCGAAAAGCCTGACCAACGACGAAGCGAAGCTCGAAATTTTGAAAAGCTCGCTCTTTCCCGAACTGCTGTTCAGTCAGTTTGGCGCGAAAACCACGCTGGCGGGTGCCGAGAAAGTAAACGGGAAAGATGCTTACAAAGTGGATGTGGCGCTCGGCGGCAAGTCGTACTCGGTTTTCTATGACGCGGAAAGCGGGTTGAAAGTCCAAATGATGACGGTGGAACAGACTCCCCAGGGGGAAATGGCGATTACCAGCAATTTCAGTGATTACAAGGACGTAAACGGCGTAAAGTTTCCGCATACACTGACGCAGAACTTCGGGCCGATGGTGATGAAGATGGAAACCCAGTCGCTGGTTGTCAATACTGGTCTGGACGATAAGCAATTTACGGTGCAGTAGGGGCGGTTTTCGGTATACGGTTTTCCGTCGGTACCGCGACGCTTGAGGGTTTATGAGAAACCGGTCTGGAAAGGAATAAGAGATATTCTTGCTTCTTTTCAGGCCGGTTTTTGATTTCTTCCGGAAACAATCTTATCCATAGATTCCGAGTTGATGATTACGGTTGAAAACTATCCCAAACAATGCGAATTAATCAATCAACACAAACGCCAATAAAAACCGGTTTTCTGGCAAGTATGCCCGGTGTGTTGCTTCGCCGGAAAATCCGGAGACAGGTGTTTGAGGAAAACGGAGTTGCCTTGGAACAGGCAACAGGCTGGCAAAAGTTTTGGCTCCAGTATCGACTCAAACTCGTGGCCGAAATCCGGTATCAAAGGCTTTTGTTCCAGGGGCCGGGGAGAACATAATGGCCGAATGAGTTCCAACCACTTCAAGTGGGAATTTGTCTACCGCCCAATCGGTCGGATGCCCGATTTCCGGACATCGGCCACGACGATAAACCGATAGCGGGGATCTTTGTCGAAGTGCTCTTTCGAAATGCGGTAGTGCCGCTGGGCGCGTTGACGGGCTTCAGCAAACAGCTTGCGCGAGGCTTTCCGACGCCGGATCGACATCATTTTTCGCAAATCGACATCGCCGATCATCGACGTTTCCAGACAGGCCAAATCCTTGTGTTCGGCATCACGGTAATAGCCCAGCACGCAGTGATCGGCCATCAGCACCAAAACCGGGTCGATGTGAATCGAACGCAAAACCGACGCCATCAGCACCATACCGTCGACGCAGTTGGCCTGGCGGTTGTTCCAGGTCTGGTCGATGGTCCGGATGCGCTGGCTGTAGAGGTTTTGCGAAACGCCCGTACTGGAGTTGGTCGAAATGGAACTGTACTTGATACCGCGTTTTTGCAGGGCGTACCAGATCGAAAACACCTGATCGTCGACGCGCTTCTTGTCACCGGTCTGGTAGCCGTCGAAACCGTCGACGATATCATTCTGAAGGGCCTGCGTCAGGACTTCATCCACTACCGGATCGTCCTCGTTGATGTAGGCCACGTACATGTAATTCAGATCCAGGTCGCCCGTGCCGGTCTCGTCATCTTCCCAGTAATAAGGGCAGTCGTTGACCGAGCGCATCGTGGCAACCACCGTCCGGTGACTCACCTTCACATTATCGATATACGTCGTTACGGTAAAATTAACGGGTGTGGGTTGCAGCAAACCGCGCAGTTTTTCAAAGTTCCAGGGAATGCGGGGAGAGATCTCGTAATCCTTGTCGGGCTCCTGCAAAACACCTTCATAAACGGCGGCTTCGCTGAAGGGGGTCGGGGCTACTTCCACCCGAACCGAGGTGTTCAGACCTGGATTGTGAAATACCACTGAGATGTTGCCATCGCCATCGCCGAGCATGTAGTGGTTGCTTTGGGGCTTCATCGTGGCCCGGGCCAGCAGGTAGGAGGGAAACAATTGCTGCTCCATGCCAACCATCACCGCTACCCGCTGACGGGCTGCGCGGGCTGATGTTACCGATGAAGGGGAAGTCGAAGAACGTGCCAATGCTTCCCCGTTGGATTCAACAGGGGCTAACTGCGAATAACCAATCAGCGAAGAAAAATAAAACACACTAAGAACTAGTGCATTATGGAATAATTTCATGTTTGGTTAAGCAGTTACGATATAATCTACGGCTGGTATGCGAATTAACAAATTATTACCGATTTAGTCAATAAGCAACTTATGTCGGGTCTCGGTATTTTTTTGTACTATTGCACGAGCTTCTCAAAACCATGCGCACGGTTCTGGCATACGTTCTGTTGATTGCCACCCTGCTGCCGACGTTCAGTCAGTGGGGAACCATCGCGTATTACCATGCCAACAAGGACTACATTGCGAAAGTCCTGTGCGAAAATCGCGCCAAACCGGAGCTGCATTGCGACGGTCAATGCTACTTAGCCAAAAAATTGCACGCCCAGCAGGAACAACAGGATAAAGCCACCACCGAGCGCGTACAGAAAACGCCTGACTTTCAACTGTTTTTTGAATTTACATCCGTTTTCGCCTTTTCGTCGTCCGTCGTCTGCGCTGTGACGGAATTGCCCGGGTACGTGTTAAAACCGTATTCGTCTTCGCTCGCAGCCTTGCTTCATCCCCCGAGGGTTTGATCACCGCTGCACCTGCCCGGCAGGTGCCCGTCGTAAAGCCGCTGGATTCGTTCCAGCGCGCCATTCTTTGTGATCAAACGTATCTAAACAATGCATTTTCTATACCGGCTGGCTGTTGCGGTTTTCGCAACAATAGCCCCGCTTTGGGCGTTGGCCCAATCGCCTGTTTCGGGCACCATTTTTGACGCCCAGACCAAAGAACCGCTGGAAGGCGTCACGATCTCGACCGAAGACCGTTCCACGGGAACCGCCACCAATGCCAGCGGGCGGTTTTCGCTGGCGTCCACCACTGGCCCACTGCTCATTTCGGCCGTTGGCTACAAACCGCAAACCGTAAAACCGACCGACCAGCCGCTGCGGGTTGCACTCGAACCGGTGGTCGAAAGCCTGCAAACGATTGTCGTGACGGCCAACCGTGAGGCCCAAAAGCGGACCGAAGCGCCTGTGGCGATCTCCCGCTTGTCGGCCACGCTGATCGACGAGACCAAACCGACGCTGCTGGCTGAACTGATCAACAAAACGCCAGGGGTGGTGATGCTCAACTACAACAACGAGCAGCACGGCATGGGCATCCGGCAACCGTTCGGCACAAGCGCCTATTTTCTATACCTCGAAGACGGCGTACCGATCCGGCCGATGGGCGTATTCAATCACAATGCGCTGATCGAGATGAACGTCTTCGCCATCAGTTCGGTGGAGGTGGTCAAAGGCCCGGCTTCGTCGCTGTACGGCCCCGAAGCGGTCGGGGGGGCGCTCAATTTCATCACGCAGCGACCGACCGCCGTGCCGACTTTTCGGCTGGGCCTTCAGGGCGATCAGTGGAATTATGGCCGGATTCAGTTCGGAGGGGGTGGGATGCTGACCAAAAAATTGGGCGTTTACGCGGGCGGTTTTGTAGCCCGGCAGCGCAATAGCTGGCAAACCCGCTCCGATTACGACAAAGTGTCGTTCAATGCCCGGGCCGAGTACGCCTTTACCGGCCAGACCCGACTGACCGGCACGGTTTCGTACAACGATTACAACTCCCAAACCGGCGGCAGCGTCGACAGCGTAGCCTTTTACAACCGACAGTATTCCTCCACCACCGATTTTACGTACCGCAAGGTGAAATCTGTCCGGGCGCGGTTGACCCTCGATCACGCGTGGAAAAACGGCTCCGACAGCTACGTAACGGCTTTTTTTCGGGACAATTCCATCGGCCAGAACCCGAGTTACGGCATTCGCTGGACGAGCGGTTCCACGAAGGCAACGGGCCAGATCAACGTCAACGCGTTTCGGAGTTACGGGTTGCTGGCCCAGCACAACCAGCGGTTGCCGTTCTGGAACGGCCGATTGATGGCCGGGTTGCTGGTCGATGCCTCGCCGACGAATTACAACGCCTACCAGATCGACCTGGAAGCCCAGTTGAGGCCCGATAAAAAATCGGTGGAACGGTACCGGCTGGTCAGCGAGCGCCCGGATGTGAAACTGGCCGATTATGCCGCCAACATCCTGAATTCGGCCGTTTATGCCCAGCTCGACCTGAATCCGCTGTCGGCGCTCCGGCTTTCGCTGGGCGGGCGGTTCGATCAGATGGGTTTTTCGTACGACAATTACCTCGACCAGAGCAGCGGCCGGAAAGCCTATCGCCAGTTTACGCCGAAAGTGGGCGTTACCTATGACCTGGGTCGCGACCGGGGGCTGTATGCCAACTACAGCCGGGGCTTTTCTCCGCCCGGTTTGACGTCCATTTTTACCCAACGTACCAACGTGTCGCCGGGTGAATCGCTGTTTTACTATAACCTCCAACCGGCCTATTTCAACAACTACGAAATCGGCGGCTGGGCGTCGCTGCTCAACCGCAAGGTGTACCTGGATGTGGCTCTGTACCAGATGGAAGGCCGCAACGAACTGCTCAACATCCGCCAGCCCGACAACAGTACGGATTTTCAGTCGGCCGGAAAAACGCTGCACCGGGGCATCGAATACAGCCTGACCTACCGCCCGACCCGGGAATGGTTTTTCCGGTTTGGGGGTACCAACGCCGTTCACCGGTTTGTTGATTTCGCCCTGAGTACGCGTGCTTCGGATGCCGTGAAAAACGTGAATGGCTTCGACATGCCGCAGGCTCCCCGCTGGGTGGCCAATACCGAACTGACCTACAAACCACGCTGGGTGAAGGGCCTGCGGCTGTCGGCCGAATGGCAGCGGGTGAGCGCCTGGTACCAAAACCAGATCAACACGGTTTCGTACCGCGACCGGGGCGCGTTTGGCGGGCGGGGCATCAGCGTCGTCAACCTGCGGGGCGGCTATACGTTCCGGCGGTTTGAAGTGTTTGCAAATCTGCTGAATGCCACTGACGAACTCTACGCGACGGCGGCAACGCGGGGCAACAACCCGACCGACCGGACCACGTACACCCCGGCTGCGCCCCGGACGCTGGTGGGGGGCATTCAATATAATTTTTCCAAGTGATCGATTCTGCCCCCACCCCCCTGAAGGGGGCTTAAAAACCCGGATTCATTAACCCCCCTTCAGCGGGGTGGGGGTAAAAAAACGACAACTTCCATGAAAACTATTATTATCCTCGTAGCCGCGCTGCTTCTCAATTTCAGTGAAAAACCGGCCCCCGACGTGCGGCTTTCAAACCCGGCGTTTGTGGGAGCCACCCCGCGCCTGACCACCGACCACCGGAACCGCCCGGTGTTGAGCTGGACCGAAAAAGCGGACGAAACCCTGGCTTTTTACCTGGCCGTCTCGGGCGATGGCGGGCAGACGTTTGGCCCCAAAATCCGGGTGTCGACCCCGGCGGTGTTTTCGGTCCATGCCGAGGGAATGCCGAAGGTCGCCTTTAAAAAAGATGGCACTATGCTGGCTACGTTCGAGGTGTCGAAGCCAACGCCCGACGCTCCCCGCGCCAGTGATCTGCTCTACGTGCTGTCGACCAATGGCGGCAAAACCTGGACCCAGCCCAAAGCCGTCCACCGGGATACGACGCCCGGCAAAGGGCACTCGTTCAGCAACCTGAACCGCCTGCCGAACGGCGAAGTGGGCATTGCCTGGCTGGACGAAAAAGCGCCAAACCGGGAGGGCCGGACCGTGAAGTTTGCGCAAACGCTGCCCGGGGGCGGTTTTGGCCCCGAGGTATTGGTCGACGACAATGCCTGCCAATGCTGCCGCACGAACGTGTTTGTGGATACCCAAAACCGCATTCATGTAACGTACCGGGATCTGCTCGACAACGGTGCCCGCGACATCAGCCAGGCCGTTTCGACCGATGGCGGGCGGACGTTTAGCCGACCGGCCCTGGTGTACAACGATCAGTGGAAAATCAACGCCTGTCCGCATACCGGTCCGGATGTGGCGCAGGTGGGCGATGAGCTGTTTGTAACCTGGTTTTCGGGGGGCGACAAGACGCCGGGGATCAAGCTGGCCCGGCTGGGTGCCGGGCAACTCGTCAGCAGCCTGGTGTCGGAGCGGACCAAACACCCGCAGATCACCTCGGTCGACGGGCAGTTGATCTGGGTCTGGGACGAGTCGATGGAAATTAAAAATCCGAACGGTGAAAGCCGGTTTATTTCCCGGATCGGGATGCGGAAGGTGGTCAACGGGGTCGCGACGCCCACTCGGTACCTGACGCCCCCGGATGTCAATGCGGTTTATCCGGTGGTGCTGGCAACAAAAAAAGGCGTTTTGGTGGCTTATGAACAACAGAAAGACCAGCAAAACCGCGTTATAGTAAGTAGGCTGGTCGAATCGCTTTAACTACGATAACAACGTTTGGGTATGAAAAACTACTTCTTTCTCTCCGTCATGAGCCTGTTTTTGTTCCTCGCCATCCTGATTGCCTGCCAAAACGACCCGCTCGAACCCGAGCAGGGCACGGTCTCCCTCACGTTCGATAATGTAGTCGGTACGCAGGACTTACGGCTGGATACGAGCGCGGTGTATAAAAACGGCAGCGGGGAAAGTTTTTCGGTCAGCCGACTCAATTATTTTGTCAGTAACATCAGGTTGCAAAAAGCCGACGGTTCGGAGTATGTCATTCCGCAGGATAGCAGCTATTTTTTAGTGGAAGAGAGCAACCCGGCTTCCCAAACCTTCGCCTTGCGGAACATCCCGGCGGGCGATTACACCAGCCTTTCCTTTGTGCTGGGCGTGGATAGTTTGCGGAATACGATGGGCATCGACAAACGAACCGGAGCCCTTGATCCGGCGGGCACGGCGGCCGGGATGTACTGGGACTGGAATTCGGGCTATATTTTTCTGAAACTGGAAGGAACATCGCCCCAGGCCCCAGTTGATGCCACCGGCAAGCGGAATTTCGTGTACCATGTCGGGTTGTTTGGCGGCTACAGCAGCAAAACCATCAATAACCTGCGGACGATTCCGTTGAGCTTTAGCACGACACCGGCCCGGGTTGTAATGGACGGAACCACCCGCATTACGATCAAGGCCGACGTGTTGAAGGTCTTTGACGGGGTCAAGCCGCTCAGTATTGCCAAAAACGCCAATATCATGGTGTCGCCCCTGTCGGCCGACATTGCGACTAATTACGCAACGATGTTTAGTGTTAGTAACGTTAAGGTGAATTAACATGAAATCCTGGCTACAGAATGTTGCCTGTTGCTTTCACACCATCGGAATTCTTTCTTATAAACGCTGCAATCCGGTCGCATGATCCGAAATTTATTTCTTTATGTCTGGTTAAGCACCGTCCTTCTGCCGACGTTTAGTCAGTGGGGGACGATTGCCTATTTCCAGCTAAATAAGGAGTATATTGCTCGGGTTCTCTGCGAGAATCGGGATCGGCCCCAGTTGCATTGCGACGGGCAGTGTTACCTGGCTCGACGGCTTAAATCGCAGCAACAAAAACAAGATCAGCAAACGACCGAACGGGTACAGAATACCCCGGTAATGCAACTCTTTTCCCAACCGCTTCCCCGGTTTGCTTTTTACCCACAGGGGGCAGTCCTTTCCAATCCGCCTATTTTCTTCTACCAATTGCTCAGGTATTCGGCCCACTTACCCAAACTACGACAACCGCCCCGGTTTTCCCCAATTCGTTGAGTCAATCCCCATCGGTTTTGTTGTAAGACGGAAGCCCGGCGGCCGAGTGGCCGGTGGTGTCCGTCTTCGGCTACCCTTGCCCTGTCGGTGTCAACCGGCAAACGCAGGGCGCGGATGTTCGGCGGCACCAGGGCATCGGCGACGCGACGGTTTTACTCAACTACAAATTGCTGGATAAGACAACACGTACCGACAGTGGCCGGGTCATCAGGCAGCCATTTCTGCTGGGGAAGGGGCCAAACTCGCTACCGGCGAATACCGGTATAATCAGTACGATGGAACGCAGGTGGCTAACCCAACCTTTCAGGCCGGGATGCTCGGTCTGGATGTGTATCGGAGCTCCTGAATCCTGGGCGTCAATGCGCAGGTGCCGCTGAGCCTGCAAAGCTCCGAAGGACTGGTTCAGGCCCACAGCCGGGTCGGAATACACCTGGCGCGGACCTTTTAAGGAATGATAACTTGAACACTAAACTAACGAATAGCCATGAAGGCTAAGTACAACTATTTGCTTTTGACGTTATGGCTCCTGCTTAATGGAGCCTGTCAATCCAACAAAAAGACCGAAGAACATCATCATCACCACCCGGCTGAGCCATCGGCTCAGGCAACAACCGGCCCCGTAGCTGCTCTGGAAAAACAGGTGCTGGCGGTTCATGACAGCGTCATGCCGCTCATAAGCGATCTCATGCGGCTTCAAAAAGAAGTATCGGCGAAAATTGAAAAAACCGAAGGCCCCGCCAGGCAAACCGGGTTGCGGATTAGTCAGCAACTACAGGAGGCCGACCGGGCGATGATGGACTGGATGCACCAGTACAAAGGCGATACCCTCAAGGTGCTGGATCAGGATCAGGCCTTGAAGTACCTGAAGCAGCAGCAGGAAAAGGTAAGCACGATGAGCCAATTGATGCGAAAAAGCCTCACGGACGCCGAAAACTACATGGACAGATGAGAACGGGACTGCAAATGATGCTATTGATGTGGATGACACTCGGCTCGCTGAGCTGCAGGGTTGATACCCAAAAATTGCCTTACATCGGCGAGCCGGAAATTGTGAAAAAAAGGGTGAACGGGAAAGACGTTCAGGAAACGGTTTATCCGGTGATTCCCCCGTTTTCGTTGATCAACCAGGAGGGACAACGCATTACGGAACAGGATTTTACGGGAAAAATTTACGTAGCTGATTTCTTTTTTGTGAGCTGCCCGACGATATGCCCCATCATGAAAAAAAACATGCTGACGGTGTATCAGGCTTACCGAAACTCGCCGGATGTTCGCATTCTGTCGCACTCGATCGACCCGGATCACGATACGCCTGCCGTTCTGAAACGGTATGCCCGCGACATGGGCGTAACCGGTCCGATGTGGCAGTTTGCAACCGGTGACCGGGAAAAAATTTACGACATCGGCGAGCATCATTATCTGGTTACGGTGGGAAAGGACTCGACGGCGCCGGGTGGTTACATCCACAGCGGACATTTTATCCTGGTGGACAAGGAACGGCACATCCGGGGACTCTACGATGGAACGACCGAAGAAGGAACTCGCAAGCTGGTTGCCGACATTGCAACGCTTCAACAGGAGTACGAATAAACAAACTTTAAAACGATGAAAGCACTAAAACGAATTTTGGCGAACGGGCTGGGTTGGCCGGGCCTGTTTATCGGTATTTTCTGGGCCTGTAACAACATGGATTTGGAGTCGCCAACCGGGCCAACCGGATCGCTTCAATTGGCGTTTGATAACGTGGTTGGTACTCAGGATTTGCAAATGGGAACCGGTGTGTATACGAATGGGAGCGGGGAAAATTTCACCGTAAATACGTTGAACTATTACGTAACCAATATCCGACTTCAGCGGGCGTTCTGGACCCATCGGGCGGCATGACCGGTGGCATGTACTGGGACTGGAATTCCGGCTATATCCATTTCAAACTGGAAGGCACCTCACCGGTGGCTCCTGCTACGGCCAGTGGCCGGGTCTTTTTGTACCATATTGGATTGTTTGGCGGCTATCGAACCAAAACCATAAACAATCTTAGAACGATCAACCTTCCTTTGGGTACGAATATTGCTCGGGTCTCGGAAAACGGATCGATTCCCCGGCTTCTGATCCAGGCCGATGTGCTACAGGTATTCGATGGGGTCATGAAGGTAAGCATTGCAGCCCATCCCGACATCATGGTATCTTCGTTGTCAACAGGGGTGGCTGATAATTACGCGCGGATGTTTCGGGTTGTGTCTGTAGAAACCGATTAAGCGATCTAGGTCAACCTGCTGATGCACATCGAATCGCCATACGTTTACAGCACCTCATTCGTTTTATTGACGTAAGTTTGTGTTTGAGTGAGATAGAAAGATTCCGTTGAATTGATATGAAATCCTGGCAACATGCCGGTTTACTGGCGGCTATTGTTTTTTATGGCTTTACGGTCGGCTGTCAGAGCGATTCGGGCCAGGGCGATCCGACGGAGCCGGAACCCAAACCCGTTGAGTTCAAACCAACGCCGTATGACTGGAAAAAACCGGCCAACTTTGGCGAGTTGCATTATGATCTCTCCAAAAATCCGCTGACCGTCGAAGGCGTTGCGCTCGGGAAAGCCCTATTTTACGATGGTATCCTGTCGCGCGACGGCAGCGTTAGTTGCGCTTTCTGCCATCAGCCAGCCGCAGCCTTCGCCCATACCGACCACGCGCTGAGCCACGGCATTGGCGACAAAATCGGTACCCGCAATGTGCCCGGTATTCAGAATGTGGCCTGGAAGAAAGCGTTTTTCTGGGACGGCGGCATTGTCGACCTGGATTTGCTGCCGATTGCGCCGATCCAAAACCCCGTCGAAATGGGTGATTCGCTGGCGAATGTACTGAAGAAAGTGCGGGAAAGCGGACGGTATCCGGCCTTGTTCAAAGCCGCTTTTGGTACCTACGAAGTGACGACCGAGCGGTTTTTAAAAGCCCTCTCGCAGTTTATGCTGACAGCGGTTTCGGCCAACTCAAAGTACGACAAATACGTTCGGAAAGAAACCGGCGGCACCCTGACCGAGTCCGAAACCCGGGGACTGGCCCTGTTTCAGCAGCATTGCGCGGGTTGCCACAGCGGAGAACTGTTTACCGATCAGACGTTCCGCAACAACGGCCTGCGGATGCAACTCGCCAACAGCAAGGACTACGACCTGGGCCGCTACCAGATCACGCTGAACCTGGACGATTACAACAAATTCCGGGTACCGAGCCTGCGGAACGTCGAACGGACCATGCCCTACATGCACGACGGCCGGTTTCTAACGCTGGAGCAGGTGATGGAGCATTACATCAACGACGTACAGGACACGCCCCAACTTGATCCGTTGCTGAAGAAAACCGGCAAACCGGGTATTGCGCTGACGCCCGCCGAGAAAACCGACATCATCGCCTTTCTGCGCACGCTGACGGATTATGAGTTTCTGACCAACCGTAATTTCCAGCCGGATTGATGGGCAATGGCGTCAGTTGCGGTAAAAAGCCTGATTTTCCCGCGTCACGATGTCGATGGGCATGTATTGCTCTTTGTCGATGGGCTTCGCCAAAACCAGCGACTGGTACAGGGTCATGATGCTCCGGTAGCCCTGATCTTCGGGCTGGTGGCAAATCAGAAAGTCGATCAGGCCGTTGGTCAGGTACCCGGCGTTTTCCTGCACCAGATCGTAGCCAATTAGCAGCGGTTTGCGGGGGAGGTCGGTTTTTTCCAGAAACCGTGCGACCAGAAACGAGCGGGAGTTGGTCACAAAAATCACGTCGATAGTCGACGAATCGCCGAACAGAGGTTGCAGGGTGCGGAAAACAGAAGGCTCGTCAGTCTGGTGAATATCGACCCGCAAAACCGGGTGCGGCAGGTGATGATCGGCGAGGTAAGCCCGAAAACCGGCTTCGGTTTGCTGGTAGGTATAACTCTCGATGGCCGTAGCAATATTGACCACCAGCAACTGACTCGCTTCCCGAAGTGCATACGTACTCAGTTTTCCGGCCAGATAACCGCTCTGAAACAGCGGAGGACCGATGTACGAAAGGTTGGCCTGGCCGGGAATCGTGGTGTCGATGAAGACGTACGGAATCCGTTGGCGGTTGCAGTCTTCGGTAAACGCCTGCGCTTCGGCAACAAACGTCGGGGCCAGCACCACGCCGTCGACGGGCGACGCCAGAATGGCCCGGGCCTGGGCCGTAAACGACGATTTGTCGTTGAGATCAAAAAAGAACATACTGACCTGCAAACCGTACGGACTGATTTCGGTTTCGGCCCGACGAATGCCGCGTAACGGCGCATCCCAGAACTCAGTTTCGGCCGTCACGGCGGGAATCAGCACGGCCAGTTTGATAATTTTGCCGGACGCCAGCCGCCGGGCGAGCAGGTTTGGCTGGTAATTCAGTTCCTCAATGATTTTGGTGATTTTCTCGCGGGTTTTTTCCGAAACGCCGGGGCGGTTGTGAATCACGCGGTCGACGGTGGCGATGGTAACATTGGCCCGGCGGGCAATTTCCTTGACGCCCTGTAATTCTTTTTTCTTCATGAGCTGGTTTCGTCGGGAGCGCCCAAAAACGGTGGTCGACAGGTCGGCGCACGTTTCCCAGTAAGCAATCGGTCCCCGAAATATACTTTTTTTACGCCTGGCTGCAAATCAGCGGCAGCACTACAGGACAGCCGACCGATCGAATCCAAGGCCAATTTCACGTACCGATTGAACGTTCTGTTTCCGTCTGCTACCTCCGGAAAAACTGCCAGAACCGGAGTTCAACGGCCTACAAAGGCTGCTATCACCGGCTGAAGACGGGGGAGAATGGCCTCGATCTGCGCCTTTTCCTGGTCGGTCCAATGGCGGGGGTGGCCAAACAGGCAGGGTTGCAGGACGCCCCACAATTGATGATCGCGCTGAATGTGCGCATGAATCAGCGCCCGGTGGCCGAAGGTTTCCTGTTCAAACTGCCGGTTGAGCACCTCGGGGCCTGCGGTTTCCACATCATCGACATACACCGAGGGTTTCATTGCCAGTCCGGCCCGAATCAACGGTTCTTTAGTGGGTAGGTCATCAATGTCGGGCTGCCAGTTGGGCTGGATCGTATTTTTATCGGGAATGTCCTTGTTTTTCCGCCAGCAAAAAGCGATTCGTCCCCGCCCCTGATCGGGTTGTCGCACGTACAGGAAACACCGGTCGGCATTCAGAGTCGTTCCCACGGCCTGCACCACCTGGTTCAGGATTTCGGCCGGGTTTTGACCCACCCGTAAGATTTCCTCTATGATGGTTGGTAAAGGAGGTGTCGCTTTCATGGGAGAGTAAACAAAGGAAAAGTTCAGGGGTTAGCTATGGCCTCTCAACAGAACTGAGGAGCGAGCTGGCAGTTTAAAATGGCTTCCTCCGGCCAGAAGCGCCTGTTCAGGATGGATCCGCCCTGTGCTCGTGTCGACAATTACCTCCCAACCGGCAAAGGCTATGCGGGGAAGGTGAAACAAGACTTCCTCCCAATAGGCGTTCAAAATCCAGAGCAACAACTCCGGTTTGTCGTTGTGCCGGCCGATGAGTGAACCATCGTTGGCGTGTTCTATAACCTTCGCCCCATCCATGAGGAGGCCTATACAACGGGTATGCGGGTTGTGGTGATCCTCCGAAGTCATCGGCAATCCATCGGTTCGCAGCCAGACAATTTCATCCGCCCGGTAAAATTTACGGCGGTGTAATAACGGAACCGCCTGGCGAAGGGCGATAAGCTGACGGGTGAAATCAAACAAAGCCTGCTGACGGTTGTCCCACTGCCAGTTCATCCAGCTAATCTCGTTATCCTGGCAATAGGCGTTGTTGTTACCCGATTGGGTCCGGCCAAATTCGTCACCCATCAGCAACATAGGCAACCCCTGGCTTAAAAACAGGGTAGTCAGGAAGTTACGCTTCTGTCGTTCCCGCAGTTCAAGAATCGCCGGGTCGTCAGTCGGGCCTTCTACCCCGTGATTCCAACTCAGATTGTGGTTGTGGCCATCGCGGTTCTCTTCGCCGTTGGCTTCGTTGTGTTTATCGTTATAACTTACGAGGTCATGCAGGGTAAATCCATCATGGGCCGTCACGAGGTTGATGCTGTGTGCCGGAGAGCGGCCGTCGTTGCCATACAGATCGGGGCTTCCCAACAAGCGGTAGGTCATTTCGTGGGCCGTACCTTCGTCGCTTTTCCAGAACGACCGGACAGTATCGCGGAAACGCCCGTTCCACTCACCCCAGCGAACCGGGAAATGCCCCACCTGATACGCATGAATGTCCCAGGGTTCGGCAATCAGTTTAACCCGGGCCAGAATCGGGTCCTGGGCCACGGTGTCCAAAAACGACGAAACCCGGCCAGCCTCCGCTTCGTCGCGGGCCAGGGCGGTGGCCAGATCAAACCGAAAACCGTCTACATGCATCTCGGTCACCCAGTATCGCAGGCTGTCCATCACCAGTTGCAGGACCCGGGGGTGGGTCAGGTCGAGCGTATTGCCGGTGCCCGTGTAGTCCCGATAATACTCCGGTCTTGACTCAACGACCCGGTAATAGGTGCGGCTGTCGATTCCCTTGAACATCAACGTTGGGCCAAACCGGTTTCCTTCGGCGGTGTGGTTATAGACGACATCCAGAATGACTTCAATGCCCGCCCGGTGCAGGGTTTTGACCATCTGCTTGAATTCGATAACCTGCTCCCCGCGCATTCCCGAAGAAGCATAGCCATTGTGGGGCGCAAAGAAACCGATGGAGTTGTAGCCCCAGTAGCTTTCGCCGGTAAACTGGTGAACGGGCATTAGCTCAATGGCCGTTATGCCCAGTTTTTTGAAATAACGAATAGTTTCGGGATGGGCTAAAGCCGCATAAGACCCGCGAAGATGGGGCGGAATAGCCGGGTGTTGCCGGGTAAAACCTTTGACGTGTAGTTCATAAATGACGGACTTATGGGAGGGGATTGCCAGGAGAGCATCGTCTTCCCAATCGAACTCGTTGTCGACGACCACGCTTTTGGGTACAACCGGACCGCTGTCGATGTAGTTGGGGATTAAATACCGGTCATCGGACTGGCTGGTAAAGTCGTACCCTAAAAAGGCATTGTCGTGCACAATGGGTTCGTGAATGGCCCGGGCGTAGGGGTCAAGCAACAGCTTACTGCTATTGAAATAATGGCCATTGGCGGGTTCGTGTGGCCCCTCGACGCGGTAGCCGTACAACTGGCCGGGTTTTAGTCCTTCCACATAAATATGCCAGATCATCTCGGTTCGCTCAATCAATTCAATCCGGGTGATTTCCTGCTCGGGATTAGCCGAATCGTAAAGACAAAGAAAAACCGCCGTGGCGTTTTCGCTAAAGAGCGCAAAATTGACCCCTTCTCCATCAAAATGGGCGCCCCGGGGGTAATTCACACCTGGTCTGGTTCTGATCGTGTTCGGGGTTTCGTCGCGGAGAATACGGGTGTTCATACGTAAAAGGGTTTTCGCAGTTTGTGAGCAAGCCTGAAAGCAAGACTCTACCTTATAACTACCATTTTAAGGATTTTGTATTTGCCAATCTTCAAATGACAGGTGCGAACGAGGCATCTAGTAGACTTTCCTGCGCCTTCCCGTCGTCTAAACCACCTGTTAGATCGGGATGTTTCCTAACTTTTCCGGATCGTTCCGGGTGTAGCCTGGCAATTCGGGTACTGTCGGGGATACCGAACTTGCTACTACACCGGGGCTTGGGTACGCGGACTGAATACGATCAACCCTTCATACGATAATGGCAGGAACCGATAACTCACTTCTTAAACCTGATTCATGCTTGAAATGGGTCTGCCAGTTGTATTGTCAGAAGAAAAACTTCTCTAACCAAATTCTAAGTTCTATTTAAGTTTTAGTTAAGGTTACCGGGGTTCGAACAGGTAGTAGCGACTTGCCGCATAGTTGTTTAGTGGCTACTTAACTGGACACAATGTGCTGGGTTTACGCGACGATCCTGCCTGGTCGGGTGCCGCCGAACCGCAAGGCCGGGCCGGTGTTCGACTCAACTTTTAATCCTTTACGACAATGCTTACCGAACAAAATTCAAAAGATCAGGGAACGGGGCAACGGTTGAAGCCCGGCCTAAACCCGATGGTGAAGCTGTATGGCCTCATTATCCTGCTGATAATCGGGGGTGGTTATCTAGCCTATCGTAACTGGCAGATCAACAGCCGGTTTGAGCAGGAAATAGCTACTTTCCGATCGGCCATTCAACAGAATCAACTGGCCAATGACCGCCAACAGCTTACGTTTGGTATGAAAACATTTGTCTGGGCTGTTCGTAATGCCCTGTTACAGAACAAACCGGGAGAGGTCAGCGAGTACTTCAATACGCTGGTGAAAGACCGAGGTGTCAAGGAGGTGCTGCTGGTTGATCCGGCTGGCCGGGTAACGATTTCGACTAACAAGAAGAACCAGGGTATCTTGTTCACAGACCGCTTTCCGGCTTACCTGCTTCAGCAGCAGGATGTTTATTTCAACGACAAAACGCCCTATGAACTTTCGGCACCGGTTACGGGGCCTAACAAACGATTAGGAACGCTGGTGATGCTTTACACGCCGGCTCAAGTGCTGCCGCAACTAACTAGTCAAAATCAATAAAAGAGGTCGGCTTCGGCGTGACACGAAGAGTCGGAAACTTCGCGTCAGTGAGATTATGAGGGCAAAATGTTAAGTAACCTGGCATTTAGAGTCACCTCTCGCTTATCAATGTTTAAAACAAAAGAAGTATGGATGACATAAGTAGCTGGTTCTTTAAAGGATGGGACGCCGTCGCCCGGGTGGCCCTGATCGGTACCCTGGCTTACGTGGGGTTGCTTATCACCTTACGGATTTCGGGCAAACGCACGCTCTCGAAAATGAATGCTTTTGATCTGGTGGTCACGGTAGCGTTGGGTTCAACACTGGCGACGATTCTGTTATCGCGTCAGACGGGGCTGGCTGATGGCTTGATGGCATTCATGACGTTGACCGGCTTGCAGTACGCCGTTGCCTGGCTATCGGTTCGGTCGAAGAGGTTCCGGCAATTAATTAAAAGTGAACCATCACTTCTGTTTTATCAGGGCGAGTTTTTAAAGCAGACGATGCGTCAGCAACGGATTGTGGAAGGCGAAGTGCTATCGGCCATTCGAAGTGCGCATGTTGAGCGATTAGCCGATGTACAAGCGGTGGTTTTGGAAACCGATGGCTCCTTTTCCGTGATCAGGAACAGTTCGTCAGTCGGGCGGTCAAGCCTGGATAGGGTAGTCGGCCAAACGGATACAAAACAATCTGACTTATGAAAGAAGCCACTTCTTATCCGTCAAAGGCCACCCTGTTCTGGTTTATTGGGTTAACCCTGACCGCCTTCTTTCTGTTGGCTGCGTACGCGGCTCAGTTTTTCTTTCTGGTGTTTGGCGGCATCCTGTTCGCGGTCATTATCAGTGCACTAAGCCATGTTGTCAGTGATAAGACTCGTTTGTCGTATCGGGCTTCCGTAGCGCTGGTGACCGTATCATTGTTGCTGCTGATTGGTGGTGCTATCTGGCTGCTGGCACCAACTGTCAGTCAGCAGGCTACCCAATTAAGTCAGTCGCTGCCGCAGTCGTTAAACCGGCTTCGAGACCGGTTAATGCAGACAGAGTGGGGCAATCAGCTCCTGGAAGGCATTCCGCAAAAGCCCTCCAAGTTTTTATCGTCCTCCTCCACAAAGAATGTTTTATCACAACTGACCGGAATTGTTTCTTCGACGCTGGGTGCGTTAGTGAATGTACTGATCGTCGTCATCACGGGTATTTATCTGGCGTCTGATCCGGAAACTTACCGCAATGGATTTACCCGGCTCTTCAAGCCAGACTTCCGCAGCCGTATCCTGGATGTCCTGGATCAGTGTTATGAAACGCTCAAAAACTGGTTCATCAGCCGTTCTATCAGCATGATCGTGGTCGGTATTGCTACAGGTGTGGGCCTGGCAATTCTGGGGGTGCCCTTTGCTGTTGTGCTGGGTATTCTGGCGGGCATCCTGAACTTTATTCCTAACCTGGGGCCCTACTTAGCGGTGGCCCCGGCCATGCTGGTTGCTTTTCCACAAAGCTCAAGTCTGACTCTTTATGTGTTTGCTCTGTACATGGGTATCCAGGCACTGGAAGGCTACATTTTAACCCCGTTGCTCGATAAACGCTTCGTCTCGCTGCCGCCCGCGTTATTGCTTTTTGGGCAGGTATTACTAGGCTTTTTAGTCGGCCTGGTAGGTATATTGTTTGCCTCACCGCTGATAGCAGTCCTGTTGATTGTCGTCGATGAACTCTACGTAAAAAATAGCTTAGAGAGCGAGGATCGTACCGAACCGGAGCCCGTCCGGCAACCCGGTGCCAGGTCAGAAGTCGTCCCGGCTACGTCGTAATCCTTTCAGATGATAAGAAGCACAAACCAGCATTTCGCCTGTTTCGGGGCCTGTCTGATGAAACTCCATAGCCATCTAAGGGAGCAATTGCCACACTAAGGAAATTTTAAGTTGCTCTTAAGTTGATTTTTAGCTTGCTGCCGGATTTTTGTCACATTAACCAACTTAACACGTTATGAAAAAGCTCATTATCGCCACGGCCTTTGCGCTGGTGGCTGGCCTGACCCAGGCCCAGAACATTACGGTGGACGCCGATAAAAAGCTGAACACCGATTTTAGCAAGTATAAAACTTACGCCTGGGCTTCGCAGGTGGATAGCAAACTGGATGAAGGGTTCTATTTTCTGAACGACCTGGTTTTGAAAGACCGTATTCGGAATGCGGTTAAGTTTGCCATGGATGGCCGGGGCTACACCTATACCCGGACCTCGCCGGATTTATTGGTTAATTTTCGGGTGTTTGAAAAGCCCGTGACCATTCGGGGGTACACCGGCTACGGAACTACGTATTTCGGCACCAAAGAGGTTCGCGAGCCGGAAGATGTAACCACTTTTGAGGTCAAAGCAGGATCGGTCGTCGTCAACCTGGTGGATACCAAAACCGGGCAGGTCGTCTGGCGGGGGCTGGCGTCGGGTCTAACCAATGCGAACGGTTTTGATCGCTCCGATAACAAGATCAAAGAAGCGGTTAACCTGATTTTTGAGAAATATCCGTATCGGGCGGATCAATATTCATCATCGCGCTAACCTCCATCAGACAGCCTCCGGTGCCGCAACCGCGCTGGTTTTGTTGCCAGCAGTGCGTTGCGGCACCGGAGGCTGTTGATTGAAATCGCTGCCAGCACCGGGCGGTGTCATTATTACCATAAATGAACAACGTATGAGCCGCTATTGTGCATTGATAACAGGAGGTAGCGACGGTATTGGGCGGGAATTTGCCCTTGCCTGCGCCCGCGAAGGCTATGACATTGCCATCGTTGCATTACCTGATCCGCAACTGGATGTAACCGTTCAGGCCGTTAAGCATGCTGCGCCGGTTCGTTGTTTCTGCCTCGGAATTGATTTGACGAAAGCTGGCGCTGGGCAGGCAATCGTTGGCTGGGTACGCCAACAGGGTCTGGCTATTCGAATTTTGATTAACAACGCAGGCATTGGCTATACCGGCCGGTTTGAAGCCATGCCATCCGCCCAGCTTCGAAACCTGATTGCCGTAAATACCCTGCTTAGCAGCGAACTCTGCCACGCGCTTCAGCCTGATTTGTTTCGAAATTCGCCCTCTTACGTGCTTAATATGAGCAGTTTGGCCGGCACATTGCCGTTGCCCTATTATGCGGTTTATACAGGAACGAAGCATTTTCTGTACAGTTTTTCGCTGGCACTCCGCCGGGAGTGGAAAAAGCACGTTGCTGTGAGTGTCATGTGTCCCGGACCGATCCTGACGAATCATCCTCGTCACAGGCGACGTGCCCGACTGTTTGGTTTTTGGGCGGGCTTCATTACCCTGACGACCCGGGAGGTCGCACAGATTGGCCTTCAGGGCATGTTTCACAACGAAGGATTGATCATTCCGAAACGTACAAATCGGTGGCTGGTTCGGTTAATGCGTTTCCTGCCGATCGGAATTCGGCTCCGGATACTAGACCGATTGTTTGTTAAGCTGAAAGAGGAACACCGCTTTGAATCAACTTGTAAGAGCCTTCCTCACCACTCTTTACACCCGACAAACTCCGAAGGCACAGAGCAGGCGGCCAGATTGTAATTCGTCACGGGGCGGTTTTCACCTTTACTTCCCGGAACATGTACGGGTTATCGCTGATTCGCAGCGGTTTTCCGCTCGCCGTCGTTACGTTGCTGAGAATGACTTCCTTCGTAATGACATAAGGGAATTTTTCCCGGTAGGAATCGTCCGTCCTTTCCGGGTTGAAGTTAGTGAAAATGGCGGGCCCTTGGTAATTGTCCGGGTGCCGGGAGTCGTCGATGCGGAGATTCTCAATCGTGATTCGCTCTGGCATGTAGCAGGTGTAGCCGAAATCATGCTGCCCGGAGTAAGACCCGCCGATCAGGGCCGCGCTGACCGGTTTACCACCCGCCGGTACGAAAACACAGTTGCGGATCACCAACTCGCCCTGCCAGGTACTTCCGTAATCCGAACGCAGGTTGACGATACTCCTGCCCCGAATGGTCGAGTTCTCGACGAGTAGGAGGCCACTGCCAATGGCGTTGATCCCCATGTGCCCCAGCGTCGAATTGCGGATGGTGGCATTGGCAACGCCCTGGTGGGCATCAAACCGCGAGAGCGTACACTGGTCGTAAAGAAGATTTTTACAAAAGTTAGACCCCAGAATACCCCAGTAGGTGTTGTCATTGATGTCATTGGTCTGGCTGCAATTCACGAAAGAGACGTTCAGCGCACGGTTGACAGAAAGGTCGTAGGTGCCCATGGTGACCGGCTTACCGGCCGCGCCAATGGTGCTATAGGTCCGGTGGCCGGTCAGCAGGGTGTTTTTGACCGTAACATAGGAGCAGTCACCGATGTTGATAAAGCCGCCGTAGGGTGCTCCGTGGTCTTCTTCGCCGGTAACGCGGTGCTGGAGCCCTTCCAGCAGCACATTAGATCGTCGGATGGCGATGTTTCGGTTGTAATAGGTGTACTTCGATTCGGCTTTGTTGGCAATCGTCGTAAAACGTCCCCCGGTGATCTTCAGCGGTTTTTCATCGATGGGCAGCGCGTTGATGTCCGTGATCTGGTCGAAATCCCAGATGATCGGAGCGTTCCTATCGACGTTGCCGTTTTTATCAACGACAAAAATATCGGTCTGCGACGATCCATTGTTCTGGTTGAGCCCAAACCGGATGTAGTGCTTTACGTTCGAGTTTGTTACCGTGATCAGACAGGGACCCGGCAAGGTCGCGTCGATTTTCGCCTGGTTTCGCCGAAGCGATGAAATCCGTTCGAGCTTAAACGGTTTAAGATCGGAGCTGACCGTGAAAACAGCCGCATTGCGGTTTTGCACCTCCCTGTCGTCAATCAGGAAGGCGGCTGTGCCGAAATCCGTGTCCGTGCGAATGATCGCTGTGCGGTCCTTGCCACTAATGTAGTAGGTGGCGCCCTCGTCGGCTTTCACCATAAGACCGTGCAGGTTGGCAAACGCGTGGGTCGCAGCGATAACGTCCAGATCATCGGTTTTGCCATCGCCTTTGGCACCGAAGTCACGATACCGAACGAGCCCGGCGGTTTTAAAAGCCGCCATATCCTTTGGGGAGACGTTTACCTGCAAGTCTCCGGTTCCATTGATGGATACGCGGGTTTTCTTTTTTTGGGCGGTGATCACGATAGGGTCTGACAAGCCGCTGGGTTGCCCTTTTGTGATCAGAGCACCGCTTACGAGAAGGAATGTCAGGAGCGTGTACGTTATCCTGCGAGTTAACATAGTGGTCATTACGTTCAGAAAGGTTAGTGAGATGGCTTGGTTACCGGTATGCCATTCAGGAAGAGGGAAGGCCGCCCAATACTTTCAAAAGGAATCTCAAACAACATCTTACTGCAAACCTGTTCGGTAACTTTTACGAATGAAAGGTCCAGTGCTATACCTTCTGTGTTTTCCGAATGGCACGACTCCGAACGATACCGGATGACTTCGCGGCAGAATTCGACGGTGAACGTATTGGTCTCGTTGCGCCCTCAGACTCCATTCTATTTGTTTTAGTTTGTCACCAATCAGTTTCATGCGTTCTTATAAATAATTAAACGATTAATAGAAAAAATTTCATAAATAAATTAAGTATTTAATCTCATGTATGTTTGCGTATCTTTTATTGGGATAATATAGTTTACTGTTGTTATAGTACTTGTAATCAACATTTTAACAGTGTATATTTACAGTTTACTTACTGATTGAATTAATTTTTATCAAAATAAATTTACCATTATTTGTTAAGTAATTGCACGAAGTGTAATTTTGATTTTTGTCAGACATTGACTTATTGGTAAAAGGTAATGCGCGCCATGAAACAGCAATTTGACAGTATAATTTGTATGAGTCAGACACCCTGGAAAGGGAAGTTTCAAAATTCGGCTGTCCAACTGATGTCTGAACTGGCCCAGCGCCATCGGATTCTGTACGTGGATTACCAATACACCATCAAAGATGGCCTGATGGGAATCATCGGCCGCCGTGATGTACCCATCCGCTCCTTACTAAAGCTCGAGGATTCACTGACACAGTTAAGACTGGAAAATGGCAGCGAGATTTATATCTGGGTCCCTCCGGTGAGCATTCCGACAAACCGGCTTGCCAATTCTTCCCACGACAAGGTGCATCAGTGGAATGTGAACCGGCTTGTCAAAGAGTTGCGCAATGTGATGGCCCGGTTGGGCATGAATCACCCATTGGTTGTCAACGCTTTTAATCCGGTCTGGGGATCGCCGATGGTGGGCCGCCTGAACGAGTACGCAACGGTTTATTATTGTTACGATGAGATCACGGCTGAAAGCTGGATCAGTCGGCATGGGCAGCGGTATGAAAAAGCCTACCTGCAGCAGGTGGACGCCGTGATCACCACCTCCGAAGCCCTGCGTCAATCCAAATCCGTTCAGCAACCGGCTACGTTCTGTGTCAAAAATGGGGCAAACTTTACGCTGTTTCACCAGGCCCGGCGGCTGGCCGGTCAAAATCCTCCTGCCAGACCCACGGTAGGCTACTTAGGCACAGCCGATAACCGAATCGATGTTAATTTGGTTGAGGATTGTATCCGGAAAATGCCGGAGGTCGACTTTCAGTTTATTGGCGAAGTCAATGAACCCACCCTTCATTCCCGGCTCTCGGGCTTTCCAAATGTCATTTTTACGCCTTCGGTTCCACCCGGCGAACTTCCGGGTTTGTTGGCCAATCTGTCAGTGGGTCTTATTCCGTTTGTCTGTAACGAGCATACATCTACGATTTATCCCCTGAAAATCAATGAATACCTGGCCGCAGGCTTACCTGTTGTCTCCACGCCGTTTTCGATTCTCGACGAATTTGAGGGAGTCGTTGAGTTGGCCCATGATCCGGAAAGCTTTGTCCGGGCACTCCGGCGGGCGTTGCAGGATCAGTCGCCGGAACGCATTCGTCAGCGGGTCGACATGGCAAGGGCCAATTCGTGGGAAAAACGGGCGGAAGAATTCGAACGCATTATTCAGCAACTTTCCAACGCCTGGGCTACGAAGCTCGTGGCCGATCCGGTAGCGTGTTGACGATAAGCCTTATTCCGGCGTGTGGCCGTGCACAGCGCTACCTTCCTGCCGCTAACAACTCTGTAGGGGCGTAACCAAACTGCTTTTTGAAGGCGAACGAAAAATGGGACAGGTTTTCAAAGCCGACTTCATAGTAGACATCGGTTGGCTTCTTTCTTTTCTCCACAAACTGATAATGCGCCAGATCCAGGCGTTTTTTGGTCAACCAGCGCTGTGGGGTGGTGGCAAATGCCTTCTTGAAATCCCTCTTAAAGGTTGTCAGGCTCCTGCCAGTCAGGTAGCCGAACTTTTCCAGAGGCATGTTGAACATGAAGTTCTTTTCCATGTAGGCGACCAGGTCTATTTTGCCCGGTTCCTCAAAATTGGCCAGGATCTGGTCGATGTCGGCATCGATGGAACGCAAAATCGTGACCGCTTCCGTGATTTTCAGGTTGGCAAGGTCGCCGGGTAAGTCCTGCATGTCAAAATAAGGAATCAGCGACGACAGGCAACTGGCCAGCAACGGATGGTGGCTGTAATGCCGGATCGGTGGGCCGTCTGCTTTTAGCGGCCTGACCTCAAACCCGGCATAGAAGTTCCGGAGCCATGCGGTCGTCAGGTGCATGACCACGGTTTTGTGGGGCAGTCCGTCTTTGGGGTAATTGATAATCGTGGCCAGCTGATTTCGCGGGATCAGGAAAATATCTCCGTTTGTGAACCAGTAGGTTTCTTCAGCACACACAATTTTGGTTTCCCCGGAAATGAACCAGATCAGCATGTGCTGTTCAAACACGATGTCTGATTTAAAGAACCTGTCCTGGTAGCAGGATAGCTTGATGTTTTCCGTAATGTATTTAGCCTGGTAGTCCATTCTGTAGCCGCATTTGCTGGCGGGTTTTTACAAAGGTAAGCGAAGCCTTGTACTTAAAAGGCCAAACCGGTTTTGTTGATCCGGTCAGGCCTTTTGATACGATTCTTTTGCGTTAGTGGTTTTATTGATTGAGGGACTGCCCCCCGTCGATCAGATATTCAGCACCGGTGATGAAAGCAGCGTCATCGCTCGCCAGGAAGCTGACCAGTTTACCAGCTTCGGCGGGAATTCCCAAACGGCCCAGCGGGACACCGGCGATGATAAAATCCTGCATTTTCTGATCAGTCAACCCGGCTTTTGCCATGATTTCGGTGGCGAAAGGGCCCGGGCTAACGGCATTTACCCTAATCCTGCGTGGTGCCAGTTCTACGGCCGCAATTTTCATCACGGTATTGAGGGCGGTTTTACTGGCCGAATAAATCGAAGTTTGTGGTTTGGATGTTGAAGCCGAAGAGGATGAAATAAGAACAACCGATCCGCCGTCTTTCAGCACGGGAATGAATCGGCTCAATGTAAAATAAGCTCCTTTTAGATTCAGACCGATCACTTCATTGAACAATGATTCGGTCGCGTCTTGAATCGTGGTCAGTTTTGAGACGCCTGCATTGATCACCAGGATGTCAATTTTGCCAACCTGTTGGAGAATGTCTACCGCCAGTGATTCAATAGCTGCCACCTCCGATTGATCGGCCACAAAGCTTAGTGCCCCCAACTCGGATGCCGCTTTTTCTACCGCGTCTTTTCTTCGTCCGGTAATGATCACCCGTGCACCGTTTGTGCCAAGTTCTTTTGCGACCGAATAGCCTATTCCGCTGTTGCCGCCGGTAATCAGGGCGACTTTGCCGTTTAAATTTTTCATTTTATGTTGTTTGTGAAGTTTTCTGAACCCGTTCAGATCCAACCAGGCGCTGTCGCCGGGACGGTAATGGGGGGCGACGCTTTGAAAAATGAGTTGTTGCCGCAGCAACGTTTAATTGATCACAAACCGGAGCCCCGTCATCTCTTCGGTCAGCGTCCAAAGCCGCTTTGCACTGGTCTCGTCCAGCGAATAGGGTTGTACACCACATTGGTGAAGCTTGGCCTTCGTACGAACGGCGGGGTCATCCGATAACAACTCGGCGATATCACAATCCTCACAGTAAACCCCTCCGAGGTGGTCGAGTTGCGGACTGGTAGCCGCCCATACCGTCGTAGCCGCTCCCTGGGGGACTGTCTTCAGGGTCGCCAGGATTTCCGGACGCATGGTTCCGTTTTCATCCAGGAAACCCATTTTCTGGAATAATTCAAGGGGCGCTTCCCGGCCCAGTTCGGTACCGGCTATGGAGCCCGGGTGTACGGCATAGGCCCTTACGTGATGCGCTTTGGCACGGTTGTCGAGTTCCAGCGCGAACAGGTTGCTGGCGGTTTTGGACTGACCATACGCTTGCAGGGTTTCGTAGTCACGATGCTCAAAATTCGGGTCGTCAAAGTGAAACGGGGCCATATGGTGGCCGAGCGAAGAAACGTTGATCACCCGTGCGCCATTCGCCTGTTTGAGCGCAGGCCAGAGTCGGGCGGTCAGGTGAAACGAGCCGATGTAATTGGTGGCCAGTTGGGATTCGATCCCACGGGCGTCTTTGCGCAGGGGCACCCACATGATTCCCGCATTATTGATCAGCAGGTTCAGGGGGCGGTTTGAAGCGAGGAATTTTTCGGCAAAGGCATCGATGGACG
This sequence comes from Larkinella sp. VNQ87, assembly GCF_049445795.1. NCBI lineage: Bacteria > Pseudomonadati > Bacteroidota > Cytophagia > Cytophagales > Spirosomataceae > Larkinella > Larkinella sp. VNQ87. Next base: position 175,804 of record NZ_JBMSDT010000006.1, read on the forward strand.
CCGGGTTCAGGATGTCCATGGCTTCGATCTCCACGTTGGCAATGCCTTCCAGGTTTTTCCGGGCCTTTTCCACGTCTCTCGCCGGAACGACGACAGTAGCACCGGCCGCTGCGAGTGTCCGGGTTGTTTCCAGCCCGATGCCGGTGTTACCGCCGGTGACGATAGCGGTTTTACCGCTGAGGGTGATGCCCTGGATAACATCGGCGGTGGTGGATTGGCCGTTGAAGCCGGTGCCGAGCGGGTGCTGAAGCGCTCCCTGGTGGTTGGTCTGTATCATGTCTGCTTTTGTTTTGTTGATACAAAAGTAGCGCACGGTTTCCCACCGGACTTTGTTCAAAAGACCGAATACGTTTTGTTTAAAAGGCCATCTTAATTCGGAAAAAAACGAGTTGGCTGACCCAGGGAGGAAAATCAGCTTTGTAAGCAGAAGGTGATTAGAACCTGGCAATTGGCAGGCCCGTTCTCCGGCTCACTTTTGAATCCGTTCAAGCGTCTGCGGGTCGGGTATTCCGTCAAAAAAATGATCCAAAACCGCCTGAAAAACCGGATGGGTGTTATCCGGGACCGCGAATAAGGTCATGCTGGACCGTAGTTTCAACTCATCCGGATAGCCCAGAATCTGGTGGGCGGTTTTTCCCTCAAGGGTCAGAAAGGCCGTGGAAATTTCAATCAGCCGCTGGCCCAGAACGGGATGTTCGAGGTACGCGCGGGCTTCTTCCAGGTTCCGGATCGCGTAAAACCGGGCGGTTTCACTCAAGCCCAAGCCCGCGATTTGTGGAAAGATGTACCACATCCAGTGGCTTTGCTTGCGGCCCTGTTGGATTTCGGCCAGCGCCCGATCGTAAACCGTTTGCTGCGCTTCCAAAAACCGGTTTAAGTCGTCATCCGCGTTCATTGCTTTTTTCATTTTCTGGCTATTCCAACAGACTACCGCTGTCCCGTCCATTTTGTTTAACCGGGGCAAAAACCGCTTTTCTCAAATGTAGCAGGAGTTGACTCATTTGTGACAGGCTTTCAAGGCCGCTGTGCCGACCTTTGATTCATCAAAACAGAAACAAAAACCGGTAAACATCATACGCCATGAAAGCCTTATTCAACACCCTGCTCGTCGCCCTGACCGTAACGGCCGCCAGCTTCAACGTTGCCAACGCCGAGATCAACAAGCCCAAAAAGGCAGCCGCTTTCCAAAGTGGCCTGTACACGACCGTCGATGGTAAACTCCAGATTGCCGTTCAAAAAGAAACCACCAGCCCGGTGCTGGTGCGGTTGCTGGACCAGAAAGGAAAAGCGCTGTTTGTTCAGCAGATCGGCAAACGGCAGGACGCGGTACGGTTGCGGCTGGACGTGAGCAACCTGCCCGACGGCGTGTATCAAGTAGCCATCAGCAATGGCGTAGCAACGACGACGAAAGAGGTGACGCTGGCCACCCAGCAGCCCACCACCACCGCCCGGTTCGTCGCCGTTCAGTGAGGAGATGCCTTCCCCGTTGGGATACAAACACAAACAATCTTGTTTCAACCAGGAGTTTCCCCGTATCCCGGGCGCTCGTCAACAAGAACCTCCATTCCGGCCCGGGCGTTGTGGTGATACTCAACGCCCAGGCCGGAATGGAAGTCTTTTTATAGCAACGGCATGCCAAATCCGGCCTGCGAGCCGCTGGATGCCCTGGTCCGCCCGGTCGAAATCAACACCCTGCAAATGCTGAAAACGGATTCGATTCCCATGCCCGTCGAAGCGGTCAATGGGGAGTATGTTTTGTAGAGGGGGAGGGGAGGAATATGGTGAAAATTAAGAGCATTGCATAAGATGGGACACAAGAAAGAGAATTACCACCTTCTGACACAGTTTATGTAATAGTCTCCAGAGAACCGATCTAAAGCATTTATCCTACTACTATATCTCCCATTGGACCCACAGTGAATTCATCCTCTAGTTCGACTATCTTTATTGTTGGATTGTTGTTTTGAGGATAATCTTTCAAAAATCTTTCAATTGCACTCTGTCTGGGAACATTAATGTAAACCTTTGTTATCGGTCCCATAAAAGTCCCTCCTGTAATCATTATAAATATATTCTTAGCCATTATTGTATGAGTTTACGTTGATAAGTAAAACCATAAAGTTTTATTATTGGATAGTTAAATCTTCTTCAAGATTACTGTGTGCTTGACCAAGAAAACCAACCCAGCCCATTTCTTTCTTCGCTTTAATTTTGTCCCTAATTTCCAAAAACACACCGCTTGCTCCAAAGTAGTTTCCAACTACAGGTACAAGGCCTATCAAGAACATCAATCCACTAATATATAATCCAGAAGTATCGAACTGAGACATAACAATTTTTTTAGTTATCTTAATGAACTCGTCAGATAACTCTCCTACGCGTTTATCTATATTATGTATGTCATCTATAGCAACACTATTTATTTTCCTTCTATATGCCTTTAATAGCGAATCACTTCGTAATTCTTCGATTGATGGATGCCATGGTCCATAAATAGTTTGCAGAGAAGCTACTTTAGAGACTAATAGCTTCTCACTTACTTTTAATTGAAGATCCCGACTATCGAATTGTTTACTCCAAATCGCATTTGCGGAATTTTCGGCAAGATCCATGTTGTATTCTGTAGCTATGTATCGATCAACTAAAAGGTTAATATAGCGCCCAGGCGTAGGTAATAAGGATATTTCACCAAATTTTATAGATCTTGCGTGATTGTCAAAATTCCAACGTTCACCGATTGTATTCTTAATAATCTGCCTCCATTCAGGCCATGGAAGACTTCCAAAATTTGGCTCTTGTATATCATTGAACGCATCTTTAGGCAAACCTTTTGGAAGCAGTTCTTCATCAACAAAGTGAACATATTCTAATCCTTCCATGTTGTGTGGGCAGAGCTTACGGGAAAGAAACCATATCTCATCATATAAAAGAAAATAGCTGAGTGGAGACTCCAGGATAGGTGAAGGTTTACCTGTTTCTCTTTCCAATATATAAAAATAACCAACGGGACTTGAGGCACCAATTAAAAGACGTTTCATTGAAATTATGCCTAAGGTTGTTTTGCTAATGAATCAAATTCCTCCATTTTTTTGCGGCTGTATGTTAGCCAATTAATAACCAAGTCTACATATTCTGGAAATAGTAATTCCTCGAATATCCAACCACGGTCTTGGCATAATTTGGGCGCTACTCTATAGAAGACCTTTAATTGATCGTACATGATACTCGCACTTGGAATCAAATGGCGTTCATAAGCTGGAGCCCGATGGACTAGCCAATCCCGAATGCATCGGATAGCTTCTTTAGGTTCGTTAAAGTGGATAGAAGGGTCCTCACCCCCTAAGTCAGTGATATGCTGCTTATATCGGTGGGGAACACTATCAAGAACAATATATTCCTTTTCATAATCGTAAGTTGTTCCAAATTGTCGACAGCCAATAAATACCCCCAATTCTAAAGGCATGTTGTTACGTGGCAATACACCAGCTTCCAAACTTATACGAGATAAATCATGAACGCCATAACGGCACTCACCAATAATTTCAAGTATACGAGTGAATCGAATATTCTGAACACTACCTTCTAACGCACAACGCGCAATAAAACCACATGCATGTATAGAGAATATTATGGCATTGAATAAAGGCTTGAAGTCATCATCAAAAGGACAGTTAATAAATACATTGAAATCATAATTGGGATGCTTTTCCCTACGAGGTCGGTAGCGTCTATTTCTATCCATCGCCATACTACTTGGATTTCTTTCGCGTGGATGTAGACTTCTTATTGGAATTTTCCTTGTTAGCCTTTTCAGTGGATTTTTTTTGGCCAGAAGGTATAGGGTTGCTATTTGTTCGCACTGGAGGACCAGCAAACTGACGCTTATATTCTTCCCGAAGAGTACCTAGCTTTTTGTCGCTACGAGCGTCAGTTCCATCTGGGTTACGAATAGCACCCTTGTTCAGCCCTAGCTTTTTTTCAAGGTTACCAATCTTAATATCTGATCTTATTTTTCGTGGCATTGGTAGTTGGAGTAGATAAGCAAAAGTGTAAACCAACGTGCAAACCAATACAGAAAGAGGTTACAACAAATGCTGTAACCTCTTGATTTTCAAAGCTCCCGAAGCTGGGCTCGAACCAGCGACCCTCTGATTAACAGTCAGATGCTCTAACCGACTGAGCTATTCGGGAAGGACAACCCGTGTAACGGGGTATTGTGGGTGCAAAAGTACAGCCCCGAACGAAATCATGCAAGCTTTTTCTGAAAAAACCGCTCACAAAATCGTTTTTAGATCGGACCCGCGCCCAGCGTCGTGACCCGCTCCAGAATTAACTCCTTGATCCTGCGGGCATCCCCGCGCGTGAAATTCCGGATCACGATTTCGGGCCGGGCGCGCGGAATGATCCGGATGGTGGAAAAAAACAGGCCGTTGTCGATCTCGACCCCGGAAATGTCGCCGTAAAAAACGAAGTTGTCAGTGCCGCCGATGAGCTTGTTGACGCGGAACGTGACTCCTTTCTCGTTGAATTCGACCACATCCCGTTTGAGGGGGTCTTTTAAACTGCTGGATTTGAAAATTTCTGCCATATACGTAGTTGGTCGGTTTGTCGGATTGGCCCTCCGGTTCGGGCCGGTTTTATTTGGGAAGGTAGACTACTTTTTTGGTTTCGAAAAAAGGTTCGTCAAAATACGCCGATAATTCATAAATCTGGTACTTGTCCTTGATTTCGGCCAGTTCTTCGGTCAGGTCTCCGCCTTTCAGGTACAGAACACCGTTGCGGAGGGGATTGTTGCCGTTCTTGAGGATCTTGTACCGCACCCAGCCCAGGAACGGTTGCAGGCGCGTCACGGCCCGGCTGACCACGAAATCGTAGGTGGTGTTCAGGTGCTCGACACGGGCCTGCTCCGCCCGGACATTCGTCAGCCCCAGCGCCGAACTGACCTCGGTCACCACCTTAATCTTCTTCCCGATGCTATCGACCAGGTGAAAATCGACCAGCGGAAACAAAATGGCCAGCGGAATTCCCGGAAAACCGCCCCCGGTCCCCACATCCAGGATTTCGGTACCCGGCACAAACTGGATCACTTTGGCGATTCCAAGCGAATGCAGCACATGCTTTTCGTACAGCGCATCAATATCCTGCCGCGAAATGACGTTGATCTGCGCGTTCCAGTGGCGGTACAGGTCGCCCAGAGCCGCAAACTGTTCACGTTGCTGCGGACTAAGATTCGGAAAGTATTTTTGTATCAGTTCCAAGAGAGAAAAATTATGAATGATGAATCAGTACTGTACGAAGGATTTGAAAACGTTTGCTTAAAAGACAAATTGCTTACAATAAATTTGGTTACGGTTTTTGACACGTCCTCCATTTAGGCAAAAAAAATGGCGGTTTTTTGTCAAGGTTTCACACACGACACCAAAGAATATTGGGGCAAAACCAATCCTTCGTACAGTACTAATGATGAATTATAAATGCGTCAGCCCATTCATAATTCATAATTCATCATTTGAAATAGTTCATTTCCACGTCATTCGGCGGTTTTTGTTGCGGGGGCGGAGCGTAACGACGCCCATTACCGCGTAATAGACGGCCATCACCAGGTCCAGAAACGGGATCGCCATCCAGTCGACGGTATGCCCCAGCCGGTAGCTGATTCGGCCCACAATTCCCCAAAAGGCCAGAAGTCGGAACATAAACAGACCACTGGCAATCAGAAGCAGTAAACCCGGCGTTTGCCCCGCTAGTTCCGAAAAACCGGTATTTAGTACCTGGACGGTGGTTATACCCAGAATAACCGGACCCGTCAGCCAGCTCAGGACGTGTGAAAGCGAAAGCATCCCCAGACCGATTTTGTTGCGGGTTTTGTAATACTTCCCCACTGAAAGGTGCCGCTGTTTCTGGTGCCACCAGGCTGCGACCGTTTCTTTCGGTTTGGAATACGTAAACGTGGCCGGATGCAGACTAACGGCCACATTTCGGGCCGTCGCCACTTCATTGATGAACAGATCGTCGTCGCCCCCCAACACCCGGATGTGCGAGTAAAAGCCCTTGTTGTCCAGAAAAAGCTTCCGGCGGTACATCAGATTGCGCCCCACGCCCATGTACGGCCAACCGGCCAGCGCCATCGAAAAATACTGCACCGCCGTAAACAGCGTTTCGTAGCGAATCAGCCGGTTGATCCAGCCGTGTTTTTTCCGCCGTTTGTAGGGGCCAAAGCCCAGCACAATCTGTTTTTCCGGCTGGTCCAGTTGCGTGACCATGCCCGCCAGCCAGTAGTCGCCCGCCGGTTGGCAGTCGGCGTCGGTCAATAAGATAATATCGTAGGCGGCATTCCGGATGCCGGTCGTTAGGGCGTATTTTTTGGGCGTGACGTGTTCGTGCTCCCGGTCGATGCGGATAAACCGGACGTGTTCGAAACGCTCGGCGGCTTTTTCCAGAAATTCCCGGGTGCCATCGGTCGAGCGGTCGTCCATGATCAACACCTCAAACGTCGGGTACACCTGATCGTCGAGGAGCGGGAGCAGCGTCTGGAGGTTTTCCAGCTCGTTCCAGGCGCAGACGATAATGCTCACCGGCGGATCGACCGGCTGCCCATCGCCGACCGGCTGAAACGCAACGCCTTCCGGCGACCAACGCTCGTTTGGATCGGTGTAAAAAGCCGTCCTTGAAAAAATACCCAGAATATAAACAAGTTGTATGCCAACGGATAAAAAGCACACAACCAATACGATAGCCACCACGAAACAGGAAAAAGTTGACAGCTTATTACGGCCGAAATGAATCGGCAAATATACGTATTTTGATTTTCGGTGCGGGAGTTTCGACCTTTGCGGGTCGAAAAGACTGACGAATCACGCTTATGCACTTTACTATACAGGCTTCCGACCCCCAATCGAAGGCGCGCACAGGCGTTCTGACGACCGATCATGGTCCGATCCGGACGCCGATTTTCATGCCCGTCGGAACGGCCGGAACCGTTAAGGCCGTTCACCAGCGCGAACTGGTCGACGATGTTCGGGCCGAAATCATTCTGGGCAATACTTATCACCTTTATTTACGGCCGGGGCTGGATGTGCTGGCGAAGGCAGGCGGTTTGCACCGGTTCAACGGCTGGCAGCGGCCCATCCTGACCGATAGCGGGGGCTATCAGGTGTATTCGTTGTCGGGTACCCGGAAAATCAAGGAAGAGGGCGTTACGTTCAAATCTCATATCGACGGGTCGAAACACATCTTTACGCCCGAAGGCGTCATGGATATTCAGCGAATCATCGGTGCCGATATCATCATGGCGTTCGATGAGTGCACCCCGTACCCCTGCGACTATGGATACGCCCGGGCGTCGATGGACATGACGCACCGCTGGCTTACCCGCTGCATTCAGCGTTTCGATTCGACGGAAGGCACCTATGGATACCGGCAAACCTTGTTTCCCATTGTGCAGGGAAGCACGTACAAAGACCTCCGGCAGCAATCGGCTGAATTCATTGCGGAGCAGCAACGGGAAGGTAATGCCATTGGCGGGCTGGCTGTGGGCGAACCGGCGGAGGAAATGTACGGCATGATTGAGCACGTCAACGCCATTTTGCCGTCTGACAAACCGCGTTATCTGATGGGCGTAGGCACCCCAGAGAATATTCTGGAAGCCATTGCGCTGGGTATCGATATGTTCGATTGTGTGATGCCGACCCGGAATGCCCGGCACGGTATTCTATTTACCACTCAGGGGGTTATCAACATCAAAAATGAGAAATGGAAGGACGATTTTAGCCCGATCGATGAAGAACTGGAGGGATATGCCGGTACATTTTACTCCAAAGCGTATCTGCGGCACCTGATTCGGTCAGAAGAAATTTTAGGCGCACAAATTGCCAGTCTCCAAAACCTTACTTTGTATTTATGGTTAGTAGAGCAGGCCCGACAACAGATTATGGCCGGAAATTTTGTAAAATGGAAGGATGGGATTACAAAAAAACTGATGCAACGTCTTTGATGCTAGCCAAAAGCTCGTTTTCTTGTGTCGGAAAATGATTCTGGATTGGATAAAACAAAGCAGCCGATAAGTTGTTTGTAATCTACCAGTGTCTTGTTTGTAAACTAAACGAAAATCTATAGTTTTGCGGCAAAGCGTTGAAAGTTGCACAAAACGACCGGCTAAACTAACCGAAAAACGTTGTTTCACCACACTCAATGGTTTATTAACTGTCAAACAATAACCTGATAAGTATGAAAAAAGTATCCCTGTTCGTAAGGGCGATGGGACTGGCTCTTTTGGCAGCGACAGGTGCCAGCGCCCAGTATAACCCGAAAGCCTCGTATGAAGGTCCCGCCAAATTGAACACCTGGTCGGTTTCTGTCATGGGTGGACCCACTCAGTTCTTTGGAGACCTGCGGGAATATGACTTCTACCCGGTCGCAAAAACCAGTTTTGACAGCTATAACGAACGGAAATCAGCGTTTTTCGGAGTAGCCGTCGGCAAACAGTTGTCGCACCTCTTCGGCCTCCAGCTCGATGGCCAGTTTGGTAACCTGGTCGGGATGAAACGTCGGCTCTATTACTCCTACTTCCGCTCCAACTTCATCCAAACCGATTTGACGGGAAGTGTCAACCTGAAAAGTCTGTTGTTTGGAATCAATAAAATGAAGCGGTGGAAGATCGACGCCTACACAGGTATTGGTGTGGTTTTCTTCAAGTCGACGGCTTACGAGCTGGGAACCGGCCGCGTTCGTCGCTGGACCAAAACCAACAATGGTGACGGCATTCTGCGCGAAGCCAAATACGAAAAAGACTGGGCTATCCCCGTTGGTGTTGCCGTAAACTACGAACTGAGCTCCCGGTTTGATCTGGGTCTGGATTTCCGGTTTACAAACGTCAATACGGACCGTCTGGATGCGACCATCGGTGGTAACAGTTCCAGCTATTTCGACGGTTTCGGTAGCCGGGGCCAGTTCGACAACCCGTTCGAACGCAGAGGAGAGTCGAGCTTGGATAAACTGGGTTATGCTGCCGTTTCGGTAACTTATAAACTGGGTAAAAATGCCATCAAAGTTCAGAAAGTGAATGGCAAGTATGAATACGATACGACGAAAGGGACGTACCACCTGCGCTGGACCGATCCGAAGAACCTGATCAAACCACCGGTTATCCTGACGCTGGAGCAAATCGACTCCGTTGCTAAGGCCAACCGTCCGAAAGACATCGATCCGAAACTGTTGATGGATACGGATAATGACGGGGTTTCTGACTACTTCGATCGCCAACCGAATACGCCCGCCGGTAGCATCGTCTCCGGTGCCGGTGAAGCCATCGACTTCGACAAGTACGTGAGTGCCGCGCTGCCGGGCATCGCCTGTGCCGAAATCCTGACGAACGTGACGTTCGATACGGATAAAAATATCATCAAACCGCAGTTCTACGACATGCTGAACAAGGTGGTTGAGTTACTGAACAAAACGCAGTGCCGTCTGCAACTGTCGGGCCACGCCGACCGTCGGGCATCCGATCGGTACAACATCGCGCTGTCGCGTCGCCGGGTCGAGGCTGTTAAAAACTACCTCGTGAAACAAGGTCTGAACGATCCGAACCGGATCATTATCGACTACTTCGGTTCTTTCAAACCCATCGGCGATAACTCGCGGGCGGGTCTGACGAAAAACCGTCGGGTTGAACTGCGCCTGGTTCCGTAACCGAATTCTAGAATTTCATAGTCTAAAAAGCCCCGGAGGTGTAACCTGCCGGGGCTTTTTGCGTCTTATAATTACTGTTTTGTCTGAGAATGATCGTATAATTTCGCGAAATAGTTGGTTTTGTGCCGAGGAGTATATATTTGCTGACAGAAACAAAACGAGCACAATAAGTGCCTCTATGTCGGAGACGATAGGCAATTAAAACAGGATCAGGAACGATCATCGGTCTTTTAATGCGCTAAAAAGTGTACGAAGAATTAAAACAAAAACAAAAACAAATTGCTGTCATCGGTTTAGGGTATGTTGGTTTACCCATCGCGCTGGAGTTTGCCCGGCAGTTCAAAGTCATCGGTTTCGACATCAACCCCGCGCGCGTTGCCATGATGCGGAGAGGAGAGGACCCTTCACACGAATTGAGCCCGGAAGCCTTCGAAGGCTGTGACATTACCTTTACCGACGACCTGGAGTCGTTGCGCCAGGCGCATTTTTACGTTGTAGCTGTCCCGACACCCGTCGACGATTACAAAGTGCCGGATCTGAAACCGCTGCAACGGGCATCCGAAACCGTTGGGAAGGTGCTGAAACCGGGGGATTACGTTGTGTATGAATCGACCGTTTATCCGGGGTGTACGGAAGAAGACTGCCTGCCTATTCTGGAACAACAGTCGGGCCTGAATCTGGGCGTTGACTTTAAAATAGGCTATTCACCCGAACGGATTAACCCCGGCGATAAGGAACGCACCCTGACAACCATCCTGAAAATTGTCTCGGGTAGCGACGCCGAAGCGCTGGAGGAAATTGCCGCCGTTTACGGCAGTATTATCCGGGCCGGTATTTACAAAGCGCCGACCATTAAAGTTGCCGAAGCCGCCAAGGTGATCGAGAACACGCAGCGCGACCTGAATATCTCGCTGATGAACGAACTGTCGATCATTTTTGACAAAATGAATATTGACACGCAGGAAGTCATCAAGGCCGCCGGGACGAAGTGGAACTTCCTGAAATTCACGCCGGGGCTTGTGGGCGGCCATTGCATTGGCGTCGATCCGTATTACCTGCTGTACAAAGCCCGCCAACTGGGCTACGATCCGCAGGTCATTCACAGCGGTCGGCGGATCAACGACGGCATGCCAGCCTATATCGCGACCAAGCTGGTTCAGATGCTCATCAAAAAGGGCAAAGCGCCCCAGCAGACGAAAGTGCTGGTGATGGGCATCACGTTCAAAGAAAACGTATCGGATATCCGCAACTCCAAGGTGGCGGATCTGGTGCGGGAATTGATGAAATACTCGGTCAATGTGCACATTGTCGATGAGCACGCATCGCCGAACGAGGTTGCTCACGAGTACAACCTGACGCTGATGGACTCACCCTCAAGCCAGTACGATGCCGTAGTGATGGCCGTAGCGCACGATGCCTATAAAAAGCTTGACATTGCCTACTTCCGGTCGATCATGAACGGAAACCCCATTCTGCTGGATTTGAAAGGATTGTTTTCCGGTGCAGAAACCGAAGGGGTTGAATACTGGCGGATGTAGTCCATCACATATGGTTTTACAGGCAATATCCTTATGTCGGGTCTTTTCTGATTGTACGACAATACTTGGAAGAAAAATAACCCGACCGACTGTTACATTTGGTATTCTTCTGCGTCTCAATAAGGGACACTTACTGCAAGCTGTTTCTACCTGTGTTTACAGTCGTTTGTTTGTGCACAATATTTTTATTTCCAAAGGATTTGACCCTTGAACGATGCGTCAGTCAAGCAAGCCAGACAAAACCGTACGCCGTATCCTTATTGTTGATGATCATTCCATTGTGCGTTCGGGCATCCGGTTATTGTTAAAAGAACGATATAGCACTTTGGAAGTCCATGAAGCGAAAAATGGCAGTACCGCCTTCGGTCAGATTATCGCGCAGGGGTATGACCTGGTTGTTATGGACATCAATATGCCCAATACCGATACGTTCAGTCTGCTGCAAAACATCCGCGCAATAACCCCGGATTTGCCCATCATGATTTTTACGATCATGACCGAATACGCTTTTGCCAAACGGTATTTGCAGTCGGGGGTGAAAGGATATGTCAGCAAACAGGCCGAGGACGATGAAATCCTGAGCGCCATCCACGCGATTCTGTTGGGAAAGCAGTACATCCAGCATGAGCTACTGGAACAAATGGTCAATGATAATCACTTCCACCAGGAGCTAGATCCCTTTGGCTTGCTTTCAAACCGGGAGCTGGAAATTGCCTATCATCTGGTGAGGGGAAAATCCGTAAGCCATATCGCTGACGCCCTGAACATTCACACGTCTACCGTAGGAACGCATAAAGCCCGGATTTTCGAAAAGCTGAAAGTCGACAATGTAGTTGTTATGAAGGATTTAGCCTCCTATTACCGGCTAATTTGAGTACCTTTTACTATGATTCACACCAACTAAAAAACCGCAGCGATTCCGTTGCGGTTTTCTTTTATGGCTGAATACGCTTATATCTTCCCGCCCTTCACATCTTTCCCGATCGCCAGCAGTTGCTCCGGCGTTTGGTAGCCAAGTACTTTCCGGACTACTTTCCCGTCGCCATCGATGAACAGCAGTGTAGGATATCCTTCCAGCGGATACTGCATGGCGAGCTCAGGACCTTCGCCTTTTTCCATGTCGATCTTCACATTAATGAACTCCTTGTTGAAAAGATCACCCACTTCTTTTTGCGTGAAAACGTTCTTTTGCAGTAGCTTACAGGGGCCGCACCAGCTTGTGTAGGCGTCGAGGAAGATGATTTTTTTCTCGGCTTTGGCCTTGGCCAGGTGAGCCTTCCAGGACGCTTCCGAGAACTGAATACCGGGCTCGTTGCCGGTGGCCGGCATTTCTGTTTCCGGCGCTTCGGGCGTTGATTCATTCACCGCCAGGGCGCTGGTTTCGGTTTCGCTGGTAGCTGCGTCTTTCGATTCGCTTTGGGTATTGCAGGCGATGGATAACAGGGCCAGTACCCCGACCAGAGACATTAAACGTACTTTCTTCATGGCACAAGAGTCGATTATAATGACATTATAACGAGGAACTTCGCCCGATTTGTTTCCACCGGCTGAAAATTACCGGATAAACCCCGAATTCCTGTACAATTTTAAGCAAAAATAACGATTTCGACGCGTGCCGTGTGACCATTTTCCGGCGGGTGTGATACTCTTCTCGAAACTTTACGAACTTTGCGGTCGGAAACCGGTTCTAAAACCGGCTACTACATCGTATGGAAGTAAAACAAGCAGAGTTCGTCATGAGCAATTCCGATCCGGCCCGGTGTCCCAAACCGGATCGGCCCGAATACGCCTTTATCGGGCGCTCGAATGTCGGAAAATCGTCGCTCATCAACATGCTGACAACCCGGCACAAGCTGGCAAAAACCTCGCAAACGCCCGGAAAAACCCAGTTGATCAACCACTTTCTGATCAACAATGAGTGGTATCTGGTCGATTTGCCGGGCTACGGTTTTGCCAAGGCGCCCCAGCGTGAGCGCGAAAAGTGGGAAAAAATGATCGACAGTTACCTCACCAACCGCTCCAACCTGATCTGTACCTTCGTGCTGGTCGACGGTCGGATTGATCCGCAGCGCATCGACCTCGAATTTATGGAACGAATGGGCGAACGCGGATTACCGTTTGCCATCATCTTCACCAAAACTGAGAAAAGCAGCACGAACGCCATCCAGCAAATGGTCAAAAACTACCGACAGACCTTGCTGAAAACCTGGTCGGAACTGCCGCCGATGTTCATCTCGTCGTCGGTGAGCAACCGGGGCCGGGAAGAGATTCTGGGGTATATCGACCAGCTCAATCGGGAATACGAGGGGCAGCTCGATCCGAAAAAATAAGCCGGTTTTTCAAAAAAGGAACGGCGGAAAAAACAGGCTAAATCTGCGCGGTTTTTACCATTGCCGGGAGAGAAACCGTATCTTTGCCGTTCAGTTTTTTGAAAAAAGTGGCAATAACCAACTTAAATCGACCGTTACCCATTAAACAAGCAGCATGGAAGCGCTGAAAGAAATTGCAAATATTGCCGGAAAAGGCGGCCTTTTTCGGATTGTAAAACCCAGCCGGGCCGGCGTGATTGTGGAAGCCCTCGACGAGAAGAAAGAAAAGTCGATGATTGGCCCCACCGCCCGGGTTTCGGTCCTGAAAGACATTTCGATTTATACGGACAACGAGGAGCAGTCGAAGCCGCTGGGTGATGTGTTTCTGGCGATTTACGAAAAATACGCCGACGAGTTGCCCATCACGCCCAAGTCAGCTTCGAATGACGAACTGGCCGATTTCATCGCCGAAGTCGTACCGGAATACGACCGCGACCGCGTGCATATGTCGGATGTGAAAAAGATGTTGAGTTGGTATATTATTTTACGGAAATACCTGCCGGAAGCGTTTGAAACGAAAGCCGAAGAAACGCCCGAAGCTAGCGCCCCGGAAGCTGAAACGCCCTCCAATGCGATTGAAGCCCCGGAAGAGAAAGCATAACGATTTTCCATTTTCAGTAAAATTGAAAAAGCAGGAACTGGCCTTTGGCTTTCCTGCTTTTTTTAATTTTTGGAGAGAAAAGACGGGTGACAAGAGACATGAGAAAAAGAAGCAAGGTCTTATTCTTTTGTCTCATGTCTTTTTTACAACCACTTCCGCATGTTCTCTTCCGAAAAACCGGCGCTGGACGTCATGCCTTTGCCGCCGATGCCGGTGATGATGTGGATGTTTTCCAGATCTTTCTCGAAAATTTCGTCGGAAGTCTGAGCGTAAAAACCGGCCCAGGCGCGTTGGATGCGGTCGATAGGGAAGGTCACGATGCGACGGGCTTCTTCGATCATCAGGTGGTTGATGTCCTCTTTCGTGTCGAAACCGAGGTCGTCGGTCTGCCTAGCCGTAGCGTATTCGTGCGAGTCGCCGAGGATGATTGAGCCATCGAGCGCCTGTTTGAACAGGATGTGAATGCCCCACTTTTTCAATTCAGTCAGGTGGGCGGGCGTTTGCAGGCTGGCGAACGAAGGACATTCGGTAAACGACTCGTACCGCCGGATGGTCAGGCCGGTCAGGATGTTGCCGGGCAGGGCGACTTCCGGCATCGGCACGGTTTGCAGCATTTGCAGCTTGCTGACAATCAACCCGCTTTCGGCAAACAGATCCGGAAATAACAACCGAAATTCGCTGCCGTTGCACAGCAGCACTTTTCCGGCCTGAAACCGCTCTCCGTTGGCCAGTTGCACGCTGGCCCCACCCGCCGTCGATTCACAACCAACTACGGCGGTGTTGTTATGGTACGTCACGGTCGGGTATTTGGTGGTCAGGTAGGTAATCAGGCGGTGAATCATGCGGTCGGGTTCCACACTCACTTCTTCGGGAAATACCACCGCGCCGTAGACGTAATCGGGCCGCAAAACCGGGTATTTCGCCATAGTTTGCGCTTTTGTCCAAAGTTCGCAGGGGTAATCGTCGGCCCGGCGTCGGTCGTACAACTCATTTGCTAACTGCCATTCGTCGGCATCGGAGGCAATGTACACCGAGCCGTTTTGCCGCACCGTAATGTCAAATTCCTGCTGAATTTCCCGGTACAGTTCCAGACTGCGCCGACCATATGGATACCAGCGACCGCCCAGCCCGGAAGGCACGACCTGCCCAAAATTCCGAACGGTGGCGCTCACGGGCCGGTTATCTTTTTCCAGCAACAAAACCCGCTTGCCCGCGCGGGCGGCCTGGAGCGCATGAAACGTTCCCAATACGCCCGAACCGATAATTATAAAGTCAAAAGAAGCCAAGAGGAGATCGAGTTATGGGTGAAAGGTGTACGGTTTACAGTTTTCGGTGTTTCGTTTACAACTTCGCTATTCGGTGTTCGTTATTCGCTATTCAATATTTAAGCATCGAACAACGAATATCGAATAATGAACACTGAATAACGAGCACCGAGTACTGAAAACCGAAAACCGGCTACTGCAAAACCGCCGGTAACTCCCGCAGCGAAGCCAGTAGCCGGTCGTGCGGATAGGAGGCCAATTGAGCAAGGGTATGGGTGCCGTTGACAACGCCGAGGTTCAGCCCGACGTCAGCGGCCTGGCCCGAGAGCAGATCGGACGGCGTATCGCCAATGTTGACCACCCGCTTGGGATCGGTAACGTTCAGGATGCGCATCGCTTTATGGATCATCAACGGATGCGGACGACCTTTTTCGACCTCGTCGCTGGCGATGGAAAGTTGAATGGTCGTCTGGTCGTTGCCGAGGTAGTTTTCGTCCAGACCGTTCAGCCAGCCCAGTTTTTCCAGGATTATGTCCGTAACTCTGCGGTAAAAACCGGTCGTCAGGGCGATTTTGATGCCGTTTTCCCGCAAAAACGCAAACGTTTCCAGACAGCCTTCGGTGGGCGTGACGGGCTGCGTCCGGTAGTGATTTTCCAGGATTTCGGTGAAAAGCTGGTAGGAGTGATCGACCCGGTTTTTCAGTTCGTCGGGCGTTGGAGCGCCGAGTTGTTCCTGCCAGAGCGTTTCGAACACAAACCGCTTGGCCAATCCCTGCATCGCCAGAATCCGCTCGTCACTGACAATTAGCCCGGTTTGCGAAGCCGCCTGGGCAAAACACTGTTCGACTTCGTGCTGGTCCGTTACGGTGGTACCGGCCATGTCGAAAACCACCAATTGAAATGTATTCATTTTTCGGGAAGAAGGGATAGACGATCAAACCCCAAACTTACGAAAGCCGGGCTGATTGGCCGTTATCGGTGTATTAAATTCCTCGCTTTCTTGGGGGTATGGCGGCTGCTTCGTAGATTCCGGTTTTCAGCCAACCGGCAACGGTTAGGCTCAGTTTCCTACTATTTTTTCCGGGTTGAATTGTATGGCCTATCGCAGTTCCGTTCGAAATACCACGTATCGCTTCGATGACCTGAAAACGCTGCTGGCGAAAGCCACCCCGCTGCGGTCGGGCGATCAACTGGCGGGCGTGGCCGCTCAAACCGCCGAGGAGCGGGTGGCCGCTCAGATGGCGCTGGCCGATCTGCCCTTGACCACCTTCCTGAACGAAGCCGTTGTACCGTACGAAACCGACGAGGTAACCCGGCTGATTCTGGATACGCACGACGCTGATTCGTTTGCCCTAATCCGGCACCTGACGGTTGGCGATTTTCGGAACTACCTGCTTTCGGATGCGGTGGATACGCAAACCCTGGCCCGCTTGCAGGCCGGTTTGACACCGGAAATGGTGGCCGCCGTGAGCAAGCTCATGCGGAACCAGGACTTGATAACCGTGTCGGCCAAATGCGAAGTGGTTACCCGGTTTCGGAACACGATCGGGCTGAAAGGACGGTTTTCGACGCGCCTGCAACCCAATCACCCCACCGACGATTTTCGGGGCATTGCGGCCAGTATCGTCGATGGCCTGTTTTACGGCAGTGGCGATGCCGTGATCGGCATCAACCCCGCCACCGATCACGTGCGGACCGTCATGCGATTGGTCGAAATGATGGACCAGATCCGGCAGCGGTTCGCTATTCCGACACAATCGTGTGTGTTGAGCCATATCACCACCACGCTTCAGGCCATCGAGCAGGGCGCACCGGTGGATCTGGTATTTCAGTCGATTGGCGGTACCGAAGCTGTCAATGCGTCGTTCGGCGTTAATCTGGCGGTTTTGCGCGAGGGCTTTGATGCTGCCCGTTCGCTGCGTCGCGGAACGGTGGGAGCGAACGCCTTATACTTCGAAACCGGGCAGGGGAGCGCCCTGTCGGCCAATGCGCACCACGGCGTCGATCAGCAAACCTGCGAGGTGCGGGCCTACGCGGTTGCCCGGCTTTTTGAACCGCTGCTGGTCAACACGGTCGTCGGATTTATCGGGCCGGAGTACTTGTACAACGGTAAACAGATCATCCGGGCCGGTTTGGAAGACCACTGCTGCGGGAAGCTGCTGGGCCTGCCGATGGGCGTCGATATTTGCTACACAAACCACGCCGAGGCCGATCAGGACGACATGGACACGCTGTTGACGCTGCTCGGCACGGCGGGCGTCAACTTCATCATGGGCATTCCGGGGGCCGACGACGTGATGCTGCACTACCAGAGTACGTCGTTTCACGATGCCTTGTACGTGCGGGATGTGTGCCGGTTGCGGCCCGCGCCAGAGTTCGAAGCCTGGTTGCTCCGGATGGAATTGATCAACGAAGACGGAAAACTGTTGCCGGTTCAACCCTCGCACCGTCTTTTACAAGCTGCTGGTTTATGAACCACCTGCCTGACCAACCCGATCCCTGGGCTTTTATGCAAAGCCACACCCCGGCCCGCATCGCGCAGGGACGAACCGGCCACAGCCTACCCACCCGCGCCCTGCTCGCTTTCCAGCTCGACCACGCCCGCGCCCGCGATGCGGTGTATTCCGGTTTAAGCGGGGACGAATTATTGACCAGCCTGGAAACCATTCAGGCACCGGTTTTGCGCTTGCACAGCCAGGCCGCCGACCGAACGCAGTACCTGCAACGACCGGATTGGGGTCGCAGGCTGAACGACGTCAGCCGGACGGTTTTGGCCGGTTTTACCAACGACGCCGATGAGAAACAGTTTGACCTGTGCGTAGTAATTGCCGATGGGTTGTCGGCCACGGCCATCAACCGCCATGCCGTCGCGGTGGTGAGCGGGCTGGCCGAAGCGATTCGGAAACTGGGCTGGTCGCTGGCGCCGTTGTGCGTGGTAGAACAGGGCCGGGTGGCGATTGGCGACGAAATCGGCCATGCGCTGAACGCCGAAACCGTCGTTGTGTTGATCGGTGAGCGGCCGGGCCTGACTTCGCCCGACAGCCTGGGTGCGTACCTGACGTTTGGCCCAAAACCGGGTCTGACCGACGAAGCCCGGAACTGCATTTCCAACATCCGGCCGGAAGGCCTGCCGTACGAAGCGGCCGTGCAAAAACTGCTCTATTTGCTGACCGAGATGAAAAACCGGCGGTTGTCGGGCGTTCAACTGAAGGACGAATTCGATGATAATTTGCTGACGCCTTAACGCAGGGGCGGTAAGGTGGCTTTCAGGCGCGTTGTCAGGAAGACTTTCTTGCCGGAAATGCGTTCCAGCATCGGTTTCAGGATTTTGTCGGCATTCTGGCGGGTTTGTTCAAGTATCCCGCTGTTCTGCGCCGACTGCCGGATCTGACTTTCGGCCCGGCGGTAGGCTTCGCTGACCAGTTGCGCTTCTTCAAAAAAAGCGTATTCGGTATTGAACACCCGCGAGCGCCGGTGGTCGATTTTGTACGAACAGATTTCCGGATCGGGCAGGTGGACGATCAGGCTGTCGCCCTCGGCGATGATGTCGTCGGCCGTGATTTTAGTCAGGTCGAGGCAGCCAATGGCTTCGCCTTCCACGATCAGCACGGCTTTGGGGTTGGGCAGCCATTCGCGCACCAACTGATGCTCAACAATGTCTTTGAAGCGGTATTTGACCAGTTCCAGCTTTCCTAATTCCGTCACTTCCTGCAAGACAACGGTTTGCGTGGTTTGTTCCGGTTTTCGCAGTCCGCTGAAAACCGACCAGTTCCGAACCTGTTCCCAAAAGAATACCAGGCCGACCACCAGCAGGATGATCAGAAAAAAACGCAGCAGGGAGTTGATAAAACGAGTCATCTTTTCGTACCCACGGACCGGGCCGCGCAGGCTTTAGTCCGTGTGAGTTAGTATAAACATTCTGAGCGAAAAACTCCCAAAACACGGACTAAAGTCCGTGAGTACGGACGAACGAAAAATCCCAAACCAATCGCTTAGTTTGGGACCTCGGAACTTGATTCATCATAGGTTAGTGAAAATGTTGGGAGTTATCGACCGGCTGTTTTTCCAGGTCGAATAAATCCGTCAGAACATCGATGAGTGTGTCGGCTTCGCCCCGTTTGCAGGCGGCTTTCAGTTGCAAAACCGGCGCTTTCATGATTTTCTGCATAATGCTGCGCGTAATCTTCTCCACTTTTTCCGACTCCTCGGCCGTCATGTTTTTCAAGTGACGGGCAATTTCCTCTTTCCGAATCTGCTCCAGCGCATTTTTGAACTTATTGATCGTGGGTGACACGATCATCTCGCGCGACCAGTCGTTGAATTCGGCAATGGATTGATCGATGATGGCTTCCACCTGCGGAATCGACGCCATCCGGCGGCTCAGGGCTTCGTCGGCCCGGTTGCGGATGTGGTCGATGTTGTACAGCAGCACACCCGGCACCTGCTCGATGTTGACATCGACGCTCCGGGGAACTGACAGATCAAAGAAATATTTGAAGGTCAGGGAATTTAAGCCTGACAGCAATTCGGGGGTAATAAGCGGTTTTTCAACCAGAACCGACGAAATAATTACATCGGCTTTGGCAATCTCGTCCGTCAGGTTAGCAAAGTCGGCGACGCGAAAACCGTGTTTCTGCGCCAGGGCATCGGCTTTGGAACGGGTTCGGTTGCAGAGCGTAATTTGGGTCATTTTGCGGGCCGCGAGGTTTTCGCAGATGTCCGCGCCAATTTCGCCCAGGCCAACGACCAGAATCGACGGATTTGCCGGGCCGTATTCGGCCATGTGGGGGCAACCGCTGGCGCCCACCAGTTCTTCGATCAACTCAACGGCGGCATACGAAACCGAAGCGGCTCCGTCGCGGAAGCTGGTTTCCTGCGCTACCCGTTTGTTGGTGAAGAAGATCGTGTGCATCAACCGGTGCAGGAACGGCCCCGCCATGTCGAGGTCGGCCGACCACTGGTAGGCCTGTTTGACCTGATTCGGAATTTGCATATCGCCCACAACCTGCGAGTGCAGCCCGGTGCAGACTTCAAACAAGTGCCGGACGGCTGCGGCCTGGGTATCGAAAAAGTGAAAATACGGGAGGTAATCGTCCGTCGACGTGATGCCTTTCTCGGCGAGCAGCAGACGGGCAATATCCTGATTCAGGTTTTGGGAAGAGGTGTAATAAACCTCCGTACGGTTGCAGGTCGAGATGACCAGCGATTCCGTGGCTCCGAAGAACTCGCGGAGCTTGATCAGAAACTGCTTGGACTCGTCTTCGTTTAATGCAATTAGCTCCCGGACGGCCAGGGGCGCGGTTTTGTGAGAAAGGCTAATTGACTTAAAGAAATCGTGCATTGCTACTATTCAAAATAATGCCCAAAATTACGATACAATTCTCTATCAGAAAACACTGTTGGTCGAGATTCAGTTTACTGGTTACTTATTTAGAACCGCTATAAACTGTAACAAAGTTCTCTCCGTAAGATCCTATTTCCAAGTTTATTCCGGTGAGACGGGAATTCCGTGCATTGAATTGCCAGAATTGAGCGTTATGACGTAAATTCATGCGAAGTTAACCCGCTGTCTGGTTGGCTATTCTGATGATTATCAGCCCATCGGCTGATCCTTTTCAGGAAGACGGGAAAAGCCGCTGCGGGGTTGCCTGAAACCGACGAGTATGTTAAAATCATTGGATATTTATGGTCAGCGGAATACGCTGAAGATTGTCGTTGCCCTGAATTTGCTGCTGGTCGGGACGGCCTCGTTGCTATATACCAACCGCCTGGTTGAGAAGCTCGAAGCCCGCGAAGAAAGCTCGGTCCGGTTGTATGCCAAAGCGCTGTTTAACGTCTACAATCAGGATGCGAATGAAGACCTGACGTTCATCACCAAAGAGATCATTTTTGCCAACAAGGCGAACCACGTGCCAACCATCATTGTGGATGAAAAAGATGTCGTAATCGTGGATAATCTTGAATTTGAAGCGGGTATTTCAAAGGAAGAAAAAGAGCAGGAAGTTGCGTCCGAACTGGCAGAAATGAAAGCCGAGCACAAGCCCATTGTGATGGAGCGCGAAGACAACAGCCTGGCTTTTATCTACTACCACAACTCCTCGCTGCTGCTTCAACTCCGGTTTTTTCCGTATGTCCAACTGGCGGTGATGATCACGCTCGGTTTTCTGGCTTATCTGGCGTTCAGTTCGGCCCGGCGGGCGGAGCAAAACCGGGTCTGGGTGGGGTTGGCGAAGGAAACCGCCCACCAGTTGGGTACGCCCCTGTCGTCGCTGATGGCCTGGGTAGAGTACTTCCGGACCGACCCGGCCGTGGATGGTTCGATTACCGATGAGATCGAAAAAGATGTCAAACGGCTCGAAACCATCGCGGCCCGGTTTTCGAGCATCGGTTCGATTCCGACCCTGAAAAGCGAAAATATTTCAGAAACCGTTCTGCAATTTATCGCTTACCTCGAAAAACGGATTTCGACCAAGGTAAAGATGCACGTCGAAAACTTTCTGGTTGACGGCAAAGAGGTGAAGATCAATAAGTTGCTCTTTGAATGGGTGATTGAAAACATCTGCAAGAATGCCGTCGATGCCATGAGTGGGGTCGGTAGCCTGACCATCCGGTTGTTGCCGCTACCGAATAACGAGATTGCTATCGACATCACCGATACCGGCAAAGGCATCAGCAAGAAGAACCTGCAAAAAGTGTTTAATCCGGGCTATAGCACCAAAAAACGGGGCTGGGGCTTGGGCCTGACGCTGGCTAAACGGATCATTGAGGAATACCATGACGGGCGGCTGTTTGTCAAAAACTCGGAAGTCGGCCGGGGGACTACGTTCCGTATTCTGCTGAAAGAAAACGTCGTGAATGAAGGGGTGGTGGTGAAAGGTGAAAAAACCGTAAAAAGCGCCTGACGGGGCGCTTTTTACGGTTTTAGTAAAGGTTCTACTTACAAAGGCACCGAAATCGTGTCGGTTTCAACCACATTGCTCACGTTGAGCTTGCGGTCGCGAATCCGGATCGTGAACTTAACCGGCGTCATCCGGGCGTTGCGGGAACGTAGAAAGCTCTGCGAAAAATCCAGCGTCCCTTCCAATGGGCTGCCCTTGTCGTCCGGTTTTAGCCGGGGGAAAAAAAGGCGGTCTAAAACCGGCAGCGGAACGTATTCAAACCGGCCATTCACCAGCCGATACGTTTTCAACTCGTAGTTACCCCAGCCGATGTATTTAGCGGTATCCCGCTCTTCGGTCGAAGCACCCAGGTCGCCGTCGCCATCCTGAAACCGCACCGAAATCACCACCGAATCCTTCGGAACCTGTGAAAAATCGTCGAAAGCGGGGAAGGAATTCACCGAAGGCGAACTAATTTCGGGTGTATCGCTAAAATCAGGCGGTTCCAGACACCCGACCAGCAGGCCGGCTATCCCGAAAAAAAATAGACCTTTCCGAATAAATCGCGTAGACATCGTGTTAATCAACTAATCGTTACCAGTTCGTTATTCACCAGGCTTGCCTGAACAAGCCTATTTTTGAATCAATTTGTTACTTTCCAGTATTCGCCAGGAACTTCGAAACCGCATCGTGCAGCTTGCCGCCACCGGCGGATCGGCTTTCGAATCGGTCGCCCTGGACGTTTTTCGGTACCAGGCACGGTACAACCCGGTTTATGCGCAATACCTGCAATATTTGAGGGTTGAGCCTGAAAAGATACAAACCATTGGGCAAATTCCGTTTCTGCCAATTGCATTTTTCAAGAATCATCCCATTCTGACCCAACCAACGGAATCGACGTCCGACTTGCTGACGTTCGAGAGCAGCGGCACAACCGGAGCCACCACCAGCCGCCACCATGTGCCGGACCCCGCTTTGTATGATCAGGTCAGTCAGGCGTTGTTTGAGCGGGTTTACGGGCCACTCGAATGCTTCCATATTTTGGCGTTGCTGCCGTCTTATCTTGAACGAAATAACTCGTCGTTGGTGTATATGGTTCAGCGGTTTATTGAAAAAACCGGCTCCGATCGGTCGGGTTTTTTTCTGCGGAATACCGACGAACTGACCGCTACCTTACGCCAACTGGCCACCCATCCGGAACCTGACCGCAGCGTATTGCTCATCGGCGTCACCTTCGGGCTGCTCGACTGGGCTGAATCGGACACCGATTTCTCGTTTCTGCGCCAGATTCCCCGGCTGATTGTGATGGAAACCGGTGGCATGAAAGGCCGTCGGCAGGAATTGCTGCGCGAAGAAGTCCACGACATTTTGATGAATCGGCTCGGAGTCTCGGCTATTCATTCCGAATACGGTATGACCGAATTGCTGTCGCAGGCCTATTCGACGGGCGGGGGCGTTTTCCGGATGTCACCAACACTGCGAATTCGGCTCCGCGATGTAAACGACCCTTTTCACCTTTACCCGGCACCGGACGAGCGCGTAGCCGCGTCGGGAGAGATGGTTAGAGCGACGGGTGGCATCAATGTGATCGACCTGGCCAATCTGGATTCCTGTAGTTTTATCGAAACGCAGGATTTAGGCCAGTACGAAAAAAGCACGCCCGATGCCTTTCGGATCATCGGACGGTTTGACAATTCGGATATTCGGGGCTGTAATCTGATGGTACCTTAAGCGTAGGTTTCTACGTCATAGCGCGTAATTTGGTCTCCACATAAGATTACCAGTCGTTCAACGACATTCCGTAGTTCCCGGACGTTCCCGGTCCAGGGCAACGTCTGAAGGTAAGCCATGGCGTCGGGGGTAATTTCTTTCGTCGGGGCGCCATACTCTTCGGCAATGTCGTGCAGAAACTTCTCTGCCAGCAGCGACACGTCTTCCCGCCGGTCGGCCAGGGGCGGAACGTGAATCCGGATGACACTCAGGCGGTGAAACAAGTCTTCGCGGAAGTTCCCTTCCTGGATTTCTTTCCGGAGATCTTTGTTTGTGGCAGCGATGACCCGCACATTGATTTTTATTTCCTTATCACCGCCAACCCGGGTGATTTTGTTTTCCTGCAAAGCGCGTAACACCTTGGCCTGGGCCGACAGGCTCATGTCGCCGATTTCATCCAGAAAGAGCGTGCCACCGTCGGCCTGTTCGAACTTGCCCGCCCGGCGAGCCGTAGCGCCGGTGAATGCGCCTTTTTCGTGTCCAAAGAGTTCACTTTCAATTAGTTCGCTCGGAATGGCTGCGCAGTTCACCTCAATCAGCGGCATGACGGCCCGGCTTCCCTTTTCGTGAATCTGTTTGGCCACCATTTCTTTGCCGGAACCGTTGGGACCCGTAATCAGCACCCGGGCTTCGGTGGGCGCAACGCGCTCGATGGTTTCCTTAACCCGACGAATCGGCTCCGAATCACCTACAATCTCGTTGAGTTTGTAGATTCGTCGCTTCAGGGTTTTGGTTTCCATCACCAGCTTGGCTTTTTCAATGGCGTTGCGCACCGTCACCAGCAGGCGATTCAGATCGGGGGGTTTGATGATGAAGTCAAAAGCGCCCCGCTTGGTGGCTTCGACGGCATTTTCGACGTTCCCGTAGGCGGAAATCATGATAAACTGCGTTCCTTTTCCCACTTCGGCGGCTTTCAGCAGCAGTTCGAGGCCGTCCATCTTGGGCATCTTGATGTCGCACAGTGCCACGTCGTAGCTGTTTTGTTTGATCAGCTCTAGCCCTTCCTCTCCATCCTTTGCTTCGTCAACCTCGTACCCCTCATACTCCAGAATGTCGCGAAGGGCATCCCGGATACTTTTTTCATCGTCAACGATGATCAATCTCGCCATAAAATCAGTGTTACTTATATTATAACTACAGTTACTTGTCCGGGAAATAACCGATAGAAATCTGAATTTAAGTGGAAAGTAATAGAAAGGGATTTCAATAAGCAAGTGACGTCTTTGTTTTTTAAATCGAATTCGGCAAGAAAGAAAAAGAAACGGGTTCAAAATCGGTAAACACGCCCTGTAACGGATCGATGTCGAATGAATCGCGTCATGGCTACACATTAATAAAATACAAGTCTATTGTCGGATAATAAAAATTAGACAGCTAGTTGGTAGAAAATATCTAAATAATGCCTTGATATATCCTAAAAATTAATGCAATTTACGACACCAGTTTCAGAGCATGCCCTGCTGACACAGCAAGGTCTGCCGTGCTGCCTTACCAATCTTTATTCCATAAACTTAATTCCTATGCGTTATTCTACCTTCCTACGATGTCTGCTGACGGTATGGCTTGGAGCCTTACTGATAGCAGGAGCTCGGGCACAAGACCGGCGAGTTACCGGAACCGTTATTTCTGGTAAAGACCAGCAGCCCATCCCTGGTGTTTCTGTTTTAATTAAAGGGTCTACGTTGGGGACTACAACAGACGCCAATGGTAAATTCGCGTTAAACGTGCCCGCCAACGCGATCCTGGTTTTTAGCTCCATCGGATTTATGGGGCGCGATGTGCCGGTTGGCAATCAGACTTCGCTGGAGGTGACCCTCGAAGAAGGCTCCCAAAACCTGAACGAAGTGGTCGTAACCGCCCTCGGGATCAAGAAGGAAGCCAAACGGCTGGGGTATGCGACGGCTAATGTCAAGTCGGAGGAAATTACCACCAACCGAACCGTCAACTTCATGAATGCACTCCAGGGGAAAGTAGCCGGGGTGAACATTTCAAGCCTGGGAACCGGAGCCGCCGGTACCAGTAAGATTCGAATTCGGGGCCAGTCGTCGTTTTCGGGCCAGAACAACCCGCTTATTGTGGTCAACGGCGTACCGATCGACAACACCAACTTCGGCCAGAATAACGGGAACACCGGCAGCGACGGCTCCATCGGCAGCCGCGACCGCAACTACTCCGATGGGGGCGACGGGTTGTCGTCCATCAACCCGGACGATATCGAAGGAATGACGGTTTTGAAAGGCGGCACGGCTGCGGCTCTCTACGGATCGCGGGCCAAAGACGGGGTTATCATGATCACGACCAAGACTAAAGGCAGCGGTCAGGGCATCGGCGTGGTGTACAATACGAACTTTACGGCCGACCAGCCCCTGGATTTTACGGATTTCCAGTACGAATACGGCCAGGGCGAGTATGGCGTTCGGCCAACGGCACCCAACCCAACTTCGGGTGTCTGGAGCTTCGGCGAAAAATTCAACGGACAGACGCAGGTGCTGTTCGGCGGGGTGACAGTGCCGTATGAGCCTGTTCGCGACCGGATTAAGAAGTTTTACCGGACGGGCTCGACCTGGACCAACTCGATCTCGGTTTCGTCGGGCAGCGACCGGGGCGGTTTTAACCTCTCGGTTTCCAACACGGATAACAAAGGCATTACGCGCAACAACACCTTCAACCGGAAAACCATCAACCTCGGGTTTAGCTACAACCTCTCCCCCAAACTGACGGTGACGGGAACGATCAACTACTCGAACGAGTACAACAAAAACCCGCCCCAGATTGCCCAGCAGGACAACAGTACGCCGACGGTTATTTACACCATGTCGAACTCGATGCCGCTGGACGTGCTGGAAGCGAACCAGATCAACCCGGCAACCGGCAATGAGTTTATCTGGTCGCGGTTTCAAAACCGCACCAACCCGTATTTCGTCCTGAGCCAGAAGTTTGAAAACATCCGGCGTGACCGCCTGTTTGGCAACCTGACGGCTCGTTACAATTTTACGGACTGGCTGTATCTGCAGGGCCGCGTCGGTCAGGATTTCTGGTCACGCGATCAGGATTACAACTTCCCGACCGGACAGGCATCGCTGGCAGCCGCGCCCGCCGGTTTTGTCAACGGGGCTTACGTGCAGGAAGCCCGCCGGTTCCGCGAAGTCAACTCCGACTTTTTGATTGGCGCGAACCGGACGTTTGGCAAATTCGGAATCGACATTACGGCCGGGGGTAACCAGTTGTACCGGCGCAGCGATGTGAACAGCGTGCTCGTCACGGATTTCATTGTACGCGGGCTGTACACTCCCCAGAATGGACGTGTGAAAGATCCCACCTACGGCCTGAGTGAGCGGAAAGTCAATTCGCTGTATGCAGCCGCTGAGTTTTCGTACAACGACTTCCTGTATTTGAACGCAACGGCCCGTAACGACTGGTTCTCGACGCTGGCTCCGGGCAACCGCAGCATTCTGTACCCGTCGGTGACGGGGAGCTTCGTTTTCTCGCAGGCCTTCACCAACCTGCCCGGCTGGCTGAACTTCGGGAAAATCCGGGCCGCTTACGCCGAGGTCGGTAGTGATGGTGACGTGGCGCCGTATTCCAACAACCTGTTTTACAGCGTAGCGGCCAACCTGTTCCCCAATCCGGCGGGACTCGGCCAACCGGTCGGAAACATTACGTCAAACACCGTTCCCAGTTCGACACTGCGGCCCAGCCGAACCGCCGAAACCGAAGTGGGGCTGGAACTGAAACTCTTCAACAACCGCCTGGGTCTGGACCTGGCGCTTTACAACAAGATCACCAGCGACCAGATTGTAGCCGCCCAGTCGTCGGATGCGTCAGGGTATACCAACACCCTGATCAACAGCGGGGAGAGCCGAAACCGGGGGATCGAGTTGTTGATCAATGCGTCGCCGGTTCGGACGAAAGATTTCTCCTGGGATGTGACCCTGAACGGTTCCTACAACGAAACCAAACTGCTCCGGTTGCTGACCGATACGCCCGGTGAACAGATTGTGGTCGGAAACGGGATTTACGTCGGCGACCTGCGTCACGTGGTCGGCATGCCGTTGGGCCAGTTGTACTCATTTGGGTATGTTCGGGATGCGCAGGGCCGGATCGTCCACGGGGGCGACGGTCTGCCGGTCCGGACGTCTACGCCGATTTCGTTCGGTTCGGCGCTGCCCAAATACATGGGCGGGATCACCAACTCGTTTACCTACAAAGGCATCAACCTGTCGTTCCTGATCGACTTCAAACTGGGCGGAAAGATGATTTCGGGTACAAACCTGAACGTTTTCCGGCACGGTCTGCACATGGAATCGCTGGTGGGCCGGGGCGAAGCCGACAACAAGATGGTCGGGCCGGGGGTCAACGAACGGGGCGAAGTCAACCAGGTTCGGGCGTTTGTGCAGGATTACTATTCGGTGGGCCGCTCGAAGAGCCTGGGTGAGCAGGTGGTTTACGACGCCGGTTTCTGGAAACTCCGCCAGATTTCGATTGGCTATGATTTTACGAAACTGCTGCCGAGCGGGCTGTTCATCAAAGGAATTCGCCTGAATGCCGTTGCCAA
This sequence comes from Larkinella sp. VNQ87, assembly GCF_049445795.1. Classification (NCBI taxonomy): domain Bacteria; kingdom Pseudomonadati; phylum Bacteroidota; class Cytophagia; order Cytophagales; family Spirosomataceae; genus Larkinella; species Larkinella sp. VNQ87. The sequence continues at coordinate 204,467 of NZ_JBMSDT010000006.1, forward strand.
CAACGTGGCTATTCTGAAGAAATGGGTACCCAACATCGACCCCGAGCAGTTTGGCTTTAGTTCCGACAACCTGGTGGGGCTCGAATCCACGGGCTTGCCCACCACGCGCAGCATCGGTTTCAACCTCAATGTTCGATTCTAAAATGGTTTAACGTTTATCGTTTATTGTTTATAGTTGATGACTAAGTTAATCGTGTAGGCGTAACTATAAACCGTAAACCATAAACTATACACGACTTGACATGAAAAAGACACTTATAATGATACCCCTGCTGGCCCTGGCGATTGGTGTCAGCAGTTGTGAGGAAGGCTTCGACGAACTCAACGTCAACCCCACCGCAGCAACCTCGCTCAATCCGTTGTTTACGTTCAACAATGCCATGATTAATACCACCTTCCCGGGCTCGACGATGGTGTTTGAACATCCGATTGTGCAGCAGGTCTTCTCGCCCAATTCCGGGGTGCTGGCGGGTGGCAACTTCAACGTCGATAACCGGGGACCCACCGGCCCGAACACCGGAATCTGGCAACGGTATTACCGGGATGTGATCCGCTATCTGGTCGATGTGATCGACAAAACCAAAGACGATGCGAACCGGACCAACCTCTACAACATGGCCCGCATCTGGAAAGCGTACGCGTTCATGGTGTTGACCGATACCTACGGCGATATACCCTACCGGGAAGCCGGATTGGGGTATCTGACAAATAACATTACGCCCAAATACGATACCCAGCAGAGTATTTACGACGACATCATCAAGGAGTTGACCGAAGCCACGGCGGCTCTGGATGCGGCAAAACCGACCGAAGCCGGGGATATCCTGTACGGCGGGAATATCACCAAATGGAAAAAGCTGGGCAACTCGCTGTTGCTCCGGGCCGGGATGCGGCTGACGAAGGTAAATCCGACGCTGGCCCAATCGACTGCTGCCAAGGCGTTTGCGGGGGGGGGGATCACGGCCAATGCCGATAACGCGATGATTCGGAATAACGCCAATTACCAGAACCCGGTCGGGGTGATGCTGAACTCGACGGAGGCTGCCAACTTGTACCTGACCCGGTATTTTGTGAACTACCTGGCAACGAACGCCGATCCCCGGCTGGCCGCGATTGCCGTGCGGTATGTGGGGGCTAAAAGCGGGGCGGAACAAACGGCCGCCCGCATGAACCGTGACCCAGCCGTACAAATCGGGATGCCGATGGGCTTTGACAACGGCACCATTCCGGCCCAGGCTACGGCGGATAAACTGGCGAGTTTCTACGATTATTCGCAACTGGACCGCACCCGGTTGGGCAAACTCGACGCGCCAACGTTTATGGTAACAGCGGCTCAGACGCAACTGTTACTGGCCGAAGCCGCTCAGCGCGGTTGGATTACCGGCAGCGCGGCTGAGTATTATGCCGCAGGTGTAACCGCGCACATGCAGCAACTGGGCGATGCCGATGCGAATTCGACGGTTCCGGCAGCAGCCATTACGGCTTATCTTCAGAAAAATCCGTACGTGGCGGCCAATGGGCTGGAGCTGATCAATACGCAATACTGGGTGGCGTCGCTGTTGAACGGTCCGGAAGTGTTTGCCAATTTCCGGCGGAGCGGCTTTCCGAGACTGACGCCCAATCCGTATCCGGGGAAAGAGATCAAAGGAAACTTTATCAACCGAATCACCTATCCCGATTCGGAAGGATCGGTTAATGTAGCGAACCTGGCCGAAGTAGTGGCCCGGCAAGGTCCTGACAACCAGGATACCCGCGTCTGGTGGGACAAACAGTAACCTAAAAAGAAAGGGAGCCCGACGGGCTCCCTTTCTCATTTCTAAGCAACGGCTTATTTATTGTACATCACCGTATCGACGGCCTGCAACGTCCGTTTTACGTTCGGCAGGATCACTTCGATCAGCGTGGGCGCATACGGCAGCGGCAGGTCTAAGCTGTTGACCCGGATCACCGGTGCGTCGAGGTAGTCGAACGCGTGGCGCTGGATGTTGTAGGCGAGTTCGGACGAGATAGCCGCCAGCGGCCAGGCTTCTTCGACCACCACGCAGCGGTTGGTTTTCTTCACCGAATTGATGATCGTCGCGTAGTCGATCGGCCGGACGGAACGCAGGTCGATCACTTCGGCCGAAACCCCTTTCTGAGCCAGTTCGTCGGCGGCTTGCAGGGCCACTTTCATGAATTTGCCAAACGACACAATCGTCACGTCGTTGCCTTCGCGCTTGATGTCGGCCTTGCCAATCGGAATCAGGTATTCTTCTTCCGGCACCTGGCCTTTGTCGCCGTACATCAACTCCGACTCCATGAAAATAACCGGATCATCGTCGCGGATGGACGATTTCAGCAGCCCTTTGGCGTCGTACGGATTCGATGGCACCACCACTTTCAGACCGGAGGTGTTGGCAAACCAGTTTTCGAAGTTCTGCGAGTGTTGCGATGACAGCATCCCGGCGTTTCCGGTCGGTCCGCGAAACACAATCGGGTTGGAGTATTGTCCGCCCGACATCGACATGATTTTGGCCGAACCATTGATAATCTGGTCGATGGCCACCAGCGAGAAGTTGAACGTCATGAATTCGATGATGGGCCGCAAGCCGTTGATGGCAGCTCCGATGCCGATACCGGCAAACCCCAATTCGGCAATGGGCGTATCGATTACCCGCTGCGGACCGAACTCATCGAGCATCCCCTGGCTGACTTTATACGCACCGTTGTATTCAGCGACTTCTTCGCCCATCAGGAAAACCCGCTCATCCCGGCGCATTTCTTCCGTCATGGCCTCGCGGAGGGCTTCGCGGAATTGTATTTCTCTCATCGTGTGTGAGTTAGTAGTTATCGGCTTTTAAAAAACGGTCAAAAATAGGCAAAACGGGCTAAAAGAACAATTCGAACTCACGACCGGGCGGATTCCGACTTCTGACGGGGCAACACCCGCAATCGCAAACCGCCTTTCGGCCGTAACGTAATGCCCGGTTCGGGTTGTACCTTGTCGCCCGCAACTAGCTGAAAATCAAACGCCCGGACCAGCATAGCCAGTACAATCTGCATTTCCATTAGGGCGAAGTTACTCCCGATGCACATCCTCGGTCCCCCGCCGAAGGGCAGGTAGGCGTAGGTCGGGCGGTTTTTGACCCGCTCGGGCAGAAAGTGATCCGGATCGAACCGCTCCGGGTTTTCCCAATACCGGGGATCGCGGTGTAGCAGGTAGGGGCAAATCAGCACCGCCCGGGCTTCGGGAACCTCGATGCGGTACTCGCCAAACTGATCGGATTGCAACGGCTGGCGGCTGAAAATCCAGGCCGGTGGGTACAGCCGCATCGTTTCCTGAATCACCTGCGTGGTATAGGTCAGTTCGCGCAGGGTTTCCATCGACGGCGGGTTCGTGGGACCCAGCACACGGTCAATCTCTTGGCGCAGTTTCGAGGCAACTTCCGGGTGTTGGGCCAGCAGGTAAAACGCCCACGACAGCGCGTTGGCGGTTGTTTCGTGACCCGCCATAAAGATGGTCGTCACCTCGTCGCGGACCTGCTGGTTGTTCATACGTTCGCCGGTATCTTCGTCCTGCGTCTCCATGAGCATACCCAGCAAATCGTCGTGCCGAACCTGGCCCGGCGTTTGTCGGCGCGAATCGATAATTTCGTAAATAACCGCTTCGGTTTTTGCGACGGCCCGGCGGAAGCGGAGGGTGCGCGGGGTGGGCCAGTTGCGGGTGAACGGGAAGAAATTGAACAGCTCCTTGTAGGCGGTTTCGATGATGACCGTGATCGATTCGGAGAGGTTACCCAGGCGGTTTTTGACGTCCGTACTGAACAGCGAGCGGGTCACGATGGCCAGCGCCAGTTGCATCATTTCTTCCGAAACCAGCATCGGCTCGGCCGGGTTATGGTGTTGCCAGCGCGCGACCAGTTCGGCGCTTTCCTGGTTCATGCCTTCCACAAGCAGGGCCAGCCGCTGCTTGTGAAAAGCCGGTTGGGCCAGCCGCCGTTGCCGTCGCCAGAAATCACCCTCGCTATTAAGTAGGCCATTGCCCAAAAACAGCTTCAGCACGTCATACGCTTCACTTTTGCGGTAATTCTTATTGTTTTCCTGCAACACATGCCGGGCGTCTTCGGGCGTCAGCGTGAGTGTAATCAGTCGGCCAACGGCCTTGAACTGCACCAGCCGATCATATTGCCGCTGCAACCGCGTCAGGAATTCCAGCGGATTCCGGGCAAACTCGAAGGTGTTGCCGATGAGCGGGGCACCCCGCAATCGGGGAATGGGTTTGGGAGGGTTATAATCAGTAATCATACCGTTTTTCCGTCTGGATTTTCATAAAGTTACAAACTCATTCTCAATCCAAAGTCTCCGTTCCAAACCTTTCGGTTATCTTTGCAGGCATTTAACCCTCTGATTGCCTCTGATATTCCCTGATCAACCCTGTGTAACAATTTAAAAGCTATTACACAGGGTTGATCAGGGAATATCAGAGGTCATCAGGGAAATAGTTCTCTTTATGTCGAAGACGATTCAATCTGCGCTTATTTCGGTTTATTACAAAGACGGGCTGGAGCCGCTGGTTCGGCTGCTGCATCAAAACGGCGTGCTGCTGTATTCCACCGGCGGGACGCAAACCTTTATCGAACAACTGGGCATCCCGGTCACGGCCGTGGAAGACATTACCGGTTATCCCTCCATTTTCGGTGGACGCGTGAAAACCTTGCACCCGGTGGTGTTTGGTGGCATTCTGTACCGCCGGAACTTGGCCGAGGATGTGGCCCAGGCCAGCCGCCACGACATCAACCCCATCGATCTGGTCGTGGTTGATCTGTACCCGTTTGAAGAAACCGTCGCGTCGGGTGCTTCGGACGACGACATCATTGAAAAAATCGACATCGGCGGGATTTCGCTCATCCGGGCGGCTGCCAAAAATTACGAAGACGTGCTGATCGTGTCGTCGCGCAGCCAGTATGCCGATGTGGTTAGCCTGCTGACCGAAAAGCAAGGCGCGACCGACCTGGATGACCGTCGGCGGTTTGCCAAAGAAGCCTTTGCCATGTCGTCGGGCTACGACCGGGCCATTCACAACTACTTTGTGGGCAACACGGTTTCGGGCGACGACGATTTCCGCCAGCTTCCGGCCCAGTCGCTGCGCTACGGCGAAAACCCGCACCAGCAGGCCACGTTCTACGGCGATCTGAACGCCCTGTTCGACCAGTTGAACGGCAAGGAATTGTCGTACAACAACCTCGTGGACGTGGATGCCTGCGTGAGCCTGATCGACGAGTTTACGGATACGACCTTTGCCATCATCAAACATACTAATGCCTGTGGGGTGGCAACGGCCCCGACGGCGAAACAAGCCTACCTGAATGCATTGGCCTGTGACCCAGTTTCGGCCTTCGGTGGGGTCATCATCACCAACGCGAAGGTGGATCTAGAAACCGCCGAGGAACTGAACAAACTGTTCATGGAAATCCTGATTGCGCCCGACTACGACGAAGAAGCCCTGGCGTTGCTGCGTTCGAAGAAAAACCGTATTTTGCTGAAGCGAAAACCGGTGGAGTTTAGCCCCAAAATGTTCAAGACGCTGCTGAACGGCGTGCTGGAACAGGACAAGGACAACCAGACCGAAACCGCTAGCCAGTTTACGACCGTGACGGAGAAAGCCCCGACCGAGAGCGAACTGCGGGCGCTGGAATTTGCGCTGAAGATCTGCAAGCACACCAAATCGAACACGATTGTGCTGGCGAACGATGGACAATTGTTAGCCAGCGGAGTAGGCCAGACCAGCCGCGTTGATGCGCTCCGGCAGGCCATCGAAAAAGCCCGGACGTTCGGGTTCGATCTGAAAGGCGCGGTGATGGCATCGGATGCGTTTTTCCCCTTCTCCGACTGCGTGGAAATCGCCGGGGAAGCCGGTATTTTGGCGGTGGTGCAACCGGGTGGTTCCATTCGCGACAAAGACAGCATCGATGCCTGCAATCAACGCGGGATGGCGATGGTGACCACGGGCGTACGGCATTTCAAACACTAATATGCTCTACACAATCTGGTGCGGTTTCTGGTTTCTGGCACTGTTCATCGTGCTGTTTCCGTTCATGTTCCTTTTTCTGCAACGGGAAGAGTGGAAGCCCTACGCACATAAAATGAACTATATCTGGGGGCGGTTATTCTTCTGGCTTATCGGCATGCCGTTTCAGGTGGAGTACCGCTTTCGGCCCGACCCGAAGCAGACGTACGTCTTTTGCGCCAACCACTTTTCGTACCTCGACATTGCCGTAATGGGTGTGATCATCCGGAATTACTACGCGTTCGTGGGTAAAAGCGGCATCAAGCGCGCACCTTTGTTCGGGTATATGTTTGCCAAACTGCACATTCAGGTCGACCGCAGCCAGGCCAATAGCCGGGCGTATTCGCTATCGAAAGGCATCCGGACCCTGAAAAGCGGGCGGAGCGTCATGATTTTCCCGGAAGGCGGTATCAAAGCCAAGCATCCGCCCAAGATGTTTCATCCATTCAAAGACGGTGCGTTCATCATGGCGGTCCAGCAACAGGTGCCGATTGTGCCGATTTCGCTGCTGAACAACCACGAAATTTTTCCGGATAAAAAGAAAATGCGGATGCACTGGCGGCCCGTCCGGGCGGTGGTGCATCCGCCCATTGAAACCAAAGGACTGACCCAGGCCGATATCGAACGGTTGAAGGAAGAAACCTACCGGGTGATCGACGAATCGTTGATGAACCAAACCGCCCGGCTGGCGGTCAACTAAGGCAAGAACCGATGAAAGTAGATCACGAAACGCTGCACAAAATTGCGCATCTGGCCCGGCTCGACGTGCGACCCGAAGAAGAGCAGGCGCTGGTCGAGAGCCTGAACGAGGTGTTGACCTGGATGGAGCAACTCAACGAAATAGACACGACCGGTGTAGAGCCGCTGACCCACATTTCCGGCGAACTAAACATGTTGCGCGACGATGTGGTGCAAAATCAGCTTCCGCGCGAACAGGCGCTGCAAAACGCCCCCGACAAAACCGAACAGTACTTTCAGGTCCCCAAAGTCATTGAATAGGCCGGTTTTATCCCAGCCATTTGCTCACCTCGCCCGTATCTGCACATTCGGCCAGTAATTGTGCGTTGGTTTTCTGAAAAACCGGGTGGACGAAATCCGGCGCAATCTCGGCCAGCGGCACGAGTGTAAACCGTCGTTCGTGCAGAAAAGGATGCGGAAGCGTGAGGGTGTCGGTTTGTTGCACAAGCTGATCGACATACAGCAGATCAATGTCGATCACGCGGCTACCCCAGCGTTCACGCCGGATGCGGCCCAGGCGGTTTTCGATAGCCTGCGTTTTTTCGAGCATCTCGTCGGGCGGAAACACGCTCAGCACCTTCAGCACCTGATTCAGAAAAACCGGTTGGTCGGTAACGCCCCAGGCTGCGGTTTCGTACAGCGCCGATTGCTGCAGAACCGGCCCCAAGTCGGTCCGGATGTGTTCGAGCGCCCGGTGTAAGGTGGCCGCGCGGTCACCAAGATTCGCACCCAGCAGCACGTAAACCGTGTGTGTCGTCATGGCTCAAAAACCGATTGCCCGGGTCGGTTTTTTGGCGAAGTGCACTTCTTCTTCCAAATGGTAAATGTCGGCCAGCGTCATCGGCTGGCTCGTGCGGTGTTCCAGCCCACGTTCTTCGAGCAATTGGTTGGCTTTCTCCATGGCCAGCTCCCGAAATTCGTAGCGGGCAATGAGTCGCCCTTTCCGAAGCAGCGCCGGGTCAAGCCGCTGAATGTCGGTGTTGAACGTGCAGATGATCTGGATCGCCAGGCAGTCGGCCAGCAGGCCATCGGTCAGGTTCAGCAGGTTCGAAACGGCCGCGTTGCGCACATCGGTTTCGCGGTCCATCAGCACCTGTTCGGCCTCTTCAATAACCAGAATCGAGTTGCGCTGTTCGAGCAGAAACGGGATAAAACCGGGCTGCGTCATGACCTCCACCAGTTGGGGCGGCAGCACCAGAATTTGTTTGGAAAGCTGCGTCGTCAGGTGGCGAATCAGGTTGGTTTTGCCCGTACCCGGTTTGCCGTGCAGAATAATCAAGCCTTTTTCACCATTGGTATTCAGTCGGGTAATCAGTTTTTCGTAAACCGCTCGCAGGTCGTCGTTGTAGTGCTTTTCCAGTTCGAGCGGCAAGAGCTTCAACTGCGTTTCTTCCACAATCAGCTCATTATACTGCTGCGTAATGAGCCCGACTTTGCCCAGCGAATTGTCGGGGTCCGGAATTTTGTAGGCATCCAGTCCCGTCAGCACGCGGTCGAGCGTCTCGCGGCTGGTGTACCCACCCAGCAGCGAATAGGCCTTCATCGCGGGCAGGTAATGCAAGCGCAACAGCACCCCGTCGGGATGCGACCAGAAGGAGTGTTCTTCCTGCTTGCTAAACAGTTCGGTTCGTTCGTGAACTTTCACAAACTGCTGGTTGGCCAGAAACTCGGGTAACGTGCTCTCGAACTGTTGCCGGCAGATGAGTTGGTTCGGAAAGACGCCAAACTGTTGGACGAAATAATAAACATTGGGAAAATCGTCGTCGTCGGGCGAAAATTTAAACGGGTCGGTGGGAAGTTTCCAGGACATTGGATGATCAATCACGGAATGTTCGCAAACGTGCAAAAAACCGCTAGCATTTCCAAAAATTACCAAAACGAGGGTGTCGGATGCGAGGGCGATTTAGGCCGCTGGAAATAGCTGAGTAACCACACGATAGCCGCGATACTGGCCGCAATCGTAGCGACCAGCGGCACCGAACCGTTACCCTCCTGCCCAGCGGCAATCGCTGCGTACGCCCAGACGAACACCAGCAGGTACGAAAAACTCCGGATGCGGCTAAAGACAAACAGCCCGATGGTAAGTCCGGCAATGATCAGGATTTGTGCCCAAACCGGCCCGCTAATGCCCCAGCCGATCCAGCCGGTGGATTCGAGCCAGACGCAGATGTTCGCGATAGTCGCCACCGTCACCCAGCCAAAATACAGGCCGAACGGCACACGGGCCAGCCATTGCTCGGCAGTCGGAATATTTGGTACGTTAAGTCGCAAACCGAGGTTGATACCAAAGAGCGTATACAGAATACCGGCGATGAACAGCACGGAGACGAACAGCCATTCGTTTTGAAAAACCACCAGCCACAGGCTATTGAACAACCCATTCAGCATGACCAGCGGCCCGACGGCCCGGAAGCGCGGATTGGTACGTTGCGACGGCAGTGCCTGGTACACGGCAAAACCAATCAGACCCAGGTAAATGACGCCCCAGATCGAAAAGGCAAAACCGGCGGGCGTGAAGCTGGTAAAATGTTTGTCGGAAACCTCCGCGTTGGTTTGTCCGCCAATCGGCAGGGCATTCGAGAGGTAGTTCATGACGATCGTGGAAACGATCACGAAAACGACCAGAAACTGACGAATTTTATCGCTTTTCATACACAAAAAAGTTTACGGTATACGGTTTTCGGTTTACTGTGGCTGACACGCGTCCTCCATTCCCGTAAACTGAAAACCGTATACCGTAAACCTAAAATCCAATGGCTTGTTCAGCCAGATGTTCGCTTAAAAGCCCAGAATCTTGAACTCTGTGCGCCGGTTGCGCTGGTGCTCGTCTTCGGTTTTGGCGTTTTTAACGATCAACTGCGTTTCACCGTAGCCTTTTGCCTCCATGCGATCGGCCGCAATACCTTTCGACACAATGTAATCGACGGCGGCTTTGGCCCGGTTTTGCGACAGACGCATATTATAGGCGTCGGGGGCGCGCACGTCGGTATGCGAGCTCAACTCGATTTTCAGTGTCGGGTTGTCCTTCAGGATCGTAACCAACTTATCGAGTTCCTCGGCGGCATCGGGCCGGATGTTGTACTTATCCAGATCGTAATAAATGTTTTCGAGCACGAAGGTTTTGCCCAGCGACACTTTATCGAGCAGGATCGGTACTTCGAAGGTTGTATCGGTTTCCGCTTTTTTCAGGAAAATCGGCGGAATGCTGCGGCCCTGCATCGTAAACTGTTCGCGTTTGGTCAGGTAACCCGGCCGCTCGACCAGAATCGTGTAGTCTTTCCCTTCCTGGAGGGGGTATTTGCCAAACTTGCCGGGATCGCCCGTGAGGGCTTCGGCAATCGGCGTTCCGGAGCCGTCTTCGATGATGCTCACCTTAGCCGAATCGAGCGGAGCCTGCGGAGAGGCATTTTCCGAAACCGTACCGGCGATGAAATACCGCACCCGCTTGGGTGTTTCGGTTGGCGTGTTGGTTGCAATCGGCGGGTTTTCCGTGGTGGTTTCCGAATCGTCGAAGTAGTAAATATCGTCGTCGCCCTTGCCGCCTTCGCGGTTCGACGCAAAATAGCCTTTGTGGTTATCGATCAGCATCAGGCCGAAATCATCCGCCGGGGAGTTGATCGGAACGCCCAGGTTTTCGACGGAAATGATGCCCTGCGAACGGGTGGCAACGAAAATGTCGAGTTTGCCCAAACCGGGATGCCCGTCGGAGGCAAAATAGAGCTTGCCGTCGGCGGCCACGTACGGAAACATTTCGTCGCCCGGCGTGTTGATGTCGCGGCCCATGTTGACCGGGCGACTAAACCGGCCCGACGCGTCCATGTTGGTCCGGTACAGGTCGATACCGCCCACGCTTCCGGCACGGTTGGAGGCAAAGTAGAGCGTTTTACCGTCGGCCGAGAACGCCGGGCTGCCATCCCAGGCTGTCGAGTCGCTGATCGGTAGCCGAATGGGCTCGCTCCAGGTATTGTCCGTCAACCGGCTCAGGTACAGATCGACATCCAGACCGCCTTTGCGTTTGCCGTTGTTGCCCCGGGCAAAAATCATGGTTTTACCGTCTTTCGAGAAGGCCGGCGTGCCTTCGTTGGCGTCTTCTTTGAAGATGTTTGGGCTGAACTTCTCCGGATTGTTACCGGTTTCATCCGGTTTCTGACCGAGCTTGATTTTGTACAAACCGGTCATCGGCAAGCCGTTGTTCTTGTAGACTTTCTCTTTTCGGGAAGAGGTAAATACCAGTTCATCCCCGCGAATAACCGGCGAGTACTCCGAACCCGGTGAGTTCAGGTTGCCGATGTTTTTGGGTTGGTACGCAATTTTTTTCTGGTTGATGACCTCAATGGCCCGCAGCGTCTCGGCTTCGCGCCGGGCTTTTTCCAGGTTGACCTTACTGCCCGGTTTCGATGCAACATACTGATCCAGTTGGGTCAGGGCATCGGCGTATCGACCCTGCGCTTTCAGCGCGTAGGCGAAGTACATTTTGGCATTCGACTCCTGAATACCGGCTTCGATGGCTTTCTGGTAAAACGGAGCGGCCTGCGGAAACCGGTTCGACAGGCGGTAGGATTCGGCCAGCAGGTAGTTCAGCCGGGCCGCGTCTTCCACCCCTTTGCCGTTGGCGGCTTTCTGTAAATTCTCGATTGCGAGGTTGTATTCTCCCTGTTCGAATTGCCGAACGCCTTTTTTATAGACCTGCATGGCGGAATTGCATCCAGCCAACCCTACGGCCAGCCCCAGCGCCACCAGCAGGGAATAGGAGGTACTGATTTTCATAGAAGTAGTTAATGGTTTCTAGTTTATCGTTTATAGTCGAAGGAGTCGCTTAAAAAATCAGCCGTTCGCTCTGAAAACTATAAACCGTAAACTATAAACTGATTTTAACGGATATGCTGAGTTTGTCGCCAAGTTAACGATTTATCGTTTGGCTCTACATTTTAACGAACGGAAGTTGATTTTATTGGCGGAAAACCGGGTTTCAACCCGACCGGATTGAAACGAAAAATCCCGCCGGGAGCGGGCGGGATTTTTATAAGTAAGCTGCAATTGAATAGAAAACGCCTGAGTGGGGCAAATAGTTTAGTGGTTGAAAAATAACGGTATTATTTTCCAAATTAATTGCCGATTATTGGAATCCTGCTTAAAAACCGGCTTGAATGATTAATCTGGCCCTAAAAAAGAACCGAATAAGTCAGTCCGATGTCCCGAAGAAAACATGAAAAGGTTCGGTCCGGAAAACTTATCTTTGCCGGAACGCAACCATATGAGTGGATTTAAAAAATTAGCGAGCGATACCGCTCTGTACGGAATCAGCACCATTCTTGGGCGGATGCTGTACTGGCTGATGGTGCCGTTGCACACCCGGGTTTTCGAGCGGACCGGGGCGCTGGCTTCCAACGTCGAATTGTTCTCCTACATCCCGGTTCTGCTGCTGTTGTACACCCTCAGTCTGGAAACGGCTTTCTTCCGGTATGCGTCCCGGCAAAAGGAAGATCGGCAGAAAGTGTTCAACGAAACCTTGAGTATCGTGCTGACAATCAGTGTGGTGGTGACTTCGCTGATTGTGCTGCTCTCTTCTCAGATTGCCGACTGGCTCGACTACCCCGGTCAGCAGTTATTCATTACCTGGGTGGCCCTGATTGCGGCTACCGATGCCATCGTGGCCATTCCGTTTGCCCGGCTGCGGATCGAGAACAAGGCGCGGCATTTCGTGAAAACCAAGCTGATCAACGTCGCGCTGAATGTGGGCCTGAACGTCTTCTTTCTGGTTGTCTGTCCGCAGATTTACAACGGCGAATACCTGCTTTTCCTGCAACCTTTTGTCGATCTCTTCTATGATCCGTCGATTGGTCCCGGGTATATTTTCCTGGCGAATCTGATTGCCAATCTGATTTACTTTCCGCTGTTGTGGAAGTCGTTTTCGGGCTTCCGGTTTCAGCTTGATAAACCGCAGGTGCAAGTCCTGTTGGCGTATTCATTTCCGCTGATGCTCACCACGCTGGCCGGTAACATCAACATGCTGACCGACCGCTGGTTTCTGCGTCCGTTGCTACCGGAAGGTTTCTATCCGGGCCTGACCTCGGAGGATGCGCTCGGAATTTACGGAAACTGCTACAAGCTTTCCGTCTTCATGGCGCTGGCGATTCAGTCGTTCAAGTTTGCGGCCGATCCATTCTTTTTTTCCCGCGCCGAAGATAAAAATGCCCCCGGTTTGCTGGCGGAGGTCAACAAATGGTTCATCATCGTCTGTGTGATGATCTGGGTCGGTATCAGTCTGAATCTCGACTGGATCGGCCTGTTCATCGGCCGGACCTACCGGCAGGGGCTGGATGTGGTGCCGCTGCTGCTGCTGGCCAACCTCGTGCTGGGCGTGTATTACAACATTGCGTTCTGGTTCAAACTCAGTGACAAAACCGCCTACGGAACCGGTATCACGGCCTTGGGCGCTGCCGTGACGGTGGTGCTGAACGTGCTGCTGATTCCGATCATGGGTTACATGGGTTGCGCGGTGGCGTACCTGGCGTCGAGCGTTGTGATGTGCGTGACCTGTTACGTGCTCGGCGAAAAACATTACCCCGTTCCGTACGATGTGTCGTCGGCGCTGATCTACATCCTGAGCGGGGGGCTGCTGATTTACATCGCTTCCCAGATCGAGATTTCGAACCTCTGGATTTCGGTGCCATATCACCTGGTCTTGTTCCTGCTGTACGGGGCTACCATGCTGGTGATGGAGCGGAAAACGTTTGTGCCGCTGCTGGCGCGGGTCAGAAACCGGGGAAATAAAATTGTGCCCGAATCAGGCGGAGAATAAAGAGGCTGCGGTTCCGAACCCGGCAATCGCAACGGATTGAATCCCCGGATGGCTATTCCCATAAATCGCTGACAGGCAGGATGATATTTACTACTGCTATTAAATAGTTACTTCATTTACGGTTCTTTAACCGTTTCCTAAATTCCGGCGAGCCGCTTACTAAATACCTCATCGGTATACTGCCTTCGTATTGCTAACATTATACGGACAAGCCTGCCGGAATCCTCTGTTGTCTGGCAGGGCTACCTGTGGAGATTAGATTCCACTCAGTCGACAAGCGCTACGGTTTGCCGGTTTTTTTGCCGGTTTCGTTAAGCTCATTCACAGAAAGCAGTTCAGATCGATTTACCGCTCGTTACATGAAGAATTTGCACCAGGCCCTTGTCCTTATTCTCCTTCTTTTCGCAGCAACCAGTTGTATGACTACGCGGGTAGCGGCCAATTACGACAGCGATTCCGTAAAACCGCACAGGGCAACGAAAACGGCGTTTCTCTGGGGGATTGTCCAGCCCAAGGACGTACCGGCCCAGTGCGAATCGAAAGCCATCTGCAAAGTAAGCACCAAAACTAACCTGGGGTATATCCTGATTTCGGCTGTTACCCTCGGGATTGTCGTGCCCCAGCGGCTCATCTGGGAATGCTGCCCCCCGGTTGAGCGGGAGGAAATTATCCGATAACCCCCTAAATCCTTTCTTCACATGGACCTGCCGTTAGGAATTAAACCCCTGTCGTTTGAAGCGGAGGGCTGGACGTTTACCAATGCGCACGCAAACTTCCGCCAGAAACTGAAAAAAGGAAGCAGTTTCGAACTCACCGTTTCTGATCCGGAGTTCAAAGCAACGTATACCACCTTCAAAGACAGGTACAACAAAACGACGGAGAACATTCAGTGGCTGATTCAATACGCCATCGACCATCAAATCCGGCTCAGGGCGATGGGCAGTGGCTGGTCGTTCAGCAAAGTTGCCGTTTGCGAAGATGGGATTATCAATACGAAAAAACTTCGGTTAAAGGCGCAACTGGCGGCTTCGCAACTGGCACCGGCTTACCTGGATCAGGGTGGTGACCCGACCAATCTGCTGTTTGCCCAGTGTGGCAATTCAATCATCGAGGTCAATGATTTGCTGGAAAAAGAGCGCCAACCCGCTAAATCGTTACGGGCCTCCGGAGGGAGTAACGGGCAAACCATCGTCGGGGCTTTTTCGACGGGTACGCACGGAGCCGCTTTCAAGTTTGGTCCGCTCGCCAACTTCATCGTTGGGATGCACCTGATTGTCGGTCCCGACCGGCATGTATGGCTGGAGCGGGCTTCGTATCCCGTGACCTCCCCGGCTTTCCACGACTGGATCAGGGCGGAAGTCATCCGGGATGACGAGTTGTTTCACTCCGCCCTGGTGAGTTTCGGCAGTTTCGGGTTTATCCACAGCGTCCTGCTGGAGGTCGAGCCGGTTTTTCTGCTGGAACAGGAATTCAAAACGATTCCCTACGACGAGGCCCTAGAGACCATGATCCTCACCGGCGACTTCTCGGCGATAGCGCCCCGATTGAAGTACCCACTTCCGCAAATCAACGACACGCTGTATCACCTGGAACTGGCGATCAACCCGCATCATTTCAAAAAAGGTGATCCTGATCAGGGCGCTTATTTGCGAGTAATGTACAAGCAGCCTTACCGAACGGATTACGTGCCGTTTAAACCGGAAACCGAAGGGTATACGTACGGCGATGATGTGCTGGGGCTGATGCAGACGATACTGGATAAAATCGAAGTGCTGCCGGGAAAGCTGGAAGTCAAGTTGATCCCGAAGCTGGTGAACTCGCTTTTTAAACTGGCTTACGACCGGCCAGCAACCGCGATGGGGACCGTTGGCGAGACGTTCCGGAACACAATTTTCAGGGGGAAATTGTTCAGCGCCGGGTTTGCGTTCGACCGAAAAGACATTCCGCAGCTCATCGATCTGATTCTGGCCATCAACCACCAGCGGCCCTTTGCCGGTGTGATGGCCATGCGTTTTGTGAAGGGAACGCTGGCCACGCTCGGGTTTACGCGCTTCGACAACACCTGCGTTTTGGAACTGGATGGGGCGGATACCAAAAGCAACCACGAGTTTGTCCGACTCCTGGCCGAGACGGTCGAAGCGCAAGAGATTCCGTATGCTGTACACTGGGGTAAAATCACGACCATGCTCACACCGGAACGGGTCCGGAAAATGTATGGCGATCAGGCGGTTGATCGCTGGCTCCGGCACCGCGCCCAGTTGTTGTCGGAACCGGTCCGGAAAGTATTCATGAACGGTTTTCTGGAAACCTGCGGACTCGATCAGACGCCGTCAGAACCGATTCATACCTGAGCTATTCCCTGAGTTAAGAGTGCTGTTTGACAATCCGCGCGGGCCAATCGGCTCCGTTCTGTCGCATATACTCATGAGCCGAAGTGGGCCGAAAGTCGGTACAGGGTGGAATTGATTACAAACCGACCCAGGAAATCGGAATTTTCAGGACTGTGTATCCCGCAGCAACTTGTTGGCGTAAATGAACTCATTGAGTTCGGCGACCTTCGAGTTGGTGATGGTGGCGCTGGTGCCTTCCCACATTTTTTTGCCTTTGTAGAGAAACATGATTTTCTCGCCGATTTCCATCATGGAGTTCATGTCGTGGGTAATTACGATGGTCGTAATTTTGAACTCGTCGGTAATTTCACGGATCAGTTCGTCGATCTTGATGGAGGTCAGCGGATCAAGACCGGAGTTGGGTTCATCGCAGAACAGGTATTTGGGGTTCATGACGATGGCCCGGGCAATGCCGACGCGTTTTTTCATTCCCCCGCTAATTTCCGACGGCATTCGGTCAGCAGCCGCTTCGAGCCCCACCCGTTGCAGACAGAACTGCGCCCGGTCTTTCTTTTCGGCTGCTGACATATCCGTAAGCATGTCGAGCGGAAACTGCACATTCTCCAGCACGGTTTTCGAATCGAACAGTGCACCGCCCTGGAACAGAACACCCATTTCGCGCCGGATGGCTTTCTGGGTTTCCTGGTCGCCGTTTAGAAAGTCGCGACCGTCGTACAACACCTGCCCCACTTCGGGTTTGACCAGGCCGATCATGCACTTGAGCAGGACGCTTTTCCCGGTTCCGCTGCCGCCAATAATCAGGCTGGTGTCGCCGGGCAGAAACTTCCCCGAAATTCCCGCCAAAACCGTCCGTTCGCCGAAGGTTTTCTGAATATCTTTAATTTCAATCATGATGCTTGAGCTGTTACACAGAGTTAATCAGAGGTGATCAGAGTTACGCAGGGTTTTCTCTGATTATCCCTGATAAGCTCTGATTAACTCTGTGTAATAACGATAAACTCATAACAACAACTGCGCGAGTAAAAAATCCGCGGCCAGGACGGCGATGCAGCTATTGGTCACAGCCGCCGTTGATGCCTGTCCGACTTCCAGTGCCCCGCCCGAAGTGTAATAGCCTTTAAACGACGAAATGGTCGAAATCAGAAACGCAAACACCACCGATTTAATTAGCGCGAAGGTGACATTGAACGGGTTAAAATCGGAACGAAGGCCGTAGATATATTCTTCCGACGTAATAAGTTTGGCGGCTGTTCCGGCAATATAACCGCCATAAATCGACAAAAAACCGGACAAAATCACCAGCATCGGAAAGGTGATCATGGAGGCCAGCACTTTGGGCAGGACCAGGTACGAGCTGGAGTTGATGCCCATAACCTCCAGGGCATCAATTTGTTCTGTAATGCGCATCGTGCCCAAACCGCCCGCAATGTTGGAGCCGACTTTTCCCGACAGCACCACGCAGGTTATGGTAGGAGCCAGTTCCAGCACGGTCATATCGCGGACAATCAGCGAAATAATATACGTGGGTACAAACGGGCTGACCATATTATAAGCCGTCTGCACACAGGTTACGGCGCCGATGAAGGTCGAGACAATGGAAACGATGAAGACGGAGTTGATGCCAATTTGGATGCATTCGTCCAGAACCAGCTTGGTGTAAACCCCAAATTTTTCACGGTCCCGAAAGAGGGAGCCCAGGAAGATAAAATAACGACCGAGATAATGCATGACCGCAAATAACAACAAAACTACGGTAAAGATAGAACGGTTTTGTGCGTATCTTGCCAAAAACATTCCGGAGTCGATAGTCATATAAACCCAATCAGGCGTATTTCGTATAGATTGGCGGAGGCTAATGACCGTTGGCTAATTCTATGAATCCATTAGTAGTTGTGACGGGCGGCACCAAAGGCATTGGCCGGGCCGTGGTGGAACGGTTTGCCGAGGGCGGTTTCGACGTGGTGGTAAGCACCCGGAGCGAGAACGATCTAAGGCAGCTTAAACACGAAATCGAAGCGTCGGTGGCCGACGTGCTGGAAGGCTTTGATGAAGCGGTCATGCCAACCATCTTTCCGTTTGCGGCCGATCTGGCCCGCCGGGCCGACGTCGACCGGCTGATTGAATTTATTCGTTCGCTGGCCCGCCCGGTTCACGCCCTCGTCAACAATGTCGGTATTTTTCTGCCCGGTCAGGTCCATAATGAGCCGGAAGGCACGTTCGAGACGACCATGAACCTCAACGTCGCCAGCATCTACCACCTCACGCGCGGACTCATCGGCGATATGATGCAACAACGGCAAGGCCACATTTTTATGATGGGGTCGACGGCCAGCATTACGGCCTACCCGAACGGCGGTTCGTATTGTATCTCCAAATTTGCGCTGCTGGGGATGGCGAAGGTGTTGCGCGAGGAGATGAAACCGTACGGGGTGAAAGTGACGACCCTGCTGCCGGGGGCCAC
The DNA here is from genome assembly GCF_049445795.1 of Larkinella sp. VNQ87. Lineage (NCBI taxonomy): Bacteria > Pseudomonadati > Bacteroidota > Cytophagia > Cytophagales > Spirosomataceae > Larkinella > Larkinella sp. VNQ87. Next base: position 222,865 of record NZ_JBMSDT010000006.1, read on the forward strand.
GTATACCGATAGCTGGGCCGCTTCCGGTTTGCCTGAAGCCCGGTTTATGCAGGCAGCCGATGTGGCCGAGGTCATCTGGTCGGCGTATAATCTATCGGTAGGCGCGGTGGTGGAAGAGATTCTGCTCCGGCCTCAATTGGGAGACATTAAATGAATGGAAAGAATAAACATCGAATAATGAATATTGAACACCGAATATCGAAATAAAGAACAGCGGGATAAAAAGGGCAAAACCGCTTCGTTATTCAGTGTTCAATATTCATTATTCGCTATTCAATCAAATCTTCCTTCGTATCTTGCGCGCTAATCGACAAAAACGACACAGAAAAGCATTAGTTTAACATAAAACTCCAGTAATGGAATCGGTTCAATATTTGGGTATTGACGTCGGCGGCACAAATGTCAAAATGGGCATCGTCGACGCACAAAGTGGGAACATTTCGAACTTCTACAGTCACGACACCGCCAGTTGGCGCGAATCCGGGCATTTCGTTGAGCAGTTTTCAGACGCCATCGCCCTTCAACTGTACGAACACAAGGAGATTAAGAAAGTCGGCATCGGCTTGCCCGGCATGATCAACCGGGAACGAACCATCCCCCTCGAAATCACCGCTATCCCCGAATTGAACGGCGTTCCGCTGGTGGAGACGCTCAAAAAACGGTTTGCCGACGTACAATTCTTTCTGGAAAACGACGCCAACGCAGCGGCCCTCGGTGAGTTTTACTTTGCCGACGAAAAAATTGATGAGAATTACATTTTCATCACGCTCGGAACGGGCGTCGGCGGAGCGGCCATCATCAATAAAAAAGTGTTTGTCGGGGGCGACGGCAACGCCATGGAGCCGGGTCATCTGCCTTCCCGGAATAACCGGGTGCTGGAACGGAACATCGGCAAAAAAGAACTGCTGGACCTTGCCAACGAACGGCGTCTGGAGTTTACGAAACCGACCCAATTGCCCGCCGACGGTAGTATCTCGACCACGAGCCTGGTAGCGGCTGCGGCCGTTGGCGATGAGCTGGCCCTGCAAATCTGGTCGGAAGTCGGCGAGATGCTTGGCGATGGGCTAGTGTCCCTGATTCGGGTTCTCGACATCAAGCAAATCCTGATCGGGGGCGGTTTGTCGGCTTCGTATGACTACATTCTCCCAGCCGTTCAGAAGCAACTCGACTTCTGGTTGACGCCGTATTACCAGAATGGCTTGTCGCTCAAACGCGCCACGCTCGGCAACGACGCCGGTTTGCTCGGCGCAGCGTCGTTGTGTTTTGAATAAGTTTGAAAGGCTCGATGGTTTGAGTGGTTGGAGGGTTCGTGAAACCGTTCAGCTATTCAAACCATTTTTACTTGTGTTGTTTTAAGCAGCGGTTTTGATGATATAATCTAACACATCGTCAATTCCGTACAGCTTCCCTTGGACTATTTGATAAAGTTCAGCGAAAGATTCGTAGGCTTCTTTTGTTTTTATTTCCTTTGATGAATAGGTAATAAAATCGCCAGAAGATGTCCATTTATGTTCAGGTATGGTGGCTAAATCTTGGATAGAGACATTTCCAGGATAATAGTACAAGTAATAGTGTCCTTCATCTGATTTGGTAACTGACCACTTAAATCTATCTTCATACGTAAAGAAGAGTTCATTTCCATCCACAGATTTAATGACGGTACTAATCAAGTTAGGATTAGCAATCATCGAGTTTACGGCTGCCACTATCTTATGCATGATCATCAACGGTTTATAATCTTACGGTAAGTAGACACATCAATATGTCTGATCTTCTCCCTCAATTCACTCACCAAACTGCGTTTTCGGGGTTCGGTTAGCAGGGTTATTTGTAAAATTACTAATCTTTGTTAATTGTTCCGAGAGGGCTGAATTGAGAATTTTGTTGCCGATAATTTGCCCTTCAATATCATTCAGCAGGTTAATAATCTCATACATCTGCTCTTTGTCAGCCGCTGTGTAGTCGTTTAATCGTTCAACTTTATATCGTAAATCGGATAAGGTGAGTTGAATGGAGTAGTTTACAATGGCATTCAAGGCAGACGTTAGCTTGTCCCGGTTTGCGATAAATACATAGATGGCAATTCCGGATGCCACGATCGTGAACGCGTTAGCCAAAAAGTTGACCCAAAAGTCTACTTCTTTCATTTGTAAGTACAAGTTTCCGTAAAAATAGGAAAATCAGGAAACGAAACAACCAGCTAACATTGGGAGGCTCAGTTGACGATCCGCAACCATGGAGCCATCCAACCATCAAACCCCTTCAAATAATATTCACCTCGGGATTCAGCCGGATTCCGAATTTTTCTTCGACCGCCTGTTGCACGCTGCGGGCAACGTTGAGGATGTCGGCACCGGTGGCTCCGCCGTAGTTGACCAGCACCAGGGCCTGTTTGGCATGAACGCCCGCGTTGCCGATTCGCTTCCCTTTCCAGCCACATTGTTCGATCAGCCAGCCCGCCGGAACTTTCACGGTCTGGTCGCCGGTCGGGTAGCCGGGTAGGGTCGGGTAGCTGGCTTTCAGCCGTTCATAGTCATCTTTCGATATTTCCGGATTTTTAAAAAAACTACCGGCGTTGCCGATCTCGGCGGGGTCGGGCAGTTTACTACGCCGAATCCGGATCACGGCTTCGCTGATGACCTTGATGCTCAGTTGGTCGTCCGACACGCCCATGCTGGCCAGCGTTTCCCGGATGGCCCCGTATTCCGTGTGAAAAACCGGCTTTTTGTTCAGGCGTAACGTTACGCTGCTGATGATATACCGGCCTTTGGCTTCGTGTTTGAACACACTTTCGCGGTAGCCAAACCGACAGTCGGCGTGGGTGAAGACACGAATTTCGCCGGTTTGAACATCGACCGCTTCGAGTTGATCGAATACCTGCTCGATTTCAACGCCATAAGCGCCAATGTTCTGCATGGGGGCCGCACCGGTCGTGCCGGGAATCAGCGAGAGATTTTCTAGACCGGCGTAACCGTTCCGGACACAAAACAGGACAAACTGGTGCCAGTTGACACCCGCACCTGCTTTCACGTAAACGTGTGCGTCATCTTCCCGGACAAGGGTAATGCCCTGAATGGCTATTTTGATCGCCAGCCCTTCAAAGTCGCGGGTGAATAGTACGTTGCTTCCCCCACCCAGAATCAGTTTGGGCACCGTCAAAAACTCCGTCAACTGAAAGAGCGTGCTGAGCTGTTCTTCGGCATCGATTTCGACCCAATAACGGGCTTTGGCATCGATACCGAACGTATTATACGGTTTCAGGGATACGTGGCTCTGAATATCTAGCATGGGTTAGCGCAGAATGCTACCTCAAAGTAAGTAAAAAGACCGCAAAACGTTGGTATCCCTACGGCTTCAGTCAACAACACGATCGGTCAATTGTTGTATAAGCAGATAGTTGCTACCTTTGCGACCAAGCGATGAAAGGACATTCTTATATCATTCAACGGCCCGGCGCGGTCATCCTGACGATTTTAATCGGATTGTCGGGCTGGTTTAGTTCGTGTGCTTCCTCGAAAGGAACCGCGTCGCGTTCCTCCTCGTCGTCGACCGATTACAATTCCTACAATGCGGATCTGTCAGCTACCCGGCCCCGGTATACGGTTGCGGCACCGTCTAATACCCGGCCTGCACCCGCCACCCCGGCTCGCCCAACTCCGGAAACGCCACGCCGGACGTTGCCGATGGCCGAACCCATGCATATCAATAAAAAACTTGACGCGATTCTGGATTCCATTGCCGTCAAAAACCGCTCGATTCGGTACGCACCCGGCTACCGGATTCAGATTTATGTGGGCGATGAGCGGGCCGAAGTGGATCGGGTCAAACGGTTTACGTATCAGAATTTTCCGGAATTGAATCCTTATACAACGTACCGGCAACCAACGTATCGGCTCAAAGTCGGCGATTTCATGCGTCGGGTCGATGCGGAGCGGTATCTGGTACAACTTCGGCAGCAGTTTTCGACGGCAACGCTCTTACCGGATCGCATCGAAATCCGGCGGAGTCTGTCAGTTAAATAATTCATGCCTATTTTTGTCAAAAATCTATGAAAAAAGCACTGATTACCGGCATTACGGGCCAGGATGGCTCTTACCTGGCCGAACTCCTGCTGGCGAAAGGCTACGAAGTCCACGGGATTAAACGCCGGAGTTCGCTTTTCAATACGCAACGCATCGATCATATTTACGAAGATCCGCACGAGAAGCACGTGCGGTTTCGGTTGCATTACGGTGATCTGTCCGATTCAACGAATGTAATCCGGATTATTCAGGAAATACAGCCCGATGAAATCTATAACCTGGGGGCCATGTCGCACGTCCGGGTCAGTTTTGAAGAACCCGAATACACGGCTCAGGTCGACGGGATCGGTACGTTGCGGGTCCTGGAAGCTGTTCGTCTGCTGGGTCTGACGCATAAAACCCGGATTTACCAGGCTTCTACCTCCGAACTTTACGGCGGGGTGCAGGGCCATGCCCAATCGGAATTGACGCCGTTTTATCCCCGTTCACCGTATGCCGTGGCTAAATTGTACGGGTACTGGATCACGGTCAATTACCGGGAAGCGTATAACATGTATGCCTGCAACGGCATTCTGTTCAACCACGAGTCGCCCCTGCGCGGGGAGACCTTCGTGACCCGCAAGATCACGCGCGCCGTGGCCCGAATTGCGCTCGGGTTGCAGGAAAAAGTCTACATGGGCAACCTTGACGCACAGCGCGATTGGGGCCATGCCAAGGATTACGTCGAAGCCATGTGGCTCATGCTGCAACAGGAAACCGCTGAGGATTTTGTCATTGCCACCGGTCAGACAACGCATATTCGGGATTTTATCCGGATGGCCTTTGGCGAAGTCGGTGTTGAGCTGGAATTCCGGGGCGAAGGCGTGAACGAAGTGGGTATTGTAGCAAAATCGGCCAACCCGGCTTTTCCCCTGCAAGTCGGGAAAGAGGTAGTTTGTATCGATGAGCGGTATTTCCGACCGACGGAGGTCGATCTTTTGTTGGGCGACCCGACCAAAGCGATGACGAAACTGGGCTGGAAACCCAAGTATGACCTGGCCGCTCTGGTGAAAGAAATGGTCGCGGCCGATGTCGAATTATTTCAGCGGGATCAATTGCTGGAGAAGAGCGGGCACCGCGTTATGAATTATTTCGAGTAAGATTTACCCCTAAATCCCCTGAAGGGGACTTTTGATCTGGACAGATTAAGTCCCCTTCAGGGGATTTAGGGGTAACTAAAAAACCGCCCGGTTCCGAAGAACCGGGCGGTTTTTTAGTTTATGATTCAGTCTTAAACCGGTACAGCGTAGTAGTACATCCGGGAGCTGTTCGGGTACATCCCGATCAGCATCAGCCCTTCGCCTTCTTTCGTGCTGTTCAGGGCGGTTTGCAGATCTTTCATGGTGCGAACTACTTTTCCGTTGGCTTTGACAATGATGAAACCTTCTTCAATATCGGTTTCGGACATTTTGCCCTCCCGGATCCGTTTCACCCGAACACCGCCATCAACGCCCAGCCGTTTGGCATCCGTTGCCGTCAGTTCTTCGAAGTCAGCGCCCAGCGAGCTCAGGCTGGCGGATGAATTCGAAGCCGAGATCGTTTCGCTTTTCTTGATGATATCGCGGCCCCCGTTGCGGTTGCGCAACTCGACCCGGAAATCACGCAGATCACCGTTGCGGTTGACGGTCATGGCAATCACATCACCCGGACGACGACGGCCGATGATTTCGCGCATCTGCGCGTCGGAGTCAACGTTCTGGCCTTCCATCTTCACGATGACATCGCCTTTTTTCAGACCGGCAGCGGCAGAAGCTCCGCCTTCAACCACCTCGTTGATGTAGATCCCGCGACCTACTTTCGAGCCCAGTTCCTGTGCCCGCAGGCTGTTTAGTTCGACCGGGATAATTCCCAGGTAACCGCGTTGTACATTCCCGTATTTCACCAGGTCGGCCGATACTTTTTTGACCAGCGAAACCGGTACGGCAAAACCGTACCCACTATAGTATCCTGTTGCCGAAGCGATGGCCGAGTTGATCCCGACCAGTTCACCGCGCAGGTTGACCAGCGCACCGCCGGAGTTTCCGGGGTTAATAGCCGCATCGGTTTGTATGAAGGCTTCGACCGGCGAATCCGGTTTCTCTTCGTTCCGGTTGATATTCTGGTCCAGAATACCAATCCGGCGGCTTTTGGCACTCACAATACCGGCGGTTACGGTTGATTCCAGATCCAGCGGATAGCCGACGGCCAGTACCCATTCGCCCAGTTTCAGAGCATCTGAATCACCCAGTGTGATCGAAGGCAGGTTTTTGGCATTGACCTGAATGACGGCCAGATCCGTCAGCGGGTCCGTACCGACAACTTTCGCTTTGAAGCTGCGTTTGTCGGTCAGAATAACTTCTACTTCATCCGCGCCCTGAACGACGTGGTTATTGGTTACAATGTACCCGTCCTGGCTGATGATGACACCAGAACCGGATGCCTGACCGCGTTGCCGTTGCGGAGCACCACCCCGGCCGAATTCATCGCCGAAGAAATCGCGGAAAATATCCGGAATCTGTTGTTGGCGAACCGTGCGCGTCATGGTGGTTTTGATATGGACGACGGCCGGGGTAGCAGCTTCAGCGGCATAGGCGAAATCACCCGGAGCCGATTGTGGGCCCGTCAGAGCCGCCAGACGGCCGATGGGGGCGTTTGCCGGAGTCGCTTCATTGAAAATAACATCCTGCTTGTTAAAGCCCAAGAAGTTATAAGCGGCCAGCGTGACAAAGCTCGATAAGAGAGCGATGATGGCTAAAGATTTCCAGTTGTTTTTCATGACTTGATTCTAAAATGGGTCGTTTACTGCTTTTGCTTCAGTTCACCAAGATAACGAAATCCACTTTCCCGAAAATTCGATTTCTTACTGCAATTAACAAAATTTAACAACGAATGTTGACAGGCCGGGCTATCAAAAAAAAGGAAGTGCTCTTTGGAAGACCGGGCAGCTTTCCGGAGCTTTATTCAATCCTTTAAGAACAAACTCACGGTTCAAGTGACAACTTCTGTACCAGCTTGTTGTTCGTGGGAGTTTATGCCATTCTGGCGGAGGTAGAATCATCCAATCTGCGGGGATGATGGCCATTTTGGCAGCTATTGGCCCGAACGACCGTAGATACTTTGGCAGACTGACAAACCGGCAAGGTTTCCTTCGGTGGTGAGTTGGTCAGAGAAGAGTCGAAGATTCTACAGGCGCAGAGAAAAGCCCGCCAAAAATGATCAATTGGAGACGGGTTTCATTTGCAGTTGCTCGCAGGCTTTCTCGGCGGCCGACTGCTCGGCTTTTTTCTTGCTGTAGCCGCTGCCCTGCGCAAACGGTTCGTCGTTGACCGTAACCTGCGAAATAAACTCCCGGAAGTGGTTGTTCCCGCGCTCGGAAATAATCGTGAACTCCACTTTCTTGCCTTCCCGCTGCGCCCACTCAATCAGGCGGCTTTTGTAGTTGGCATTGTTGCTGATGAGCGCTTCGAGGTCGTAATGACCCAGCAATTCCTTAAGGATAAACTGCCGGGTAAACCGGAATCCTTTGTCGAGGTAAATCGCCCCGACCAGTGCTTCGAGGGCGTCACCGTACATCGACGTGCGGGAGGGCACTATGCCCCGGCTGCGGCTGCCATCGTATTCGATCAGGTTTTCGAGCCCAATTTTGCGGGCAATTCCGTTGAGCGTTTCGCGGTTGACGATTCGGGAGCGGATTTCGGTCAGGAAGCCTTCGTCTTTGTAGGGAAATTTCTTGAAAAGAAACTCGGCAATGACCATGCCCAGCACCGCATCGCCCAGGTACTCAAGCCGTTCATTGGATTCTTTGAAACCTTTGATGCCGGTTTCTTTCGACGCGGACGTGTGCCGAAAAGCCAGTTGGTACAAACCCAGGTTGGAGGGGGCTTCGCCAATGATGTGTTCGACGGAACGCTTAAATTTTTTACGCTCAGCATTTCCTAATCCTAGCCGAAAAAGACTACGAATGGGTCCAAACACAGTATTAGCTAAAGCGGCTGTCACGCGGCTGATTACGACTCAATTTTGCGAAATATAACAGAAAAATTGTGACCGCCAAAACCGAATGTGTTACTCAAAGCGATAGCAATCGGACGTTTCTGCGCTTCGTTGAAGGTAAAATTCAGCTTGGGGTTAAACTGTTCGTCGTCCGTAAAGTGGTTGATGGTGGGAGGAACAATGCCGTGTTGCATGGCCATCAGACACGCAATGGCTTCGATCGCTCCGGCGGCTCCCAGCAAATGCCCCGTCATGGATTTCGTCGAACTGATGTTCAGCTTGTAGGCATGCTCACCAAAAACTTTCTCGATGGCGGTCGCTTCACTCACATCGCCCAGCGGGGTCGAAGTTCCGTGCACGTTGATGTAATCGACATCTTCCGGACCGATCTGGGCATCATTGAGCGCGTCTTTCATGACATTGAGCGCCCCGAGTCCTTCGGGGTGGGGGGCCGTAATGTGGTAAGCGTCGGACGACATACCGCCCCCGATGAGTTCGGCATAAATCTTAGCACCCCGGGCTTTGGCGTGTTCGTATTCTTCCAGAATGAGTGCCCCGGCGCCTTCACCCAGGACAAAACCGTCGCGATCTTTATCAAAAGGGCGTGAGGCCGTTTCGGGCGAGTCATTCCGTTCCGAGAGGGCGCGAAGGGCATTAAAACCGCCTACCCCGGCTTCGGTGACGGCGGCTTCCGAACCGCCGGAAATCGCAATGTTCAGGCGACCCAACCGAATGAAATTGAAGGCGTCGATCATGGCGTTGGTGGCCGAAGCGCAGGCCGAAACCGTGACGTAATTGACACCCTGAAACCCGTAGCGAATGGAGAGCATGCCCGATGCGCTGTCGGCAATCATTTTTGGGATAAAGAAGGGATTGTAGCGGGGTGAGCCATCGCCGGTAGCGTAGTTTTTGACTTCGTCTTCGAAGGTTTTGAGCCCTCCTATGCCGGACCCCCAGATTACTCCGGCTTTGTTTAAATCCAGCTTTCCGAGATCAAGCCCGGCATCTTTTACCGCTTCGTCGGCCACGATTAAGGCATATTGAGCGAAGGGGTCCATTTTACGAGCATCCTGACGAGGAATAAACTGGTTGATGTCCAGGTTTTTAACTTCGCAGGCAAATTTAGTCCGAAATTTTTCGGCATTAAATTTAGTAATCGGACCGGCGCCACTTACACCGGCAGATAAGCCGTTCCAGAACTCTTGTACTGTATTACCAATCGGCGTAAGAGCGCCCAGGCCGGTGATTACTACTCGTTTAAAAGACATAAAGTGAACTCAAAAAACGAAACGCTTATTTCACATTCTCTTCCAGGTACGTGATGGCCTGGCCTACCGTACCGATATTCTCCGCCTGATCGTCCGGAATAGAGATGTTAAATTCTTTTTCAAATTCCATAATCAGTTCGACGGTGTCGAGCGAATCCGCGCCCAGATCGTTGGTGAAGCTGGCCTCCGGCGTTACCTCCGATTCCTCAACACCCAGTTTTTCAACAATGATTGCTTTTACTTTGTCTGCAATTTCTGACATTTCTGTATGCGTTTGGGGTTCTAAAAAACTGTGCAAAGAAAGAGATTTAAAACAGTATTGTCAAATAATTTTTTCTATCGAAAATCGTTAAAAAAGGCTTGGTTTTTTTTGTAAAAAGACAGATTAACAGCTTCTTACAAAATATAATTGCATTCTAAAACCGCTAGTTGAAGTACAAACCGGTTCAGTCTGAAAAGTCCTAAATCTTGTCGGCAGTGATTCGTAAAATGGTTGTTGAAAAGCTTTTGAGTGCACGAAAGTGGGGCAGAGAGTTGTTGGGGAAAAGACGGTTTTGGGCCCGATAATGCGGTAGCCGACGGAGCAACCACCAATCCGCCGATGAAGAGGAAGACGGTCGGAAGCAGCAATTGTGTAGCTTTGCACGAAAATTTCGATTCCTGTGAATATTCCAAAGCTGAAACAGACCGAATCCCGCAATTTTTTCCTGATTGCGGGCCCCTGCGCCATTGAAAGCCGTGAAGGTGCGCTGGAAATTGCCGAAAAGCTGGTGGACGTGACGAACCGGCTGGAAATACCGTTCATTTTTAAAGGATCGTACCGAAAAGCAAACCGGACCAAACTCAATTCCTTCACCGGGATCGGCGACCTGCCCGCTCTGGAAATTCTGCGGGAAATCGGAGAACGTTTCATGGTCCCGACGCTGACTGACTTTCACGAAGCCCACGAGGCTGCCATGGCGGCCGAGTACGTAGATGTGCTGCAAATTCCGGCTTTTCTGTGCCGCCAGACCGATATGCTCACAGCCGCTGCGCAAACCGGGAAAGTGGTCAATATCAAAAAAGGGCAGTTTATGTCGGGGGATTCGATGGCGTTTGCCGTCGAAAAGGTGCAGTCGGTCAATCCCGAAGCGCCCGTTTTCCTGACCGACCGGGGCAACTCATTCGGCTACGGCGACCTGGTGGTCGATTACCGGAACCTCCCGGCCATGCAGGCTCACGGTGTTCCGGTGGTGATGGACTGCACGCACTCACTGCAGCAACCCAACCAGGCATCGGGCGTGACGGGGGGCAAACCGGCCCTGATTGCCACCATCGCCAAAGCCGCCATTGCGGTCGGGGCAGATGGCTTATTCATCGAAACGCACCCCCGGCCCTCGGAAGCGAAGTCTGACGGGGCCAATATGCTTCCGCTGGATCAACTCGAAGAACTATTGAAAAAGCTACTACAAATCCGGAAGGCGATTTTATAAGAACCGTCAGTAGAAATTCAGGAACCGTTCCTCTTGTGGAGAACCAGCCTTCGTTTGTATGCAAACCCGTTACACGACCAATCCAACCGATTTTAAACAGTACGATACCGAACGGATTCGCCGGGAGTTTCTGATCGAGAACCTGTTCCGGGCTGATGCGTTCGAGCTGGTGTATTCGCATTACGACCGGATGATCGTGGGCGGCATTATGCCGCTGACAAAACCCCAATCCCTGCCTACGGATGAGGAACTGAAAGCTGATTTTTTCCTGCAACGGCGCGAACTGGGAATTATCAATGTTGGTGGCGAAGGCACCGTTACGGTTGATGGTCAGGTTTTTAGTCTGGCTAAGAAAGATTGCTTGTACGTGGGATTAGGCAGTCGGGAGGTGGTGTTTGCCAGCAACCGGGCGGAGCAGCCCGCTAAATTTGCCCTGCTGTCGACACCGGCCCACCGGGTTTGTCCGACCGCCCGGCTGACCTCGGCCGAAGCCTCGCCCACGGATATGGGAGCTCCAGAAACCGCCAACCAGCGGACTATTTACAAATACATTCATGCCGACGGTTTGAAAAGTTGCCAGTTGGTCATGGGGCTGACGACGCTCAAGCCCGGAAGCATCTGGAATACCATGCCGCCCCATGTCCATGACCGGCGGATGGAAGCCTACATTTATTTCGATATTCCCGAAAATCAGCGGGTTTTTCACCTGATGGGGCCTCCGCAGGAAACGCGGCATGTGCTGGTTGACACCGATCAGGCTATTCTCTCGCCCCCCTGGTCAATTCACGCGGGTGCAGGTACGTCCAGTTATTCGTTCATCTGGGCGATGGCCGGTGAGAATTACACCTTTACGGATATGGATTTTGTGATCCTGAACGAAATACGGTAATGTACTGGCTGGCTTTGGAGAAGAATTTGAAACAAGACGAGCTATATGGGAAATTTATCCATCGACAAATACATTGCTCTTGCGAATTAACATTCTGATTATCAGTTGTATAATGAGTGGAAGCGCGGGAGGGTAAACAGGTGGCCTTGATGGGGAAGGCTTTCATTTAAATCTGATAAAGTTACCTTTGTAGGAAGTCAAATTCAGTTAGCCGAATTATGTCAATCGTTAAGAGAAGTGTTGCTAAAGCCCGGGAAGCCTACCATAAATTATTTCCTGCTCCTGTATTAAAAGATTTTCCTGACGAGAATTTACCCTGGATCGACCGGCCAAACCCGGACATTAACGGATTTGTCAAACAGTTTCCGAAAGCGGCTCAGCTACCCTATGATCTGGCTGAAAAACTCCATTTCTGGGAAGAACATGGGTATGTAATTCTTGAAAAAGTTATTTCGGACGAACTGCTCGACGCTTATCTGGCCGATGTGCAGGAACTGATCGATAGACATAAGGAGTATGATATCAGCATCCGCATCGACCGGCCTGAGTATGTAAAACATCCGGTGATGAAAATCCGGGATGTGCCGCGTGAAATCATCGAAGGGCAGTATATCAAGATTATGGATTTCCATAATGCCTCGGTAGCCGGTAAAAAAGTCATGCTTCACAAGGCAATCGTCTCTTTTTTGGAAGCCATTTTCAATGAAAAGGTGGTGGCTATGCAGAGTCTGACGTTTTTGTACGGTTCACAACAGGAGACGCATCAGGATTTTCCGTACGTTGTGCCGCAGGTGCCGAGTCACCTGGCTGCGGCCTGGATCGCGCTGGAAGACATCAAACCGGGTTCCGGCGAACTCCATTACTACGTTGGGTCGCATAAGATTAAGAAATTTAACTGGGGTAATGGCATCTTCTTCACAAATGAATCCACCAAAAACCCGACTGATTTTGGACATTACCTGAACGCGGAATGCGAGCGTTTGGGCTTCGAGAAAAAGACACTATTAATCAATAAAGGCGATGTGCTGATCTGGCACGCGGCACTGGTACACGGGGGCGAGCCAATCCGGAACGAGAACCTGACCCGCAAATCATACGTGTGCCACTATTCGTCGGCGCTGGGGTATTTCCGGCACCGCCACGACCTGGTCAACGAACCCGTGCGGCATGAGTTCAATGGGGCAGCGGTTTTTGCCGATCCAAAACTGACCGCGTACGAAAACTCATTTAAACGCGGTGAGAAGGTTGAGTGAAAAACCGGGCACACGACCCGATCGTCTAAAAAAAGCGCCCTCCAAACCGGAGGGCGCTTTTCGTTCTACCAATCTCAATTATAACGTCATTAGGTTAGTCGACACTCCGCACGGAACTGGCACCGGAGGTGTTCGACCGGATTGAGGCCGATCCCCGGTAGGTCAGGCTGCTGGCTCCGCTGGCTTCCGCTTCAAGCCGGTCCGTAACATGCACCCGGGCACTGCTGGCCCCCGATACATCCACCGACGCATTGGCGACTTTCAGGTCGTACGCTTTCAGCGTAGTGGCTCCTGAGATATCCCCCTCCAACCGTTTTGCCTGGCCGGTCAGCGTCACATTCGAGGCTCCCGACAGGTTAATCCGAACCCGCTCCGCGTCGACTTCAATCGTAGAGGTCGATGCACCGGAAATGGATATGCCCAGTTCCTTCAGATCCCGAAAACCGGTTACGTCCGACCGCGAGGCTCCCCCAAAATCAATTTCTTTCAGGTCGGGCATGGTAATGTTGACAGTGACCCGTTGCCGGTTGCGGTTCCAGCCCATTTTATCCTTGTAGCGAATCTGCAATTTGCCGCCCACCACCTTAGCTTCCAGGTCTTCCAGATCCGACGACCGCCCGGCTGCGGTGACCTTGTAGCTACTGCCCCGGTTCACATGAATGGTAAACGCACTACCCAGATCCAATCGGTCAAAATTGCTGACGTTGAAGGTGCGGGTTTCATCCTGAAACGCCAGGGTGTTCATGATTTCCACCAACTGATTTCCGGAAGGGCTGATGGCGGCAACCGACAAAACGGCTGTTGCCAATACAAGGGGCGTGACTAGACGCAGGGTCAATGACCGTTTCATATAAGAACGTGATTAGAAGAGTGTGAACCAAAGATGCTGTCAGGCACCCAAACGTTGCATCCCGTCCCCGTACCCACGGACTTTAGTCCGTGTTTTTATAGCTAACTTTTTTGAGTAGAAAGCAAAAAACACGGACTAAAGTCCGTGGGTACTTAGGGCTGGCGGGTCTGGCCGTTGACGCTGCTGGCTCCGCTGGTTTTGGACCGTAGGTCTTCCACGATCCCAAATTCAGCATTGCTGGCACCAACCGCTTCGACATCCGCCCGGCTGACATTCATCTCGGTGGCGTCGAGCTTGCAGGCTCCGGTCAATTCGGCGCTAACCCGGCTGGCGCGGCCCCGCAGTGTGGCTTTTGATGCCCCTTCCAGATCCAGATCAAGCTGGTCGGTTTTTACATCGAGCAGGGTTTTGCAGGCCCCGGTCAACGCAACATCCAGCTTATCCATGTTGTCAAAACCCGTCACGATCGATTGCGTCGCGCCCGAGAATTGCAGGGCATCAAGGTCCGGCATCGTAACGGTGAGGCCGATCCGACGGCGGTTGCGCCATTTGAAAACGCCTTCGTTCCGGAAATCAACGTGCAATTCGCCGTTCTCGACCCGAACCCGCAGATCGTCAATGTCTTCTTCGCGACCGTCGGCCACCACCTTAAAGGCCGTTCCCTGCTTGACCCGCACCGCAAAGGCGCCCCCGATGTCTATTTTGGTGAAATTACTGACCTCGAACTGGCGGGTATAGTCGCCCCGGTTAAAGAAATCGTCGCCCAATTCCGTCCGCAGGGTTTCGTCAATGGCATCATTGGTGTCAAAATCATCGCGGTAACTTTCTTCGTTCAGTTCCCGGGGGTAGTTGAGCGAAACCAGACCGTCAGTTTTGCTGAATTTCCAAAGGCTGCTTTTCATCCGTTCCAGTTCCTGGTTGCCAAACTCGTTGCGGATGTGCCGGGCAAACGCTTCGGTCATCCGGAACGGGCGCTCGTACGGGATGTAGACGGTCAGGTCAACATCCTGATCCCGGAACCGTGATCCCGGTTTTAGTTCGTAGCTGTCGTCGAAACGGACCAGCGAGTCTTTGACGAACCAGTTGTAAACAATCATCCGGGCATTCTGCTGCGCCTGCTGGCGGGTCGGCCCTTTTGCTTCGAGTCGCTTCGTCAGTTTCCAGGCGGTGCCGTCGATGCCTTCCAGTTCGATAGACGTGTGAAAATCGTCATTGCTCTCATCAACATCGTTGAGATCCAGGGTCGGGATAGCCGCCGGAAGGGGCAGCACCTCGGTTTCTTCCACCACACTTCGTTTGCTGAATTCATTGACCAGCGGAGGAATCGTCGTTGCCAGCCCGATCAACCCGATAAACCAGATCGACAGCAGCGTCAGCGCAATGGCCGTTGTCACCAGCGCCCGCTGCGTGATGACCATCAAACCCAGAATGGCCAGCCCCAACCCAGGCAGAAAGGCCGTGACAAAAGCCGATAGCACCATCGGGGGCGTAATTTCCCGTTGAATCAGGTAAGGAATCTCGCTGTCGCCAAACTGGAGTCCCTGGAGGCCGAAAACCGTTCCAAGTGCGCCCAGGGCCCCAATCATGACCGCAAAGCCAACCACGACCAGAAACACCCCGGCCAGCACCCGAATAATCGACACGAAGCCGCGGGCTACAGGGCCAAGGGCGCTGGCCAGCCCGTTAAAAACCGTCGCAATCAGGCGAAACGGAAACAGCAGGATTTTGGCGACCGTACTTTCTTCGGCGGTTTCACTGATATCAAGGCTGCGCTTGATATTGCTCTCGATGTTCGAGAGCGTAATGGGCTCCCCCTGCATTTCCATCTTTTCGGTTAACGTATTGGCCTGCGGAGAGATGATCCAGAGAATGATGTAGGCCAGAAAACCGGTCCCGAACAGGAAGATGGCCAGCACAAACAGCAGCCGAACCACGCCGGAGTCGATGCCGAAGTAAGCCCCAATGCCGGATGCGACGCCACCCAGCACCTTGTTGTCCGGATTGCGGTAAAACTTCTTGACGCTCTTGTCATCTTCCAGCGTCATCGAACCCGGAAACGCAATCCACATGGCGATGTACAACACCACCGTGAATCCCGAAAGGCCGCCGAACAACTCTCCTCCCCGGTCGGAAATGGATCCGCCGAAGGGCGGCAGGGCCAGAATGAGCGTCACGAAGATCAAGCGTACCCAAACCGGGTCGATGTTGAAATAATTCGCAATCCCCGAAGCGACGCCACCGGCAATCTTCCGGCGCAGGTCGCGGTACAGTTTGCGCGGGGGGGCATCGCTTGGGCGTGGAGGCACCGGGCCGCTTCCGGCGTAATTACCGGAACCCGATTGACGGCTTTCGCCGGTCGGGCCGGTTGGCTCGAACGCTGGTTGTGGGCGACCGCTGGCCGTGGTGCTGGCCCCAATCATGTCTTCTTCCTCGATGGCTTCGAAATCGGCCACGGTGCCCATCGACTGGATCAGTTCGTTGACATCCTCAAGCGTAACCACCTGGCGCGGATTGGCCTGCTTTTCGGCGGCTTTCAGCTTGTTGAGCAGTTTCTCGGCAATCCGGTTTTCAATGTCGGTAATAATTTCCTGGCTGTCCTCGTAGGTCGAAAAGTAGTGCTGAATCGACGTGAGGTACCCTTTTAATTTGTCGTAGCCATCTTCCTCGATGTGGAAAATAACTCCGCTTATATTTATGCTTATGGTCTTCTTCATGGCAAAAAGCGTGTGAAAGAGTCGAGAGGGAGTTTAGGTCAGTTTTCCTGGGTTGGGGCGGCCGGTTCGGCGGTGATTCCGTTGGCGGCTCCTTTGTGCGTTTCTGTTTTACTGACAATCGAGTTGACCGAGTCTGACAGTTCCTGCCAGGTGTCGTTCATCGCTTTCAGGGACGTTTGGCCGAGGTCGGTCAGTAGGTAGTACTTGCGCGGGGGGCCGGAAGTCGATTCGACCCATTTATAATCGAGCAAACCGGCATTCTTGAGCCGGGTGAGCAGCGGGTAGAGCGTTCCTTCCACCACCATGATCCGGGCGGATGTCAGCTCCTCCAGCATGTCGGAAGCGTATACTTCGCCCCTCGAAATGATGTGCAGAATGCAGAATTCCAGGATACCCTTCCGCATTTGCACCTGTGCGTTTTCAATATTCATAGTACGGCATGACGTTAAAAAAGTTGATGAAAGGGGAGCTGGCCGGTTTTAGGGTGGTGTTCAGAGTTCATCAGTTGTTGTTTACGTATTAAAGTGCCCAACCAGCTCCTGACTTTTCCAGTTTTGATAGTTCAAAGGTACACAAAGGTACTATGCAATGCAAGGTACTTTACTAAATTAAGAACAGCAGTGTGATGAGCGGAAAAAATTGCGTGTTGAATGGTTAATTTAGTCTGTTGTAATAATCAAAGAATAAGTTGTATGTTTATCTTTCCCTTAGTGACCAAGCCGCCATGAAAACCGTGTTACTTTGTTTCTTATTTACGTTGTTTGGTAAAGCAATTTTAGCCCAATTCGGACAATTTGGTAACGAATGGATTGCGTATGACCAGACCTATTACCGCATTCCGATTGTTCAGGACGGTGTTTACCGGTTGACGACGACGGACTTACAGAAGGCCGGTGTTCCGGTAGCATCGATTGATCCCGTCACGGTACAGCTTTTCCGGCGGGGTGTCGAACTAGCCATCTACGTGGCCGGGGAAGCCGACCACCGGTTTGATGCCGACGATTACCTCGAATTTGTGGGTCACCGGAACGACGGGCGGCAGGACACCCTGTTGTACCGACCGATGAACGCCCAGCCGCATCCCTACTACAGTATGTATTCCGACACGGCAGCTTATTTCCTGACCTGGCGGCTAGACGGTAAACCGGGCCAACGCATGGCTGTTGTGGCCGAAACCGATCCGGCGGGTCTGACCCCCGAACCCTACCACCTGGCCGAATCGCTGACGGTTTTGACCAACGAAATCTCCACCAACCAGGCCAACGGCGGGCCGTCGCCCTACCCGACGGCCAATGAGTTGTTTTTTGAAGAAGGGGAGGGGTATACCGGGCCGATGCTGAAAAAGGATAGTGTGGTCAGCCGGACGTTCCGGCTCGACGGCTGGGTGCGGTCGGCTCCCGTACCACCCGACGTAGAACTGTTGTTGAACGGGCGCGATAACACCAGCCACGTGGTGGATGTGCTGACGGGCCAACCGGGACAAAACCGGGTGCTCCGGGCGACGGCCCGGTTTGAATGGTTCCGTACGGCCCGGCTGGCGTTTTCGGTTGATCCAGAGGAAATTTCGGAAACGAATGAACTGGTGCTGTCGACTCAATCGCGCGGGTCGTTTGAAACCGACCGGTATTCGGTGAGTTATTACCGGCTGCGCTATCCGCAGGCCTTCAGCCTGGGGAATCTGACCCGACAAACCCTGAATCTGCTGCCAAATCCTGCGGGCAATTCCTGGCTGCGTTGGTCGGATGCTTCGGGTATTCCGCTGATGTACGATATAACCAACCCGGATCAGCCGCGCCGGTTGGTGCCGTTTCGCGCGGATGGTTTTCTGAACCTGATCGTAACGGATACCCAAATCGCCCGGCCCCTGCTGGTGCAGGCAACCCTGCTGACCCCGCCCCGGCTGGAACGAACGGTTTTTCGGAAAATCGACCCGGCGAAGCACAACTACCTGATCGTAAGCCACGAAGCGCTAAGAAAACCGGTCGGCAACGTGGCCGATCCCGTCAATGAATACGCGGGATACCGAGCTTCCGCTGCGGGCGGTGGGTACGACACGCTGGTCGTCACGATGAAACAACTGATGAACCAGTTCAGCTACGGCGAACGGACTCCGCTGGCCATCCGTCGGTTTGCGGATTACATGCTGACCCAAAAAACCGCATCCGCCGACACCACGAAATTCCTGCTGCTGATCGGGCGGGCCAATGCCTATTTCCCGAACCGAACGCATCCCGACCAGTATTTTCGCGATCTGGTGCTGACCATCGGCAACGTGCCTGGCTCCGACCTGTTGCTGACCGCCGGGCTGGCCGGTTTTCCGGAAAACGTACCCGCCATCCCGACCGGGCGAATCAACACCCTCCATCCGGCCGACATCCTGACGTATCTTGAAAAAGTAAAGGAGTTTGAGCGAACGCCGGACAACGCGCCCTGGCGGAAGGAAATTTTGCACCTGAGCGGAGGACATTCGGTACTCGAACAGCAGACGTTCCGGCGGATTCTGGCGGAGGTGGGCCAAACCGCCCGGCAGCAGTTTTTGGGCGCGAATGTGCTTTTTAAAGCCAAACAAACCGACGAACCCGTGGAGCGCATCGACATCAGCGGACCGGTGAACGACGGCATTGCGCTGCTGACGTTTTTTGGTCATTCGTCGCCCATCGTGACGGATCTGGATTTCGGTTATGCTTCAAAACCGGCGTATGGCTACCGCAACAAGGGCCGCTATCCCCTCATGTTTTTCAATGGCTGCGGCATCGGAAACATCTTTTTTGGTTCTACGGGCAACCTGTCGACCGACTGGATGCTGACGCCCGACAAAGGGGCCATTGCGATTCTGGCGCACAGCGGTTCGGGTTTGTCGGGGCCGCTTGAAAGCTACACCCGGCAATTTTATCAGACGCTTTTTGCCGATAGCGCTCTTTGGAATAAACCCATTGGCCTGATTCAGCAGGAAACGACCCGGCGCGTACTGGCGATTTACCAAAGTACTTATGACATTGCCAACGCGCACCAGATGGTATTGCAGGGCGACCCGGTTTTGCGGTTGTTTCCGGTTCAGAAACCGGATTTTAGCCTGAGTTCGTCGGAGGTGTTTCCGGTCAAAGCGGGAAAGGATTCGGTGCGGCTGGGCGTGGTGGTGCGGAATACCGGACGGTTTGAGGCCCGTCAGCGAGTCGGACTGGCGGTACGGCAGCGGCTGGCCGATGGGCAAATTCGGTCATACGGAACACAGGGCAACCAGGCAGTTGCGTATCTAGACACGCTATACTATGCTTTTAAACCGGATTCGGTGCAAAACGCTACGAAGGCCGAAATCCCCGGCCGGTTTGAATTGCTGGTCGATCCTGAAAACCAGATTGAAGAATCGGACGAAACAAATAACCTGCTCGTTTTCGACCTGAAACCAGACCTGGACGGCTACCACGTTGTGCTCCCGGATTCGGGCCAACGGTTTCCGCCCGACCGCTTGAATCCGTTGCTGGAGGTGACATTCGACCGCCATATACTAAATGATGGAGCTTTGGTTTCGCCTAAGCCGTTGATCCGCATTATCTTGCAGGATGAAGACCGATACCGCATTCGGCAGGATACCGTTGGCCTTGAGGTGTTTCTGAAAAAACCCTGCGGGGGTTGCGTCCTGGAGCGGGTGGCGTTGAGCAGCCCCGAGATGAGTTGGCAACCCGCCGGAGCCGACAACCGTTTCGTGCTGGATTTTTCTCCCCGGAACCTGACCGACGGCCTCTACATTCTGCAAGTCCATGCGACGGATGTGAGTGGTAACCGGCCCGGACCCGAACCGTACGAAATATCGTTTCGGGTCAAAACCGAAGACAGTTTGTCCGCCGTGCGGATGAGCCCGAATCCGTTTTCGAGCCAAACTCGGTTTCGGTTTACGCTGACCGGCGAAGGGCCGCTGGGCGAGGGGACGATTCAGATCCGGAGTGCAAACGGGCAGTGGGTCCGGACGTTGCGGCAACCGGTTCGGGTGGGCGAAAACACGGTGGAGTGGGACGGAGCCGACCAGGACGGAAGTCCGTTACCGAACGGTTTGTATTTGTTTCGGCTCGTGCTGGACGACGGTCGTCAAAAAACCGGCAAGGCGGTGTTGCATCGCTGAGTGACTGAAGAAGCATCCTGTCTAACCAGAATCTATACCCATGAAAAAACGGATGTACGCCATCCGGCTGGCGGTCTTTGCACTGTTGGTCGCCACGGCTTTAGCGGGCTGGCAACTGAGCCGTCCAAAGACCATTCCGCTAAGCCGCCCCGGTTTTGCCCTTTCCTTTGACGACCGAACCGTACATGAGTGGTACCAACTCCGGGATTTGTTCCAGCGGTACAACGCCAAAGCCACTTTTTACGTCACGCAGTCGGACCAACTGGCTTCCGACGAAATCAACAAACTCCGGCATTTGCAAAAATACGGCTGCGAAATCGGGAGCCACGGTTTTCGGCACGTCGATGCCACTGAGTTTTTGAAAACGAACAGTCCGGACGCGTACATGAAGCACGAAATCCACCCGTCGGTCGAGCATTTGAACGAACTGGGTTTTCAGGTTCGCACATTTGCGTATCCCTACGGGGCCAATCACGAGTCGGTCGAGCCGCACTTGGAGCAGCATTTTGTGCTCACCCGCGACATTTACGCCCTGCGCCATACCCTGTTCGGCCTGCATCTGGACGAGCCGATTACGATGGCCGACGCCATTTACTGCGACGGACAACCGAAAAAGCGCGTTCGGGCGCTGACCATCGACAACGAAAGTGGCGTGACCAAACACCACATCACGCAGGCGCTCCACCGGGCCAGGAAGAAAGGAGAAATCGTGTTGTTTTACGGCCACAAACCCGAATTCGAAGGCGACAACACCCATCCGCTCGGCACGGATGTCGAACTGATCGAGCACTTGTTCAAAACCGCCCAGGAACTCGGGTTGCAATCGTACACCATGAACGAAGTGGCGGAGCGGGACTAACCTTTAGTCCCAGCATTCCATCAGGAGCAGATCGCCGGTGCGGTACCGAATCCGGACAAAACCGTCTTCGGCGGCTTCGTTGCTGCTACCGGTCCGGTAGCCGAGCGTCAGGGCTTCGTCGTGCAGGTTGTATTTCAGTCCTTCCGTCATCAGCCCGTCGACCACCCCCACGGGAATGAGCGAAATCGGTGTTCCCTTGGCGTACCATTTCTCGAACGAACCGCTGAGTGGCACAATCTTCGAATGATCGTCGATCATCACCAGCTTGATGCGGTCTTTGTACCGGATGATGTTGGTGAGGTTCGTGATCGTGTGGTCGGCCCGGCGACCGGTGGCCCAGACGATGTTGACCGCCGGAAAACCGCGTTCGATCAGAAATTCGATGCCTTTGTCGAGGTCGGTTTTGTTCTGATCGGGCGTGTGAATAATCTCAATCGGATACTGCCGCTCCCGAACCAAATCAAAATCCGGCTGATCATCGAAATCGCCCAGCCAGGCGTCTACTTTAAAGTCCAGGTCCAGCACCCGCCAGATGGCGTTGTCGAGCACCAGAACAAACGGGTTCCATTCGAGCAGTTGGCCGAGCAGTTCCGGGTCGCAGCTTGCGCCGTTGGCAATCAGCAGGGCTGGTTCCTGTTTATCACGTACAATATGATGGGAAGACATGGGGGGAGTTAGGACGGGGCCGCCCGCGCGGTTAAGAGTTAAGAGTTAAGAGTTAGCTTCGCAGGAATAGAATGCGTCAGCCAACTCATAACTCTTAATTAATAAGTTGTTTTGTCTGTTTTCTGAATCCATTCCGCGAAAACCGTCCAGGCTTCGTCACGCAGGTGCTGGTGCATCGGGATACTCCGGGCTTCGCGCGGTTTGTTGAGTTCCTGGTAAATAAAGTGATCGTCGAAACCGGCCTGGGCAGCGTCGGAATGCAGGCAACCATACACAATCCGCTCGGGCCGCGACCAGTAAATAGCTCCGAGACACATCGGGCAGGGTTCGCAGGAGGTATAAATCGTGCAACCCGCCAGTTGGAAGGTGTTCAGATTCTGGCAGGCGTCGCGGATGGCCACCACCTCGGCGTGGGCCGTCGGGTCGTTTGTCGAGGTGACCTGGTTGCAGCCCCGCCCGACAATCCGACCGTCCTTGACCACCAGGGCACCGAACGGGCCACCCTGACCGGCCCGGATGCCTTCTTTGGCAAGTTGTATGGCTTCCCGCAAAAAATAAGCGTCTTGTTGCATCATAACCGTTGATTGATTTGCCCCCAACCCCCTAAAGGGGGCTTAAAGATCTGGATTTGAGAGTCCCCTTTAGGGGGTTGGGGGTACATTCAGGTTTTGTTGAATCTTCGCGGCCAACTCCGGTGTGTTCACGTTCGTGAGTTCGTTCACATCGTCGATGTCCAGCAGTGTACAATCGTGTTGCATCAGAATCAGGCGCGGATACGGTTTTCCGTCTGCCAGCGCCTGAAGCATGGCCGGGTAAGCCGCCGGTTCCCAGATGCACACGGAGGGATCGGGAAACTGATGGTCGCTGTCCCAAAACGCCGTTGCCAGCGTGTCGGGCTGACGGTTTAACGCCAGTTTCCGGAGGGATGTTTCGGATAACAATGGCAAATCGCATACCACGGCCAGCCAGGCCACCGGGTTTTCGGGTCCGGACTGAAAAGCCGTCAGAATACCGGCCAGCGGGCCTTCCACTGGGGCTGCGTCAACCAGCAGTTGAAACCGGCTGTCGGCCAGGTGCGCAGCCTGTTCAGCATTAACCGACAAAAAAACGTCGTCGCAGTAGCTTGACAATAAGTCGTACAGGTATTCAAACTGCGGTTTGCCGTGGTAGGCAAGCGTGCTTTTATCCACGCCCATCCGGGTGCTGCGTCCTCCGGCCAGCACCAGACCCCATAGGGGCGGAGTGGGCTCAGTCGGTTTTGTGGAAGTCATGCTTTCCGCCGGTTTTGTCGAGCAGCCGGGTTTCTTTGATCACAATGTCGTGCGAGAACGCTTTGCACATATCGTAGACGGTCAGGGCGGCCACCGAGGCACCGACCAGGGCTTCCATCTCTACGCCGGTTTTGGCTTCCAGGGCGGTCGTGCATTCGATGCTTACCTCGTTGCCGTTGGTCGTAATGCTGAATTTACAACTGTCCAACCCGAGCGGATGGCAGAGCGGAATCAGGTCGGACGTACGCTTGGCGGCCATCGTTCCGGCAATGATCGCCGTTTGAAAAACCGGTCCTTTCTTCGTCTGAATGTCCTCGCCCTGCAACTGCTGCATGATGGCGTCGTTGAGCACCACAATGCTCCGGGCGCGGGCCACCCGCCGGGTCACCGCTTTGTCGCCCACATCGACCATCGCCGGATTTCCTTTCGAATCAAGATGCGAAAACATAGCTGAGTTAAGAATTAAGAGTTATGAGTTAAGAGTTGCGCTGCCCGGGGTGAAAACTGGATATGAGTTAAGAGTGAAGAGTTGGCTCCGCACGGATTTTGGAAAACCAGCAGAGCCAACTCTTAACTCTTAACTCTTAATTCATAACTCCTTAAGGCTTGGTAGACGCGGTGGGCGGGGAGGCCCATGACGGTGTAGAACGAGCCTTCGATGCGCTGGATGCCGATCATGCCGATGGGTTCCTGAACGCCGTAAGCACCGGCTTTGTCGAAGGGGCGGTAGTGTTCCACATACGTTTGAATCTCGTAGTCGTCGAGCGGGTTGAAGTAAACCGTGGCGATGTCGGTGAACGACACGGTTTCTTCAGCCGACAGCAGGCAAACGCCCGTCATGACCTGGTGTGCCCGGCCCGAGAGCCGCCGGAGCATTCGGACAGCTTCGTCGGCATCGGCCGGTTTGTTCAGAATATCGGTATCGACCACCACAATCGTGTCGGCACACAACACCAGTTGATCGCTCAGATCGTCGCGAAACCGGTCGGCTTTTTGCCGGGCCAGAAACGCCGGGACCTCCGGAATGGGCAGGTTGGCCGGGAATGTTTCGTCGGTCGGGCGAACTTCTACGCGGAAGGTACAGCCCATCTCCCGCAGCAGTTGATGCCGTCGGGGCGAGTTGGAAGCCAGTACCAGGGGCCGGGTCAATTGCATGGAATTCTTAAAAATTTATAGTATACTTTAAACTAGTTGGGATGCAATCGCATCTTCTGAGTACAAACATAACACCTAAACCGTCGTGAATACACCCATCGAAATCCGAATTGGCACCCCAAACGATGCCGTTCCACTGACCGATCTGGCGATTCGGACCATGCGGGCGGCTTTCGGACCTCCTCACAATCCGGCGGATGTGGTGGATGCGTATATAAAAAATTCGTTTTCGGTCGAACAGATGCAGCAGGAACTGAATGATCCGAAAAATACCTTTTTGCTGGCCGTTGACTCAGATTCGAGTTTAATCGGGTATGCGAAGTTGCGCCGGATTCGGCCCCCGCGTCAGCTCCAGGGGCAACGGGCGATCGAAATTCAGCGTTTATATGTAGCAGAAACCCAGATTGGCCGGGGGCTGGGGCGGCAGTTGATGGAACGTTGTTGGCAAGAGGCTCAGTTGGCTGGCTATCCGGTTGTCTGGCTGGGTGTCTGGGAGCGGAACGAGCGGGCCATCGGTTTTTACAAACAGATGGGCTTCGAGCGGTGTGGGTGGCATTATTTTCAATTTGGTCCAGAGCGGCAACGGGATTTTTGGATGAAAAAAGACGTGGTGTAGTGTGAATACCTTCAGCGGTTATCCAAACGGTTTTGCGTATTTTCCCTTCCTGCGAACAGGTTGGCTGACCGGCTTTTGGCTGCTGCTGGCGGCTTCAGTTGCAATGGCTCAGGAAATTAAGATTCCCGTTCCGAATACGAAGACCGATTCACTCAGCCGGTCTGATTCGCTGGCGAAAGTCAGCCGGGACAGTGCGCTCGCCATTCGCGACAGCGTTTTTTACACGAGCCTGAAAAGGAAGATGTACAAGCGCAAAATCACGCGCGAACTCCACCGGCTGCTTTTTCACGACATGTACAACAGCCGGCAAAAAACCGGTACGGTGAATGAAGACGTCAACGAAATTGAAGCCAATCCTTTTGCCGCTTATCGGGGACGAATTATCAACAAAATTTTTATTCGGCGGCTGAAGGTGTTTGGCCCGAGCGTGTACGATACGCTCCGCCAGCCCCGGAGCTGGCTGGAACGAACGGGTAGCCAACTTCATGCCGATACGCGCGAGGGCGTCATCCGCCGGTCGTTTCTGCTCTTTGAAGAAGGCGATCGGGTCAGCCCGGATACACTGCGCGACAACGAGCGGCTGCTCCGTACCTCCAATGTGTTTCATGATGCCCGGATTATCGTGGTGCCGCACAACGGCAGCCGGGGCTTTGTCGATGTGTACGTAATTACGCAGGATGTCTGGTCACTGATTCCGTCGGGGAGCGTTGGCGGATTCAACCGATTCGACCTGCGGCTCGACCAGCGAAACTTCCGGGGGCTGGCCCATACGTTCTCGAATCAGGTGCTGTACAATGCCGACGACCCCTTTCAAAAACTCGAATACCGGGGCCGATATGTGATTCCGTACATCGGGAAAACGTTTTTTACGGGCCAGGCCGACCTGGTCGAAACCCGCGATCTGAAACAGTATGCATTGCGGTTTTACCGACCCTTTCTGACGCCCGATACCCGCTGGGCCGGTTCGGTGGAGCTCAGCCACAACCGGTTTCCCCGCTACCGGGTTTTTTCGGAAGAGGCCGATAGTGTGCAGTTTACCAAACTAAGCTACAACTATTACGATATGTGGGCCGGTTATTCGTTCAAACCGTTCTTTAGTTTTCTGGGTGAAGGTGATGACCGGACGCGGCTGGTCGTGGCGGCCCGGTTTACGCGGCTGGCCTTCACGACCCGGCCGGAAGTACGGTCCGATACGAATCAGTTGTTTCAGAACACGAACGCGACCCTGTTCAGCATCGGTTTGTCGCGCCGACGTTACGTGCGTGATGTCCTCATTTATGGTTTCGGACGAACGGAAGACGTGCCGTATGGAAGCCTGGCGGCTATTATAATGGGACACGACAATGCCGAACTGGGCCAGCGGAAATACCTGGGATTCAGCTATTCCAAAGCACACTACCTCGAATCGTTCGGGTACCTTTACGGGGCCTTGAACATCGGAAGCTACCTGCGAAACAATCAGGGAATCGAGCAGGGTGTTCTGACACTGGAATCCAGTTATTTCACGCCTTTGCGAACCACTAGCTGGGGAAACTGGCGGCACTTTATTAATTTTCGGTATACGATGGGCTCGCAACGGTTTAACAATGAGTTTGTTACGCTGAGCGGCCGCGACCGGCTGGGCATCAACAACGACCGGCTGCGCGGCACGAAACTGCTCTTGACCAACATCGAAAATATTTTATTCTCCCGGTTGAACATTGTCGGTTTTCGGGTTGCTATCGTCACCTTTGCGAACCTCGGCCTGGTTACTTACCAAACCCGTCGGCTTTTCCAGGGACCGCTCTACCAAGGATACGGCGTGGCGTTTCGGTTGCGGAATGAGAATCTCACTTTCAATAGTTTTCAGATCCGGATCGCCTGGTATCCGAACATTCCGGGCAACTCACAACCTTTCCGACCTGCTTTTGAGGGCGTCCCAACGGCCCGCTTCCGCGACTTCGCCACGTCGGCTCCTGAAATAATTCCGTTCCGGTGAAACTTTTTTGAAATATAGTGTTGTTACATTAAATGTATAGACATTATATTTGCAACATTACTAGAGCATGACAGTTAGCTGGTAAATGATACTTTTGTAGAAAATGCGCAGGCTGTCTCTCTTTTATCCTGATGACCACAATGCCGATCGAAAATGATATAAAACAAACCACGTCGTTCAGGTCGTCGTATCAACGAATGATCGTTAACCTGATGTACACCAATGGCTGGCTTTGCGACGAGCAGATGCACCTGCTGAAGCCGTACGGGTTGACGATTCAGCAATACAACGTCCTGCGGATTCTGCGGGGCCAGTATCCGAATCCGGTCAAGGTGGCCGACATCACCGAGCGAATGCTGGACAAAATGTCGAACGCGTCGCGTCTGGTCGATAAATTGCTGGCCAAGGAGTTAGCACAACGGACCGAATGTCCGAATGACCGCCGGGCGGTGGATGTCGTGATCACCGACAAAGGGCTGGAGTTGCTAAAAATTCTGGATCAGCACCAGAGTCAGTGGGAAAACCGGTTTCATAACTTGTCTGAAGCCGAAGCCGACGAACTGAATCACCTGCTCGACAAACTCCGTGGTTCGGTGTAGCCTTTTTTACGTTTGAAACCTAATCTACTTTTTTAAATAAACAATCAACCAAAAGTTAACTCTCATGTACAAGCAAATTTTGACCGGAATTGTCGCTATTGCAGTGGCCGTCAGTACGCCTTCATTCGCCAACGGAACCATCAATCCGGGTGCCAAGAAAACCGTAGCGAAAAGCACGACCTACAACATCGACGTTGATAAAAGCGTCCTGACCTGGAATGGTAAAAAAGTAACGGGCGAACATACCGGCCCGGTTAAAGCCGAAAAAGGCTATCTGACCGTGAATGGCGGTAAACTGACGGGCGGTGTGGTCTCGATCGACTTGCGGACGATGACCAGCACCGACCTGAAAGACAATAAAGAGTACCACGACAAACTGATCAATCACCTGAAATCGGACGATTTCTTCTCGGTTGCCAAACACCCGACGGCTACTTTCAAAATCACGAAAGTGAAGCAGAACAGCGGCAATACGGCGGATGTAACCGGTGACCTGACGATCAAAGGAATTACGAATCCGGTAACTTTTCCGGTAACAGTTTCGGTATCGGGCAACACCTTGACCGCAACGGGTAAAGCCACCATCAACCGGGCGAAATACGATATCAAATACGGCTCGAAGTCGTTCTTTGATAACCTGGGCGACAAAGTGATTTATGATGATTTCACTGTCGACATGAACATCGTTGCGACGGCCGACAACGCTTCGTCTGCCAAAGCGAAATAAGCAGATTCCGTACGTTCCGTAAATAAAGCCGAAAACCGCATCCCAATCATCCAGGGTGCGGTTTTTTCGTACCCACGGACTTTAGTCCGTGTGAGTTAATACCAACTTCTGGATTTGGAATCACTCACACGGACTAAAGTCCGTGGGTACGTTACTGAAACTTCGGCAAATCGTCCAGAAAATCAACGGTTTGGAGCTGGTGATCGACGCAACAGCAAAAATGCGTCAGGCCGTTGGTTATTACCAGGTAAGGCGCCTGATGAACATGGTTGTAGCGGGCAATCTGATCGAAGACGCTCTGCGTGACGGCCACGTGCGGAGCTTTGCATTCCACTAGTAGAAACGGTTTTCCGGCCCGGTCGTAGACGAGAATATCGGTCCGCTTCCGCAATTGATTCAACGTTAACCCGCCCTCGGTTCGGATCAGGGCTTTGGGGTAGCCATACTGGTTCAGCAGCAAATGAACGACGTGCTGGCGTACCCATTCTTCCGGCGTAATGAGCACATACTTCTTTCGGAGTACATCGAAAATGTACGGTTTCCCGTCGATCTGCTTCGTATTGTACGCAAAAACCGGTAGGTTTAACGATTCCATTTCTCAAAAATAGGGAATCTGATGGATTAAACGGGAATCCGCCGACAGCTTTCCAATTGTCGATTTCAACCCACAACACTTCGCAACATGAAAACGAAAGACGAAATCGTGCAGAACTGGCTGCCCCGCTACACAGGTACACCCATTGAGCAATTTGGCGAATACATTCTGCTGACCAATTTTATCAACTACGTTGAACTGTTTGCCCAGAAGTTTAATGTCGAAATGTATGGGCTGGGCCGGGCCATGCAAACCGCCACAGCCGACAACATCACGATCATTAACTTCGGCATGGGCAGCGCGATGGCAGCTACGGTCATGGATTTGCTGACCGCCGTAAACCCGAAAGCCGTGCTATTCCTGGGCAAATGCGGAGGGCTAAAAAAAACGCTGATCGGCGACCTGATTCTACCGATTGCGGCCATTCGGGGTGAGGGAACCAGCAACGACTACCTGAGGCCCGAAATACCGGCCCTGCCCTCATTCCGGTTGCAACGGGCGGTTTCGTCGATGATCAAAAAACACGAGCTGGACTACTGGACAGGCACGGTTTATACCACTAACCGGCGCATCTGGGAACACGACGAAACGTTCAAGGAGTACCTGCGCGAAATCCGGGCGATGGCGATTGACATGGAAACCGCCACGATTTTCACAGTCGGTTTTGCCAACTCCATCCCGCACGGCGCGCTCCTGCTGGTGTCCGACAACCCGATGGTGCCCGAAGGCGTCAAAACCGAAGAAAGCGACAAGCGTGTGACGGGCCTGTTCGTGGAAAAACACCTCCAGATCGGCATCGACGCCCTCCAGGAACTCGCCACCTCCGGCGAATCGGTCAAACACCTACGATTTGAATGAAGAGTTAAGAATTAAGACGGGGCGGCCCCGTCTTAATTCTTAACTCTTCATTCAATTACAGTAGTCGCTGATGGCTTTGTAGGAGGGGGTGTAGCCGAGTTCGCCGGCTTTGCTGAGGTCGAGGCAGCCACCGTTTTCGTCGCCCAGGCTGTGGCGGATAATACCCCGGACGTAATAGACTTCGGCGTACTTCAGATCAAGCTGAAGGGCGCTGTTGCAGTCCAGAATGGCCCCTTTCTGATCTCCCTGCTGCGAACGGATCAGTCCCCGCGTGAAATACGCTTCGGAATAGGTGGGGTTGAGTTCGATGGCTTTGTTGAGGTCGGCGGTGGCACCTTTAATATCGTTAACTTTGCTCTTGCTGACAGCCCGGTTGAAGTAGGCTTCGGCCCGGTCGGCCGAGAGGGCGTCGATTTTATTCCGTTGCTGCACGGCATTCCGCAGCCCGTCGAGGACGGTTTTCGAGATTTTACCCGAATACACCACCTTCGTTTCCGTCAGGTTGGCGTTGTTAGTTTCGATGGCCGTGTTAAAATCCTGAATAGCCCCGCGTTGGTCGCCAATCTTACCCCGGCTGAAACCCCGGCCGTAGTAAGCCCGGTAGTTGGCAGCATCAATGGCAATGGCGCGGTCGTAATCGCCCATCGAGCCTTTGTAATCGTCCAGTTTACTTTTGGCAAAACCCCGGTTGTAGAAGGATTCGCCGTCTTCAGGGGCCAATTCCACGGCTTTGTTCAGGTCGTCGATGGCCTTCTGGTATTGAGCCAATTGAATCAACGACGCTCCGCGACCGGCATACGCCTGCGCCCGCTTTGGGTTCAGGTCAATCACTTTGGAGAAGTCCGCCAGACTACCCGCAAAATCATCCAGTTTCTGTTTGGTAATGCCCCGGGCATACAGCGCCTGGATGTTACTTGGGTCGAGTTCGATGGTTTTCGAAAAATCCTGCAAAGCGCCCCGGTATTGCTCCAGGCGGCTCCGGCTGACGCCCCGGTGGTAGTAGGCCTGTGCATCGTCGGGGGCCAGTTCGATGGCCCGACTGAAGTCCATCAGGGCGGCCCGGTGGTCGTCCTGCTTGCTTTTACTGACGCCCCGGCTCAGGTAGGCGAGCGCATCTTTTCCATTCAGTTCGATGGCGCGGTCATAATCCAGAATAGCGCCCCGGTGGTCTTTGAGGTTGGCTTTGGCGAGTCCCCGGTTGTAATAACTGGGCGCATTTTCCGGGTTCGCACTGATCGCCATGCTGAAGGCCTGGAGCGCACCGACAAAATCGCCCGATTTACTCTTGGAAATTCCGGCTTCAAAAAATCCGGCGGCTGATTGTTGCGCACGTAAGGCGCTGCTGATCCATAAAAGACAGACCAGAAAGGAAACAGGTCGGTAAATTTTAAGCATATATGTGGTTACGGTAGAGGAAAATCAAACGCTAAAAATAGGGCTTGATTGTCTATACATCAACTGGCGGTTGCAATAAATTTTCCCGTACCCACGGACTTTAGTCCGTGTTCTTTTACCAGCTTATTCGAGTTTTCAGCTTAAAAACACGGACTAAAGTCCGTGGGTACGTTAAATCTGACAATTTGCTTCGAAATTCGGCCATTTTGTCTTGATTATATTAGGCATTTCAAAAATATATGTCAAAATGGCTGGTTTTGATACGATTTTTCGATTGGTACACAAGTTGATTAAAGGGATAGTGTAGTCAGAAACAACGAACATAATTATAGAAAAGCCATGAGAACGTTAGTGCAATACAACCAGCTTCCTTCTTTCTTCGATCAATTCGTAAACCGCGAATTCAACCGGCACTTTAACGCTCCGGTGTTTGGCAAAGAAGGATACACGACCGTACCGGCCAACATTAGTGAGGATGAAACCGCCTACCACCTTGAGTTAGCTGCGCCCGGGTTGAAGAAAGAGGACTTCGAAATTAAACTGAACAACAACCAGTTGACGATCTCGGCAAAACAGGAGCAAAAATCGGAAGAAAAAACCGAGAAGTATACCCGCAAAGAATTTAGCTACAGCTCATTCGAACGGAGCTTCCGGTTACCGAAAAATGTAAATACGGAGCAAATCCAAGCCGCTTACACCGACGGCATCCTGAAAATTGACCTGCCGAAAGTTGAAAAACCGGTGGTCGAACCCAAACAAATTGCAGTAGCGTAAGGTTAGTAGACGCATAGAAAGAAACCCCGGTCTGTTCGGACCGGGGTTTTTGTTTACGTACCCACGGACTTTAGTCCGTGTTTTTTTACCAGGCTATTCGAATTTATAGCTCAAAAAACACGGACTAAAGTCCGTGGGTACGGTGGAAAAACGCTTCCAGTTTGGCGGGGTCGAGGTGGCCGTTGGTGCGGACCCCGCTGCAAATGTCCAGTCCGAATGGCTGCACGGTTTCGATGGCTTCCCGGACATTTTCCGGTTTTAGCCCACCGGCCAGAAAAACCGGTATCCGGCTTTGGTCTACAATCCGGCGGCTCAGCGCCCAGTCGTGCCGACGGCCTGTTCCGCCGAGTTCCTTCACGGCCAGCTTTGGGTTGCCCGAATCCAGCAGCAAGGCGTCTACTTCTTCTGCCGACGCCAGCGCTTCGTCGATGCTAAGTTCGTCCAGCACATGAATCACCTGCACCAGCTTAACGCCCGGTAAAGCTGCCCGCAAAACGCGGTAACTTCCCGCAGGTAGCGCATCGACCAGTTGAATCGTATTCGTATAGACCCGGCGGTGGTGTTCGATTACGGCTTCGGCCGTCGGTTCACTCGTCAGGAGAAACGTAGCAATGGGCGGAGGGACGCTTTGGGCAATCGTTCGGATCAATTCATCACCGATGACGCCCGGCCCACTGGGCATCTTGCCCACTAAACCGACCGCCGAGGCCCCGGCGCGGATGGCTAGCCGGGCTTCTTCGGGGCTGCTGATGCAACAAATTTTAACGTGCATACCGAATTTATTCGTCCGTTTGGGTGGTTATAAAAGCAAAGTACGAACATAGAACGGACAGTTTGGCTTTATCAACGGCAGAAACCTGGTCCAATCCTTATTTTTTGGCATGAACACCCCGAATGATCCCTACGCTGCACTTCGTTATCCCGAATTCCGTTTTTTTGCCGCCAACAGCTTTCTGATCACCGCTACCCTTTTGATTCAGGAGGTAATTCTGGGCTATGAGCTCTACAAAATGACGCACGATCCGCTGGCGCTGGGCTTTGTGGGGCTGGCCGAAGCCTTGCCGTTCATCGCCATGTCGCTCTTCGGCGGGCACCTGGCCGACCGGCGCGAGAAGCGGTCCATTCTGCAAATCAGTCTGTCGGTGATCATTCTGGGGTCGGTTATTCTGTACCTGGTGTTTCAGCCCTCGGTGGTCGCTCATTTATCGCAAACCGTTCAACTGGCCGTGATTTATGGGGTTCTGGTGCTGATCGGCACGGCAAAAGGTTTTTATTCGCCGACGAGTTCGTCGCTGAAACCGTTTCTGGTGCCCCGCGAGTTGTACCCCAATTCATCGACCTGGAGTGGGTCGGCCTGGCAGGCCGGGGCCATTGCTGGGCCGGGTGTGGCCGGTTTTCTGTACGTTTGGCTGGGACTTGACCATTCTTTGCTGGTCGTGATTGGCCTGCTATTGGTGTGCCTGGTGCTGATTTCGATGATTAAAAAACGACCGGTTCCGGCGACGGATCGCCCGACAGACAGCCTGTGGTACAGCCTTAGCGAAGGCTTCCGGTTTGTATTCAAAACCAAGATTATTCTGTATTCGATTTCGCTCGATTTGTTCTCGGTACTGTTCGGGGGCGTCGTCGCCATGCTGCCCATTTTTGCCGAAGATATTTTAAAGGTTGGGGCCGAAGGGCTGGGCGTACTGCGGGCGGCTCCGGCCGTGGGAGCCATTAGCACCATGTTGCTGCTGACCCGGTTTCCGCCTACGCACAACGCCTGGCGGAACATGCTCATCGCCGTGCTCGGCTTTGGCGTTTTCACCCTGGTCTTTGCGTATTCTACCCATTTCTGGCTGTCGGCGCTCGCGCTGTTGCTAACCGGCGCGTTTGATAGCGTCAGCGTGGTCATCCGGAACACCATTCTGCAAATTTTTCCGCCCGACCATATGCGCGGCCGGGTGGCGGCTGTCAATGGCATTTTTGTCAGTTCCTCCAACGAGATTGGGGCTTTTGAGTCCGGCGTGGCGGCCCGGTTGCTGGGTGTGGTGCCATCGGTGGCGCTGGGCGGAGTGATTACCCTGTTGGTGGTGGCGTATGTCTATGCCAAATCCAAAGAGCTTTTTACAGTGCGGTTAAGTTAACCGGTTCTTTGCTAACAAACCGGTCGAAGGGTTGGAATAACGGCGGCAGTATCGTTATTTACAGCATAAAAAGGCAAACCCTCTCCATTTGAACCATGCGTTTACTAACCGTATTGCTGGGCGGCAGCGTGTTGCTGGCCACTACCCTCACGGCGTTTGAGTCGCCGAAAAAAGAAAAGAAACTCGTCAAGGTCTGGGAAACCGATTCGACGCTGAGCGTGCCGGAATCGGTTTTGTACGATACGAAAGGAAATGTGCTGTATGTCGCCAACATTGTCGGCAAGTCGGATTCACTGGATGGCGACGGTTTTATCTCGAAAGTGTCGCTGGACGGCAAGATCGAAAACCTCAAGTGGACTACCGGGCTGAATGCGCCCAAAGGCATGGGAATTCACAAAAACCGCCTGTATGTGACGGACGTCTATCGGCTGGTCGCGATCAATTTGTCGAACGGGCAGGCCGAACAGACCTGGGATGCGGTCGACAAAAAGGCGTTTTTGAACGATGTAACCGTGGACAAAGACGGAACCGTTTATGCCTCAGACAGCCGCAACAGCAAGATTTACCGCCTGAAAGACAGCAAATGGGAAGTCTGGATTGATGGCGGTGATCTGAATAATCCGAACGGGTTGCTGGCTGTCGGCACGAAAAAGATGATGGTCGGCAGCACCAAAATTGGGGCCTTGCAATCGCTGGACGTGGAAACCAAGCAACTGACCAAAATTGCCGACGGCATGGCGAACACCGACGGTATTGTGGCCGTTGGCAAGGATTACATCGTGTCGGACTGGAGCGGTCGGCTGTTTTACATCACCGCCGATGGGCAGAAACAACTGCTGATCGATACGCGCACCGAAAAAGTCAATTCGGCGGACATTGATTATGTGCCCAGCAAAAAACTGGTCGTGGTGCCGACCTTTTTCAAGAACAAGCTGGTGGCGTATCGGCTGGAGTAAGCAGTAAAAACCGTTGTCAGGCTTGCAAGCCTGACAACGGTCAGTCGAAACTTTTTTTGCAAGCAATTTAGTTCCGGCGAAAGAAGCCTTACGCCAGCAGCCGACTCACCGCCTGCTGCACGTTTTCGGCTCCGAAGCCCTGGAAAACCGTGTTCATGTAGGCCGCAATTTGCTCGTTGCCCAGGTTGCCGAGGCTGCCTTCGTGCGTGTGGTGCAGGTCGCGCGGGGCGACGTAGGTTCCGTCTTCCACCTCGGTTTTGATAATCCGGTAGGCTTCCCGGAACGGAACACCCTCCAGCACCAGCGCATTGACCCGCTCGACGCTGAACAGCAAATCATATTTCGGATCATCGAGCAGATGGGCTTTCACCTGAATGTTTTCGAGCATAAAATCCGTGATTTCCAGGCAATCCAGCAGTTCGTCGAAGGCAGGCATCAGGATTTCTTTCAGGAGCTGCATATCGCGGTGGTAGCCGGACGGCAGGTTGCTCATCACCAGCGTGACCTCCATGGGCAGGGCTTTCAGGCGGTTGGTTTTGGCACGCAGCAGTTCGGCTACATCCGGGTTTTTCTTGTGCGGCATGATGCTCGAACCGGTCGTCAGGGCATCGGGCAGGGTTAGAAAACCGAAGTTCTGGCTGTTATAGAGGCAAATATCCATCGCCATTCGCGAGAGCGTAGCTGCAATGGTGGCCAGGGCCGTCAGGGCGGTTTGCTCGGTTTTGCCCCGGCTCATCTGGGCGTACACCACGTTGACGTTCATGCCTTCAAAACCGAGTAGCTCGGTGGTCAGCGTCCGATTGAGCGGAAACGACGACCCGTATCCGGCTCCCGAGCCCAGCGGATTGCGGTTCGCCAGGCGGTAGGCGGTTTGTAACGTCAGCATGTCGTCGGCCAGGGCCTCGGCGTAAGCGCCGAACCACAGCCCGAACGACGACGGCATGGCGATCTGCAAATGCGTGTAGCCCGGCAATAAGTCGGTTTTGTGCTGCTCCGAACGGGCAATCAGCCGGTCGAACACCCGGCGGACGGCTTCGGCCACCTGCCAGAGCCGGTCGCGGGTAAACAGTTTCAGATCAACCAGCACCTGATCGTTCCGCGACCGCCCACTGTGAATTTTCTTGCCAACATCGCCCAACTTGCGGGTTAGCATCAGTTCGACCTGCGAGTGAACATCCTCTACACCCTCTTCAATCATAAACTCCCCCCTCTGAATTTGCTGATAGATATTTTTTAATTCATCATTCATCATTTCTAATTCATCATTCGAAATGAGTCCGATGGTTTCGAGCATGGTGGCGTGGGCAAGGTTGCCGAGCACGTCGAAGGGCGCCAGGTAAAGGTCCATTTCGCGGTCACGTCCGACGGTAAACCGCTCGATTTTCGCAGCGGCTGCCGTAGATTGAGGGTCGGTATTGTCTTTTTGCCAGAGTTTCAAGGGACAATCAAGTCAGTGGAAGGGGCAAAAGTAAGCGGTTCTTCGTAGATTTGTTAAAAAACAGGCGAGTTATGGAAGCAGTAATCACGCAGCCGGAACAAGTTCGTCCGGACTATGAAGCGGAACGCGGGAAAGCTATGCCCAGTAAAAACCATTCCTTAATTCAAAGTCGCTTACTGGTGGCTTTGTCCATCCAATACGGGAAACAATACGATTTTTTATCGGAGGTGAGTCTTGATATGTCCGGCAAATGGGTGGTTCCCGACATTGCGGTTTATCCTAAACTGATTTTCGACTCCCTGCACGACGAGATCCGGATGACGCAACTGCCGCTGGGCATGATCGAAATTTTGTCGTCGTCCCAGAGTCAGGAAGAGTTGGTGGAGAAAGCGAATCACTATTTTGCGGCAGGTATTCAATCCTACTGGCTGGTCAATCCTCTGTTCAAGATTATTCA
This sequence comes from Larkinella sp. VNQ87, assembly GCF_049445795.1. Classification (NCBI taxonomy): domain Bacteria; kingdom Pseudomonadati; phylum Bacteroidota; class Cytophagia; order Cytophagales; family Spirosomataceae; genus Larkinella; species Larkinella sp. VNQ87. The sequence goes on from NZ_JBMSDT010000006.1 coordinate 259,931, forward strand.
CGTCATCCACAGCCCGAACACCTACAAAAATTTTATCGAAGGAACGCTGACGGACGGAAAACTGGATCTGTCGCTGGAACTGGCTGAGATATTTCGCTAAAAACACGAACCCGTCTAATCACCTCAACTGACTAAACGGGTCAACTGACTAAACGGGTTCGGGGAATCAGGAAAGAATTACCGGTTCAGGAAGGCCGAATACATCCAGACCAGTTTTTCCTGCTCCCGAATGTAGTCGCTCATCAGGGCGTTGGTCCCTTCGTCTTCGATGTTGGCCGACAGCGTCAGCAGGTGCCGTTCTTTTTGCAGCAGGACTTTGAACGCATCCAGAATCTCGGCGATGGCTTTCCGGCCGTCCGATACTTCGTTGCTTTCGGCAATGCCTGATAGCTTGGCATAATCCGAATACTTGTGCAGCGGGGTGTGGCCCAGCGTCAGAATCCGCTCCGCGATTTCGTCGATTTTCAGCAGCGAGCTGGTATACAGTTCTTCAAATTTGAGGTGCAGTTCAAAAAACTTATCGCCTTTGATGTTCCAGTGGTAGCCGCGGGTGTTCTGGTAGAAAACGGAATAATTCGCCAGCAGTTCGTTCAACAAAGTAGCTAATTCTTCGCTTTTTTCAGTATCGAGTCCAATTCGATTCAAGGTTTCCATGTGTTTGTTGGGATTGCGTTGTTTGCGGGCGGAAAAGTAGGCAAAATGCCTTTCAGGAGCAAAAAAACGCCCTTCTTGTAACATCAAATTGGGTCAGGCAGTTTCAGGGAAAGCGTTTTTTACGCGCCGAAACACCCACCAAAATCCGCCCGCCGACACCAGTGAAAGCCCCATCACGGCGATCCAGAGAACCGAAAAACCGGCCCAGGCCACCACTTGCGAACCCAGGGCCGGGGCCGAGATCTGAGCGACAGCGTACGCCATCGAATACAGCGCCAGATACTGCCCCCGGTTTTGGGCATTGGCCCGCTCGACTGTGAACGACAACATGAACGGCATGGCGAGCATCTCGCCCAGGGTGTTGAAAAAGACTGATACCAGGGCCAGAACGGGCCACACGCCGGTATTCAGAAGCCAGTACGACAGGCCCACCAGCAACACCCCGGTGGCAATGATCAGCAGCTTAAACCGGCTGTAGCGCTTTTCGACGGTATAGACCAGCGGCATTTCCATAAACACGATCATCAGGCCGTTCATCGTCATTAAGAGCCCAATTTGGGTTTCTTTTAGGTGCAGAAACTGCTTGAAGTACAGTGGCACCAGGCTGAACAATTGCCAGAAACCGATGGCAAACAGCGTGGTGGCTGCGAAAAAGACCAGATAGAGCGGGTCGCGGTAGGGGGAGTTATGTTCAGACACTTGTACGCGGCTTTCCGTTTCGACCGGCTGGGAGCGGTCGGGAACCGGCAAATACGCCCGTAGAAAAACCGCTGCCACAATGCAGGTGACACCATCAACCCAGAACAGCAACTGGTAGTCGATTCCGGCCAGATAACCACCCAAACCGCCCCCGAGCGACCAGCCGAGGTTGATCGCCAGCCGATTGAGCGAATACGCCCGCGTTCGGTTTTCGGGAACGCTATAGTAGGCCACCGCCGACGAAATGGCCGGACGGAAGGTTTCGCCCAGCAGCGTGTACACAAAGACTACGGCGCATAGCCCGTAAAAATCCTGCACAAACTGCAACAGTATCAGGAAGAAACCAGAGATAAGCAGGCTCAGGAACTGAACCGGATAAAAGCCAAACCGGTCGGAGAGCCGCCCGCCCAGAAAGGTGCCTGCCAGCGCACCGGTGCCATAAACTGCCATGACGATGCCCGCTTCGGTTACGCTGTAATGCAGGTGCTGCGTCAAGTACAAGGTCAGGTACGGCAGCACCATCGTGCCACTGCGGTTGATGAGCATCACGCCCCCCAACAGCCAGACCGAGGGCGGCAGACCCCGGTACGCATCCCGGTACAGACGTAAACTGCGGCTAATCATGCCGCAAAGGTCAGCGGTTTGCGAGCAATAACAAAGGAGGATTTCGTGTAAGGTCTATTTTCGGGCCAGTTCCTGCAACCGGACGTTCCGCCAGCGAACCTCCATCGGACGCTGCACCTTGGTGCCGTGAACCTGGAGCGCAATGAAGCCTTTAGTCGCCATCGTGTCGGTATAATTGGTGGTCTGGACGCCGTTCAGAAAGATTTTAACGGTTTTGCCAATGGCTTCGATCCGGTATTTGTTCCAGTCAGATTTCCGGAAAGCCCGTTGCCCTTCGGGGTTGTTTTTCAGATCGACCAGCCAGCCACGCCGGGCTTCGTCGTACAGACCGCCACTCCAGGCTCGGGCCGAGGGGTCGATTTCGGCCTGGTAGCCGTGCACCCGGCCGTTGCGGTAATCCGGGCGGCTTTCGCTGCGGAACTGAATGCCCGAATTCATGCCGGTATCGACTTTGACCTCCAGTTCCAGAATGAAATCGTCGTAATTTTTATCGGTACACAGGAAGGTATTCTGGGAGTTGGGTTTCGAGGTGCCCACAATTTCGCCGTTCTCGATCCGGTAATCGTTCTTGACCTGCTCCCCGCGAATGGTCCAGCCGCTAAAGTCTTTGCCGTTGAACAGCTTGATCCATTTTTCTTTCTGAAAGCTACAGAATACGAGCGTGAACGAGAGGGAGAGGAGCAGGGCGGCTTTTTTCATGGGTTTGGGGATTGTTGTTACACAGGGTTTATCAGGGATGATCAGAGTTAATCAGGTTTCTCTGTGTACCTCTGATTTTCTCTGATAAACCCTATGTAACAACAATTTTACTCACTCCGGATTCACAAAAATCTTCGGGTCGGAGATCAATTCGCGGTGTTCTTCCAGAAACTGCTTGAAAAGCCGGATCTCTTCGAGCTGTTTATCAATGGGATGCGTCAGCGAATAACTCTCCACATACACATCCTTGAAATCCGTAATCAGGTATTCCATCAACCGAATCCCGCGTTTTTTCAGGGCGTGCAGGTACAGGTTCTGATGGTTGAACGTGTAGCGTGGGTGTTGGTACGAAGCCGTGGTTTTGATGTCGACGGCTTTGAATTTGCCGATCAGGTCGACGTAGCCATAAAACAGCACATCGTCGATTTCGTACTGGCAATACACCTGCGTTTCGACGATGGGCCGGGGCAGGTACCGACGGAATTTTTCGAGAATATCCGGGTTAAATCGCTCCTCCTCCTCGCCTTTCACGACGGCATCTTCAAACCGCACCCCGCGTTCCTGGGCCACCGTGGTGGGCGTCGGCACGCGGTTGATCGTGTCGAGCAGTTGTTGCATCGAGAGGTTACCCCCGCCCAGATACCGGGAGAACACATTCAGCAACGTCGGATAAAAGCGGTATTTGATCATCGCGTTTAGTTCTTTACCACCAGCACAACGCCCAACACGATCAACAAAACGCCCAGAAGTCGCCAGACCGTCAATCCATGTTCTTTGAAACCGAGCAGTCCGTAATGATCCAGTATCACAGCCGCTAATAATTGCCCCGCTACACTGATACTGAGAAGGTTACCAGCCCCGATCCGCGGAACGGTAATGATGACCGTCGTGACGTAAATCGCGCCCAGCAATCCGCCGGTCCACTTCCACCAACTGATTTCACGCAGGTTTTCCCAGGCGGGCAGTGGTGCGCGGAAAATCAGACTCATCACGATCAAGACCAGAAAACCGGAACCGAACGAAATGAGCGCGGCCAAAACCGGGTGCGCCATCATCTGCCGCAACTGCGAGTTCACGCCCGACTGCACACTCGTCGCAATTCCAACCAGAAAGGCAAAAAGGAAATAGATAAAGTTCATAAAAGAGTTATGACGGGGCCGCCCGTGCGGTTAAGAATTAAGAGTTATGAGTTAAGGTTTAGCTTCGCGGAGTACTAGTTTCTGGCAGAGCTTTCAACTCTTAATTCTTAACTCATAACTTTTTCAGGGTACGTATGATTCCAAAACCGTCATGTCGCCGTCGGGGACGAGGGAAACCTGTTTGGTTGACGCCGGAAGCAGCGCGCACTGGCCCATTTGGAGCGGAATCCGGTAGCCTTCGCCGGTTTCGACGGTCAGCGAACCGCCCACACAGACCAGAACCACGAACGAATCGAGGTGCGTGTAATCGTGCAGCACTTCCTGGTCGAAGTTCAGCACGTTTGTCACAAAGTAATCGCTCGTGACGGCGTTGACGCTCTCGTTGGGCTGCGGATCGTACTGCGTTTTGTAGTGATCGTAATGCTGGTAGTTGATCGCGTCGACGGCCAGTTCGGTATGCAGTTCGCGTTTCTGGCCCTTGTCGTCGGTGCGGTCGAAGTCGTAAATCCGGTACGTAATGTCGGACGTTTGCTGAATTTCGGCCAGCAGGATGCCTTTTCCGATGTAGTGAACTCGTCCGGCGGGCAGGAAAAACACATCCCCGGCTTCCACCTTCTCGATGTTCAGAATGTCCATCAGCGTATTGTCCGCGACGGCTTTCACGTATTCATCTTTCGAGACTTCGCGGTTAAAACCGGAGTTGAGCGTCGCGCCCTCGTCGGCTTCGATGATATACCACATCTCGGTTTTGCCGAAACTGTTGTGCCGTTGTCTGGCCAGTTCGTCGTTCGGGTGGACCTGAATCGAGAGGTCGTCGTTGGCGTCGATGAACTTGACCAGTAGCGGAAATTCGTTGCCAAACCGTTCGTACACATGCTGCCCCACCAGTTCCTCCTTGTACGTTTCAAGCAATTCCTGCAAGCTTTTTCCTTTCAGCGGCCCTTCGGCAACGACGGAGATGTTGCCCGAAACACCCGAAATTTCCCAGGTTTCTCCGCAATTGGGCAGCGGAGCGAAGTCTTTGCCCAAGACGGTTTTGATTTTCTGACCGCCCCAGATTTTGTCTTTAAAAATGGTTTCAAACGTGAGAGGATAGAGCATGAGCTACAGGATTTGTTCCAACATTCGAATATACAACTCGATTCCCTGTTCAATCTCCCGTAAATAAATAAATTCGTCAGCGGTGTGCGAGCGTTCGGAGTGGCCGGGGCCGCATTTGAGCGACGGACAGTCGAGCAGTGCCTGGTCGGAGGTCGTGGGCGAGCCGTAGGTTTCACGGTTTAAGGCCAGACCGGCCCGCACAATCGGGTGGTTGAGCGGGATGCTCGACGGTTTCAGGCGGATCGAACGGGGCTGCACCGTCGAGCGGATGTTTTTCCGAATCGCTTCAATCACTTCCTCCAGCGTATACTGTTCCGTCACACGTACATCCACCGTAAAGGTACAGGTGTCGGGCACGACGTTGTGCTGCGAACCGGCGTTGATTACCGTCACCGATAGCTTCACCGGCCCCAGCGTGGGCGACAGTTTCGGAAACGGGTTGCTCCGGAGCCATTCGATGTCCTTGATGGCGTAATAAATCGCGTTGTCGCCTTCGTCGCGGGCAGCATGGCCCGACCTGCCCTTGGCGGTGCAGTCGAGTACCAGAAGGCCCTTTTCGGCCACGGCCAGGTGCATTTGGGTTGGTTCGCCGACAATCGCAAAGTCGATGGGTGGCAGTTCGGGCAGAATCAGTTCCAGCCCTTCACGGCCCGAAATTTCTTCTTCGGCCGTAGCCGCCAGCACGATGTTGTAGGCCAGGTCTTTTTTGTCGTAAAAATGGCAAAACGTGGCGATCAGCGACACCAGACAGCCCCCGGCGTCGTTGCTGCCCAGGCCGTAGAGTTTGCCGTCGCGTTCGAGGGGCTGGAACGGGTCGAGCGTCCAGGACGCATTCGGCTTGACGGTATCGTGGTGCGAATTGAGCAGCAACGACGGTTTTGCCGGATCAAAATACCGGTTATGCGTCCAGATGTTATTTTTCGTCCGCTTAAACGGAATGTTCCGCTGCCGCAAAAACTGCTCGATTAGCAGGGCCGTTTGGTCTTCTTCCCGGCTGAATGAGGGCGTGGCAATGAGTCGCTTAAGCAGTTCAATCGCCGATTCGGTCTGTGTTTCCAACGAATACGCCGTTAATTGTGAAATCATCTTTACTTCTCTCTTCTCAGTTACGGTATTGGCACTCGAACTAAAAACGAAGGTTTTTAAAATAGTTTATCGTTTATAATTTAGTATTTATAGTTGAGCGTAACCGTCTAATTGTTAGGTGATTACTTTAAATACTATAAACCTTAAACTCTAAACTATTTTAAACTGAACACTCATCCTTCGTAATACTTAATATTCAAACTCCGCAAAAACTTCTTGATGATATCGACGTGTACGCACTGCCCGACGTTCAGGAACGGATAATTCGAAACCCGGGTCTGGCGACCGTTGACAATCACTTCCCGATCTTCGATGTCGAAACCCAGGTGCAGGTGGCGCGTCGAACTTTGCATCCCGAAGATAATGCCATTGGTGTCAAAAAGCGGCCCACCGCTCTGCCCCCGCAAACCGGGTGTACTCATTTCGATGCCGACGATCTCGTTGTTTTCGGCCCGAAGCCGGGTAATGATCCCGTCGATGGGAAACCTCGGCGTATTGCTGCGGCCTTCGGTGGTCCACTCGATGTCGTCGAGGTCGGGATTATAGCGGTAATTGGTAAATTCCGGGAACGGGTAGCCCAGGCGGCACAGGCTTCGGCCCTGTTTGATCCGGCTGTTGTCGCGCAGGAAAACCGCACAGGCGTTGTATTTGATCTGGTTGTAGCCTTTGAACTGGACCACGGCCAGGTCCTGCGTCGGGTGAAAGTGATAGGTAATTTCGGTGAACTGATCGACGGAATTGACGAACTGGTTGCGGATGCGAATAATGCTTTGCTGGCGCAGGTTGTATTTCTGTTCGAGTTCTTCCTGGCGTCGGGCCAGGTTCCGATCCCGCAGAAAAGCACGTCGTTCGCCCAGAAACCGCAGGTAGTTTTGGTAAATGCTGTCGGAATTGACCAGTTGTTCGGCGACGTGCTTGCAGGTGACGGCGCAAGCCTGCTCGTTGACAAAAAACATGGTCGAACAAGCCGGAATTACTTCGCTGCTGCCATACCGCCGGACAATCGATAAAATAGGACGTACAAAGGGGTCGACCCGCTCAATGGCTTCAACAAACATACTTAGGAAATAGAAAACGGGATCGCAAGTTAAGAATTCCCGTCAGCTACAGGGCCGTTTTTTTGTCGAACAGGCTCAAAAAGTCTTCAAACCTTTCACGGTAAGCGGCCCCCAACGGGATTTTTGCCACACCAATCACCGCATGGCGGTACGTATAGCTGTTGATTTTGGAAAGATTGATAAGGTACGATTTATGAATCCGGAGAAACCGCTGGCGTGGCAGCAGGTTTTCCAGTTGGGAAATAATCTCGTTCACGACAATAACTTTCTGCGCTACATAAACCTTGCAATACGTTCCAAAAGCCTGAATGTAATCGATGGTATTATAATCGAAGCGCTGCATCGAGTGCCCCACTTTCAGGAAAATGAAGTTTTCTTCGGCCAGGCTGTTGGGGGTTACCTGAACACCCAGTGCCCGGTTGAGCGCCCGCGTAAACCGGTTGAATGTGAATGGTTTCAATAGATAATCTTTCACATTCAGGTCGAAACTATCGACCGCATACTCCGTGTGCGCTGAGGTGACAATGACCGGCAGGGGCTTTGGAAAGCTCCGCAGCAAATCAAGGCCGATATGATCAGGAAGGTTGATATCCAGGAAGATAAGGTCAAAATATTGCTGTTGTAGCAGGATCATCGCATCCGCTACCGTTCCGCAGACCTGTGGAGGCATGAAAAAAGGCAACCGGGAAAGGTACTCCTGAAGTAAAATTACAGAAGATTCAGAATCATCTACAATCAAGCATTGGCGTGATTTCATAAGGTATAGCTAAAAAGGGAAGGACAGGTTGCTATTTGTTGATGATTCAGTAAAGATAACTAAACACTTTGCTTGCGCAAAGAACATGCTGGTTAATCGTATTTGCTTGTAAAAAATACTTAATTTTTGTTAGCTCATGCAATCATTAGCTCATTTTGAATAGCCAAAGTGTGAAATTCGTGGTATTTGCGCTTATAACTGTGCCAAAAAATCAAGTTACCTAGTAAAAATTGAGTGTTTGTACTCTGGTTGCTTCAGTTCATGAGATTAATCTAAGCGTTGATGACGTTATCGTCATAAACGCCAGTCTGTGGCGGGAAAATTGTACTTTATAATCATATAAAATCAGTAACATCGCTACTGATTTCAGTCTGATAAAGGCAAATCCCCCACCAGGATCACGCAAGCCCTATTGACCAGTAATTGATGACAGGTACTTTTCAGGGTAACAGAAGCTTAACAGATTACTAAAAATTTAATTCTCTGTCTGATGAAACGTGTTTTAAGAGATGAAGAACTGATCAGTTCGTATCTTACCTCCCGTCGTGCAGATTGTCTGGACGCACTTTACAAGCGGTATGTAAACAAAGTATATGGAAGTTGTCTGACATTTACCCGGGACCCCATCAAAGCCGAAGATTACACGCACGACATTTTTCTGCAAGTCTTCAGCAAAATTGATCAGTTTCAGGGGCGTTCGGCTTTCTCAACCTGGCTGTATTCGATTGCGCAGAATTACTGCCGTCAAAAGCTTCGGGTTGCCAACCGGCTCGATTTGGTAGCTATCGACGAAATCGATATCGAAAACCTGCCTGATCACGAAACCAGCGACACCGTCCACACGATGCTCCATCAATTGTCGATGGTCATGGAAAAGCTGTCACCGGATAAACTGGCCCTGCTTCAGCTCAAGTACGTGGAAAATGTTGATGTTACCGAAATTGCCCGGCAGTATAACATCAACAACAGTGCCGTGAAAATGCGCCTGAAACGTACCCGTGACCAGGTGATCGACGTATACAATAAACAATTTATGATGGATTAAGTCAATGGCAGAACGATACATAAAAGACCTAACCAGCCCCTAAGGTGGATGGTTGGGTCAGATTTACCGGTCAGGAATCTGGTTGGAACGGATCAAAAGGTTGCTACGGCAAGGCTTTTTCAAACCGCTCATAGACTTGTCGGTAGCGCCGGTGCCGTTCAGCGTCAGGTTCAAATGTCTGGCCAAAACCAACGTGGTGGGTCGCTTCCGCCAGCGACGCAACGCGTCCGGTGGCCTTCATCGTCAGCAGGATCGCACCGATGGAGCCACTTTCGTTGCTCTCGTTGAGCCGCACCGGCACCCCGAAAATATCGGCCATCATTTGCACCCAAAAAGCTGATTGGGCAAAACCGCCATTGGCATGGATGACCCGCGTCGGCCCCGTATGCCGCGACAGAATCCGCTCAATCCGGAGCAGATTGAACAAAACGCCCTCCAGCGCTGCCCGGACAAAATGCGCCCGTCCGTGGTGCCAGTCGACATTCAGGTACGAACCGCGCACCCCGGCATCCCAGAGCGGGGCACGCTCGCCCTGTAAATAAGGCAAAAACAACAAGTCGTCGGACCCCGGCTCGACGGTGGCGGCTTCGGCCAGAACCGCTTCGGTTTCGGTCTGCGTCAGTTTCTCCGATACCCATTGCAGCACATTGGCCCCGTTATTCGTCGGACCGCCCACCACGTAATAATTCCGGTCGACGGAATCATCGATGTTCAGAATGTAGCTGAACAACCGGCCTTTTTCGTCACGTAGGGGCCGTTGTATAGTTCGGCGGATCGCTCCGCTTGTGCCAATCGTGATGGTGGTAATCCCGGCTTCGATAGCTCCAGCCCCCAGATTGGCCAGACAGCCATCGGAGGCCCCGATGTATAGCTTACTGTCGGATAGCTCCGTGCATATTGCCGGTGGAAGATCTGACCCGCTCAACCGGCCTGCGTAGGTTGTCGGCACCGGTTCCGATAGTTGTTCGGGCCGGACACCGGCAAATTCGAGTGCGGGCAAAAACCATTCTTTCCGTTGGCTATCGAACAAACCGGTCGCCGTGGCAATCGAGTAGTCGATCTGGTACTGGCCGGTCAGTTTGTGCCAGATGTACTCCTTTAGAGAAATCCAGCCCGTAGCCCGACGCAGCAACCGGAGGTCGTTTTCGCGAAACCAGGCCAGTTTACACAGCGGAATCATCGGATGCAGGGGCGTACCGGTTTGCTGGTAAATGCGTTTCCCCAGTTCGGCCTGCTCGTGCCGGAGCGAAGCCGCCTGTTTCTCGGCCCGGTTGTCCGACCACAGGATGGCGTTCGTAAGCGGTTTACCGGCCGAATCGACCGCCAGGGTGCTGTGCATGGCTGCGCTAAACCCAAGCGCTTCAATCGTCCGGTCTTGCTGCCGAACTTCCCGGCAAACTTCATCCAATACCGTAATCAGGTTGTTCCAAACGTCTTCCGGGTCCTGTTCGGCGTACCCGGCCTGCGGGTGGAGCGTGGTCAGGGGGGCCGATGCGTGGGCGATGATGTCGCCGGTTTCGGGTTCAAAGGCAAGGGTCTTCACGTTGGTGGTGCCGATGTCGACACCGAGGATGCAAGTCGTCATGATGGGGATGGCCTGGATGCCGTGCAAAGAAATGCGAAAAACCGGTTGCGGGGCAAACACGCTCCCTCAATTTTTGAAAAACAGGCCGTTTTTTGGTAAGTTTGTTGTTCCTTTTCTTATACAATGTCTTTTTATAAATCAATTTCGTTGCTGGTTGTTTTGGCTTTCACCGTCGGTCTGACGGCCTGCCAGCAGCGCCCCCAATCGGCGACGCCCACCGAACCCTCCGGCCTGAGCGGTCGCGAGCTTGCCCAAAAGTACTGCAACAACTGCCATGTCGTGCCGACACCGGATTTACTGGAAAAAGACACCTGGAAACGCAAGGTATTGCCGCAGATGGCCCTTCGGATGGGTTTTCTGGCCGATTCGATTTCGCCCTTCAACCAGATGACCGATCCCGACGAAATTGAACGGGTACTGCACTCCAACGCCTTTGCCGATGCACCCATGCTGCACCCCGACGATTGGCAGAAAATAACCGATTATTACGTAGAAAATGCGCCGGATCAACCCTTACCGCAAGGAAAAAAACCGGCCACGGCGGACCGCTTGCCGTTGTTTCTCGTTCGGAAACCCGTTCAATCCATCGATAAGCTGATTACCTTGCTGAAATACGAACCGCAGAGCCGACGGATTGCCGTCGGGAGTCGGCGCGGGCGGGTGTGGTTTCTGAACAGCCAACTCCAGGTGGTCGATTCGGCTGTGACGTTCAATCCGCCTTCCCACCTGCGGGGCCGGGCCGATGGCAGCCTGGACGTGCTGACGATGGGCAACATGGACCCCAACGACCGGATGACCGGCGAACTGCTGCACATTGCCCACAACCCGGCTACGCAAAAGGTGGAACGTTCTGTTGTCCTGAAAAAACTGCAACGGCCCGTCGAAGCAACCTACGCCGACCTGAACGGCGACGGGCGAGAAGACATTCTGGTGTGCCAGTTCGGTTTTTACCTGGGGCAACTGAGCTGGTTTGAAAACACCGGTTCGGCCTACATCGAGCATGTCCTGGAGCCGGTGCCGGGTGCGCTCCATACCGCTGTGGCGGATCTGAACGGCGACAGCCGACCCGAAATCATCGCCCTATTGTCGCAGAGCGATGAGCAGGTAGCTATTTACAACAACGAGGGCGGGGGGCGATTCTGGAAGAAAACCGTGCTTCGTTTTCCGCCGGTTTATGGGTCAAGTTACGTGGATGTGGTTGATTTTGACAAGGATGGCGACCTGGATCTGCTGTACACCAACGGCGATAATGCCGATTATTCCTACTCCCTGAAGCGCTACCACGGTGTTCGGCTGTTTCGCAACGACGGCAATTTCCGGTTTCGGCAGGTCTGGTTTTACCCGATGAACGGAGCGATGAAAGCCCTGGCCCGCGACTTCGACGGGGACGGCGATCTGGATGTGGCCGCCATTGCCTTCTTCCCGGATTTTTCGAAAAAACCGCTCGAAAACTTTGTCTACCTTGAAAACCGGGGCAACAATCGTTTCCGACCGGCGACCTTTCCGGGTTCGGAAGCAGGGGCCTGGCTGACGATGGAGGCCGCCGATGTGGACCAGGATGGCGACGACGACCTGTTGCTGGGCTCGTTTGCGTTTCGGGTGACGCCCACCCCCAAAGAATGGCTCGACCGCTGGCGAAACTCAAAAACCGGGCTGATCCTGCTGGAAAATCAGACGAAAAAGAAATAAAACGCGTTTTGGGAGACTGTCTAAGTTTTAGAACCCTTGGTAATCACCCCCAACCCCCTAAAGGCCGGTCGGCCGCTGCCGGGCTTTTGAAATCCGGATGTTTCAGCCCGGCAGCGGCCGACCGGCCTTCAGGGGGTTGGGGTGAAGCTTACCAGCTAATAGCTTGCAGACGGACGCCCTGCGGAGCTTCCGCGTCGGATAATTTGAGGGCGGTTTTTCCGCTTTCCACCTCATAGTTCATGGTTTCCTGCTTCAATTCGTCCTTCCGGGCGTCGCGATTGATGTTGCTGCCGGGCGCACAGGAATAAAAACCGCGATAATTCCCGCTCGTCGGCGTGATGACGAACGAATGATTGGTTTCATTTACCTTCACGGTTCCTTTGAAATACGTGTAGACTTCTGTCCGGCAATTGTAGCTCATGACGGAGTTGACGACATATTCCTCATAGGTTCCGTTGGCATGAAAGACAAACACCAGCGCCTGCTGATACGCATTGCCGCCGTATTTGCCATTGTAATCCCAGAACGTGGTGGGCGAGAATGTTCCGTACGACCACTTGCCGACGAGTTCGGCCGGTATTTTTCCACCCGACGGATTCGGTCCGGATGAATCGCCATCGCTGCTCGGGTCGATGACGTCAGAACTGCCTTTTTTACAGGCCACAGAGAAGAGAACCAGCGCCAGGAGCGCCAGAAAACGAATTTTTAGCATGATCATTAGCGTATTTGTTGTGGCTGCGAAATAAGTCGCGGGGCATCGAATCGTCAAAAACCGCCCGATTCAACAGTGAAAACAGACACCTGAATTGCCGAAAAACCGGAATCAGTTGCGGACATGGATCAAACCAACCATACGGTTTTGCGGTATTGGCCCGGCGGGATGCCAAACCGGCGTTTGAAAAGCCGGGAGAAATAATAAATGTCGGCAATTCCGACCTGCTCGGCGATGGCCTGAAGCGGGAGCGAGGAGGTTGTCATGAGCAATTGCGCCCGTTCGAGCCGCTTGTTGATGATATAGTCGATGGGTCGAACGCCGAGCAGCGACTGAAACTGCCGGGAAAAATAATCGACATTCTGATGCTGCCGGGCAGCCAGTTCTTCGACGGTCAGCTTCTGGTCCAGATGGGTGTGAATGTAGCTCAGCACGGCACTCAACTGGTGGTGGGCGCGGTTTTGCTGCTGGATCGATTCGGTAGATGGTAACATAAACCGGGAAATCAACTGAAGCATGATGCCCTGAATTTCCATCGTTCGGCCGTCGGATTTGGGCAATAGCGGTTGGTTGAAACTGAGCAAATCGGGCCGGTTGTCGTACGCTTTGGGGTCGATGTTGCGTAGCGAACGGCCTTCGTTCAACGCCAGCAAACGTTCAAATAAAGCCGTATCCACCGGTTTTGCCGGAGTTTCGTACTGAAAACCGGTTTGCTGGAAAATCGAAATTCCGCTGTCGGTTTCTTCCAGAAAGGAAATGTAGTACTGCTCCATGCGCGTGTCGCAGTGGTAGCGGCTGTAGGTAAAACTCGGAATCAGATAAAGGTGCCCCGGTTTGAGCGTGAACCGCTGCTGCTGGTGATACACCCAGGCTTCGCCGTCCAGAATCAGGTACAAACGCGAAAACGGGCTGACCACGCCGTCGAACTGCCATTCCGAACCGACGGCGATGCGCCCGATGTGCAGGATGTTGAACCGGAGCCGGTTAATGGGATCAAGCATAGTTTTTTGATAGGAACGCGGCCGGGTCGCGTTCCTATCAGAAAAATGATCAAAAAGTCGGATTTGTGCAAAAAAACTGCTGATTTCTGTATTTTAACCGACCACCCGAATGCCTACTTTTGAACCTATCCTTTCCCGAAATTATCACATTCCGAATGACTCAGTTGCGTGTATTCATCATCGTGCTGACCACGGCGCTCGTCGCTTTTCTCCTGGGATGCGGTCCGGAGAAACCGGCTGAGATTGCCCAACTCGACGATCAGTTGCCGGAGGAGATTGATTACAACCTGCATGTCAAACCGATTTTGTCCGATAAATGCTTCTTTTGCCACGGTCCGGACAAGAAAAGCCAGAAAGCCGGGCTTGAGCTGGCGACGGCGGAAGGTGCCTATGCGGCTTTGAAAAAACACCGGGACAAACACGCCATCGTACCAGGCGACCTGCACGATTCGGAAGTGTACCACCGGCTGATCAGCACGGACGAGGAGATGGTGATGCCACCCAAATCGGCGAATCGCGATCTGACGCCCTACGAAAAGGCGGTTTTGATCAAATGGATCGAACAGGGCGCGGAGTACAAACCGCACTGGGCGTTTATTAAACCGGAGAAAAAAGATCGGCCCGCCGTTAAAAATGAAGCCTGGCCAAAAAATGCCATCGACTATTTTGTCCTGCAAAAACTGGAAAGCAAAGGGCTGAAACCGGCCCCCGAAGCCGACCGTGAAACGCTGCTGCGCCGGGTGACACTCGACCTGACGGGCCTGCCGCCCACGCCCGCCGAAATCGATGCCTTTCTGGCCGATCAACGCCCGAATGCGTACGAAAGCGTGGTCGACCGGTTGCTGAAATCGCCCCATTACGGCGAAAAAATGGCGGTCGACTGGCTCGATGCCGCCCGGTTTGCCGATACGCACGGCTACACCGTCGACCGCTACCGGGCCGTCTGGCCGTACCGCGACTGGGTGATCAATGCCTTCAACCAGAATATGCCGTTCGACCGGTTTGTCACCTGGCAACTGGCGGGAGATTTGCTGCCCAAGCCGACCCGCGAACAACGGCTGGCGACGGCCTTCAACCGGCTGCACGCGCAGAATATGGAGGGCGGCATTGTGAACGAAGAATTTCGGGTGGAGTACGTCGCCGACCGGGCCAACACGCTCGGAACCGCCCTGCTCGGGTTGACGGTTGAGTGCGCCCGCTGCCACGACCACAAATACGACCCGATCAGTCAGAAGGATTATTTCAGCCTGTTCAGCTTTTTCAACAACGTCGACGAAGCCGGGCAAATCTCCTGGGACGACGCCATGCCGGTGCCGACGATGCTCCTCACCGAAACCCGGCACGACAGTTTGCTGGCCTTTATCGACACGAAGCTGAAAAGCACCGAGCAGCAACTGGCCGCGACGACCCAGGCCGAAAAACCGGCTTTTTCGCACTGGCGAACTCAAAACCGCCCGGCGGTTTTTGAGCCGAAAAAAGGCTTGCAGGCCCGGTTTACGTTCGATCAACTGGTCGATAAGCAATTTGTCAGTGCGGTTTCGGCGAAAGACAAAGGGAACGTGGCCGATCCGGTGCTGGCGCCGGGCAAACTCGGGCAGGCGTTTCGCTCGAACGGCGACGATATTCTGAACCTGGGGTCGGTCGGGATTTTTCACCGGGCGCAGCCGTTTTCGGTCGGGGCCTGGGTTAACATTCCGAACGGGTTGCAAAAAGGGGTGATTTTTCACAAAGGGCAGGGCGACATTCTGTTCAATTTCCGGGGCTATTTCCTGAACCTGCGCGACGGCCGGGCCGAACTGCTCATGGCGCACACCTGGCCCTACAACTGCATCACGAAAGTGAGCCGGGCGGTTTTGCCCAAACAACAATGGGTGCATCTGCTGATGACCTACGACGGATCGAGCAAGGCTAGTGGCCTGAAGCTGTACATCGACGGGCGGGAAGCCCCAATGGTGACGGAAAAAGACAATCTGTACAAAGACATTCTGCTGGGCGATGGCAAGAGCCTGGGCGGCAAGCAACCCGGTTTGCAGGTCGGAGCCGATATGCGCGGGGCCGGTTTTAAAAACGGGCTGGTCGATGAACTGCTGGTGTACGAACGCGAACTGACCGCGCCCGAAGCGGCTTTGCTGGCCCAAAAACCGGGTATCATGACGCCCCAGGCGCTCCCTGTTTCCGACGAAACTGCCCTCTTTACGCATTATTTGGCTACTCAGTCGACCCGCTGGCAGCAGCAGCGGGCGCAGTTGACCCAACTCCGCACCGAGCGCAATCGGGTGGTTGACACCATTCCGGAAATGATGGTGATGGACGAACTAAAAACGCCCCGACCGACTTTCCTGCTGAAACGGGGCGTGTACGATGCGCCCGGCGAACGAGTGTCGCCCAACGTTCCGGCGGCTATTCTGCCTTATGATCCGCGCTGGCCGAAAAACCGGCTGGGACTGGCACAGTGGCTCTTTCACCCCGATCATCCGCTCACGGCGCGGGTGATGGTCAACCGGTTTTGGCAGACGTATTTCGGCACCGGTTTGCATAAAAACGCCAACAATTTTGGGAATCAGGGCGGTTTGCCCTCGCATCCCGAACTGCTCGACTGGCTGGCCGTTCAGTTCAGCCAGGAGTTGAAGTGGAACATGAAAGCGTTGCAGCGGCTGATCGTACTGTCGGCCACGTACCGGCAATCGTCGCGCACGACGCCGGAGGTCTTGCAAAAAGACCCGGAAAACGTCTGGCTGGCGCGTGGTCCGGCCTACCGGCTTCCGGCCGAACTGGTCCGGGATCATGCGTTGGCGAGCAGTGGCTTGCTGTCTCCCAAAATCGGTGGGCCGAGCGTAAAACCATATCAGCCGGACGGGCTGTGGGCCGTCAACAACACCACCTACGAGCAGGACCACGGCGAAAGCCTGTACCGCCGGAGCCTGTACACCTTCTGGCGACGCACCAACCCGCCCCCGTCGATGAACACCTTCGATGCGCCCTCACGGAGTTATTGCGTGGTGCAGCGGCAAAAAACGAGTACACCCTTGCAGGCGCTGGTGTTGCTGAACGATCCGCAGTTTGTCGAAGCCGCCCGCCATGTGGCTGAGCGGGTTTGTTCGGAGAAAGAAAACCGGAACGACCGGCTCCGGCAGGCATATCGGCTGTTGACCGCCCGCCAGCCCACGGCCAAAGAACTCGGGATTCTGGCAAAACTTTACGAACAGGAGTACCGGAAATTCAAAGAAAACCCGGCCAAAATGCGCGGCTGGCTGGAAGCAGGGGAGAACGTTTCTCAAACCGTTACCGACTCGCCGGACCTGGTGGCGACGACGGTGGTAGCCAGCACGATTATGAATTCGGACGCTTTTGTAATGAAACGATAAGGAGTATGAAAAACGAACAACAATGGGTCGATGCGCTCAACCGGCGCTCGTTTCTGACGAAAGCGTCGCTCGGCCTGGGCTCCCTCGCCCTGGGAACCTTACTATTCCCTAAACACTTAATTTCCGGCCCCAAGCCCTCTGCCCCGACCCCTCTGCCCCCCGCCGACACCGGGTTGCTGGGTGCTCCGCACTTTGTGCCGAAAGCCAAGCGCGTCGTATATCTGTTCCAGAGCGGGGGGCCGTCGCAGTTGGAGCTATTCGATTACAAACCGACGCTCACCAAAATGCACGGGCAGGATTTGCCGGCTTCGGTGCGGCAGGGCCAGCGGCTGACGAGCATGTCGGCGTTTCAGTCGTCGCTGCCGATGGTCGGGTCGCCGTATCAGTTTGCGCAGCACGGCAAAAGCGGGGCCTGGGTGAGCGAGCTGATGCCGTACACAAGTAAGGTGGTCGACGACCTGTGTTTCGTCAAGTCGATGTACACCGAGCAGATTAACCACGACCCGGCGCTGACGTTTTTCCAGACCGGTAACCAACTGGCGGGTCGGCCGAGCATTGGTTCGTGGGTGAGCTACGGGCTGGGGTCCGAAAACGAAAACCTACCGGCCTTTATCGTGCTGGTGTCCAAAAATGCACCCCAGGATCAGCCGCTTTACGCCCGCTTGTGGGGCAACGGTTTTCTGCCGTCGAAATACCAGGGCGTGCAGTTTCGGTCGGGGGCCGACCCGGTTTTGTACCTGACCGATCCGGAAGGGTACGGAAAAACCGACCGCCGGGACATGCTCGACGCGCTCCGTGACCTGAATCTGGCGCAGGCCGAATGGTCGGGCGATCCCGACGTGAGCAACCGGATTGCGCAGTACGAAATGGCGTTCCGGATGCAGACCTCGGTGCCGGAAGTCAATGATCTGTCCGACGAACCCGACTGGGTGTTCGATCTCTACGGTGCCGACAGCCGGGAGCCGGGGACTTACGCGGCCAACTGCCTGATGGCCCGTCGGTTGCTGGAGCGGGGCGTCAAGTTTGTGCAGTTGTACCACCAGGGTTGGGACCAGCACGGCAATTTGCCGAAAGCACTGGCGGGCCAGTGCAAAGCCACCGATCAGGCGTCGGCGGCTCTGGTGCAGGACTTGAAACAACGCGGGTTGCTCGACGACACGCTGGTGGTCTGGGGCGGTGAGTTTGGCCGGACCAACTACTCGCAGGGCAAACTGACGAAAGATAACTACGGCCGCGATCACCACCCGCGCTGTTTCACGATGTGGATGGCCGGGGGCGGCATCAAACCGGGCATCACCTACGGTGAAACCGACGAGTTCGGCTACAACATCGTCCGGAATCCGGTGCATGTCCACGATTTCCAGGCCACGCTGCTGTATGCCCTCGGCATCGACCACGAAAAGCTGACCTACGAGTTTCAGGGCCGTCGGTTCCGGCTGACCGACGTGGAAGGCAAGCTCGTGAAGGGCATTCTGGCGTGACCGGCGGGGCGGTTTTCGTTCGTAATAACTTGTTTTCGACGGCTTTCTCGGGCTGGTAACCTAATCATTCGGCTTTATTAGTACATTCGCTGAGCCGAATGGGCTTTTGATACCTTCCTGCACAGTTTATGTTAGATCAATACAAACAGCAACATCCGTATCTGGTGGCGCTGGATTCCATTATTTTTGGTTTCGATGGAGAAAGCCTGAAAGTGTTACTCGTAAAACGGGGCGTAGAAGAAAAAACCTGGTCGCTGATGGGCGGCTGGTTGCAACCCGATGAAAGTCTGGAACAAGCCGCAAGCCGCATTCTGTTTGATCTGACCGGACTTACCAACGTCTACCTGGAGCAATTGCACGCCTTTGGCAATCCCGACCGCGACCCCATTGTCCGGACGGTTTCCGTCGCCTATTTTTCGCTCGTCAAGATTGTCGATTACGAATCGAAAATTTCGGGCACTTTTCAGGCACATTGGTTCTCGATCTACGATTTGCCCCCGCTGCTGTTCGACCACGGTGACATGGTGGACCTGGCCATCAAGCGGCTTCGCTACAAAGCCGCCCAGCACCCGATCGGTTTTGAATTGCTGAACGAAAAATTTACCCTTCCCCAGCTTAAAAAGCTCTACGACGCCATCTACAATACCGAGTTTGACAAGCGTAACTTCAGTCGTAAGATCCTGTCAACCAATTTGTTGATCAAGCTGACGGAAAAACAGAAGGGGTTTTCCAAACGGGGCGCTTTTTACTACAAGGTCGATGCCGAGAAATACCATCAGGTGGCTGACTCGTTCCTGAATTTTATCCCCAATTAAGTGTAGCTGGCGGTCCTAATTCCCCGGCATAATCCTATTCTTTTTTAGAAGAAGAAAGTTTTCCTGTAGAAAAATTTTAATTGTCGCATTGACAATTAAAAAAATAAGCGTCAACTTTACAATTAAAATTGAAAAACACATCCATAACATAACCCTTTTACCACGTATGTCAACTGTTGCTTTGGGAGAAACGAAATACTTTAAAGGGATAGAGGCCATTGGCTACGAAGGCCCGAAATCGAAAAATCCGCTGGCGTTCAAATGGTACAACCCCGATCTGGTGGTCGGTGGAAAAACCTTGCGGGAGCAGTTGCGGTTTGCGGTCAGCTACTGGCACACGTTCACCGGTGCGGGTGGTGATCCGTTTGGCCCCGGTACGCGCGTGTTTGCCTGGGATCAGCATCAGGACGCCAATGTCCGGGCCCAAATGCGGATGGACGCGGCTTTTGAATTCATCACCAAACTGGGTGTACCCTACTACTGCTTCCACGACATTGATCTGGTTGAGGAAGGCTCCAGCGTGCAGGAGTACGAAAAACGCCTGCAAACCATTGTTGATTACGCCCGCCAGAAACAGAACGAAACCGGCGTCAAACTCCTGTGGGGCACGGCCAACGTCTTCTCCAACCCGCGTTACATGAACGGAGCCTCCACCAACCCGGATTTTGCAGTGCTGGCCTACGCTGGTACGCAGGTCAAAAACGCCATCGATGCGACCATTGCCCTCGATGGCGAAAATTACGTTTTCTGGGGTGGTCGGGAAGGCTATATGTCGCTGCTGAACACCAACATGAAGCGCGAAATCGAAAACCTGGCGCAATTTCTGACCATCGCCCGCGATTACGCCCGCAAACAGGGCTTTAAAGGGACGTTCTTCATCGAACCCAAACCGATGGAGCCGACTAAACACCAGTATGATTACGATGCAGCTACGGTGATCGGTTTTCTGCGTCAGTACGGGCTGGACAAAGATTTCAAACTAAACATTGAAGTCAACCACGCGACGCTGGCCGGGCACACCTTCGACCACGAATTGCAGGTAGCGGCTGATGCCGACATGCTGGGGAGCATCGACGCCAACCGGGGCGATTACCAGAACGGCTGGGATACCGACCAGTTCCCGATCAATCTCTATGAACTGACCGAAGCGGCCCTGGTGATTTTGCAGGCCGGTGGTATCAAACCGGGCGGGATCAACTTCGATGCGAAAGTACGTCGGCCGTCCACCGATGTGGACGATCTGTTCATCGCCCACATCAGCGGGATGGACGCTTTTGCACGGGCTTTCATCGTGGCCGATACGATGTTGCGCGAATCGGATTACCTCAAATTCCGGGCTGAGCGCTATGCTTCGTATGACGAAGGTCCCGGCAAAGCATTCCGGGAAGGGCAACTGACGCTGGAAGACTTACGCAACTATACCCTCGAAAACGGCGAACCGCAGGTGCGGAGCGGCAAGCAGGAGTGGCTGGAAAGTCTGATCAATCAGTATATCTAATCCTCTGTTCTACCGATTATCTGTTATTGACTCACCCCGACCAGGCCCCGGTCGGGGTGAATCATTTTATACGAATAAGTCTGCTTCGGGTCGGAAGCCGGTTTTTCTTCGATTTTTACCGAATAGCCCTTAAGTTTTACTACGGAACGCTCCCGCAATTCCGGAATCTTTGTCGCAGGTCTAACCAATTACATCCATGAGAACCTGCGAACGACTTTTACTGGTAGCGTGCACGCTTGCCAGCTTATCCACACAAGCCCAGTCCACCGGCGTTCAGCCTAAGTAATCTCATGGAACGCCGGAAATTATTTCTTCGCATTGATCAGATGTTGCAGGGAAGTTTCAGCCTGAACGAGCTGAACCTGCTGTTCATCTTCCAACTCGATTGCCCCGGACTGTACTCCTACGGCATTCCGCAGGCCAACGCCCTGCATCGCCAGTTTCACGACCAAGGCTTAAATGTTCTGGGCTTGTCAACGGCCTACGACAACCCGGCTTTTAACAGCGCCCGGAACACCCGCCTGCTGCTGTTGAACAGGCTGGGCAGTCCGGTGGGGTCTTCATTGTGGGAGCAGGATGCAGGTTTGCAATCCATTGATTTTCCGGTCGGTTTCGATTACCTGGTCAGCCAGGATGCATTTGAGACGGAGTACCTGCCGGAGTTCTGGGATCACCAGCAATGGTCTTTTTGCCAAAACAAAGTTCGCCTGCGGGCCGAAGAGCGACCCGAAATCAGGGCCTTCATCCGGCGTTTTGAGCGCGTGCCGCTGACGTTCCTGTTTAATGTCTTCGTCGGCGTTCCGGGTTGGGTTCTGTTCGACCGGCACCTGAACATCATTCACCGCTGGTATGGGTGTCAACCCCTGCCCGAAACGCAATTGCTGGTGGCGCACTGGCTGGAAACGCAGCCGCAGGCAAAACCGGCTTATCGGCCATCGTCGCCGGTAAGCTGGTGATTGCTCCTTTTTGTTGCTCAGTCCTACCGTTGTGATCCGTTGTTCTGGGTGGACATTGCGACCGTTTTTCTCTGATTCTTACCACATTCCCGTCGATTTTTACCGGAAGCTTCCCGTAACTCCGAACGACCTTTGTCCAGGTTGCCCAACGGCTTTCTACCATCTTTATTCATCCATTCCATCCACAAAAACCAATTCAAACCATGTCGTATGCTCCTAAAATCTCTCCGCTGCTGTTGACGCCCGATAACCATGTGCTGGTGCTGGTCGACTTTGAAAGCCAGATGCTGTTTCCGCTCAAAAGCAGCAATATCGGCGAATTCCGCAATAACGTGGCCATCATCGCCGGAGCCTCCCGAATCTTCAACGTGCCCACTGTGGTGTCGACCGTCGCCGAGGATTCCTTCAGCGGGCCGGTTTTTCCGGAAGTGGAAGAATTTTATCCTAAATCGACTTCCGGTTACATTGATCGCTCCACGATGAACGCCTGGGAAGATGAACGGGCCTATCAGGCCATTGTCGGAACGGGGAAAAACAAACTGGTGCTGGCCGGGTTATGGACGAGCGTCTGCATCCTGGACCCGGCGCTGTCGGCCATCACGGAAGGCTACGAAGTGTACGTCATCACGGATGCCTGCGGAGATGTGTCCATCGAAGCGCACGAGCGGGCCATTCAGCGGATGATTCAGGCCGGGGCCATGCCGATGACGGCCATTCAGTACCTGCTGGAACTGCAACGCGATTGGGCGCGGCAGGAAACCTACGGCCCGGTGACCGACCTGGTCAAAAAATACGGCGGTGCCTACGGGATCGGGATTCAGTACGCCCACCACGCGCTGGTTCACTGAACCGGAAGCGGTTTTCCAAAGCCGGAACGACCGAGGTGAGCTTCCGCTGCACGTCATCAACCTGCTGGTTGCCTGCCTGAGCGGGTTGACGGTTCTGGTCAGCGGCCCCCGCGTCACGGCCCAGCCGTTCCAATTGCTTCGGTACGAGGAAAACTACGCACCGGATACGCTCGCCACAGGCTACCACCGGCTTAAGTTTATCCCACTGTCCCGCGACCGAAAAGTGTACGCTTCGTTGGGCGGAGAAGCCCGGTTGAACTATGCAGTTTTCAACCACGAAGACTGGGATAAAGCCAGCATTGGAATCAACCGGTTTCTCCTGCAACGCTACGTCCTGCACGCTGATCTACATTTGGGCCACCGGTTTCGGCTGTTTGCCCAACTGCGAAGTGCGCTGGAGCAGGGCCGCAAAAACGGCCCGCGCCCGATCGATGAAGACCAGTTAGCCGTTCAGAACCTGTTTGCAGACTTAACGCTGTTCGGAGCCGACCAAAGCCATCTTACCCTTCGGCTGGGGCGGCAGGAACTGAACTACGGAAGCGGACGGCTGATCTCGGTCCGCGAGTTGCCGAATGTCCGGCTTTATTTCACCGGGCCCCGACTTATCTACCAGCGCCGAAAGACCTCGGCAGACGGTTTTCTGATGATGGCCGATACGGTCAAACCCGGCGTGTTCGACAACAGGGCGAGTCGGCAGGCGAATCTCTGGGGCCTGTATGCGCGGTCGGTGGTGGGGAAAAACCGGTGTTGGGAGTACTACTATCTGGGTTTTCGCCAACACGCGATGACCTACGAAACCGGTATTGCCCGCGAAGTCCGCCATACCCTCGGAACACGGTTGGCGAAAACCGGAATTGGGCTGGTCTACAACCTGGAAGCGGCTTACCAGTTCGGGCGGTTCGGCAACAGCCCCATCCGGGCTTGGACGGTTTCAGTGGACCTGGGCTATCAGTTCAGATCGGCAAAACGTCGACCGTTGCTCGGCATCCGGCACGATTACATCAGCGGGGACCGAAACCGGGACGATGGGCGGCTGGAAACGTTCAACCCACTCTATCCGAAAGGCGGTTATTTCGGCTTCGATCCCCAGATTGGCCCCGCCAACCTGATTGACCTGCATCCGTACGGGACCTTGCAGCTCAGTCGTGGCCTTCAGGTACAGGGCGACGCCGTATTCAACTGGCGGTTTTCGTTGCAGGACGGTATTTACCAGCCCAGCGGGGCCTTTAACCAGCCCGGTTCAGGGTCGCGCGAGCGCTACATCGGTACGGCTTATCTGGGCAAACTGAATTACGAATTCAATCCGTTTCTGAGCGCCGATTTCGGGCTGCAATGGTTTCAACCCGGCCCTTTCATCCGCAGCCTCATCCCGGCGGCTACGAATGCCCTGTTCACCAATAGCCGGGTCGTGTTCAGGTTCTAGCAACCACCCGGTTTTTGACGGTATCCTCTTTTGACTGACAACAAGCGATGAAAGCTGATTTGATTTTTTTCAACGGCCTGATCCATACCGTGGATCGGCAAAACCCGCAGGCCACGGCGGTGGCCATCCGCGACGGCAAATTTCTGGCCGTGGGCGACGATGCCACGGTCATCCAGTTCACGTCCGATCAGACAACCTGCATCGATCTGAAAAAGAAGCGGGTCATTCCCGGCCTGAACGATTCGCATACGCACCTGATCCGGGGCGGCCTGAACTACAACCTCGAACTGCGCTGGGATGGCGTTCCGTCGCTGGCCGATGCCCTCCGGATGCTGAAAGAACAGGTGGACCGTACGCCCTCTCCGCAGTGGGTGCGCGTGGTCGGGGGCTGGACCGAGTTTCAGTTTGCCGAACGACGCCTGCCGACGCTCGACGAAATAAACGCCATCGCGCCCGATACGCCGGTTTTTATTCTGCATCTTTACGACCGGGCTTTCCTGAACCGGGCGGCCTTGCGGGCCGTTGGCTATACCCGCGACACCCCGGCCCCGCCCGGTGGCCAGATTCAGAAAGACGCCAGGGGCGAGCCCACCGGCCTGATTCTGGCGACGCCCAATGCCCTGATTCTGTATTCGACCCTGGCGAAAGGCCCCAAACTCTCGTATGAGCATCAGGTCAACTCGACCCGGCATTTCATGAAGGAATTGAACCGCTTCGGCATCACCAGCGTGATCGACGCGGGGGGCGGTTTTCAGAACTTCCCGGACGATTACCGGGTGATTCACGACCTGCACCAAAACGAGCAGCTAACCGTTCGCATCGCCTATAACCTCTTCACGCAGCGGCCCAAACAGGAGTACGAAGATTTTGAACAATGGACAAAAAGCGTTCAACTCCATCAGGGCGATGACCTGTACCGGCATAACGGAGCGGGCGAAATGCTGGTGTTTTCGGCGGCTGACTTTGAGGACTTTGTGCAACCCCGGCCCAACTTGCCCGAAACAATGGAGGCCGAACTGGAACGGGTCATCCGATTGTTGGTCGAGCACCGATGGCCGTTCCGGCTGCACGCGACCTACAACGAAAGCATCACCCGGTTTTTGACTGTTTTTGAAAAAGTAAACCGGGACATTCCGTTCGACGGCCTGCCCTGGATCTTCGATCATGCCGAAACCATCGACGAACGCAACATCGAGCGGGTCAAAGCCCTGGGCGGGGGAATTGCCATCCAGAGTCGCATGGCCTTTCAGGGCGAATACTTCACCGACCGCTACGGGGCCGAAGCCGCCCGGCACACCCCGCCGGTCAAACGGATGCTGGATATGGGCGTTCCGGTAGGCGCCGGATCAGATGCCACGCGGGTTAGCAGCTACAACCCGTGGGTGACCCTGTACTGGTTGTCGGCGGGCAAAACCGTCGGTGGTTTACAGATTTATAACGAAACAACCCGCCTAAGCCGCGAAACGGCGCTTGAACTCTACACGCGGGGCAGCGCCTGGTTTTCGTCGGAACAGGACAAAAAAGGCATGATCAAAACCGGGATGCTGGCCGATCTGGCCGTGCTGGACCGCGACTATTTCAGCGTGGAGGAGGAGGAAATTAAGCAGATTGAAGCCGAATTGACGGTTTTGGGCGGCAGGATTGTGTATGCTAAAGGAGACTTCTCCTCGTTTGCGCCCCCGTCGATTCCGGTGCTGCCCGACTGGTCGCCCACTAAACGCTATAATGGGTATTACTCACCCGCCGGGCAACCGGTTACGCTGACTCCGGTTTCGTCGGCTCCGCAGGCAACGAGTCCTGCCATTCACCAGTGCGTGGGCAGTTGCGGGGTACATGGTCACCAGCATGATCTGGCGCGGAAAAGCACCGTTCCCGTTTCCAATTACACGGCGTTCTGGGGCGCGTTGGGCTGTTCCTGCTTTGCTTTTTAACGAAGCGTATACCGATGAGCGTTATGAATGATCTGATCAAAGCGGTTTTGTATTCGGACGTCGGCAGCGAACTCAACAACTGGGCGTTGCTGGGCTTCCGGGTGCTGCTGGCCGTTGAGTTACTCTGGGTTCACGGGTTAAAAAAGCTTCGGAAAACGAATGGCGTACCGGAATCGATTCCGAACCCGCTGGGCTTGCCGCCTACCCTCAACAACCTGGTTGCGACGGTTTCGGACACCGTCGTTCCGTTTCTGGTCATGGCTGGAGTAGCGACCCGCCTGGTGGTGCTGCCTGTCATTGGGGTGACTGCCATCGGCTACGCCGTGGTCCACCGGCACGACTCGCCCCAGGTCCGGGACATTCCGTTCATGTATACGCTCTGTTTTCTGCTCCTGTTGCTCCTGGGTGCCGGAACCCGCTCCGTCGATCAGTACCTCTGGTCGATTCTCAACCGATCTTACCATTTTTAACCGAACGCACGATGACCCCACACATTGGCATTAAAGAAGAAAATCTTAGCCAGATCGCTCAGTTCCTCAACACGGTTCTGGCGGATGAATTTATTCTGTACGTAAAAACCCGCCGGGCGCACTGGAACGTGGAAAGCCCCGATTTTTACGACAAGCACCGGTTTTTTGAGGCTCAGTATGAACAACTGGACGAAATTCTGGACGATGTAGCCGAACGCGTTCGGATGCTGGGCCATTACGCGCCGTCCACGCTCAAAGAATTTCTGGCGCTGACGCACCTGAGCGAACGCCTGCACGAAAACAACGACGGCCTGGGCTTCATCCGGGAATTGCTGGCCGATCACGAAAGCCTGATCATTCGGTTGCGGGAAAACATCAATCGCTTTGCCGAGGAACTGAAAGACCTCGGAACCAGTGATTTTATCACCGGGTTGATGGAAACGCACGAAAAGATGGCCTGGATGCTGCGGGCGCATCGACGCTGACGGCTATGCAACCCGTTCTCTCCGTCCGGTATGTTAGTTTCCTGCTCACGTTTGTGGCCGGTTTTTGTGATACGGTTACGTTCATTGCTGCCGATGAAGTCTTTTCCGCCCACGTAACCGGCAACTTCATCGTGCTGGCCTACGATCTGGTCAACCGGTCGGAGACCCAGGCCTGGCTGAAACTGCTGACCTTCCCGGTTTTTGTGCTGGCCGTAATGATCGGGCGCTGGATCGACCAGAAACTACCGACGCCCTACGGATTGCTGCGGTTAGAAGGCTTTTTGCTCATTGGCAGCGGCATGCAGGCTTTTATGGCCGACCATTCAACGGACGTTGCCTGGATGCTGCCGCTGATTACGCTACAGATCGTTTTTGCGATGGGGCTGCAAAACACCTTTGGGAAACTGTACAGCCGGGAGACTTACGGACCGTCAACCGTCATGACGGGCAACGTGACGCAGGCAGCCCTGGATAGCATCGACCTGATTTTACAGGTCGATTCGGTGGCCAAACGGGAAAGCCTGAACCGGCAGATCGTGCTGATTCTGGGCTTTTTGGCGGGTTGCCTTCTGGGAGCGTTCGCGGCACAAGGGCTGGGTTTGGGCGTGGTGGTCCTGCCGGGCTTGCTGTTGGTTGGTTTCTTTTTCAGGCCCGTTCTGCTTCGGCCTAACCCTTGATTTCATGATCCAGTTTTTCCCGGATTCGTACCACATTCCCGTCGATTTTTACCGGTAAATCTCTGTACGTCCGGACGACCTTTGTTCTGTTGCTTTTCCACGATTTTTACAAACATACCTGTATGAAAACTTCCAATTCAAGAACCGTCGTGTTCATTACCGGCGCTTTTGTCAGCCATACCTGCTGGGACAATTGGCGGACGTATTTTGAAAGCAAAGGCTTCACGACGCATGCACCGCCCTGGCCTTACAAGGATGCTCCGGCTGCGGAACTCCGGGCGCGTCAGCCAAACGACACCAAGCTGGCCCTGCTGACGTTAGCCGAACTGGTCGACCATTACGTGGACTTCATCACCAAGCTGCCCGAGAAGCCCATCGTCATAGGACATTCCTACGGTGGAATGCTGACACAGATTATGGTAAACCGGGATCTGGCGGCTGCCGGTGTGGCCATTCACTCCATTCCGCCCCTGGGGGTGTTTCCGTACGAATTTTCGTTTTTGAAAGCAGGCTGGAAATCATTGGGCATCTTCACCGATTTGGAAGAAACCTATCTGATGTCGTTCGAAGACTGGCAGTACGCGTTCGTAAACGGCATGCCACTCGACGAGCAGGAAGCCTCCTACGAAACCTACATCATTCCGGAATCGAAAACCGTGGCGAGGGGCGCCCTCACGAATGTGGCCAAAGTGGATTACGCCAAACCGCACGCACCCTTGTTGCTGACGGCGGGGGATCTGGATCACATTACGCCCGCCCACCTCAACATCCGCAATTACCGGGCCTACGAATTTAACGGCTCCGTGCTGGACTACAAGCTTTTTTCGGGCCGTAATCACTATGTCCTGGGGCTTCCAACCTGGCAGGAAGACGCGGATTACATTCTGGACTGGCTCAATACGAAAGTGCTGGTCGACAAGGCCGTCCGGGTTTAAACCGGCTCACGAATTCAAGTTCATTTTTTATCCATAACCACATCTGTACTATGAAACTTTTACTGCTTCTCCTGGTCCTGGCTTGTCCTTTTCTGGCGGTTTCCTGCGACGACCGCCCATCCACAGAGCCCGCCAAGCCGACCTTCGTGTTTGTGCACGGCACCTTTGCCGATGCGTATGCCTGGCACCTGATCAAACCCAAACTCGAAAAAGAAGGCTACGGCGTCGTTGCGTTTAGTTTACCCGCCCACGGTGACGATCAAACGCCCGTTGAGAAAGCCAGCTATGATCTGTACGTCAACACGGTAATCGAGAAAATCAATGCCATTCCGGGCAAGGTCGTTTTGCTGGGCCACAGCATGGGCGGGATGGTGGTGACGGGCGTCGCCGAGAAAATTCCGGCCAAAATTGAGAAGCTGGTCTATTTGTGTGCTTTCCTGCCAAAAAGTGACCAGACCCTGTACGAACTGGCGTCGTCCGATACCGAGAGCCTGATTGGTAAAAACCTGCACCCCGAAGCGGGTGGCGTGACGGCTTCTTTACCCCCGAATGTGCTGGTGCAGGTGTTTGCCGTCGATGCCTCAGCCGAAATTCAGAAGGTCGTGGCCAAAACCCGGCCCGAACCGCTGGCGGTTTTTGGAGCCAAAGTCACGTTGACCGAAGCGAACTTCGGCAAGATCCCCAAATACTACATCAAAACCCTGAAAGACGAGGGGGTTACGCCAGCCCTGCAACAGCGTATGCTGGATGCCTACGCGGGAAAAGTCGTGAAAGTCTTCACGATGAACACGAGCCACAGCCCCTATTGGGCCAAACCCGACGAACTGGTGAGCATTCTCAAGGAGATCAACTGATCCTACCCGGTTTTCAAACCTTGACTCAACATTAGGCCATTTCCCACTTTTTTCAATCTATAGCATGGAACAGGTTATTCCCGCCATCGAACCCATTAATCCGGCCACCGATCCGGCCATTGAAAGCCGCACCAAGGCGTTTTTGAACATGCTCAACCGCGGTGGCGGAAAACCGATGGAGCAACTGAGTCCCGCCGAAGCCCGGCACGTGTTGGAAGGCGCGCAAAAGTCCGTGGAAGTGGATTTGTCCGGCGTCTATTTCGCCCAACAGACCATTCTTCAGGACGGTTTATCGATCGATCTGGACATTGTTCGTCCGGCGGGCGTCACCGGCACTTTGCCCGTTTTTATGTTCTTCCACGGCGGAGGCTGGGTGTTGGGCGACTTCCCGACCCACCAGCGGCTGGTGCGCGATCTAGTCGTGGAGTCGGGTGCCGTGGCGGTTTTTGTCAACTACACCCGCTCGCCGGAAGCCCGGTTTCCGACGGCGCTCAATGAAGCGTATGCCGCCACCAAATGGGTTGCCGAAAATAGTGCTGAACTGAATGTGGATGGTTCCCGGCTGGCCGTGGTCGGCAACAGCGCCGGGGGCAATTTGACGGCTGCCGTGGCCCTGATGGCGAACGAGAAGCAGGGGCCAAAAATCAGCTTGCAGGTGCTGCTTTGGCCCGTTACGGACGCCAACTTCGAGACGGTTTCCTACCAGCAATTCTCGACCGACCGGTTTCTGACCCGCAACATGATGATCTGGTTCTGGGACAATTACACGCCCAATCCGGAAGACCGGCGGTCGTATTACGCAGCGCCTTTGCAGGCAACCGTCGAGCAATTGAAGGGCCTGCCGCCCACGCTGGTTCAGGTGGCGGAGAACGATGTCCTGCGTGATGAAGGTGAAGCCTACGCCCGCAAGCTGGACGAAGCGGGCGTCGCCGTCACGCTGGTGCGCTACCAGGGAATGATTCACGACTGGGGGCTGCTCAACCCGCTGAGCAATGTCCCGGGCACCCGCTCGCACATTACCCAGGCTGCGGCTGAGTTGCGGAAGTTTTTGGCGTAGGGCATGGGGCAGAGGGCAAGGGGTAGAGGGTACTTTATGCACGTCCGGATTTCAACGAATTGTTTATGGAAGCACAGACCAACCGTTACGAAAGACCCGGATCGCGCTATGATGTAGTAGCCGATGTGGCCGGTATCAAAACATTCTTTGTCAATGTCTTTTTTATCGGAAAACCGGGTGTCGGAAATCCCTGGGTGCTGGTGGATGCCGGTCTTCCGGGCTACGCGGGCCGTATCCGGAAAAAAGCCGAAGAACTCTTTGGTGCCGGGACCTGGCCGGATGCCATCGTGCTGACCCACGGGCACATCGACCACGTTGGTTCATTGGCGGATCTGCTGCCTGACTGGCCGGTTCCGGTGTACGCCCATCCGCTGGAATTGCCTTACCTGGAGGGAAAAGCGAGCTATCCACCCCCTGATCCGGGCATTGGCGGTGGGCTGTTTTCGACCATCTCCTGGCTTTACCCGATTGGCCCAACGGATTTTCGGGGGCATGTCCGACCGGTTCCGGCCAATGGCGTGATTCCGGAGTTACCGGGCTGGCAGATCATCCACACACCGGGTCATTCGCCGGGGCACCTGTCGCTCTTCCGGCCCAAAGACCGGACGCTGCTGGCGGGCGACGCCCTGATCACGACCAACCAAAACTCGGGCTTGTCGGTGGCCACCCAACGGCAGGAGTTTCACGGGCCACCGGCCTACTTCACCTGCGATTGGGAAGCGGCCCGCGAATCCGTGCAGCGGCTGGCCGAACTCAGGCCCCAAGCGCTGGGTGCGGGGCATGGTGTCTCTGTGCGCGGCCCTGAGCTGGCCGAAGGTCTGAACCGGCTCGGACAACAGTTTGAGCGCCTGTCCATTCCCTCGCGCGGTCGGTACGTCAAACAACCGGCTATCACCGATGAAGACGGAATCGTCTCGATGCCGTCGCCCACGTCCTATTACCTCCCGCGCGTCGTTGGACTGACGATTCTGGTTGGGCTGGTGGTCGCGTGGTTTTGGGTCGGGGGGCAACGGGCACAGGGTGGGTGATGCGGGGCCGTAATCCGGCGAAAAAACCGGGCGGTTTTTTTAGCACATTCTTCCCGGGCCGGTATGCATGGGTTAACCTGTGTTCAGGAATGAAATAAAAGTGATTAACAAGTTGACTAACAATTGATTATTAAGGTATCTTTAAGAAAAAAGCCGATCCACACCGTACGCAAGTTCCGTAGAGCAGTCCTGTTTCAGGCACTGCTTTACGTGTTGATTAACCGCCTATTTCCGAAAACCGCATTCGAATGAATCTTTTTTTTCGATTGTCAACCTATACCATTCCGTGCTTTCTGTTGCTCATGACCGTCGGCTATCCGCTTAAAGCCGAAGAGCCGGACATGCCGTTGCCTTCCGCTGCGGTGGATAGTTTACAGACGCTCCTTCGACGGAGTCAACCCGACACCAACCGGGTCAACCTGCTGCTGCTCCTGTGCGAACATTACCTCAATGATTTTAAGCACCTTTATGACCATAAGAAGCAGATTGAGCAGTACTTAAAAGAAATAGAGACAATAAATACCGCACTGCACTATGCCGAAGGCCGGGTCCGGCACCTGCATATGAAGGGGCGTTTGCTGGTGATCACCGGCCAGGGACCAGCCGCCAAAATACCGTTCGAGAAGTCCATTGCCCTTTGCCAGAAGATGGGCTACCGACACCTGGAAGCGGAAAACTGGTTGTACTACAGCGCAACGTTCCCGTGGGACGAAGCGGGCTATCCGGGAAAGAATCGATGCCTGCAACGAGCGCGGGTGCTTTACCAGCAGACCCACGACCGGCGGAAAGAAGCATACATTCTTAAATTCAACGCCGATGTGAACCTCTGGGAGGGAAAACCCGCCGAATCGCTGAATAAACTCCTTCAGGCGCTGGCCATTTACCGCTCCATCGGCTACCGGAAGCTGCATTATACGTATGACCTGATGGGTTCGGTGTATCGGTCGATGGGGTTTTACAAAGAAGCCCTTTCCTATGGATTGCTGGCCCTGGATAACGCCAAAGCTTGTGCGGACACAAGTGCCATCGATTACTTTCACTGGAAGTTGGGGGTAAGCTACCTGGATCTTACTCAATTGGACGAATCGAATCAATACTTCCGGATCGGATTGGAGCGGGCCAAGACGCTAAAGAATACCTTTGATGTCTGGCGGGCTACCGGCTACCTCTGTAAAAACCTGATTGCTCAAAACAAACCCGAACAGGCACTGCGTTTTTTCCGGCAGATTCAAAAGGAGTTTCCTCCTGCCGATGATCTTTACAAAGGGATCGCTGGCGAAATCGGAGGGGATTGTTACCTGGCTCTCAGGCAGTATGCGCGGGCGGAGACGTATTACCAGGAAATGCTCCGTGTCCGGGAAAAGTCCGACCAGGCGAATGTCTACCTGGCGCTGGGTAACCTCTACATTGCTACCCGGCAGTATGAACAGGCCCGTGATTTTCTGAATAAAGCCCTCCGCTTTACCTATCAGGTGGGCGAAACCTCGTTGAAAACTGCTCAGGTACATTTGATGATGTTCAAAGTCGATTCGGCACAGGGGAAGTTTCCGATGGCCATTCGCCACTACCAGCGTTACAAGGCTCTGAACGATTCGGTTTTTAATCAGACCAGAAGTCAGCAGATCGCCAGCCTCAATCTTCAGTACAAAACCGCTAAGAAAGAGCAGGAAATCAAGTTGTTGC
This sequence comes from Larkinella sp. VNQ87, assembly GCF_049445795.1. Lineage (NCBI taxonomy): Bacteria > Pseudomonadati > Bacteroidota > Cytophagia > Cytophagales > Spirosomataceae > Larkinella > Larkinella sp. VNQ87. The sequence continues at coordinate 293,286 of NZ_JBMSDT010000006.1, forward strand.
AGAAAGATAAAAGCCTGAGCCAGGCCCGGATCAGGAGCGCTCAAACCACGCGCAATGTGACGGTTGCGGGAGCCGTTTTGCTGGCGGGGCTGCTGGGAATGATCTACAACCGGTACCGGCTGAAACAGCGCAGCAACCAGCAACTCGAAGCCAAGCAACTCCTGATCGACCAGAAAAACGAATCCCTGCAACAACTGCTGGAAGAGCGGGAATGGATGCTTAAGGAGATTCACCACCGGGTCAAGAACAACCTGCAGGTCATCTCCAGCATGCTCAACGCCCAGTTTGACTTTCTGAAAGATTCCACTGCGCTTTCGGCCATCCGCGAGAGCCAGAACCGGGTACAGGTCATGGCCCTGATCCACCAGAAGCTGTACCAGTCGGACAACCTGGCCCGGATCGACATGCAGCAATACATTCACGAGATTGTCGATTACCTGATTGAATCCTTCGACCGGGAGCATACGGTGCGTACCCGGTGCGAGATTGCTCCCCTGGAACTGGATGTCTCGCTGGCGACGCCACTGGGGTTGATCATCAACGAAGCGGTGACCAATTCGCTCAAGTATGCCTTCCCGGAAAACCGTCCGGGCACGGTGGCCGTGCGGCTGAGCAGCGGGGAAGGGCAACGCTATCAGTTGGTCATCAGCGACGATGGGGTTGGCCTGCCCGCCGGTTTTGATGCCACGCGCAGTAACACGCTGGGTTTGACGATGATTCGGGGGCTGAGCAAACAGATTCGGGGGACGCTGGACATCACCCAGTGCAATGGCTTGGAAATCAGCCTGCAATTTGATTTAGTGAAAAAAACGGCTAAAACCGCTCAGCAATCCGCTCACATTTAGCCTTGACGATGTTTTACGCTAACTTGTCGTCTCCTATGCACCACTTGTTCCGTTTCCTGTTCTTTGTCGGAGTGTTGTTGACTCCGCTGGCTGGTGTACTAGCTCAACCGCAGGCACATTCCATCGATAGCCTGAAGGTGTTGTTGAAACAGAGCCGTCCCGACACCAACCGCGCCAAGCTGCTGCTGGAACTGGCCCGCAGTTACATCATGAAACCGGGTGAACGGGCGGCTGATCTGGACACGGCGCTGTTGCTGGTGCGGCAGGGCTATTCGATCAGCCGGTATTTTCACTTTACCAAAGGCGAAGGAAACGCTTATTTGATCGGGGCGCAGGCTTACCGGGAGAAGGGAGAGGTGCAGCAAGCCCGCCGGTTTGGGCAAACTGCCATAAACCGTTTTGTAAAAAACCATCATAGCGCCGAACTGGCTGCGGCTTACATGGAAATGGGGAATACGTTTGGTAATTCAAACGAAGAGTTGAGGCAAAAGGTCAAGCAGTATGAATCTGCTTTGCGACTGTTTCAGCAAGTTGGCAATCTGGAACGACAGGCAGTAACGTTAAAGGAACTAGGCGATTTCTATCAGTTACTTTGGGAGCATGCCCGGGCTTTAGCCTTGCTGAAGCAGGCCCTGACGATTTATCAAAAAATCGGACACAAAGATTTACAGGGTTTATACGACCTGTTAGGGCATGTTAGTACTGAAGTAAACGATTTTAAAGCCGCCATTAGCTATGGGTTATTAGCGGTCAAAACGGCCGAATTGCGCAAGGATACAACGCTTCAGTTGTGCACCATTTATAACCGCCTTGGCCGCACCCATTATTATATCAAAGAGTATGAAACCGCTATAACGTATTACAAAAAATCGCTGCCGATTGCGCTTCGCCATAATGATGTAAATGCCATCTGGACAGTTGGACTCAATCTGGCGGGTGCTTATTTCCGTACAAACCAATACCAGAATTCGCTAGACCTGCTTGTCGATTTATCCAACCGATATCCGCATACCGATCTGTATAACCGCGTCCGGGCTGCCAGTTATTTCATCGAAAATTACCGGATGCTCCGTCAATACGCTCAGGCAAAGAAGTATTGTAATCAATTTCAGCAGCTTATTACAGAACAGAATAAAAAAGAAGAACCCAACCTGCCTTTTTTATACCCCGGAGCCATTCATTTTTACATCGATACGCGGCAATTTCATCAGGTTCGTCCCTTAATCACTGAATATAATGAATGGGCTAAGCAATCCGGGGTCAAGGAATTAATTGCTCTATCGCACTATTACTGGTTTAAACTGGATTCGGCCCAATCAGATTACCGTTCGGCGATTGTCCACTTCCGACGTTATACCGCTTTCAAGGATTCCGTTTTAACCGAAACCAAAAACAAAGAGATTGCCAAAATTCAGATTGCGTACGAAACCGAAAAGAAGGATAAACGACTGAAAGTCAATGAAAAAAATATTCAACTGCTGACCAGTAAAAATGCCGCACAACAGGCCACTCAGAATTTTGCTATTACCGGAGCGGTTTTGCTGATGCTTTTGCTGGGATTGACCTACAATCGCTACCGGCTGAAACAGCGTACCAACCGGCAACTGGAAGCCAAACAACGGCTCATCGACCAGAAAAACCAGTCGTTGCAGCAGGTGCTCAGCGAGAAAGAACAGCTTCTGGAAGAGCGGGAGTGGATGCTCAAGGAGATTCACCACCGGGTCAAGAACAACCTGCAGGTCATCTCCAGCATGCTCAACTCCCAGTTCGACTTTCTCAACGACCCGACGGCCCTTTCGGCCATCCGCGAAAGCCAGAACCGTGTGCAGGTCATGGCCCTGATCCACCAGAAACTCTACATGTCCGACAATTTGGGCCAGATCAACATGAACGAGTACGTTCACGAGATTGTCGATTACCTGATCGAGTCTTTCGACCGGTTTCAGACCATTCATCCTCAGATCACGGTTCCGGATGTTCACTTCGATGTTTCGCTGGCGACTCCGCTGGGGTTAATAATCAACGAAGCGGTCACGAACTCCTTGAAGTATGCCTTCCCGGAAAACCGCCCGGGTACGGTGGCCGTTCGGCTGAGTTGTGGGGAGGAGCAACGCTACCAGTTGATCATCAGCGACGACGGCGTTGGTCTGCCCGCCGGTTTCGATGCCACGCGCAGCAACACGCTGGGCTTGACGATGATCCGGGGCCTGAGCAAACAGATCCGGGGAACGCTGGACATCACCCAGTGCAACGGCCTGGAAATCAGCTTGCAATTCAATACTGCCGCGAAAACCGCCCGAACGGTTTTGCAGTCGGCTAAGAACGCGGATTGATGTTCAGTTTTTTCATGCGCGCTTCCAGGGTCGTGGGTTTGATGTTGAGCAGTTCGGCCGCTCCGCCCTGCCCCCGGATGCGGTTGCCGGATTGGGCCAGCGCGGCCAGAATAGCCGCCCGCATCGTATCCTGCAAGGGCTCCACGAGGGGAGAAGGCGTGTTTGCGGTTTTTGAAAGCATGAACGCCGATTGCAGCGGTTCTGTAATTTCCAGCGTAGTCGTTTTCGACAGGATGGCCGCCCGTTCCAGGACATGCTCCAGTTCCCGGATGTTGCCCGGCCACCCATACTTTCGCATCTGTTGCAGGGATGAATTGGCAATTCCGGTCAGCGGTTTTCCCAACTTCTTGCCTAGTTTTTGCAGGAAATGCAGCGAGAGCGGGAGCAGGTCTTCCGTTCGTTCGCGCAACGGCGGCAACTGAATCGGGAAGACATTCAGGCGGTAGTACAGGTCCGGACGGAACTGATTGGCGGCCACTTCTTCCTCCAGATTCCGGTTGGTAGCTGCAATGATTCGCACATTAATTTTGATCGGTCCTTTTCCGCCCAGACGCTCAATTTCTTTTTCCTGAATAACCCGCAGCAGTTTACTTTGTAATTCCAGGGGCAGTTCGCCGATTTCGTCCAGAAAGATGGTGCCGCCGTCGGCCAGCTCAAATTTCCCGATTCGCTTTTCAGTCGCTCCCGTAAAGCTGCCCCGTTCGTGACCGAACAGTTCGGATTCAATCAACTGGGTGGGCAGGGCCGCGCAATTCACTTTGACCATAGCCCGCTTTTTGCGGCCGGAGAGCGTGTGTACAGCCCGCGCAATGAGTTCTTTGCCGGTGCCGGTTTCGCCCAGGATGAGCACCGTTGAATCGGTCGGGGCAACCTGGCTGATGCTTTTAAAAACGGCAGTCATGGCCGGGCTGTTCCCAATCATTTCTTCGAAATTCGCGCCGGTTTTGATTTCTTCGGTCAGGTACGTCTTCTCCTGTTCCAGTCGCTCACTGAGGTCTTTGATCTGCACGTAGGCCAGGCTGTTTTCCACGGCCATGGCCAACTGCTGGCTAATTTCCTGCAAAATCCGGTGGTCTTTGGCGGTATACGCATACGCAGCCTGGCTAAGGAGTACCAACCGGACGGGCGACTGACCTTTTATGAAGACCGGAACCTGCACCGACGATTTAATGCCCCGCGTTGTCCCGGCCCAATTGGATTGTTCCGACTCATCGTCTGCTACGTTTTCGACCAATGCCCATTTCAGAAGAGCCGGATCGGTGATCAACTCGAACGCATTGTCCTTTTTCTGAACGATCATTTCCAGCTCCGGTGCGGTTTTGTCCGGCTGACCCAGGACCAGCCAATCAAACGGCAACAGCTTATTTAGCGCCTGGGCCACCTGGGGGATGCTTTCCGTCAGGTTCTTTCCGTTTCGAAAGGCCGTGACAATGGCCAACTCGGTCGTTTTGATCAGCCGATGGGCGTCCAGCTCTTCATAAGCCAGCAAATTGGTCAGTGCCAGGGCAATCTGCGGAATAATCAGGCTCACCAACTCGTAGTCTTTCTGCGTAAAGCTATCCGCCCGGGTATTGGCCAGAATCAGGTAAGCGGACACCTGCTGGTTGAGGTGAATGGGAAAAATCGCCAGGGAGCGGACGCCCAGATGATCGTAGCAGGAGCGCACCGTCTGGTAACGGTCACACAGGCGATCCAGGTCCGGACCGGTAAAAATTCCGGCCGGTTCGGCCAGTTGACTCACGGACTCATGCTCCAGTTTCTCGATCTCTTCCTGCTCCAGTTCGCGTTGCAGCAGGGTCGTCAGGTTGAGTCGTTCGAACGTGGCCGGACCGGTTCGCCGGAGCATCAGCCAGTACCCGGACCCTTCTTCGGGCCGAACGATGCGAAGGTTGAAAAAGGAGAAGGGCACCAGCGAATTGATCTGGTCGGCAATGGCCCGGCAAAGTTGTTCGCGGTCCTGAAGCGTAACGATGGCGTTGTTGACGGCGATTTGCAGGGCCTTTTGTTTCCGTGATTTGGCTTCTTCACCGTGGGCATGCCGGTAGCGGGCAATTTCCAGCGTGGTCAGCACATCTTTCTCGCGAAACGGCTTGGTCAGAAAGCCGAAGGGCTGGGTTTGCTTGGCTTCCGTCAAAACCCGGTCTGTCAGATTCGCCGAGAGGTAGACGAAGGGCGTATTGCGCTCGCGGAGCCAGTGAGCCAGATCGAGGCCGGTTTGGTCGCCATCCAGAAAAATATCCAGCAGAATAATGTCAGGCTGGTGTTGTTCAACGATTTCCATCGCTTCCGGAACGGAACCCGCCAGCCCCACAATCCGGTAACCCGCTTTTTCCAGAATTCGCCGGAGGTCGTTGGCAATCATAAACTCGTCCTCGACAATCAGCAAGGTCGGGGAGGGAATCGGCTCATCTTTGACGGACATTTCTTCCGGGGTCTTCATCGGGGAACAGGGTTCGCGGTCAGGCAACCCGCTTGCTCATCAGGTCATTCCGGACGTAGCCAAAGATACGCATATCCTACTCAGTTGTGTAACTCCAGAAATTAACCTCCAATATGTTGGAGGGTGTCCGTAATAATGGAGCCGATAACCACAACGTCTTCTTTTAATAATTTACTTAAATTATTGACAGTCATGGGTTTATGTGGCTGATAGAATCGTAAGTAAAGCGATGGCACTTCATTCGCAAGGGATTGAATGACTACTTATTCATCTCCTGTACACCCTCTCCCATGAAACGCCATATCCAATTCGAACCGCTGCTGATCCAGCAACTTGAAACGACGCAATGGGCGGTTCCCATGCACACCCACGACTTCTACGAACTCATCGTCGTTCGGCGGGGCAGCGGTTTTCACACCATCAACGGAAACCGGTTTTCGTATTCGGCCGGTGATATTTTCCTGCTGGGGCCTGCGGACCACCACTGCTTTTGCATTGAACAGAAAAGTCAGTTCTGTTTGTTATCCTTCACCGAGTCGTATCTAGCGGGGCTGCTCAACACCCGCCATACAATCTGGAAGCATATTCGGAATGCCAGCCTGTATACAACGCAGGGCCTCACGGGGAGCCTGATCACCAACCCGGCCGATCAGCAGCACCTGGACGCGTTACTAACAATCATTCTGACCGAGCGCAGCCCTCATTCGCCCGTGATGGCTTCCCTGATGGGGGCTTTGTTGAATCTGCTCGAACGCCAACTGACCCAGGCGCAACTGAAGGCGCTGCCCGCGAAGCCATCCAACGATCTGATCCAGGCCCTTGTAGCCCACATCGGCCAGCATATTACCGAGCCGGATCAGTTGCGCATCGAGCAGCTAGCCGAGGTGTTTCATTATTCGCCGGGCCACCTCAGCACGCTGTTTAAACAGCAGGTGGGCGCATCGCTTCAGCAATACATCATCCAATATAAACTCAAACTGGTCGAAAAACGGCTGCGCCTGAGTACGCTGACGGTTTCCCAGATTGCCGACGAATTTGGTTTCACCGACATCTGTCACCTGAACAAACTCTTCAAACGGTATTACCGGCAGGCACCCATGGGGTATCGCCGGGGTGTAACCGCAGCTTCGGTCGTCGTGAATTGATTCCTCTAAAACCGCTTTTTTATGGAAACCAGCTTTGATATTGTTGTAATTGGCTCGGGGCCAGGCGGCTACACGGCTGCCATTCGATCGGCCCAGTTGGGGTATCGGGTTGCGATTATTGAGAAATATGCCACCTTGGGCGGCACGTGTACCAATGTCGGATGTATTCCGTCTAAAGCCCTGTTGGATAGCTCCGAACATTTCTACCAGGCCATGCACCAATTCCAGGCGCACGGTATTGACGTCGGACCAATCAGTCTGAATTTTGATCAGTTCATGAAACGAAAACGGGAAGTGGTGGCGCAGAATACGGCAGGCTTAGTGTATTTGATGAGAAAAAATAAGATTACTGTCTTCCACGGAACGGGCAGCTTCGTAGATACGACAACACTGCAAGTTGTTAGCAATGAGCAGAATACGGTTTTGAAAAGCCGGTATTTTATCATCGCAACCGGCTCCAAACCATCGACCTTGCCCGGTATACTCATCGACAAAAAGCGAGTCATTACCTCTACCGAACTTCTCTCACTCGGGCAACAACCCAGGAAGCTGGTAATCATAGGCGGTGGTGTCATCGGGGTGGAGTTGGCATCCGTTTATGCTCGTTTAGGAACTGAAGTGACCATCATTGAATACGCGAACTCACTGATCCCATTGATGGACAGGGAATTGGGTAAGGCGCTGGCCCGGTCCTTGACTCGATTGAAGATTACAATTCTACTGGGAAGCCGGGTGATGGCTGCAACTCCACGAGCTGATAAAGCCGTTGTCACATTTCAGGATCAGGCAGGTCAACAGCAGGAACTTCAGGCGGATTACTGTGTCGTGGCTGTTGGACGAAAAGCGTATACGGAAGGGCTTAAGCTGGAAGCCATCGGTTTGCGCGTGGAAAAGAATGGGAAAATTCCCGTCAATGCGTTTTTGCAGACATCTGTATCCACCATCTATGCCATTGGTGATGTAGTTGCGGGCCCCATGCTTGCCCACAAGGCCGAAGATGAAGGCAGCTTCGTTGCCGAGGTAATTAACGGGCAAAAACTGCACCTTCAGTATGAGCGGATTCCCAATGTTGTGTATACGTGGCCGGAAGTAGCTTCGGTGGGCTATACGGAAGAACAATTAAACGAAAAGGGGATTGTCTATCACCTCGGTAAATTTCCTTATTCGGCCAGTGCACGGGCGAGAGCCGCGATGGATACGGAGGGATTTGTGAAGGTGCTCACGGACCCGAAGTATGGCGAAGTTTTGGGCGTACACATTTTTGGTCCACGAGCCGCTGATGTCATTGGGCAAGCGGTTATTGCCCAGGAGTTTGAGCTTACGGATCAGGGACTCGGCCGAATTTCGTACGCTCATCCCACATATTCGGAAGCGATGAAAGATGCGTATTTACAGGCGTCAGGCCAGGGAGCTATTAATATCTGAGAAGCCGGAATAAGAAGGCCTTGACATGCACTCAGGTTCACCGGAGCGAATTGATAACCGCAGCATCCACCCAAAAAATATCTCCGCTTCGGGAAAAGAAGAGGTACTTTCCGTCAGGGGTCACAAAGGGGCAGAACTCGTAAGAATCGGTATTGATGACCTTGCCCATATTTTTGGCTTTTTGCCACGCACCGGTTTTGCTTTTGAAGCTGATGTACAGATCACCGGCTCCCAGACCATCCGGGCGTTCGGCGCAGAAAATAATGTAGTTCTCATCCGGCGATACAAAGACATCGGCTTCGTAATGTTCGGTGTTCACGGCGTCTGCTACTTTCCGGCCCGGCTGGAATTTTCCCCCGGCGTACGGAGAAAACCGGATGTCGTAATTCTTGTCGGTTGTCGCGTTCGTGCCGCCGTTCGATGAAAAGTACATCGTGCCGGTTTTCGTAAAGGACATATAGTACTCGTTCTTGTCGGTATTGATGGCTGGTCCGGCAGTGATCGGCTCGTTCGACCACCCGTCTTTGGTCCGCTCGATGTACCAGATGTCAAAATCTTTCTTTTCGCCCTTCCCGTCGACCGCTCGGTCCGAAATGAAATACAACCGCTTTTCATCCGGCGACAGGAAGGGGTCATTGTACTCGTATTTGTCGCTGCCGATGACGGTTTTCGGCGCTGTCCAGGCGTTTTGCTCAAACCGGATGCACCGAATCTGCGGTTTTTTATTGATGATCACCGCATAGTAGAACTCCTTCCCATCTTTCGAAAAAACCGACCCGTATTCGTAATGATCTTTCAGAGAAACCAGATCCGGGGCGAAGACAACCGGAACCATACCGGGTGGTTTCTGATTCAGATACATCGGGGTTGTTGGTTGCGCCAGGAGCGAACCAGCGAAAACCAGGACCAGCGCAAAGGCCGTTCGTAAACAGTTCATACCCGATCAGGGAGTTAGGAGGGAATTTATCAAAAGCAACTTTATTGATAATTTCAGCCAAAAGCAATGCCGGGCCAAACATCCTTCAACGCCCGCCGGGCCGCATGGTAGCCGCACATCCCGTGGACGCCACCGCCCGGGGGCGTCGATGAAGAGCAGATGTACAGCCCTTTGGCCGAGGTGCGGTAGGGCGACCAGCGCAGGGCCGGACGCGTGAACAACTGGCCGATGTCGATGATGCCGCCGTTGATGTCGCCCCCGATGTAGTTGGGATTGTGCTCCTCCATTTGCGCCGGACTCAGCGTGTTCCGGGCCAGAATCCGCTCCCGAAAACCGGGAGCAAACCGTTCCACCTGTCGTTCGATGGCATCGGTCATGTCCACCGGCGAGCCGTTCGGAAGGTGGCAGTACGCCCAGGCTGTATGCTTGCCCGCGGGTGCCCGGGTTGGGTCGAACAGACTTTGCTGCGCCAGCAGGACATACGGTTTGTCAGGATGGCGACCGTCGGCAGCCTGTTGCTCCGAGTCGGCGATTTCTTCGAGCGTGTTGCCCAGGTGGACGGTTCCGGCCCGGCGGCAGGCTTCGTTCGTAAACGGAATGGGGCCATCGAGCGCCCAGTCGACCTTGAAAACGCCCATGCCGTAGCGATACCGCCCCAGTTGCCAGCGGTACAACGACGAAAACCGGTGACCGGCGATTTGCAGCAGTTGGCGGGGCGTTACATCGAATAAAACCGCCCTGGAAGAAGGAAGTTGCGCGAGCGAACGGACGAAGACGCTCGTTTCAATTTTTCCGCCCAGGGCCTGAAAATGAGCCGCCAGCGCTCGGGCAATCTCCCGTGAACCGCCCTTCGGCAAGGGCCAGCCAATCCGGTGGGCGGCCGTCATCAGCACGAGGCTGATGGCCGAAGTCGCCAGGTTCGTCAGGGGTTGAATCGAGTGGGCTGCCATGCCCGCCCACAGGCCCCGTGCCTGTTTGGTTTGAAACCGGTTCGCCGTCCAGGTCGAGGGAGGCAGGGCTTTCAGGCCGAATTGGGCAAAATCAATCGGGTGTTTCGGAAACGTCAGCGGACCCAGCAAATCGGCATCGATGCGGGGCCATTGCTCGACGACGGGCCCCAGCAATTTCAAATACGCTCGTTCATCCGGCCCCAGCAAGCGAGCGGTTTCTTCCACCGACCGGGTCAGGAGAGCGGCCGTGCCATCGTCGAACGGGTGGGCCGCAGCCACGGGCGGTTCGATGAACTCCAGGCCGTAGTCGGCCAGGGGTAAGGAGCGGAAAAACGGGGAGTTGACCGCCAGCGGATGGATGGCCGAGCAGGTGTCGTGCAAAAAACCGGGCAGCGTCAGATCCATCGAGCGCAGTCCCCCGCCAACCTCGGGCTTGCCTTCGAGCACCAGCACCGAAAGCCCGGCCTGTTGCAGGGTAATGGCGGCCGCCAGCCCATTCGGACCGGAACCCACAACGACGGCGTCAAAATCTGGTTTACTCATGTTTTTCAAAATGTTGTTACACAGGGTTAATCAGAGATTATCAGAGAAGTCCTCTGGTCTACTCTGATTAACCCTGATAAACTCTGTGTAACAACCCTCATTTAAACTTCCGGTCGGAACAACACCTGCCCATTCGGAGAAACTCGCCCGGCCGTGATTGGGTTCAAAAGTGAGGCAAAGGCGACAAATCCGGCTCAAGGCAAGAAACCCGGGCAGTAGCGGTCATCAATCTTTCGGCCGAGTAATAACGGCTTAGCAGTTCCCGGGAATCTGCCAGGTCCTCATTGGCCGAAAGAAAATCCAGCCAACCCGTTTCTGCGCTCTCCTGCATCCGGTGGTAAATGATCCGACAGAAAGCGACGGTAATGGTTTGATGGTATTTTTCAGGAGCTCCCTGGGCTATTGCGTACAGGCGAAGCAGGGTGGTAATCCGGTCCAGGCCCTGCTGGAAGTCCGACGCCTGCCGGAATTGCAACCAGGCGAGCCGTATGTGGGCCTCATGCGTAAAGAGATGTTTATCGAGGGTTGTGGATTCGAATTCCAGGAGAAATGTTTCATCACATAAACTCCGGTGAGTTGTCAGTGTCATGGCACTACACGGGATGGTTCTGGCACAAAGGTAGCCGCCCGCTTTGTCCTGATTTTCTCGAAAATTGAGAATTTGGTTACCGTCTGTACCGTTTTCTAAATTGGGCGGGGCTGCAGGAAAAATGCCGTTTAAAGAGGCCACAGAATGAACCAAGGCTTTCGAAACCAACCAGAAAGCTTACCTCGGCTACCGAAAAACCGGTGGCAAGCAGGAGATGCCGGGCCTGACGCAACCGGACCTGTGTGAGATACTGATGTGGAGTCTGGTGAAACAGGTCGGCAAAGCGCCGGAGCAGGTGAAAGGCGTTTAAACCCACCTGCTGGGCGATGGTTTCAAGCGTCAGGGGCTGGGCATACTGCTCGTCGATCAGGTGACGGGCTTCATACAACCGGGCATACAATGCTTTCTGCGTGCTGGCTTTTACAACGGGCAGTTGTTGCCTATGCCGCTGGTGGTGACGGTTGGCTCGGACGAGTCGCTCAAAGAAGAAATAGGCCTGTTCTTCGCCGTCTCTCTGGTTCGGTTTTTCACGTTCGGCCCAGTTGAGTAAAGCCTGGGGAGCCAGTTCACCGTACGTATACCGTCGCTGCACAAACTCAAGGGATTCCGGCCGGGTTGGGTCCTGTAGTTCGTTCGGGTGGGTCAGCGCCGACAAGACATTTTTCATCAATTCGCGGTGAAAGAAAATCAGGCAAACGTGGGTAGGGACGCGGCCCGGTTCGATTTCAAAACCGATTGAACTCCCTTGATTCAGCAGGAATCCGTACCGGCTTTGCAATCGCCAGGTTTGTTGATCAATCGTGTAGCGGACGTTGCCATTCAGGGTGAGCAATACCCCCGTCAAGCCTTCGTGTTCGGGAAAGCAATAAGGTGACCTGAGCTGTGCGTTCACCAGGACAGAGGTTTCGGACTGGCTAACCCGTTGAACCCGGTTGGAGTTCATCGTAGGCAACGTATTATGAATCTGCATGGCTGACAGAAAGATGGAAAGACTCCCGGTTGACTTTTTCTGTTGAAAGGACGCCTGTGCGCGGGTTCGAGGAGATGGCCCAGACGAATTCGATAACGCTCCGCTGGTCAAATCAATTCACGGGCTCAATCCCTGCCTGTCTGAAAATAACCTGCAAATCCTCCTGAATAGGAAACGGTTTCAGAGCCGGGACATTCGAGCCTCCGGGGTTGCCAACCGGAATGACCCCGACGAACGATTTTACTCCGCCCACCAGCAGGCGCGGAATCTGGCCCAGCACCTCGGAAAAGCTTTTGATTTTTAGTCCGAACAGAAGCATTTTCCAATGCACGAAGCTATGTTCGTACGGGTAAGCCTGTCCGAGGATGTGCGCTCTTTCCAGGTGTCTCCACGCCAGCGGGAGATTCCCGACGTTGAGGTGTACCTGATACAACTGTAGCTCCCGTTTGTAAAAGGGTCGGAGCGCTTTTGGCATGACGGTGTTGAACTTCATCGGCCTTGCGTGTTCATGTGAGGGTATTGATCTTTTTTAGACAAAGGTAAGGACTGCCTTGCATTGACAGCCTTACCCCATTGCCGGAAAAAGTCATTTAAAAATAGCCTGATCAAAATAGCGAGCTGGCAGCGGTTCACAGATACTTTCCGGCGTGGCCCGAAGCGGAGGGGGAACATCCACCAGCACTTGCCGTTGCAGCAAAACGGTTTTCCATTCATCATCCTCGGGTTTGCCGGTACAGACGCCCAGCGAAGGACTTGAAGTCGACAATTCGGCGCGCTTGCCGGCGTAAATGATGGCATCAAAAATCTCCTCTAACTGCATACCGGGATACAAATCAATCAGTTGACCGTCGGGGCCTTTGGCGGCTGTGTTGATGCTCGCCGGGAGCTCTCCGATTGGCGTGTCTGCGAGCAGGCCAATACCGGGTTTGGGCCAGGTTGCAAACAAATTCTCCACCGTCGGAAGTTCCTCTTCTTCCACGCCAAACCCGCTGTAAAAGGCGACTGTAAACGTGGTTCCCGGATGGCTCTCTTCCAGTTGGGTCAGGGCGCTTTTGGTCCGGCTATCGGCTTTGCTGCGTTCGACGTGTGGCCCTCCGGCCACAAAAAGAACGTTCTGGTTTGCCTGATACACTTCTTTCTCCAGAACCTGAACCATGCTTGACTCGCGCTCTGTCAGAAAAGGCAGGTAATCCGTCGGCCCCTGGACGAGCGCCCAGTCGATGGGGGGATCCAACAGCAGAATCCGGATTTGCTGGTCATGCGGTAGGTCTTGATTGAGACTTCTGACGTGGTTAATCATTCGTAAATACACCGGGGCATCGTAGGTTGTGTTGACCTGCGTATTGTTCCGCCAAACCTGCTTGATTTCGGCTTCAGACACTTCACCGCCTTGCGTATAGGCATCCATCAGGCTCTGATACAAAGAGTTGCCCCCCTCGAAAGCAATAGTTCTAACCTTCCGCTGAAAGTCAGGATGATCCAGAACCTGCTCGACGATATCCCAGATTTCCTGGTTGTAATGCAGTTCTGAAAGGGCGACCGTCTGGTAGGTATCAAACAACGAAACGATGCCCCGGGCGGCATCGGTGGGAACCGTTGACGGATCGACAGGTGGATCAACCGGCTCGACCTGACAGCTTATCAGACCCACCAGGAGCCAGCCCACCAGGCCGTGAATACATCGTTGGAACGGTTTTTTTCGAAAGAAACGCATAGGTTGAAAAGTGATTTTAAATGGTTACAACTACAATTACGAAAGCCGGATCGCCCAATTTTCAGCGAAAACCGTTTTCGGTTGAAAAAGGGAAGGCGTTACTTCACAGCCACGGTTACCTGAAAAAAAGGCGCAGGATCGGCGATGGAAAACGTGGCGGTTCGCTTGTTGTCGCCCAGGTCAATGAAGGGGCCAAAGCTGACTACCCCTTTTTGGTCGGCTTCGTAAATCTCCAGCCGCCGACGGACGAAATACCCCGACCGCACCTGCAGCGACAGATAAGCCAGCAACCGGTATTCCCAACCGACGCCAGCTTCAACCTGTCTGATCTGGACGTAACGTCTCAGCCGTTCTTCCGACAACCGGTACGAATCATTGTTTCCCCCGACGGAGGCTGAAAACTCATGCCGACGCCGGGGCTTATACGTCGCCTGCAACCGAGCGGGCAGGATCGCCCGCCATTGCCATTTCTCCGTTATTTTCTGGTCGATTTCCAGCGTCGGTATCAGCATATGACCGTAGAACTGCCCAATGTAGCCCAAACCGCCCGCATAGCTGAGTCGGTCGGAACGCTGAACGCGTACCCGAAAGGCCGTTGTGAACCGCCAGGCCGCCCCGACCCGGCCTGCCAAATCGGAATAGAGTCCACTACCCGCCAGAAATTGGCCCTGCACCCGTTCGTTGAACGAATGCAGGTGAATGAGCTGAGCGGATAACCCAAACAACGACTCGGCCCCGCCCGGCAACCCACCCGCCCGCAGCCATTCGGTCCTGAGTCCGGCAAGCCAGGTCCGGTGTTCGGACCGTCGGATGGGGGCATTCAGGTTGAACGTGTACTTCGTCAGCGAGTGGGTGAGGGCATGATCCACCGGCGAGTGGTTGACCGCCAGCGATACCAACGAACGATCCTGCGCCTGCGCCAGCGTAACGACCAGATTGGCAATCAGCCAGCCGAACCGGGTTTTCATCGCAACGGGCCGGTTAGGCGGTAGGAGAGCGAGAGCGACACGTTGGGCACCAGCAAGCCTTCAAAGCGTTGCCGCAGACGCTCGGTGACGGTAGGCGTAATGTTGCCGGCAATGAAACGGCCGACCAGCCCTTCGCCTTCCGACCGAACGCGGCTTTTGACCCCTATCGTAGCCAGAAAACCGAAATCCAGCGATACCCCCAGCCGGTCCACCCGGGGGGCCCGGAAATGCCGCCCGACATTGAGCCCGAGCTGGGTCAGGTTCGCCGTAGGCTTCAGGCGGGTCTCGTCGTAGAAATCGCCCACAATCGGAAAGCGGTCCCGGTAGTCTTCCACCCGTTCATTGATGCGTTCGGCCTGGTCCGGAGCCAGGTTGTTGACCAGTTCGGCCGCTGTCCCGCTCACGGCATAATTGAGCGTCTGCATCCAGAGACTCAACCGCCATTTGCCCGGATGATAACGTCCGCCGAAACCGATCCCCGAAACCGATTGCAGGTTGGCCCGCAGGTACTGGTAGGATTGCGCCTGGTCGGGTCGGCGTTTTTCCAGTTGTTGTAGCAACAGGCCGGTATACCAGGTCGAGGAAAAACCGATTTGCCAGAACGCCGACCAGCGGGTCCGGGGCCGTAACGACAAACCGACGACGTTTTGCAACGGCAACTGGGTACCGACATGCAGTTCCCAGGCCAGGTGCGGACGAACCGGGCGTGGGGTGGCGACAAATACCCGCTGTGCCCGGAGCGGAAAAAAAGCCGTACTAAACAGGAGGAGAATGAGACTGGTTTTCATGCGTTTACGAGTTGGCCGTCCGACATTTCCAGGACCCGGTCGCTGTTGCGGGCAAAATCGTCATCGTGTGTCACCGCGATGATGGTTTGCCCTTCTTCGTGCGTCAGTTGCCGAAAAATGTCAAAAACGATGTGAGTGTTGTAGGTGTCGAGGTTACCAGTGGGTTCGTCGCCCATAATAATCGCCGGGTCGTTGATCAGGGCACGCGCAATCGCTACACGCTGTTGTTGGCCACCCGACAGGCGGCTGGCCCGTTTCATCGCCTGGCTGTCGATGCCCAGCAACCGGAGCTTTTCCATCGCCCGGTGTTCAATCTCCCCGGTGGCGTATTGGCCCAGTTTCAGGGCCGGAAGCATCACGTTCTCCAGACAGGTAAATTCGGGCAGCAGGTAGTGAAACTGAAAAACGAAGCCAATGTGCTCGTTCCGGAAACGAGCCAGCGCATTCTGGGGCTGCCCCGTCAGTCGCTGGCCGTTCAGCGTCAGACTCCCTTCATAGTCAGTATCCATCGTGGAGAGAATGTAGAGCAGGGTCGATTTGCCACTGCCGGATTTCCCGACCATCGACAGAAATTCCCCTCGCCTGACGGTGAAACTGACGTCCTGGAGTACCCGGAACGGTTGCGGTTCCTGAAAGTACTTGACGATGGAGTCGGCTTGTAAGACAATGGACGAGTGCATGGATCAGCCGCGAATAATGGTAACAGGATCAACCTGCGACGCTTTTCGGGCGGGCAGATAACCGGCCAGTGTCGTTGTAATCAGTCCGAAACTGAAGGCGGCCACGTAGTCTTTCAGGCGAAAATTGACGGGCAGCGTGTCGACATTGGCCATTCGCAGCGGTACCTGATCAACGAGGGCCGAAATTCCCCACCCCAAAGCCAGCCCGGCCAATCCGCCCAGCAAGCCGATGAAAAGGGCCTGTTGCAGAAAAATCAGCGTCACGTCACGGCCTGAGAAACCCATCGCTTTCAGGATGGCAATGTCTTTAATTTTTTCGTAGATGGTCATATTCAGAATATTATAGATACCAAAACCGGCGACCAGCAGGATGGTAAAAACGACGGAAGCCGAAATGATGTCGCGCAGAAACGAAGCTGCCTGCATCTGCTGGTTGGCGGTTTTCCAATCTTCCACTGAGTAGCCGGACCGATGCGCGTAACGCCGGGCAAACGCGGGAGCCTGCTGATAATCGTGCAGATTGATTTTGATTTCGGTAATGTAACTACGGTTTTTCCCGAGCAACTGCTGCACCGCCGGAATGCTGGCGTAGGCTTTGGTTTTATCGATGGCGGCAACGGATGTTTCAAAAATGCCCGTGACCTCGTACGGCCGGATGACGCCCTCGCTGGTCATGATGCTGACGTAATCGTGCAGCCGAACGCCCAGTTTCCGGGCCAGTTGGCTCCCGAGCAACAGGGCATTGGGTTGCTGCCGGATGCTTTCCAGGTCACCCTGTCGCATTGTCGACCGCACATCGAACAGGGCATCTTCGGCCAGAATATCGACCCCCGAAATGGTTCCGTTGGCCTGCGTTGGCCCGTTTCGAAAAAAAACGTTGGCGTTGACCTGCCGGGTGACGGCCTGCACCATCGGGTCGCGTTGCAGAATGGTTAACCATTGATCCGGGTTGGCGATGTAGTCGGGCGTCGGCTGGGCCTGTTCATGCGTGAGCCGAACGACGGCCTGGGGCCCGAACCACTGGCGTACCAGCGACTGCCGGGGCCGGGGCTCTCCGCTGAACATCCGAACATGGGCCGTCGTACTGAAAGCCAGGTCGGTTTGCAAATCGTTGACCCCCGAAACCAGGCTATTCATGAAAATGTACATCGAAATGCCAAACGTGACGCCCAGCGAAGCCACGACGGTTTGCCGCACCCTTGCGGTCAGGTGTGTCCAGGCAATTTGCGTTAACACGGCGCGTTTCATACACTTTGTGCTTTGGGGATGACCGGTACCAATTCGTCCTGCTCGGTGAGTCCCGACCGGATTTCGACCCAGGTATCGCCCCGGATGCCCGCCTGAACGCGCCGTTCGGAGCCGTCGCGGAGCCGCACCCGGTTGTCGTCCGTGATGTATTCTTTCGGAATGACCAGCGCCCGGGCTTGGCGGGCCACGATGATATTGGCCTGCAACTGCGTCCCGGCAAGCTGGCTGGCCGGGGGGCGTTTAAAAACCGCATCGACCCGAAACGCCTGTTCTTTGGTATCGAAAGAAGCATAGATCCGGGTGATCGTCGCCGGGTAGATCGTTCCCCGCTGGGTGTTCAGTTCCACCAATACCGACTGCCCGGCGCGTACTTTCTGCACATCGTCTTCGGTCACAAAAAGGCGGACTTCCAGCGGCCCCGCGCCAATCGTGGCCAGTACGTCGCCTTTCCGGACGAGTTCGCCCGGCACTTTCTGGGTCTGGAGCACCCGCCCATCGGCTTCACTGCGTAAGGTGAAATTCCGGTAGTTCTCCTGCTGACCGATCCACTGGGCACGGGCCGTTTGCTGCTGATTGTCGAGCGATTGCCGCAGGTTTTGCAAATCATGCTGGGTGGCGAGGTAGTCGGCCCGGGAGGTTGTATAGGCCAGCTCGGCTCGATCAAAATCGGCGCGGGAGACCGCCTGCGTACGAAGCAGGACTGCGTATCGGTTCCGGTTGACTGAGTCGGTGAGCATTTTCCGGCGGGCCGCATCAAGCTGCGTTCTCAGCGCAGCCAGTTGGGGCGACTGCTCGGCGGCATTCTGGCGGGCGAGTTCGTAGTTGGCCTGGGCGCTCGTCAGGTTGGCCCGGGCGCTTTCGTCGGTTATCCGAAACAAGAGTTGACCCCGGCGAACGCTATCGCCATCCTGAATGTATTTATGTTCCAGGTAGCCTTCCACCTGGGCCGTCAGCGTATACTGATCGCGGGGCATCAGGGTTCCGGAAGCAAACACGGCGTCGATCACATCACGTCGCTGCGGCTGGGTCACCGTTTCCTGGCGGCATCCGGTCAATCCGGCCAGCCAACAAAGTCCGAATACGGTAGAAAAAAACGGTTTCATGGTCATTCAGGTAGTCGTGATGCAAAAACCGCCTGCGCTGCCTGGTAATCCGCCAGTCGGTTGAGGTAATTCATCTGGGCATTGAGGTAATCACGGAAAGCCGTCTGGTAGGCTTCCAGCCCCACCAGGCCCTGCTCGAAACGCTGCCGGGTGAGCGTCAGCGTCGATTGGTACAACGCCACTGTGGTGGCAGCCCCGGCAACGGCTTCAGCCCCAAACCGCACCTGACCTTTCAGCTTCAACTCCGCGAACTGAGCCTGTTGCCGGGTGGTTTCTGCCTGTTTTCGGGCTATTTCAAGATCAATCTGAGCCGCTCGTCGGTTGTTCTGCTGCGAGAAACCGGTAAACAGGGGCACTTCCAGCCGCAGGCCTATGAGCGAGTTCGGGTTCCAGGCACCTGGTCCGAAACTGAGCCGGAAGCTGTCCTGAAACTGCTGGTAGCCCAGGCTACCGTAGAGCGACACGCGGGGTACCGCACTCCAACGCTGCTGATCCCAGCGGCTTTGGGCCAATTGGGCCTGTGCTTCAGCCAGCGCGATGGCCGGGTCGGACCGAAGTGGCAGGCCGGTTTGGGCGCTATCGGGGAGCAGGCTTTCTGCCGGTTCGGTGAGCTGGGGCGGCTGGTCGGGCGGCAAACCCATGAGTTGCCCCAGCGCCCACCGGGCTTCTTCGAGTCGTTGCTGGCTGTCGCGCCAGCTATCCCAGGCCGTCTGACGAATCACTTTCGACTGGTTTCGTTCCACCGCACTGATGAGCCCCTCGGTCAGTTTTTGCTCCGCCAACCGGTCCAGCGTATCCGAAGCGGTCCGGTTTTCGGCGGCAACCCGGACCGCTTGCTGGGCGAGCAGTTGCTGGTAATACGCCGACGCCAGGTTTTCGCGCAAGGTTTGCCATACCACATTTCCCTGATGTCTGACCAGTTCCTGGCTAAGCCGGGCCTGTTGCCGGTTAAACCGGTTCGTCAGGTTGAGCAGATCCACCTGGGCGTTCAGGACAGCGTTGTAGTTGTATTTTTTGCCAAACTGCAGCGGAATCGTCGTGCCCGGCTGACCAAGAATTTCGCCGGGAACGGGCGTAATCGGCAGATTCAGGTTATTCTGCGCCATACTCGACAACCCTACCTGCGGCAACCGCTGCCCGTCGGCTGCTTTTCGGGTAACTTCCGCTTTCTGCTGCTCCAACGCCTTGATCCGCAGATCCGGGGCGTGTTGTTGGGCATACTGCCAGACTTCGTCGAAACGCTGGAAAGACGACTGGGCAATACCGGGCAACGATCCCATTGCAACCAGCCATCCCCCCAGCACAATTCGGTACGTTTTCATGCCCGTTTCCAGGTGCGGGAGCGCTTGACAATTCCGATCGAACCGGTCAGTTCCAGTTCGTTGTTCGACCGGAGACGCAGGGAGCAATCCACCGTACGCCCTTGTTTGGGGCTGTACGTCTTTCCATCGATCCAACTGCCATTTCGGTAGGTCAATCCCCAGAAAACCGTCATTCCCAGCAAAGGTTGCTGGCGTTTGGCCGGATCGGGGTTGTTTTCATCCCGTTTCGGGCTGCCGTCGGGGTGGTTGGGTTCGGCCATCCAGACGAGCTTGGCCGAGTAGGTAGTCCCGTTCCGGCTTATCTCGTATTTTTGGTTGCGGTCTTCGCTGTACCACTGGCCCACAATCCGGTCCCCATCGTTCGTTGGCCAGGGCCATCGATTCCATCCAAAAAATAGCAGGGTGGTTAGCATTACGATTTTCATCATGGCGTATCTGCGTTTGATTATTGACGAGCCAAAGATGGGGCGCAGCCGAACCGGCAAACAGCCGAAATTCAGCGAAGCGGACAAAATAAGAAGCCAGCCGTTCATCCCTGGCCGTCGATCCGTTGTCCGGTTTTAGGCGATACGCCGTTCGATTCAAAGGGCGTGCGAAGTGGCTTTTAGGCCTGTTCAGAGGGCCATTCGTCCGGTTGAGGGCCGGGCTTGTCCGGTTGAGTTGGGTTCGATTCGTCTGAATCCCGCCGAATGCCTAACTTTCCGGCATTTCCGGGTTTTGGCCTGATCATCTAACCCATCGACCCTTGAAACGACAATTTTTTATTCAACAAAGACTGCCGCTGGCCGTTGCGCTGACCACGGGCCTATTCAGTTTTTTGCAGCGACTGGTGGGCTTTACGTCAACGGAGTGGCTGAATCTCGGTTACGCCTTTGTGCACAATTTTACCTTCAGTCTGTTGATTTGGTGGCTGACCGACTGGCTGGGCAAACACTTCTCCAGGCTACAAAAAGTGGTGCTGGTTTATGTCATTGGTTTTTTGCTCATGTCGATCGTGGCGTATACGGTCAATCAGTTATCCCAGCAAGCTATCCTGCCAATTCAGCCACCCGGTTTTCGAAATCAGTCACCCCAGGCGGGTGTGGGGAACTATCTGTTACAACTTCAACTGTTACGATCGTTCACGCTCATCACGGCCATTCTGCTGATTCACTACACGGTGGAACTCTTCAGCGAAAAACAGCGGATGCAGTTGGAAAACGAACGGCTGAAACAGGAGAACCTCAACGCGCAACTGGAAGCGATCCGGCAGCAGATCAATCCGCACTTTTTTTTCAATACGCTGAACACGCTGAAAACGCTGGTCAAAAACAACCAGCCGGAAGCGTTGCCGTATATTATGCAGCTTTCCAACGTGTTCCGCTATCTGCTGCGGCTCCAGCAGCAGACTTGGGTGACGCTCGACGAGGAGCTTCAGTTTCTGAAAGCCTATCAGTTTCTGCTCGAAATACGCTTTGCCGACGCTTTACGCATCGAGATTGAGGTGCCGGACGCCTTGTTGTCGACCCCTATTCCGCCAGCCACGTTGCAATTACTGGTCGAAAATGCCGTCAAACACAACGTCGTTTCGCTGACGCGCCCGTTGCACATCCGCATCCGTCACCAGCCGCCGGATGCTTTGTGGGTCGAGAACAACCTTCAGCTCAAACGGACGCCCGAACCGTCCGGTCAATTTGGTTTACACAGCCTCAACAACCGCTATGCGTACCTGGGTGGACAAGGTATCCAGGTGGAACAAACCGACGACCGGTTTCGGGTCATTCTTCCCCTCATCACCCGCGAATCCACGCATGAAAACGCTCATTATTGAAGACGAAGCCAACGCAGCCCATGATCTGGCGGCCATGCTTCAGAAAATCGATCCGACCATCCAGATCTGCGCCTTTCTCGACAGTGTCGAAACCGCCATCGAGTGGCTGCGCCGGAACACGCCCCCCGACCTGATTTTTATGGATATTCAACTGGCCGACGGCGTGAGTTTCGAAATATTGCGGGAAGTCGAGATCAGCAGCCCGGTTATTTTCTGTACAGCCTACGATGAGTATGCGCTACAGGCGTTTCGGGTCAACAGCATCGACTATTTACTGAAACCGCTCGAAGAAGCCGACCTTAAACGGAGCCTCGACAAACTGGCCTTCCTGCGTCAGCAATTTGGCGACTGGCCCCAAAAGCTGCTCAACTGGTTTAGCCAAAACCGCCCGGCATCCGGCGGAAAAAGCAGTTTTCTGGTTTCCTTCAAAGGAAAGTTATTCCCGGTTCAGACCCGCGACATTGCCTATTTCATCATCGAAGACAGTTTGTCGTTCCTGATCACGTTCGACGGGCGCAAACTGCCGCTTTCCCAAACACTGGACGTGATCGAAGAGCAACTCGACCCGCGCCAGTTCTACCGGGCCAACCGCCAGTACATCATTGCCTTCGAGGCCGTGAAGGAAGTCGAACCGTATTTCGCCCGTAAACTGGCCGTAAAACTGCGGAGCATCAAACCGGAAACGGTGTTCATCAGCCGGGAAAAATCCACCAGTTTTTTGCATTGGCTGGAAAACCGCTGACCGGGAGCGAGGGCATTATTGAGCACCTATACGGGCTCTTTCGCCCCCGAATTTGTCCGTTCCGGGCAAAATTGGCTTGGGTCGTCGGCCCGTCCGGGCTTTTTTAGCGTAAACTTTTTCGTGAAGAGTAGGACGCTAAATACCTTTTGCCATGCTTATAAACGATCATTTGGGGAGTTACCGACTCATTTTTCTCGTCGTTTTCGTCCTGGCGGTCCTGGCCGAGATGATCTGGAACTGGGCCGAAAACCGAAAATTGTACGAGACCCGCGAAACCTGCTCCAACCTGTTTTTACTGACCGGTTTTGTCCTGACCCGCAAGTTTGTCACGCTGGGCTACCAACTGATTATCCTGGACTTTTTCTACGGATTGGCGCCCGTTCACCTGCCCGAAACCGGCTGGGTCTGGATCGGTTGTTTTGTACTGGTCGATTTTATGTACTTCTGGTTTCACTTTGCTTCGCACAAAATCGCCTTTTTCTGGGCATTTCATGTGACCCACCATTCGGCGGAACGCATGAACCTGACCACCAGTTACCGCCTGAACTGGTTGTATTCGCTGTTCAATGTGTTCTTTTTTGTTCCCTGCGTCCTGCTGGGCTTTAGTCCGTCGATGGTGGTTACCTGTGTCTTTCTCAACATTTTTTATCAATTTTTCCTGCATACGGAAGCCATCGGCAAACTTGGTTTCCTGGAAGGGATTCTGAACACTCCGGCGGCCCACCGGGTGCATCACGGCCGGAATGACCGGTACGTGGATAAAAACCTGGGCGGTTTTCTGCTTATCTGGGATCGGATGATGGGAACGTATGAACCGGAAGGCGAAAAAGTCCGCTATGGCGTCGACGGCGCTTACACGGGCCCCAATCCGTTTAAACTGCTGTTTGGCGGACTGATTGGGCTATTGCGGCATACCTTCCTGAAGCAACCGGGAAATTCGAATGAATCCTAAACAACTTTTAGTATCCGCTTGCTTGTCTTCGTGAAGTAAATCTGTTCATGTATCTATCGTGCTATCCTGAAGGCCACCGTTGACGCGGTGGCTTTTTTGGTTGCAGTGATTTTTTCGGGCAATTTCCTGGCCGCTTCGGGTTCCATTTTGTCCGTTTAACGTCTAAACGTGTAGGCCCTTCCACACATTTCCTGTCACTTTGGAACCGTAAACGACTTACATTCATATGGTTTTTGATAAACGTCTCCTCTTTCTTTTTTATCTGCTTTGTACGTTGACCACCGCCCGGGGCACCGCCTGGGGGCAATCCCGGTTTACGTTGAGCGGAACGGTAAAAGACGCTCGCTCCGGCGAGGTGCTCATCGGCGCAACGGTTCGGGTCCAGCAACAACCGACCGTCGGGACTGTCAGCAACGAATACGGTTTTTATTCCCTGACACTTCCACAAGGCGACTATACCTTTCAAATCAGCCTGATGGGGTACCAGACGGCCACGAAAACCGTCAGCCTAACGGCCAGTACCCGGCTGGATCTGGCGCTGTCGGAATCGGCAAACGAACTGCAGGAAGTGGTCGTTCGGAGCCGGGCGGACAATGAAAACATCACCAACCCGACGATGGGCGTCGAACGGCTGCAAATGGCCGACATCAAACAGATCCCGGTTTTGCTCGGCGAACGCGACCCGTTGAAAGTCCTCCAACTGCTGCCGGGCGTCAAATCGGCGGGCGAGGGAAACAGCGGTTTTCACGTCCGGGGCGGCAACAGCGACCAGAACCTGATTCTGCTCGACGAAGCGCCGGTGTACAATGCCTCGCACCTGCTGGGTTTCTTTTCGACCTTCAACGCCGACGCCATCAAAGATATGTCCATTTTTAAAGGCGGCATGCCTGCGCAGTATGGCGGACGGCTTTCGTCGGTATTGGATGTCAAGATGAACGATGGTAACAACCAGACGTTTCACGCCGGGGGCGGTATTGGGCTGATTGCTTCCCGATTGTACGTGGAAGGCCCACTGGCGAAGGACAAAAGCTCGTTTCTGATAACGGGTCGCCGGACCTATGCCGATGCCTTTTTGAAATTGTCGAACGATCCGGACATCAACCAGAACACGCTGTACTTCTACGACCTGAATGCCAAACTGAATTACACGCTTTCGGCCAAAGACCGCTTGTTTGCGTCGGGCTATTTTGGCCGGGATCGATTCGGCCTGGGCGATCTGTTCAACATCGACTGGGGTAACGCCACCGGTACGCTGCGCTGGAACCATCTTTTCAATGAGAAGTTGTTCAGCAACACCTCGCTGATTTACAGTCAGTACGACTACCAGGTCGGCGTCCAGAACGGCAGCAATGACTTCAGCCTGAAATCGTCCATCCGGGATTACAACCTTAAACAGGAGTTCAGCTATTACCCCAGTCCGGCCCACGCCCTGCGCTTTGGGGCCAACGTGATTCACCACACCATCACCCCGCGCAACCGGACGGCCACCAGCGAGAATTCCAGCGTGAACGACACGAACGAAAAAAGCCGCTATTCGCTGGAAAGTGCGGTTTTCGTCAGCGACAAGTGGCAGATTTCGCCTAAGTTTTCGCTCGAATACGGCCTGCGTCTGACCTCGTTTCTGGTGTTGGGCGGCAGTGATTACTACACGCTGGACGACCGGCAGAACATCGTAGATACTTTGTCGTACGCGTCCGGAGAGGTTGTCAAACACTACCTCAACCCCGAACCTCGTCTGGCAGCCGCGTACGTGCTGAACGATAACCTGTCGATCAAGGCGTCCTACACCCGCAATGTGCAGAATCTGCACCTGATTTCGAACTCGGGCACCTCGACGCCCAACGACCGCTGGTTGCAGAGCAGCAACCTCATCCGGCCCGAAATTGCCGATCAGGTGGCGGTGGGCGTTTTCCACAACTTCCGGGATAACCAATACGAATTCAGCGCCGAAACGTATTACAAGGCGCTTCAGAACCAGATCGATTACAAAAACGGCGCCGACTTCCAGTTTACGGATGCCCTCGAAACCCAACTGCTTTTTGGCAAAGGCCGGGCCTACGGACTGGAGTTGCTGCTGCGGAAAAAAACCGGCACGTTGACGGGCTGGGTCGGTTATACGCTCTCCCGGACGGAAAAGCAGATCGAAGGCATCAACAATGGGAGTTGGTATGCCGCCCGGCAGGACCGCACCCATGACTTGTCGGTGGTAGGCATCTACCCGGTTTCCCGACGCTGGACGCTCTCGGCCACCTTTGTTTACAACACCGGCAGTGCCGTGAGTTTCCCCACGGGCAAATACCGGATCGACGACGGGGTGGTTTTCAACTACACTGAGCGCAACGGCTACCGGATGCCCGCGTACCACCGGCTGGATCTGGGGGCCACGGTCAAATTCAGAAAACGGAAAAATTTCGAATCCGACCTGGCGTTTGGGCTGTACAACGCCTACGGCCGCGCCAATCCCTACGCCATCAACTTTGAACAGGATTCGTACGATCCTTCCAAAACCGAGATTCAGCGGATTACGCTCTTCAAGATGGTGCCTTCTGTTACCTACAACTTTAAATTTTAATCCCCATGGTACGTTTGCTTCTTTTTATCACGCTGGCCGGTTGTCTGGTGTCCTGCGTCGATGTGATTCACCTGGATTTGAATGAAACCGCTCCGGCGCTGGTCATTGAAGGCCGGATCAACGACCTCGACAGCCTAAGCGAAGTCCGCATCACGCAGACGGTCGATGTCGACAATACGAACGAATTCCCACCCGTCACCAACGCCCTGGTGGTGCTCGAAGACCAGACGGATGGCGTTCGGGACACCTTAACCCAGCCGTTTCCGGGTGTTTACCGGACCTCGAAACTTCGGGGGGTGCCGGGCCATCGATATGGACTTCGGGTGACCGTGAATGAACAGGTGTACACCGCCCAGGCTACCATGCCGACCAAAGTGCCGCTGGAGGCAGTTGGCTACACGACGGATAACCGCCTGCATGAAACATCAATCCGGACCGTGGCCACCTTCACCGATCCGGCCACGCCGGGCAATTATTACCGATTCATCAATTACCAGAACGGCTTGCCTTCGCGGACGTACTTTGTTCGTTCCGATGTATTTACCAACGGCAATCGGATTGAGCAGACGATCCGGGATGAAAACATTACGATTGAGACCGGCGACACGATGGTGGTGGAAATGCAGTGCATTGAAAAGGCGGTTTTCGACTACTTCAACGGCCTGGCTCAGCTTCAGGGCGACAACATCAACCAGGGCGTTTCGCCGACTAATCCGCCGAGCAACCTCAGCGGTGGTGCGCTGGGCTATTTCAGCGCCCATACCGTCGATCGAAAAGGCGTGACCATCCGCTAAATTCTCTACTGTTCTGTACGCCTATGAAAATCTTACGCTTCGGATGTCTGTTGTGGCTGGTCGGTTGCTCCACTTTTGCCAGCGCACAAGGGTTGAAATACCCGCCTTTCACGAAATGGTATCAAAATCCGCTGGGTTTTGAACCCATCAATCTCCATACGTCCAGCGCCATTATTTTACCGGCCGGAGCGGCCCTGATCGGTTTGCTGCTCACGAAAAAAGACACAACACTCCGCAACCGGTTTTCGGTGTTCGCGGAAGGCGGAAGTTCGTGGGGATATTTTCCGCCGTATACCACGATGCACCAGACCAATGTCGGCGTCGTATTCCAGGCTCGGCGTTGGCTGTCGATGGGAGCGGAGGCAAATCTTTATCTTCCCAGGGATTCGTTCAATCATACCTGGGGCGTCGGGCTGCGGCCATTTTTTCGGTTTTATCCGATTAACCGCCCCGGTTTCCGGTTGTATTTCGACGCGGGAGCCGGGCTCATCCTGTTCGCCGAGCCTTTTCCGCAGCCTACCACCGGGTACGGCGTATTTTCAGAACCGCGAACGGGTACCCGGCTCAACGGCTCACCCCGGTATGGCCTGGGGGCTGAAGTCAATCTGACTGCCCGAACGGCGTTGATGGTCGGTGCCCGGCATGTTCATGTGTCGAATGGCAACCACCCGAGCCAGGAACGCAACCCTGGTCACGACAGCAATGGCTTTTACGTGGGGCTGTCTTATGGCCTGATGCGACCGTAAAACCAACCGGTTGGTTTTACCGCAAAAAAGCCCAAAACATTCGGTCCATGTTTTGGGCTTTTTTGCCGGAATGTACTTGGGTTTAAATTTCCGACCGGGTTTTGTTGCCGACGACCTCATAGGCCACCTCGCCGTTCTCACGGATACGGGCCTGGTAGTAGATGCCATCGAGGACATAATACGTCTGCCCATTGAGCACGATTTTCTCGTACCCTTGCGGTAGGGAATCCACTTGCGCGCCCGCCGGGGGCGGTACCACCCTATATTGATTTTGCCCCGAAACCTTCACGTAGTAGGTACCATAATGGTAAAAGAAAGGGGCACCACCGATGGTTATGGTTACAAAACCGGCGGGCAAAACCGGGATTACCAATCCGACCGGCGGAGGAACCACCACGAACGTTCGGCCCAGCGGTTTGTAAAATACGCCATCGACATAGCGATACCCGACACGCCCGTGATAGATCACGGTGGTTGATCGTGGAATAACCGTCGTTCGGTAGCCCCAGCGGGGATAGGCCCGGTACCGATGGTGTACGACTACCGTCTGGCGTTGTATCCGTGCGGATGTAGCGGTTTCGGGAGCCGCTCCGAAAGTCGGCTGGCTCAGGGCCAATGCGGCCCAAAGCCCCATGCTAATGCAGGTTGATTTCATAAGACGTATCAAAAAAAAGTACAAAGATTGCCCCGGCCTTTGCGGGCAACCGGATACCCAAATTTCGATAAGGAGTCCGGGTTGATCCAGCAAATACGCAGCGAAGTCGCCAAATCGGCCGGTGAGCCGGACAGACTGAACCCGGAGCCTGAAAGCAACCGAGAGTCGCTTTCTCATCCCGAATCCGTACCCTTTTCTTTTTCCTCCAGATAGGGAGTGGTTTTACAGCCGTTCCGCAGCGGGCGTGTCCACCCGCTATCCAATAGCTTCGCCCGTCAAATCGGTGCTTTCGACCTGTTTTTGCTGGCTTGTTGCCAGCGGGACGACTTGTTTTGGGCCATCAACCATTTCATACCATTATTCATATGCTACGTTTTCTTATCTCCGCCGTTATCGTGCTGCTGCTTTCGGGTAGTCTTCAGGCTCAGACTACCCTCTCGACTGAACAAAAAACGCAGCTAAAAGCTAAACTGGAAGCGGACTGGGCCGCCCTCAATCTCACGGAAGAGCAGAAGCCCAAAGTAGAAGCCATCCACCAGACGTACGGACAGGGCCTGGCGGAACTAAAAAACGCAACCGGCTCGCGGCTCAGTAAATACCGAACCTTCAAAGAACTAAGGGATCGGCGCAATCAACAGATGAAAGAGGTCTTGACCCGGGAGCAATACAAGCTCTATGTACAACAGCAGGAACAACGGGAGAAAGACTTCAAAAACCGACGTTCCTCCCGGCAATGATTATCTTTTGTTTCACAGACCGATACCTGTTTTGTATGATACACGTAATCAGATGGTGCCTGCTCGTGCTTTTGTCCGGGATGGGCGCTTGCCGGGATCGTAACGAACCTCCCGAAGACCGGAAATACCGCTTTACCGGAAGCCTGTCCGTCGGTGGTCGGGAGCGAACGTTTGTGCTTCAGTTACCGGCTGACTACTACGATAAAACCGCCGACTTTGCCCTGGTCATCGGGCTGCACGGTTTTGGCGGCAACGCCCTGCAATTCGAAAAAGATTATTTGTTCACCCAAAAGGCCAACCAGGCATCTTTCGTGGTTGTCTACCCGGAAGCGGTACCCAGCGACGGTCCGCTGGGTCTGCGAACCTGGAATGCCGGAGCCTGTTGCGGGTATGCGGAAGAAAATCAGATCGATGACATCGGGTTCATCCGTAATCTGATCGATCGGTTGGGGGCCGACTACCGGATTGACCCCAAACGGGTGTATGTTACCGGCATGTCGAACGGGGGCATGATGGCTTACCGGCTGGCGTGTGAGTTATCGGATAAGATCGCGGCCGTGGCCGCCGTGAGTAGTACGATGATCGTGGCCAAACCGTGTCGACCCGGTCGGGCGGTCCCCCTGTTGCACATTCACTCCGTACGGGATACCATCGTGCCTTACCAGGGCGGCATCGGGCTGGGCGGGTATCGCTTTCCGCCCGTCGATTCGGTGCTAAGCGTCTGGGCCGGGCTGAACGCCTGCCGTCCGGCGCCGGTTACACGGGTCGACAATGCCGGGTATAGTCTGCGGGAGTGGACCGATTGCGCCCCCAAATCCGTCATTCAGGCTTATCTTACCAAAGACGGCGGGCACTCCTGGCCGGGCGGTCAAAAGGCCCGGCCCCAGGCCGACGAACCCTCGTCGGCGATCCAGGCAACGGATATCATCTGGGATTTCTTCACGCGTTATCAACTCCCGTGAGGGCATACCGGTCTCCGTCGGGTCCGAACCCCATTCGGACCCGATAAATCGTTTATCTTTAACGCATGCATCCAGTACACCCCTATTCGATTCCGTTCCGGGGAAGGTTCATTCTGCTCGGTTCGCTGGCGATCACCCTGCTGTTTGCCCTGCCCCGGCTGGCCCTGCTTTCGTTTGCCAGCCGGGGAGGGCGCATCGATTTTTCCTGGGCTGAGTTTGGCATTCGGTCGCTGTACTCGTTTCTGATCGCCGTTCTGTTTCTGCTGGTCAACCTGCATCCGCGCTGGTCCGGCGTGTCGGGCCTGCCGAAAGGAATCAATCGACACCTCATGCTGGGGCTGGTCAATGCGGGCTTACTGGCGGGGATTGATTCCCTGTTCATCCGCCTGCATCTTTCCCTGTTCGAGCCGCCCTTCAACGAACGACTGTTCCGGTTTTTCTTCCGCATTTCGATGGTTCTGGAGGTGCTGCTGGTCGTCCTGGTAGCGTACCTTTTTCGGTTGACATTCCATAATCAACAAGTCCGGATTGCCAACGAGCGTCTCCTGAAAGTCAATGCGGAAACCCGGTACGAGCTCTTGAAAAATCAGGTCAATCCGCATTTTCTGTTCAACTCGCTCAATACGGTCAATGCCCTGATTCTGCACGACCCGGTGGCCGCATCCCGCTTCGTCAGTCATCTTTCGGATGTCTTCCGGTATACGCTGACCAGCCGCACGGTGGATCTGGTTACATTGGAAGAGGAAATGCAGTTTATGGAATCGTACCTGGCCATGCTGACCGGGCGCTACGGCGAAAAAGTCCGGTTTGAGCTGGCCATCAATCCGATTTGCCATACCAGTCGCCTACCACCCATGGCGTTGCAGATGCTGGTGGAGAACGCCATCAAGCATAACGTGGCTTCGTCCCGGCAGCCGCTCCGGGTGAGGCTTGCGACCAACATCGACCATACATTAACCGTAACCAATGGCCTTCAGGTGAAAAAAGATCCCGAACTTTCGACCGGCCTGGGACTGGCGAATCTGAATCAACGCTGTCTTTACCTGTCGGGCCGGGAAATCCGGATTCAAAAAACCGCCGACACGTTTTCCGTGACCGTTCCTTTACTGCCTTAAGCCATGCGCGTATTGATCATTGAAGATGAAGCCCACGCGGCCACGCAGCTCATGACGTTGCTGCGTGGCTTACCCCATTCCATTGAGTTTGTGGGCGTGATTGACAATACGGAGGAAGCCATTGCGTTTCTGTCCACACAACCGGCCATCGACCTCATCTTTCTGGACATTTACCTGGCCGATGGCATTTCGTTCAGCATTTTTAAACAGGTGCAAACCGACGTTCCCATCATTTTTACCACGGCCTACGATCAATATGCGATTCAAGCCTTTGAGGTCAACAGCCTTGATTACCTGCTCAAGCCCATTCGCCCGGAACAACTGCAACGTGCCCTGGAAAAATACGCGCGCCTGACCGACCGCCGACCAGCATCCCCGGATAATCGACTGTTGGCCGAACTAAGCCAGCTTATCCAGGGTGAGAAAAAATACAAACGTAATTTTCTGATCCCGTTCAAAGACCGCCTGATTCCGGTGACCGCCGACGAATTTGCCTGGTTTGAAGTCCGCTATGAAGTGGTTCGGGGGATGAAATTCGACCAGGTGTCGCTGGTGATGGAAGAGAAAAGTTTGGAAGAACTGAGCAATGTCTTACACCCCGCTCAGTTTTACCGGGCCAACCGGCAATTCTTACTTAATCGAAAAGCCATCCGGGAGGTTCGGTACTACTTCAATGGGCGTCTCTATCTGCAGGTGGAACCGGCTCCTTCGGAAAAAATCCTGGTCAGCAAAAGCAAGGTGAACCAGTTCCGGGCCTGGATGAATACGTTATGACAGCATTGGTTCGACGGGTGTTGTGACACCAACAGCAGGTGTCCCTTCTTTATTCAGCGTAAAATCAGCATTTGGTTAGCAAAAGCTCAGCCTGCTTCCGGCGGGGGTGTTTTTCTTTGTCGGTAAGGGTCCACCCAAACGGATTCTTTTTACCGAACCATTTCTTCTGCTATGAAAATGTTTTTTTTCGTTCTTTTGGCCGGTGCGCTCAGCCATCCGGTAGCGGCTCAGACCAAACCGGCCCCTTCGCGAACGCTACAGTTTTGTACGTCCGTTGGCCCGGTCGACCTCACCCTGAAAGGAGATTCTGTGACGGGCCGCTACCTCCTCACCGTCACGCCCGACCGAAAGCGGGGCATCATTCGCGGGACGCTGCACCAGGGCTTACTGACCGGCACCTGGGATGATCCGGACGGTATTGGACGGATAATTTTCGGTTTCAATCCGGGCATGACCAAATTCATCGCCATCTACAATACCGCCCGGGACTCTTCCCAATGGTACAACGAGTGGAAAGGCATTCTGAAAGCCGAGGTCTATTCGCTGCCGGAAGCACAACGACGCACTTTTTCCTGCGAATGGGACTAAGCCCAGGCTGCTTTAGTTTGGTAACCCAATGGCTTTCAGGTCCGACTGTGGATTCATGGGAACGGTAAGCAACACCTGACGGGTCGTTTTGTCGTAAGAAAGACCATCACCGGACTCGTAGATTACCGTATCCAGCAGCACCTGCTGGCGGTGGGGGCTGGATGTTTCCAGGACTAACTGGGAGTGCCCTCCTGACCGTCGGATGCGGACCAGACCGTTGGGTGTCGGCACCCAGCCAGCTTCGTCGAGCGGGGAAAGATCCGGGCATATCGGTGTTACCGCGCTCCAACGCCCCACCGAGACGCGCCACAAACCCGGTTGGCCTTTTCGGGTGAACAGCAGGTAAGTCCCGTCGGGCGAAAACTGGCTCACGTAGCCTTCGATGCCCAATGTTTCAGGGGGGGCGGTTTTATCCAGCGGTAATCGGAACAATTCCCAGCGGCCGTTTCGAAGCGTACTGTAGACCAGGTATCGCCCTGAGGGATGTATGGCTGGATGAGCGTTCAACTGCTGATCGGCATACAGCGTATCAACGGCCCCACTGACCAGGTGAACCCGGACAAAGCGAGAGTCCACTTTGCCGGGGCGAAGGCTTTGTACAGCAATTAAGGCCCATTGCTCATCCGGAGAAAGGGTCAGGTGCCGAATCGTTTCATCCCGAAAACCGGTTAGCCGCCTGGGGGGCGAATCATCAGTTGTTGACCAGATCCAGACTTCGGGCCTGTCATTCTGATCGGAGACGTAGACCACCTTCCGACCTCCATTCAGGAAGCGCCCTTTGGTGTATTGCCGACCGGGTTGTTGCGGAAATAACAGCCGGACTTCCAGTGGCCGGTCGAGCGAAACCCGTCGTAGGTTGCGGTCGGCTTCGTATTGCTCAAAGACGATCCACGATCCGGCGACGATTGGATTGAAAAGGTTGGTGCCGGTCGAAAGAACCAGCGTCGGGGAAGCCAGGGGGGCATCGAGCGACCATAAATTGCTTTTTCCGGTCAGGGAAGCGCCAAACAGAACCCGATTGCCATTGGGATGCCAGCAAAAACCGCTGATTTTAGGGTACGGTTGTGTCAGTGGCCGAACCTGCCGGTTGGTGAGTTCCAGCGTATACAAGCGTTCGTTCCCGGCAGTCACCTGCTGTTTGAAGGAAATCCGGGTCCCATCCGGCGAAAAGCGGGGGGACATGTCACCGATAATCCCGGCCGGTGGAGTGGAGAGTTGCTCTTCGACAAACGTGTCGAGCGTCAGCGAATAAATCCGGTACGGCTGAGTGGGGCTTGCCCGATAGGCGTACACGGCTTTTTTTCCGTCAGGGTGAATGTCTAGCCCGATCAGGTGAGGACTGGACAAGTGATAAAGCTGCTGCACATCCGGCCAGCGACCGGCTGGCATCCGGCATAAAACCGCAGCGTTTTCGGACAGGATGCGGATGAAATACACAAACCGGTCATCTGGACTCCAAACCGGAAACAGATCTTTACTACCGGGAGCAGGCTGCGTGACTGGCGTGGGCACCCCGCCGGGAAAGGAGGCAACGTACAAGGACTTGCCCACCGGACGCCGGGCACCGTATCCGTCTTTGGCAAACACCAGACGGGTCCCGTCGGACGAAGCGTCGGCCCACAGTTCTTCGCCCGGCAGCGAAACGGCGGTGATGACCTCCGTTTGACCGGGCGTGGGCCGCTCCCGGTAGATGGCTATTCCCCATATCGTCAGGCCCAGGAGGCACGGTAACCCCAATATCCACCACCGAAACCGGGTCGGGAACAGTCGGGAGGGCTGTTTATGCGGCTGCGGGACTGGAAGGGTGGGCGCCATCGGTTCGGGCGTTGGCTCGTGATTGTTCCAGTCAACGGATGAAACCAGGCGATACCCCCGTTTTTTAACGGTTTCGATTTGAATCAGACCGGGAAACCGCTCGGAGGTCAGCCGGCGGATCTTCGATATAATCTGGTGTAAGGTATCATCACTGACGACGACATCGGGCCAGACCTGTTGCAGGAGTTCATCTTTGCTAACCAGCTCGCCCTGGTGGAGGGCCAGGTAATGCAACACGTCGATGATTTTGGGTTCCAGCTTATGGCGAACACCGTCTGGACCGGTAAGTTCCAGCGTCCAGCAATCGACTTCAAGGGCATTAATCCGGAAAACTTTCCTCATAGAAAACAACGGTGCAGCGGATGGCCTCAGCCAAAAATAAGAATAATATCAGGGATTCCGCAGCCTACTCAAGCGCTGGACCACTTAGCTTGCCGACCTTCTTTTATAAGTCAATGTCAATAAAGGCTAATGGTCCGCTATTTCAATAGCCAATTAAAAACTATCAGAATGATGACTAAACGAGTAACAGGGTGGCTGGTTGGTCTGCTGAGCAGTTGCTGCCTGTCTGCGTTCGCCCAGCCCACCCTGACCGACGATCAACAGGCGATGCTGCGCTTTCTGGACATTCAGGCTGAACAATTGTACCAATACAGTGATTCGCTCTGGAAGCTGGCGGAGCCATCTTTTCAGGAATTCAGGTCTGTCAAACTACTGACCGGTATTCTGCGTTCCGAAGGTTTTCGTGTTGAGGAGAATTTGGCGGGAGCCCCCACGATGTTCGTCGCCACATACGGGAGGGGTAAACCGGTGATCGGTCTGTTCGGTGAATACGACGCCGACCGGAATGCCGCCAACCTGGCTGTCCCCTACCGGCAGGTCGGGTCCGATAACCCGTATGGTCATGGGGCCGGGCATAACTTATTGGCGGTGGGGAGCCTGGGAGCTGCGCTGGCGATCAAACACCTGATCGATCAGGGCAAACTCCAGTGTACGATCCGGTATTTTGGCACAACAGCGGAGGGGGGCCTCGGCGGAAAAACATACCTGGCGCGGGACGGTTATTTTAACGACCTGGACCTGAGTCTGTATTGGCATCCTAGCCCCGTCACCCAAGCCAATACCGGAGGGTGGGACGCGCTCGTGGATGTAGCGTTTCAATTTACGGGTCGTAAACGGCCTGTGCGACTACCAGACCTGTCTGAAAACCCGCTGGAAGCGGCTCTGGACTGGCTTTCTGCCGTTCGACGCCTTCAGAAAAACCGGTCCCTTCCCGGCCGCATCCACTGGGTAGTAAAGACCCCCGGTGCCGACCTCCGCTGGGTGCCGGACACGGTTACGGTTGAGGTCAGAATGCAAAGCAGCCAGCAAACCGCCATCGTGCGGGCCCTCGACAGCCTGACGGTTTTTGCCGACCAGGCTGCCCAATCGAACCAGGTCACCTATTCGCGCCGGGTGCTCCAGGCCAAACACGAATTTATTCCAAACCGGACCGCCATGCGGCTGGTTCACAACACGATGGCGGTGTTGGGCGATCTGCGCTACACGGCAGATGAAATCACCTACGCCAATCAGCTCCAGACCTATCTGAAACAACCCGTCAGTGAACTAGCGGCTCCCCTGCGTCCGTTTACGGATCGAGCGGTTACAAACGGGCTAAACGGGTACGCCAGCGACATCAGTGATGCCAGTTGGCTGGCTCCGGAGATTTATTTTACCGTCTGCACCCAACCATTCGTGCCCATGCACGCCTGGCCGGCTACCGTTTTTACGGGGCATTCCATTGGTCACAAAGGGCTGTTGTACGCAGCTAAAGTCATGGCTGTGGTCATTGATACCTACGTCCGGGATCCCGCGTTGCAGCAGACCATCCGGCAGGAGCACCGGGAAAGGACGCAGCATTACCGCTATCGGTCGCTGCTGGAACCTGGCCCGATTCCGGCCGGAGCCAATTATCCAACCAATTGACCGCTAGTCATTTATTGGTCCTCTTGAACGGCTTGCCCTGGCAGGATGTCATCACCTTCCGCTACCTTTAGTTACTCGAATCACCGGTTCTTTAAGGTCATTCGTCGTCACGCGTTGCCTATTGAGATGAACCAGATTACGTACCGAAAAGCCGTTCATCTGATCGAATCCCGCTATCAGGAGGAGATTTCGGTCCGGCAGCTCTGCCAGGAACTAAACATATCGTATTACCACTTTATCCACCATTTTTCGGCCAGAAAGGGAGAATCCGTGTGGCGTTACATCAAGCGAATCCGGCTGGAGAACGCTTTCGGTTACTTGAAATACGCTCCGTATAGCGTCTCCCAAATCGCCGAATTGGTCGGTTTTGCCAGCAATCATTCGTTTAGTAAAGCGTTTCAGCACTATTATCATCGAGCTCCTTTGGCCCTCCGGAAAAGCGCCGACTACCTCCTCCCGCACACGTTTGCGCTGCCCGGTGCGGCCCCTCCCGCCGTCCTTAGCCCCCAAATAACCCTGGAGGAAATGACCCTGCCCGAACGGACGTTTTTTTATAAATATTACGAAATCATTCCTTTTCTTATCGCTGATTACCAGCATTTTCAGAAGGCCGAAAACCACCTGGCTTTCCTTCAGTCGAAGGATCGGTTTACGCCCATCGGAAAAGCACTGGAAACCCAGGCGGTTCTTCGGGAAGTGCTGCATCTTTCGGGAATACTTCGGCTGGAGATTATTCAGAATTCGTCGATTGTTTTGCCTGCTACTCCCCTTGGTAACAGGATGGTCCGGGTAGGATTTTTCGTGGAAGATCAGCCGTCGGCGCAGTTGCTCCGGCGATACGGTTTTTGGGAACTGCCCTTTCCGCGCGGGAACTATGTAAAAGCCCGGGTTGCGTTACCACCCTCTTTCGGAGCACGTTCGGCGTTTGACATCATTGAGCTTGTTCGGAGAAATGGCTGGTTTTACCTCCGTAGCAACACCATCCACCTCGGCGTGACGTCCTTTCTCGAACCGCTTTTTCACCTCTATATCCCGGTTGTCTAAACCTGCTGTTTACAAAAAAGCAATTTTGGACAACTCCCGGCGGACCGCTTCCGGCTACTTTTGGAGAAGTGCCCCGCATGGAGTGCCAGCATACGAATGCCTTTCAGACAACGATACTCATGACAGCCGAAAAACAAGCCATCGTCGAGACTGTAACCAACCTGATTTGGGCCGTCGACCGACGCGATTTCGCCCTCGCCAAAGACCAGTTTGCCGATTTGGTTACCGTGGATTATATCTCCCTGTTTGGAGGAGATGTGGAGCAACTTTCCGCCCAAAGCCTGGTCGACCGCTGGAGCCGGTTTTTGCCGAACTTGCAAATGACCCAGCATACGCTCAGCAATTTTAGGGTAGATGTCTCGGGTAATCAGGCTATCTGTACTTCCTACGTACAGGGTTTTCACTACCTGCCTTACACCGAAGGGGGAAGCCAATGGCTCGTCATGGGTTATTACACCCATCACCTGATCAACCTGGATGGCGGCTGGAAAATCACCTTGATGAAACTGACCACCACCTACGAAGAAGGCAACCGGAACGTCCTGGTAGCTGCCGGTAACTTCCCGACCGTCAGGAGCTTCTCTTTTGACAGTGAAGGCGACCAACTGGCCGGGCAGCTGCTGTTGCCGCCAACCTACCAACCCGGCGAAAAACTACCTGCCGTAATCGTGACCGGCTCCTGGACGACGGTGAAAGAGCAAATGCCGACCACCTACGCCCGGCTGATGGCCCAACGCGGTTTTGCGGCTTTCCTGTTCGATTTCAGGGGGTTCGGAGAAAGCGACGGCGCCCCACGGCAGTATGAAAGCGCGACCCGAAAAGTTGCCGATATCCGGAATGCCATCACCTTTCTGGCATCCTTACCCGAGGTGGATGCCAACCAGCTAGCCGGGCTTGCCGTTTGCGCCAGCGCCGGATACATGGCTGTGGCCGCAGCAACGGATACGCGGCTGAAAGCGTTTGCGGCTGTGGCTCCCTGGCTCCACAACCACGACATCGCGGGGGCTATCTATGGGGGAGAGCCGGGCATGCAGGGACGAATCGACCAGGCCGACCAGGCGCAGGCCCGTTGGGAAGCAACCGGCGAGTCGACGCTGGTTCCGGCCTGTAGCCCCACCGATGACCGGGCGCCGATGTTCGGCCAATGGGACTATTACCTGAATCCGAGACGGGGCGCTATTCCGGCCTGGAAGAACGAATTCAATGTTATGAGCTGGAAAGATTGGCTAACCTTCGATCCCATTCGTAGCGCCCCCGACATTCAGTGTCCGGTTTATCTGATTCACAGCCACGAAGCGGCCATTCCGCAGGGGGTTCAGCAGTTTTACGATACCCTCACGACGACCTCCCGAAACCTGACCTGGATGAGCGGCCAGCAGTTTGACTTCTATGACTCCGAACCGACCGTGTTGGCGGCCAGCAGCCGGGTTGCCGACTGGTTACACGTCCAGCTTTCTTAGACGCCCTTCTAAACCGTCCTATAATCAGACGGTTTTGTTTTGGACTCAATGAAAACACACAAACCCTTCAGGCGGGTGAAAGCCGGGTTGTGGTTGTTGTTTGTGCTGGGTTGTTTGGGGTACTCGCACCTGCTCAAGGCCCAGGCTGTTCCGGATGAACCGACTATACCGCGCTCTGCGTTTCTTGGCATCAATCCGTATAAACCATTCCTGGGTTTGCCCAATCTGGCTTTCGAACAGCAAGTAACCGGGCCGGTTTCTGTCTTTACCTTTGCGGAACACCTTATCCCGCAGCAGCGCATTCAGCCCAATGGGCATGAACATCCTCGGTTTGTTTTTCAACTGTCGGTACGGTATTACGTTTCGGTCCGAGATCCTCTGTCCGGCCTTTATGTCGGTTTTATCAACGGCTTTACGTTAAAACGTGCTCGCTCAAACCAGCATCAGGGTTACCTCAGTGGCCTGGAAATAGGCTATAAATGGTTGCCGGGACGAAAGAAGGCGGTTTATCTGGAACCCCGGATCTTAACCACCATTAATGTCGGCCGGAAAAATCCACTTGATATTGGGGCCGAGTTACAGGCTGGCTTACGATTCGGGCGTAGATGACGTTCCTGCTTCGTTGTTAAGGTACTCAACTTCGGTTTTCCGGAAACTGAGCTGCTCCCACCTGGAGAAGTTAAAGTTGTGGGTATATATTGGATAGAGATGTCTGGTCAATGCTCAGGAAGAACTAACGTTTTCGGCATATAAGAGCCATTCGGCAGCATGCGCACGCTGGTCCCAACTCTTGTAATCAGTAATATGATCTTTGTACTGCTGCTGAAGTAGTTTGCCGTCCAGGTGAAAATAGGCCCCCAGTTGAGAGCAGCTAATGGGCTGATGATCGATACACTTCTTTTAAAAAAGCCCGCAACGGCGGACCTTGCGAACTCTTTGGTCATTCGTGTTCCCTGTTGCACTCCATTCCAATCCTTGCTGATGATCGTCCCGGTCTCTTTAACTTCCCGCCGACGGCGCTTGGTACAAAGCGGAACCCACTGATTACGAATCGGAAAGTCCTGAAGGCTATTTCCGGCAAAAAATCTTTGGACTCTAATTTTTGATCGTTGTATTTCGCAGGAGGCAGGTTCTTTTCGTCCAGATAAATGTGCAGACCGGTAGAAGTTTCAACGACGTTGGACAGATTGAAGTAATCTAAGATCCCCTCGGGTAATAGAAAACGGACTAAGGCTTGATAAGACTCTGGCAAGCACTCAAAATTGATTCAGCGCAAAAAAACTACTTTTTTCCACGCCCCCAAATTTTCCGACTGATCCCAAGAAACTCTCCAAAATAACGCGGTTTGATTAAACGCACAAACCTAAAAAAATACAACACCCTCCACAAGTTTTAGGTTTGATCCATGAAACGCACAAACCTAGAAAAATACAAGGCTCTCCATAAGTTTTGGATTTGATCGGGATTTGATCGGTTATTTGTAAACCAGAGTGTAAACTAATATAAAAAAGGTCACAGCTTTCGCTGTAACCTCTTGATTTTCAACGTGGGAGTTGACGGGTTCGAACCGCCGACCCTCTGCTTGTAAGGCAGATGCTCTGAACCAGCTGAGCTAAACTCCCTTTCTTTATTTTTCCCGAACGTGTTTCCGTCGTTTGGGAGTGCAAATATAGCCGCCTGGGGCGGGTTTCTGCAAGCTT
Source organism: Larkinella sp. VNQ87 (assembly GCF_049445795.1). Lineage (NCBI taxonomy): Bacteria > Pseudomonadati > Bacteroidota > Cytophagia > Cytophagales > Spirosomataceae > Larkinella > Larkinella sp. VNQ87. Next base: position 333,720 of record NZ_JBMSDT010000006.1, read on the forward strand.
TCGGGTAAAAAAAATGAATATTTTTTACAACTAATTCACTGTCAATGGCCTTGGCCGGTGATCCGTCCAGTTTCGGGGCTGTTTGTCACTGGCGTTACTCGAAATTCAGGTAGAGCGTGACGGTATGCGTCCGCAATTTCTGGAGACCAATATTGGCCGTGTTGCCCTGCACCGGTTCGAACAGGTTGACCAGACCGTGCGAAAACCGGATCTCGGGGGCAAACTTGAAAAACTCAAAAAATTGCTCAAATCCAATACCGTATTCCACCGCAAAATCCCGGTTTTTGGTCACCAATCGGCTCGAACCTGTCACTTCACGTTTACGGACGTTGGTTTCGATGCCGATTGAACCCCCGCCGACCAGATACATCCGCGAGTTCATCCGGCGTTTGGATTTGTATTTAAGCAAAACCGGAAACTCTACCCAGGTCGATTCACGCACTTCGCTGCGGGTGGTGCCGCCGGGATATTTGGCCTCCACCGAGCGCGAGTAAAGCGATACGGCGGGCGTCAGCCGCACGTCAAAATGCTCGGTTAAGATCGCGTTCATGATAAAACCGACCCGAAACCCGACTTTCCGGGGGGAGTAAAGCTGGTAAGCCGAGTCGGTGTTGACGTAGGCATCGCTGTAGTTGATGTTGAAGCGCGTGGCTGGGGCCGCAAACAGAAACCCGTACCGGATGGCTTTATCCTCGTAGTCTTCCAGGTGAATCCGGCGGTAGCGCATCGACGACTGCGCCCGCAGATCCGGGCCAAGCAACGTCAGCAACAGGGCAATAACTAGCGTTTTTTTCCGATGTAAATGGAACAAATGCCAAACGTAAGAGGTATCCATCGTGTTTGCGTAAAGCCTGCCTGTTCCAGTACCCGAATGAAGTCGGGCCCGTCGGGAAATGCCTGCATCGACTCGGGCAGGTACGTATAGGCCGAAGCGTCTTTCGAAACCAATCGGCCAACCAACGGGAGCAGGCGATTCGTGTAAAAACCAAAAAACTGTTTGAACGGAAACCGGCGCGGTTTTGAAAATTCCAGCACCAGGCACGTACCACCCGGGCGCGTCACGCGGTGCATATCGGTCAATCCTTTCAGCAGATTTTCAAAGTTGCGTACACCAAACGAAACGATCACAGCATCGAAAACATTGTCTGCAAACGGCAATCTTTCCGAATCCCCGGAACGCAATTCAATCTTGTCTTCCAGGCCGAGTTTGCGGATTTTCTCTCGCCCGAACGAAAGCATTCCCTCCGAAATGTCGACGCCGGTGATTTTGTCGGGATTCAGCTTGAGAGCTTCGATGGCAAAATCGCCCGTACCGGTGGCAATATCCAGCACGGTTTTGGGCTTTTCAGGTTGTAACAACCGGATCGCCTTTTTGCGCCAGGAAATGTCGATACCGGCGCTGAGCAGGTGATTCAGCAGATCATATTTCGGCGAGATGGAGTCGAACATTTCCTCAACCTGCTCTCGTTTGCTGCTGGTTTTGTCTTTATACGGAACAACGGACATAACTTGTGAGAATGGATTGAAGGGCTGGATGGTTGTAATGGTTAAAATGGCTGGTAATTCTTTAACCATTCAACCATTTAACCATCCAACCATTTTAACCATTCAGTTTTCAACCGACTGATTTTGATGGTGCAAAGTTACACCCAAAACGGGCGGTTTGGTCAGAAAGTTTGTGTTTCGGAGGCAGATTCTGTAGTTTTCGCCAACTATTTCTTCCCTTTGCTTCTTATGAATCGTTCTGACTTTCTGAAAACATCGGCCCTAGCCGGTGCTGCGGTCGTCTCCCGGCCGTTGATTACGCTGGCTCAGCAATCGGCGTACCGTACGGCCTTAATCGGAGCGGGCTGGTGGGGCGGTAACATCCTGCGGGCCGCCATGCAGTCGGGCCAGTCAAAGCTCATAGCCATGTGCGATGTCGACCAGCGCCAGTTGACCAAAACCGCTGACGAGTTTTCCAAACTGACCAGCGATAAACCGAAACTCTACCGCGACTTCCGGGAATTGCTCGCCCGCGAAAAGCCCGAAATTGTCATTGTTGCCACGCCCGACCACTGGCACCCGCTCATCGCCATCGAAGCCATGAAGCAGGGCGCCCACGTTTACGTCGAAAAGCCAATTGGACACACCATCAACGAAGGCAAGGCGATGGTCAAAACCGCCCGGCAAACCGGCAAGGTCTGCCAGGTTGGGACACACCGGCGGGTTTCTCCGCACAACGTGTCGGGCATGGAATTCCTGAAATCCGGAAAAGCCGGGAAAATCGGGATGGCGCGGGCATTTGTCCACTACGCGGGCGGACCGGGGCAACCGGTGCCCGACGAGGAAGCCCCGAAAGAAATGGATTGGGATTTCTGGTGTGGACCAGCCCCGATGCGGGCCTACAACCGGACGATGCACCCGCGCGGTTTCCGGCAGTATCTGGATTACGCCAACGGGACACTGGGCGACTGGGGCATTCACTGGATGGACCAGATTCTGTGGTGGACGGAAGAAAAATTTCCAAAAAAAGTCTACTCGACCGGCGGTCGGTCCATCAAGCGCGACAGCACCGACGCGCCCGACCATCAGGTAGCGACGTACGAGTTCGAAGGTTTTACGGCGGTCTGGGAACACCGGACATTTGCGGGGAACAATGCCGAAAAAACGCATCCGAAACAGGCCGTCGGGGTGTATTTTTACGGAACCGAAGGCACGTTTCACATGGGCTGGCTCGACGGCTGGACGTTTTACCCGGCTGATGATAAAAAACCGGTTATTCACCAGGATGCGCAACTGAATAAACCCGACGATCAGAACATTGCCCAGCTTTGGGACGATTTTCTGAAAGCGATTAAAACCAAGAGCCGCCCGGTCAGCGACATTGAAGTCGGCCACCGGTCGACGAATATGGCGCTTTTAGGCATGTTGTCGTATAAATTGGGCCGTAGCATCGAGTGGGACGGCGAGAAGGAAGTAATTAAAGGCGATGATGAAGCCAACAAGCTCCTGAGCCGCCAATACCGGGGCGAATGGAAATACCCGGTCTAACGTACCCACGGACTTTAGTCCGTGTGAGTTAATATTAACTTCTGGATTTGGAATAATTCACACGGACTAAAGTCCGTGGGTACGGGGTACGGATCAAACAGCTTGCCCCTTAATCTGGTTATAGAAGGGCAAGCTGTTTACGTTTATGTCCGACTCCTCCGACTCTTCTGGTGATTTTGACCAGGCCGCAGCAGGCCGGAGTTCCCTGCGTTATCTGGCTCGCGCCATGCACACCGAGCATCCGCCCGATGAACCATTCGTGCTGAGCCACGCGGAACGCCAGGCTTTGCAGCGGATTAACGGAGCTACCATGCTGATAGCGACGGCTCTCGTTGTATTTGGTATCTGGGCCTTTTACCTGCCCCATGTGTTCTGGGAACAGTGGTTTTCGGAAACGCATACCGCGATGGGGGATATGCCGCTGATCAGCATTCTGTTTGCGTTACTGGTCTTGTACCTGGTGCTACACGGGTTGTTGTTGGCTCATAACGGTGCCATTCGGTTAACCGAGATGACGTGCCAGTTTCCACGGTTTCACGATCCGAATTACGGACGCCATCTGAATCAGTTGGCCGAAAACAGCCCCCAGCGCGGGCTAATCCGACTACGACTCAGCGCCCGGCCCCTGTTGCCCTGGACGCTGCACAGTTACCTGATGACGGTTTTGCTGCTGGCCTTCCTGAGCGACGGTATTTTGCAGTTGCTAATCCGGTTCTGGTCCGAACGACCCATCACACCCTTTGTCATGGTGCTGACCAGTACGCTTGTAGTTGCTATCTGGACGGGATGGGCCACGCATCGGATTTTGCAACAGGTCCAGGTTCGGATTATGGTACCGTTGACTGTCCGGCAATTCACCAATGAACTGGTCGAAGAGTTTGGGCGTGAACCACTTTTCCGGCGTTTGCTGCCCGGCGTGCTTCACCAGGCCGATGTACCAGCCCGGCCCTGCAACTACCCTCATCTGTTGCTGACAGAAACTCTGTTATCCCGTTTCCCGGTCGATGCCGAGACGGTGTTGCAGGAAGACCAGGTGCTCGAGCAATGGATTTCCGGCCCGGCAGCGGTTCGGCAAGGCCTGGAGCGGCTCTTTCTGTTCAGCATTCTCATTGATGGCTATTTGTCAGCGTCCGAAAGGCGACAGCTCCGGCGGTTGCAACAAAAAGGGGTGATCAATATGCCGGTAAAGCAAATCAAAGCCCTTCGCAAAAGTTATGTGCGGGGCGAAGGGTTGTGGGTATAAAACCGGTTTTAAATGGATAGGAACACAGATTGAACGGATTAAACGGATTCAAACTGATTTTTATCCGTTAAAATCCGTTCAATCCGTCTAATCGCGACGGCGACCCGGCCGTGTTCCTATCAAGGAAACGATTAAGCGCTAAACCGTTCGCGGATAATCTGACCGTCTTCCCAATCCTGGATGGCGACCTCAACTACTTGGAACGGCGCACCGTCGATGTCGAAATCAAACGACCAGACTACGAAACTCCGGTTGCCTTTCACGATGCTGCCCGGCGATGAAAAATCCCGAACATTGGAAATTTTTGAGGCAAAAACCTGCCCGTTTTCCAGATTTTGGGCTTTACCTTGCACTGGCACACCGTCTAAATCTGTTTTTTCCAGCTTTTCGTGGTAGTACTTTTCAAAAGCCGCTTCCCAGTTTCCGGCGGTGGCTAATGAAACTAATTCACTGACTGCGGTTGCAATTTGTTGCTCTGACATGGTTGTATGGTTGATTGATGGAAATGAGTTGGATAGATTAGATAAGCCGGGCACCCCCGTCGACGTGAATGACTTCGCCCGTGATGGACGGATTATCCATCAGGAACAAAACCGCCGACGCCACTTCGTCGGGTGTCGCAATCTTTTTAACCGGCAAAGATTCGGCAAGACTGGCCAACAGGGAGGCTTTGTTTTCGCCCATAATCGCGTCCCACATCGGCGTATCGGTATACCCCGGCGACACGGCATTGAAGCGAATGGCCGGAACCTCCAGCACCAACACCCGGGCCAGTTGCTCGGCCGACGCCGTTCCGAGACCCGAAACCCAGGCTCCGGCAATCGGCCGGTCGGTCGACACTCCGCCCGTGAACGTAATGGAACCCAGCGGATTCATTTTTTGGGCGACCGCCCGGACAATGCGCAGACTGCCTAGCAGGCGGGTGTTGAATGCCGCCATGTTTGTATCCAGATCACCTTCCGTCACCGCACCGAGTTTGGTATTCCCGGCCGCGATGTAAACGTGGTCGACGGTCGAAAACGAGTCGAAGAAGGCATTTATGGCTTGTTCATCGTCTACCTCCAGAGCCCGTCCCAGTACGGTCGGTCCAATGGAAATTGCCACCTGAAGGGCCTTGCTGCCGTCGCGGCTCGTAAGCGTCACGTTGGCACCGAGTTCATGGGCCAGAGTAGCCACCGACAAACCAATTCCGGAGCTACCGCCGATGATGATGACGGTTTTGTCTTTTAAATTTTTCCCGAGCATTTTCTTGGTTCGTTTGTTGTGCGACAAAGGTAAAATGCCGTATTTGCACTGAAAAAAAAGCTAGTACCTACAATTTAGTATGTATCCCATGCGAAAAGAAAACTCAACCAACCGCCTGAACGAAATGGCAATCACGAACAACTGCCCCATTACGTCGACCGTGGTGGCCATTGGCGGTCGATGGAAGATCATCATTTTGTGGCGGCTCAACGATGGCCCCCTGCGGTACAATGAAATCCGGAAAGCTATCCCGAACATTTCCGAAAAGATGCTGATCCAGCAGTTGAAAGAGCTGGTCGCCAGCGGCTGGGTCGATAAGAAGGACTACAACGAAATTCCGCCCCGGACGGAATACACCCTGACAACCCTCGGCAAATCCTTTATTCCGATTCTGGAGAGGATTTACCAGTGGGGAATGGAACACAACATCATTGAATTGGTGCAAAAAACAGCAACGAAATCGATGGAGGAACAGTAGAAACGAAGGGGTTTGAACTCCTTCCGGCAAACACGTAAGCTCCCTGCGATTGCCATGAAACCCTTCCTGATCTGTTGCCTGCTGCTTCTAAGTGTTTGCTCATTCGCCCAAAACCGCCCGAAAAGACCTGTATCCGTTATCCTGGATACCGACATTGGCCCCGATTACGACGATGTGGGCGCAATGGCCGTTCTGCATGCGCTGGCGGATCGGGGAGAAGCCCGTCCGCTGGCGGTGGTTTCGTCCAACAAGCACGAGTTGGTGGTGCCGACGATCGATGTCCTGAATACGTACTTCGGGCGGCCAAACCTGCCGACGGGTGCCCCGAAAGGCCCGGGCGTGACCGACGGAGCCTGGCAAAAGTGGCCCGAAATGCTCGTTGCCAACTACCCGCACACCCTTCGCTCCAGCGCCGAAGCGCCCGACGCCGTAACGACTTATCGTCAACTCCTGTCCCGGCAGCCCAACGGCAGTGTGACAATTATTACGATCGGTTTTCTGACTAATCTGGCCGATTTGCTGGCGTCGAAACCGGATCAGTATTCAAAACTGGACGGCAAAGAACTGGTGAAGCAAAAAGTGAAGGAACTGGTGGCGATGGCGGGTGCTTTTCCGAAAGGACGGGAATTTAATGTGTTCAAAGATTCGGTAGCGTCGGAAAAAGCCTTCGCCAACTGGCCGACACCCGTCATTTTGAGCGGTTTCGAAATTGGAAAACAGATCAAAACCGGGCCGCGTCTGGTGGCCGATCCGAACTTGAAAAGTCCTGTCAAAGAGGTCTTTGCGCATTGTATGCCAAAAGCGAAAGAGGACCATAACGGGCGGATGAGCTGGGATCAGACGGCGGTCCTGGTGGGGATTCGGGGCGCAGAACCGTATTATGGCCTGAAGCGCGGTCGCATTGTACTCAGCGGGGGCAATAACACCTGGCAGGACGATCCAAAGGGACCACATTATTACCTGACCGAAAAAATGCCGGTTTCGCAGGTGACCGAACTCATCGAAACCCTGATGATGCACCAGCCAGGGCAAAAATGAATCAGCGTTCTGGCAGAACGAATAAATATCCGCAAAAAACAGTATCGATTAAAACCGGTTTTTGTTTAAAATTTGTATTTTTTTGCGATAGTGGCCTGGACAAATAGCATGGTATTTGCTAAATTTGAATTGCCCACGTACGGTTTTTCTTATGTTCAGACAATTTTTTCTTTTACTTGCTGGTCGTGTCCAGGGCCGAATCACCCGTTTTGGCCTGAAAGAATGGGTTCTTTTTATTTATTTCTTTCTCCAGCCGCTGGTTTGGAAGCAATGCGTCGACGGCTTTGATTATGCCTGGCACCTGCTGCAAATTGGTAGTTTGTTTGCCACTGCCGACATTGCCGAGCACATCATCGGTCTCTTTCAGGGCCAGCTCGAACGAAAACAACTGCTGACCCGCATTAAAGAGTGGGGACTGATCATGTCGGCAGCCGCTTTCCTGATTTTATTGGTTAAAAGCGTGATGGTTGGGCTGTAACAAACGGCTACAGCCCGAAACCCTCAACGTCCCGATTGGCCTAAATCGGCCGCAGCCGGTTTTAGCGGGATTTTCTGGTCGCGCATGGCGGCATGGTAGACAAACGATGCGACAATGGTTGACGCCTGTTTCAAATCGTCGGCAATGAGGTGGTCGTACGTGTCCATGTTGGTGTGGTGGGTGCGGGTGCTGTACTCGATGCCGTCCTGAATGAAGCCAAAACCGGCCAGGCCCACCCGGTCGAACGAAACGTGGTCGGTGCCTCCGCTGCTTTTCGGTGCCACGGTCGTTGCGCCCAGGTCATGGAATGGTTCAAGCCATTTCGCAAAAATCGGTCCGGCCGCCGTGTTGTTTTGCAGGTAAATGCCACGAATCTTCCCGGTTCCGTTGTCGACGTTAAAGTAGCCTGCCAACTGTTCGCCCTCTTTTGTAAATTTTTTGGTCGTCGGGTCGATAAAGTGCTTCGTGACATAGTTTTTGGAACCGTGTAAACCCTGTTCTTCTCCGCTCCAGAGTGCAATTCGGATGGTCCGGCGTGGTTTCAGACCCAGCGTTTTCAAAATTCGGACCGCTTCCATCATCACGGCGCTTCCAGCGGCATTATCCGTGGCTCCGGTGGCCGCATGCCAGGAGTCCAGGTGTGCGCCCAGCATCACCACTTCCTCCTTCAGTTTGGGGTCCGAACCCGGGATTTCGGCCAGCACATTGTAGCCTTTCGTATCCGTCGTGTAAAACCGGGTTTTAACATCCAGTTCCAGTTTGATCGGTACGCCTGCTTTGGCCATTCGGCTGAGCGACAGGTAATCTTCCACCGAAATGGTCAGATCGGCCAGGTCGTCGTGGGCGGTTCCGCTGGCGGCATTCGCAAAATCGCCACTGACAAACAGCGTTCCATCTTTGCTTAACTGGCTGGTATTCAGGATTGCCAGTGCTCCGCCCTGTTTGGCGAGCTTGCGCATTTTCTGGTTAAAGGCGTTGCGGGTTCGCATGGCCAGGAGCATATTGCGGTACGAAGAGTCGCGCGGGGTCGCGTCATCTTTCGCCATTTTGGCCAGGTCTTCCTCCGTAAACCGCCGGGCGTCGGGATTGAACGAAGGTTTGATTTCGAACGGCTGGTGGAGCAGAATAACCTTGTTTTTGAGCTTGTCGCGGTAGCCTTCCAGCGCCGTCGTATCCGACTCGTCGATGTACAGCACTTCAGCCTGCTGGAGCTTGTCGGTGCTTCCGCTCCAGGCGCGCGGCACGGCAATGATCGTTTTGTAATACGGTGCCGTCATGGCAATGTAGCAACGCTCGATGGCCCAGCCTTTACCCCATTCGCCCCAAGGCTCCAGCCGGGCGTTTTGCAAACCCCATTCCGTCAGTTTGTTTTTGGTCCAGTTGGCGGCTTTCATGAAACCGGGTCCCTGCAAACGCGGGCCGTTGACATCGGTCAGGTAAAAGGCGGTTTCCATCACTTTCGAGCGGTTTAGCCCTTCGTCCCGGATTTTTTTGACCACGGCCAGATCCGGCTGATCATTCTGACCAAAGGATGCAAATGAAAAAAACGTCAGGGCCGAAAGTACAAGAAGTCGCCTTTTCATGGAAAAGATGTTTAGGTTGTATGACTAAGGTAATGATTTGATAAACAGAAGGCTAGCCTGACGCAACGAATGTTTGTTAAGTACAAAATAAACTGCAAATCGGTCTACCTGTCCGGGCGGTTGCGGAAGTTATGGGAAAAGAACAGCCCAACCTGCAAATAAAACTGGCTGATGCGATCCGTCGGCGCATCGGTCCAGGTGTAGGCATCCGAACGCCAGGCCGTGGCTTTCAGACTCCTCCGGTAGCCTAATCGGGCGGCCCATCCAAAACCCATCGGGCGCTTTTCCCGTTGCGTCATTTCAACCACGGTTTCCCAGTAACCGCTCGTATAAATGAGCGAAGGCACACTGCCAGTCGGGTCGTTTTGGAGAACATGCTGAAAGGAGGTAGGCTGATTAGAAGGCCTGAAAACGCTGTATTCATACCGGATCGTGCCGACTCCGCCGTGGACAAAAAGGCGGTGATTTCGCAGGTTGGCCACGTCGTAGCCCAGCAACAAGCCTAAGTTGCCACTGTTGACCCGGCGGGCTATTAGGGGCTTGTCAACAGGTTCATCGGGAGGCAATAACCGGCTGTCTATGCCAAAAAACGATTGAAGGAGCGCTTTAAAGCGCTGCTGGCGGTAACCAATGGCAAGCGTAGCAAAGTCGTTGAACCCTTTTGGCCGCTCGATCTGATTGCTCTCAAAAAAAGCGTGTATGGCCGGAAGCCGGATCAATGACCTGGACAAGCCCCACTCAATCAGGACGCTGGATTTGAAATTGGTTTTGTCAGGCAGTGCCGGCAATGAATCGGGTTGCTGGCCCAGGACCGGACAAGCCAGCAGGAGGGTGAATAAAAGAATAAGTTTCATATGATGTTTAGACTAAATTTGCCCGAAGGAAACATCAATTCGATAACCGGCAAAAAAATATGCTGTATCGGCCTTAGTTTGTGGTCAACCGCCTGAAGTTTGTGGGGAACGGCGGAGCGGACCAGGAGAGAGGGGCGGTTTTGACCGGTTCAGAAAGACCAGCAGAACTAAGACGCCATTTCAAAAGGCGGTTTTCTGACAGGCAGTTTAAAAAAAGCTTTTACCGGCCCTAGAATTTATTCATGCATTTAGTACCAACTGCTGCCGCTGGCGGCTTCCTGCTGGGCTTTCTTAATTTGTTTTAAACCTTCCTGGATCAAACTCAGGACGATGGTCCAGCCGAGCAAACCGATGAGGATGTGTTTGAACTGAATCCCGAAAATGGACGGAAAGAGCGGGAAATCGAACCCGGCATTCCAGAGCATGTGCATGACCATCACCAGCACGAACAGCCGGATGAAGGCTTTTTCGCGCAACAGTTCCCAGCGGAATGGCCCGAAGCCTTTCAATCGCCAGACGGCAGCCGCCGTGATGGCCGTCCAGATAATGTGGGCGAACGGCGCCATGATGCCCCGGGCAACGATATTGGCCAGCGCCACCTCGACCGAGCCGTATTCCAGCAAGGCAACGAAGGCGTAACCGGCCGACTCAAAAGCGGCAAAACCGGTGCCGACGGCGGCACCGAACAGCAAACCGTTCAGAATCCAGGGGTATTTTCGTTTGTTCCGCATGAGCGCCAGTACCGTCAGCAGTTTGCCGGACTCTTCCACAATGCCCGCGCTCGACGCCCCCAGCCAGCTCGACAGAAAGCTGATGTTACTGAAAAAAAGCAGCGAAATCAGAATGGACAAAATACCGCCCGTAAATAGCAATTTGACGGTTTGGTACAACGAAACGTTCTGCGGAGCGTTCATCTCCCAGAAAAAAATCAGACAGGCGAACGGGACGGCAAATGCTCCTACAAACAGCAAACCGGGAATCACGATGATATTACTGAATTGAGCCGCTCCGATGTATAAACCCCAGAATACCAGGAGCGAAGCACTGGCGATGCGGCCAAAAAGCCAGGGTTGGGGCCAGTTGGCGGCAAGACTGGCGAGCGGGGGCGTCGTGTCGCGGGTTCCGACGGTAAAGGCCTGCTCAATGTCATCGTCTGTCCGTTTTTCGCCAATGCGCGAAAAGATGGCTTTCAGGCTGAAATCGCTATCGAGTTGATCGACGCCCGCGAAGTTGGAGAAACGCTGATAAGGTTCCGAAAACTGGTGCTGAGCTTGGCTAAAACCGGCCGGGGCAATTTTGGAGAGCCGCCAGAGCGAGGTGCCGATCTGGAGTGTGTCGAACTCCGGCCGGAGTTCTCCGACCCTTGCCGGTTCCCCGTTGTAACGAACATACTGGTTGTCAAGCGTTTGGAAATGGAGCCGTTGTCCGTCAAAATACAGACTCAGGTGCTGATCGGCCACGTATGGGTCGCTGAGCCGGTAATTGCTTTGAAAACCGTTTCCGAGCACCAGCGGCTGGTGAACAGGTAATTCAATCACTTTCCCGGCATCGGGGCCAACTATGCAGGTCAGCGTGAACTGATCAGGTGGTGGAGGTGGTGTTTGCATAGCCGGAACGGGCGGATTAAGGCCCGACATCTAAGCGGTTATTTCCTGTCTGACAATTTCGACGTTTTGAATACGTTTATCGTCGGCCGAAAGGACCTTGAACGTAAAATCCTGGTAGCTGACTTCCTCGCCGGTTTGGGGAACGCGGGTAAAGAGTTCGAGCAGCAACCCACCCAGAGATTCGCTTTCGCCTTTGACGTCGTCAAAATACGTAATATCGACGTTCAAAACGCGGCAGACGTCCGTTAGAAGTGTTTTTCCTTCCACCGCAACGGTTCGCTCATCGACGCGTTGAAAGGCCTGGGGTTCTTCTTCGTCGAACTCATCGTTGATATCGCCGAAAATTTCCTCAATAATGTCTTCCAGGGTAATAAGCCCACGGGTTCCACCGTATTCGTCCACCACAATAGCCATGTGAACCCGTCGTTTCTGAAAATCCTGGAGCAGGTCGTCAATTTTTTTTGTTTCCGGGATGAAAAAAACCGGTCGGACCAGCGATTGCCAGTGAAACGAATCGTCGCTATCCAGATGGGGCAAAAGGTCTTTCAGGTACAGAATCCCTTCGATTTCATCCAGCGATTCCTTGTAAACCGGCACCCGCGAGTAGCCCGCTTGATTGATCTGAGCCAGTAATGCGCTGAAATTGAGATCTTCCCGGAAAGCCGTAATATCAACCCGTGCCCGCATGACCTGCCGGGCTGTTAGGTTACTGAAATTGACGATGCCCTTGATCAGTTCGCGTTCTTCCTGGGTCGATTCGCTGCTGGTCAGTTCAACGGCCTGGTTCAATTCTTCCATCGAAACCTTGTAGCCGCGTCGCTGAATTCGTTGGTCGATTATACTCGTCAGGCTGACCAGCAACACCGACAGCGGCCGGAAAACTGCCGAGGCCAGGGCGACCAGTGGAGCGGTTCGCCGGGCTACCGACAAGCTGTTCTGGCTGGCATATACCTTTGGAATAATCTCGCCGAATAACACGATCGTGAGGGTAACGATGACGGTTACACTGGCTAGCACCCAGCCGGACGTTGGGTCGAGCTGGCTGAGCTTCCAGACCAGGTAGGTGACGATCACGACGATCGCCAAATTAAGTAAGTTGTTGAAAATAAGAAGAGATGCCAGCAGCCGACGCGGGCGGTCGAGCAGTTGCATAATCCGGCGTTCAGCGGAATTGTCGCTCACGCGGCAAACAGCCCGATCATCGGATGACAGGGAGAAAAAAGCGGCTTCGGAAGCCGAAACGATGGCTGCCAGCGCCAGCAGGACCAGCAGAATGGCGGCATAAGGGCCATAAAAACCAAGATAGGTGCTCCAGACCTCTGCCTGGAGCACCTTACCGGAAGGATCGTCCATGTAATTGTTTCTAAGTGAACACGAACGCGGGCTTAGAACGGCAAATCGTCGTCGCCTGCGTTGTTAAAATCGTCGGGCACGGGTTCGGGCTTCCGCGCCGGAGCGGCCTGACGGGCCGGTGCGGGAGCCGGTGCCGATACGTCGGACCGCGGTTGCGGAGCCGGACGAGCCGGAGCTTCGGCCCGCGGAGCAGGGGCTGCCTGTTGCCGGGGTGCTGGTTCGCTGTATGACTCTCCACCGTCGCTACCATCCTGCCGACCGCCCAGAAACTGGAACGTCGTGGCTCGAACCGTTAACGAAAACCGTTCTTTTCCTTCCCGGTCGGTGTAGGTTTCCGTGCGTAAACGGCCCTCGACGTAAATCTGGTTGCCTTTGCGGACATATTTTTCAATGGTTTTGGCCTGGTCGTTCCAGACTTCAACCCGAAACCATTCAGTTTGATCAACTTGCTCTCCGGTGCGGGTGGTGTAGCGTTCGTTCGTGGCAACACTAAATCGGGCAACGACCGAGCCTCCATCGAGATAACGTACTTCCGGATCGTTACCAACATTGCCAATCAGAATCACTTTGTTCATGCTTGCCATAAAACCGTAAATAAAATAAAAAGTGGATACTATCTAAGCAAGTAAAAATAGTTAAAAATGGAGACTTTTCAAATAATCGGCGACTAAAATTGGCTTTGGTAACCGCTCAATATCAGATGGTTTACAAAAAGTTAACCCTTCCGGCAAACGTACCGCTCGTCCCTCCGGAACGTCGATCAGCCAGAACCGGGCGCGAATGCGCTGGTGCGATAAAACATGGGTTCGTTCGCTGGATAATCCCTTCAAAATACCTTCCTGCAAGACCCAGTTCAGCAGGTTTCCTTCCGGTAATTCCCGGAACGCTTCGATGGGCTCGTCGGTTTCGACAAGACAGAAATCATACAGGTTTTGCCAGATGTCTTTCTGCGTTCGCTCTTTCATTGCTATGCGATCACCCTGTCGGATGACAAGGTAATTAAAATACCGGTCGCGGACGGCAGCTTTTTTGCTTTTGACGGGTAATGTTCGCTGCCGACCGGTCAGAAACGCCTGGCACTGCTGTTGAAACGGACAAAGCAGGCAATCGGGCGATACCGGGGTACACTGAACCGCGCCAAACTCCATAATGGCCTGGTTATGAACGGCCGGGTCGTCAGAAACCTGAATCAGTTCATTGGCCAGCGTCGTGAAGGTCTTTTTGGCCTGGGTGGTCGTGATATCTTCCGTGATGCCAAAAACCCGGGCCAGCACCCGGTACACGTTGCCATCGACCACGGCGGCTTTTTCGTTGAAGGCAAACGAGGCAATGGCGGCTGCCGTGTAGGCCCCCACGCCCGGAAGTTTCAGCAATTCCGCATAAGAATCCGGAAACCGCCCCGCCAGCGAACCGGCGACGTACCGGGCGGTTTTGTGCATGTTCCGGGCGCGGGAATAATAGCCGAGCCCCTGCCAGAGCCGCAGAATGTCGCGCTCGTCGGCGTCGGCCAGGGCCTGCACAGTCGGGTAGGTCGTCACAAACCGTTCGTAGTACGGGCGGCCCTGGGCTACCCGGGTTTGTTGCAGGATAACCTCTGATAACCAGATGAAATACGGATCGCGGGTATGGCGCCAGGGCAAATCTCGTTTGTGGTGGTTGTACCACCGGGTCAGGGTTGCGGAAAAACCGGCTCTCCGGTCGTCAGAGTCTGAAAATGAAACCAAAACAAAACGTAACTAGGTGTCGTTGAGAAGAAAAAACAAAGAATAGTGTTTTTTGTCTAACAGGAAAAATCTACCTTTGTGCTCCCAATTTGGAGAGACTTTTTTTCAACAACTGATTGAACCTTAAAGTTTAGTACGAACGTGACGAAAGCAGACGTAATCGCAGAAATTGCCGAGAAGACAGGAATCGACAAGGCAGATGTTCAACACACCATTGAGACATTCTTCACCGTCATTAAGAACAACCTGGCGAAGAATGAGAACATCTACGTGAGAGGGTTCGGCAGTTTCATTAACAAGAAAAGAGCCCGTAAAGTGGCCCGGAACATCTCCAAAAACACGGCGATGGTCATCGACGAACATTTTATCCCCAGCTTCAAGCCAGCTAAGGTGTTTGTCGAGCAAGTAAAAGCACAGGTTAAGAACGAAGACGTTTCGGCTTAATCGGTAGGAAAGACTAACGAGATGAGAGGTTAGACAAGAGAACAACATCTCGGATCTCTTGTCTGATTTCTCATGTCTGTTATCATGAACAAGTCAATTTTTCTCGTCATCGGAGTAGGGGCCTTGCTGACGGTGGGCTTGTACAGCCTGCCAAAGGTAGTCGTACGGAACGAAGACCGGAAGCTGACCAACGAACAGACGACGGATGCAACAACTGCTGTGCGCGATTCGGCTGTGTTGCGTACAGACCGAACCGATCTGCATACCGCAACTTTATCGCCCGATCAGCAGAAGGAACTCAGCCGACTCAACCGCCGTTTTGAATCGGCTGCCGCTGCCCAAAAACCGGTAGCCGGGGCCGAGCTGATTCAGGCGTATCGGAAGGTAAGCCGGTATGACAGTGCGGCTTACATCGCTGAAAAATTGGTGCAACTCGCGCCGACCGAAGCCAACCTGCTGCGGGCCGGTGATTTGTATTACGAAGCGTACGGGTTTGCCGTTGATAACCAGAAGCTGGCAAACCTGGGGTCAAAAACCCGGGAATTCTACCAGAAAGCCCTCGACAACAACCCCAATCTGCTGGCGGCCAAGGCCAACATGGCCATGACGTATGTGACCACCGAAACGCCTATGCAGGGAATCATGTTGCTGCGGGACGTTTTGAAGGAAGATCCGACCAACGAACTGGCCCTGTTTAACATGGGCCTGCTGTCGATGCGTTCCGGTCAGTATAACCGGGCGGTTGAGCGGTTCCAGGCCATCCTGAAAAGCCACCCGGAGAACACCAAAGCGCAGTTTTATCTGGCCATCAGCTTAGGCGAAATGGGCCGGAAAGAAGAAGCCCGGAAATTGCTGGCCAACGTGAAAGAACGGGAGAAAGACCCGAATATTCAGGCGGCCATCAAGGAACTGGAACAGAATTTGTAACCGTACTTGGGCCGTACCCACGGGCTTTAGCCCGTGTTTTTCTGGTTAGCCACTCGGTTTTTAGCTCACAAACACGGACTAAAGTCCGTGGGTACGATGTGGGTACGAAATTTTAAACCATTTAAACACATTTACCATTATGCCTTGCGGAAAGAAAAGAAAACGTCACAAGATTGCTACCCACAAGCGGAAAAAGCGCCTGAGAAAGAATCGCCACAAGAAAAAATAAGGTAGGCCGTCTGCGGGCGGCATGATACCATACGGGCCGGCCAATCGGAGGACTTATTCGCTTGTGCAACAGGGATTTCCCCTGGCTGCCGACGAACCGATTGCCCGGTCTTTTTCTTTATTTTTCGGGCCTCTTAACCGCACATTCATCTTGTGAGTAACGAATTAGTCATTAGTTCGACTCAGAAAGGTGATCGGATAGCACTTTTGCAAGACAAAAGACTGCTGGAATATCACGTTGAAGAGTCGGACAGCAGCTTTACCGTCGGCGATATTTACCTTGGAACAGTTAAAAAGTTAGTGACGGGCCTCAATGCGGCATTTGTCGACATTGGTTATGAAAAGGATGCATTTCTGCATTACCTGGACCTGGGCTCCAACATTAATTCGCTGAATAAATTTACCAAGGACGTTATCGCGAAACGGGTCAATACCGGCAAGCTGAACAATTTCAAGCTGGAACCTGAGATCGACAAACTCGGGAAGATCGACAAGGTATTGAATAAGAATGCACCCATTCTGGTGCAGGTTGTCAAAGAACCCATCTCGACCAAAGGGCCGCGCCTATCCTGCGATATCTCCATTGCAGGGCGGTATCTGGTATTGGTGCCTTTTGCCAATACGGTCAATATGTCCAAAAAAATTACGGATAAAGCCGAACGGACGCGCCTGATGCGTCTGATGTCGTCCATTAAACCGCAAAATTTTGGCGTAATCGTTCGGACGGTAGCCCAGGGCAAGGACGTTGAAGAACTGGACCGCGATCTGACCAATTCCCTCGAAAAGTGGGAAAAAGGCATTGCGGCCCTGCGCGATGCCAAACCCCGCGACCGCATCATTGGCGAGATGAACCGGGCTTCATCCATCCTCCGCGACATGCTGAACGAATCGTTCGACAGCATCACCGTCGATTCACGGGAGATGTATGATGAAATTAAAACGTACATTCACACGATTGCCCCCGAAAAAGAAAAAATCGTCAAGTTTTACAACAACAACAAGACGAAAGTTTTCGAACAATTCGGGCTGGAAAAACAGATTAAATCGCTCTTCGGCCGATCGGTTAGCCTGCCCGGAGGAGGTTATCTGATTATCGAACACACGGAAGCGCTCCACGTCATCGACGTTAACAGCGGCAACAAATCGAACTCGGAAGAGGATCAGGAAGCCACGGCTGTCAGCGTAAACCGGGAAGCGGCCAAAGAAATTGCCCGCCAGCTTCGGCTGCGGGATATGGGCGGTATCATCGTCGTCGATTTTATCGACATGAAGAAGCCCGACAACAAGAAAATGATCTTCGACGTGATGCGGGAGGAAATGAAAACCGACCGTTCGAAATTCACGATTCTGCCCCTGACGAAGTTTGGGCTGATGCAGATTACGCGGCAACGGGTGCGTCCGGAGATCAACATTGTTACCAAGGAAGTTTGCCCTACCTGTGGCGGCACCGGCACGATTCAGGCCAGTATCCTGATCACCGACGCCATTGAGCAGAACTTAGAATATATCCTGACGCGCCAGAACGAGCGCAACGTCCAGATTATGATGCATCCGTACCTCTACGCTTACTACACGGCGGGCTGGTGGTCGAAACAGATGCAGTGGTTCTGGAAGTACAAAACCTGGGTGACGTTGATCAAAGATAGTTCGTTTGGGATCAACGAGTTCAAGTTCTACAACAAGCAGGGTGAGGAAATAGAAGTGACCACCGTCTAGTAGTTGGAATACTTCTGCAACCGAAAGCCACTCGAACGGGTGGCTTTCGTGTTTTGAGCCGGTTTTTGCAAGGCTACCCTATGTTTTTTACTTCACAATGAACCAAGCCGGTTTTACGGGGTTGGTAAGTAAAAGAACTCCAAGAAATGCCGCCATCCAGACCTTCAACTGCTGCTTCGTCCTGGTTACAACACCTGCCTTTGGCCGTTACGGGTTTGCTGGTTTTGTCGCTGGGTGTGGCCTACGCCGTGGCGCCTGCTTTCCGGCAGTTTTTGCACGAAGCGTTCGAGGTGCTCTCCAGCGACGACGAGCAGCGCATCACGCAGTGGGTTGAGCCATTCGGCTGGCGCGGACCGTTGTTGCTGATCGTGGCGATGATTGCGCAGATTTTTCTTGTCGTCATTCCGTCGTGGGGCCTGATGGTGGTTTCGGTGCTGGCCTACGGACCGGTGTGGGGAACGGTTTTGTCGCTGGCAGCTTCGGCAATTGCCGCTTCCGTCGGTTATGTGGTTGGGAAATACGTGGGGGATGTGGCCGTTCGGAAGCTGGTGGGCGACAAAACCGAAGAAAAGGTAGAAGCCTGGATGGAACGATACGGTTTTTGGGCCGTGGTGTTTGCGCGGGCGTCGCCGTTTATTTCCGGCGATGCGGTCAGCCTGATCGGCGGTATTTCGCGGATCGGTTTTCTGCGGTTTATCGGCGCGACGGTTTTGGGCGTTTTTCCATTGGTGCTGGCCATCGGCTATTTCGGCGAAAACACGCAGCGGCTGAAGCAGGGACTGATCTGGATGACGGCCATCAGCGTGCTGCTCTTCCTCGTTTACTACCTGTACCAGCGGAAAAAGAAAAAGGCGGATCACTGACCCGCCCTTCCTGCTTACTTCAGAATCGGCTCCAGAGCCGTCCGGTTTTCGTCGAGCCACTGCGTAATGTCGGTCACGATCTCTTTGATGCCCAGTTCGGGTTTCCAGCCGGTCAGTTTGGTCACTTTCGAGTTGTCGGTTACGTAAAGCCGGATGTCGGCGGCCCGGTTTTCGGTTACCTGGCTGATCGGGATGGTCTTGCCGGTTATTTCCTGACAAATCTTGGTCAATTCCTGCAGCGAGGCACTGCTTTCGACGCCCCCGCCCGCGTTCAGGATTTCGCCGTTGACCTGATCGATGTGGTGCAACTCCCAGTCGATCAGCCGGTAGAGGTCGGCGATGTGCAGCATGTCGCGGGTTTGTTTGCCGGTTCCGCCGTAGCCGATATACGCCAGTTGCTGTTCGAAGTAGTGTTTGGCAATCCAGAGTACCATCACACCCTGGTCGACCTTGCCCATCTGCCACGGGCCGGTAATCACCCCGCAGCGGTTGATGACGGTTTTCAGGCCAAAAAACTCCTGGTATTCCTGAATGATCAATTCGGACGCCAGTTTGGTGGTGCCGTAGAGTGAACGGGCACCGTCGAGCGGGAAATTTTCGGCGATGCCTTTCGACGAAACGCCCGGCACGGGTTGGTCGTCGGTGAGCACAAACCGGGTGTCGCTTTCCTCGAAATTCAGCGTTTCAATGGTTTTGATGGGGTACACCCGGCTGGTCGACAGGAAGATGACGTTAGCCTTTGATTTCAGCGCAAAATTCAGGCAGTTGACGGTTCCGAACAGGTTCGTGTTGATGAGGTAGTCGGGCGTTCCGGTCAAACCGGCCAGCACCGAGGGTTCGGCGGAGGCTTCAATCAGCGCATCGACGGGCGGAATGGGGTCGAAATCTTCCTTATTTCGGATGTCGCCGTGGACAAACTGAATCCCGGCTTTCGTCAGTCGGGCCACATTCAGTTCGGAGCCTTTTCGCTTGAGGTTGTCGAGCACGTAAATTTCGTACTGGGGATAGCTCGTTTTGAGTGATAAAGCCAGGGAAGACCCCACGAATCCGGCTCCACCGGTGATCAGTATTTTCATTCAGATAAGCGTTAATTGATACGGGTTCTGCCGATGCAGAACGGTACGGAATTTAAGCGTTGATGCGTTTGAGTTTGACATTCTCGACCGGCCGGATCACCAGCGGCACTTTCTCGATTTTCACGGCGCTGCTGTCGAGGCCAAACCAGCGGTCTTCGGGTGTCGTAAAGCCCTTGATAAAGAAATATAAATCCATCACGATTCGCTCGCGGAAGGGAAGGTCGTTTTCGTAGGAAAGAAATTTCTCCAAAACCACAAACCGGAAATCCCCAATCACGTTCTGGCGGCTGAGCGACTCATACCGGCTGGTGATATCCACCTCTTTGTTTTTCACCAGGTCTTCGATTACCCGCCGGAAAAACAGATTGATCCGCTGCTCAATCCGGAAACCGAGTCGGAAGGTAACCTTGTAAACGTCGTCGGGGGCAATGGTATTCACTTTGTATTCCATCGTATACGGATCGTCGGTTGTATCGACGTGGATAAACCAGTAAATATCCGCCCGTTTGGGCCGTTTCTGAAAAATGGAGTAAATAATCTTCGACTCGATTTCGGCCGCGCGCGCTGCGTTGCTCATGAACACCAGGTGCGTGGCGTATTTCGGAATGCTGATGTCGCGGCTCAACTCCTTCAGCGGTTGGATATATTGATCCAGTTTGACGTATTCGGTCAGCCGGAGTTTGATTTTGCTGGCGCTGAGCCAGATAATCATTACAGCCGCCATCACACCCGCAATCAGGGTTGACACCCAGCCGCCGTGTACGAATTTAGCCAGGTTGGCAACCAGGAAGCAGCCTTCCAGAAACAGGTAAAACGACAGAAAAAACAGCACAAACCAGGCGTTGTATTTGTGCGAATACATGTAGTAACTGAACAGAATCGTGCTCATGAGCATCGTGAGCGTGATGGCCAGCCCATACGCAGCCTCCATGCGGGACGATTCCTGAAAATACAACACCACTCCGATACAGCCCATGAACAACAGCCAGTTGATGCTCGGAACATATAACTGTCCTTTTTTATTGGTCGGGTAGCGCAACCGGACTTTCGGCCAGAAGTTCAGCCGGATGGCTTCGCTGATGAGCGTAAAGGCCCCCGTAATCATGGCCTGGCTGGCAATCACGGTGGCGGCTGTGGCGATGACGATTCCGGCAAACAGAAACCATTCCGGCATCAACCCGTAAAACGGGTTCCGGTCGCCGAGGGGTTGCCCGGCCAGGCTTTCTACAAATGCCCCCTGACCAAAGTAGTTGAGTAGCAGACAGCTTTTGACAAAGCCCCAGCTAACCCGGATGTTGCCCCGACCACAGTGGCCCATGTCGGCATAGAGAGCTTCGGCGCCGGTGGTCGACAGGAATATGGCTCCCAGCAGCCAGAAAGCGCCGGGGTAATCGTTCAGAAAATGATAGGCGTACAGGGGATTGATAGCCTGAAGGATCGATACATCATCCACAATTTTCAGGATTCCCAGCGTACCCAGCATCGTGAACCAGAGCAACATGACGGGGCCGAATGCCGTACCGACCACGCTGGTGCCAAAGGTCTGGATCAGAAACAGAAAGGCCAAAATGCCGATCACAATCGGAACCGTGGGAATATCTGGGTAAATAATGCGAAGCCCTTCAATGGCCGATGAAACGGAGATAGGGGGCGTAATAATGCTGTCGGCCAGCAGCGAGCTACCGCCAACAATGGCGGGAATGGTCAGCCAGGGAGCGTGCCGCCGAACCAGCGCGTAAAGGGCGAAAATACCGCCTTCACCCCGGTTGTCGGCCCGCAAGATCAAAATGACATATTTAATAGTGGTCTGTAAGGTAATGGTCCAGAAAATGCAGGAGAGCGCACCCCTAACAATATCTTCCTGAATGGGCTGTTCGACACCCACTACAGCCCGTAGAACGTAGAGGGGAGAAGTACCTATATCGCCGTAGATAATACCTAGAGCAACCAGCAGCCCGGCTGCGGTTACTTTGTCCAGGTGTTTTTTATCTTCCATAGACAACAAAGGCCGTCCTTTAACAGAAACGGCTGGTGAAATCCGGGCAAAGATAAGGGGAAAAAAGGAGAATGGAGAAAAGCGGGTAGGAAAAAGGCGGGTTGTCTCTCGCAAAGCCCCGGGCAGATTCTTTTTTCGGTTTTTATAACGGTTAATCCTGGTATTATGCCGGATACTTAAAATGCTCCGGCCAATAAATAGACATTAAGAATAATAATCAGGGCAGCAACAGCCCAACTAGTGATGGTCAGCCAGCGGGGGTTCACGAAGCTGCCCATTTTTGCCCGGTTGCTGGTGAACAAAACCAGGGGTACAACGGCAAAGCTAAGCTGGACAGAAAGCACTACCTGACTGAAAACCAGCAGCTCGGAGGTTCCGCGTTCGCCGTATAGGATGGTGACTACCAGGGCAGGAACGATGGCAATCAGGCGGGTGATGAGCCGACGCAGCCAGGGTTTCAGCCGGATTTTCAAAAATCCCTCCATCACGATCTGGCCCGCGAGGGTGCCGGTCAGGGTTGAATTCTGCCCCGATGCCAGGAGTGCGATGGCAAAAATAATGCTGGCGGCCGTGGCACCCAGGATCGGATCAAGCAGGCGGTGAGCATCGGTGATGTCGGCTACGTCATGGTTCCCGGACGTGTGGAAAGCCGCAGCCGAGAGGATCAGAATCGCAGCATTGATAAAAAAGGCCAGGAAAAGGGATACCGTAGAATCGATCGTAGCAAACCGAATGGCGTTTCGGCGACCGGTTTCGGTGCGGGAAAAATTCCGGGTTTGTACGATGCTCGAATGTAGGTACAGGTTATGCGGCATTACGGTAGCGCCCAGAATCCCGATGGCGATGTACAGCATCCCCGGATTGGTGACGATTTCTTTTTGCGGAATCAGTCCGCCCAAAACCGCCGAAACTTCGGGCCGGGCCAGGATAATTTCGTAGGCAAAACAAAGCAGAATCACGAAAATCAGAGCGGCAACAATGCTTTCCAGCCAGCGGAATCCCTTGTGTTGAAGGTAGAGCAGCAGCAGCACATCCAGCGCCGTAATACAAACCCCGACGGCCAGCGGAATCCCAAACAGCAGATTCAGCGCCAGCGCCGAACCGATTACTTCGGCCAGATCACAGGCTGCAATGGCAATTTCGCACAACACCCACAAGGCTACGGCCACCGGGCGGCTGTAGTGGTCGCGGCAGGCCTGGGCCAGATCCCGGCCGGTAGCAATGCCCAGCTTGAGCGACAGATGTTGCAGGAGCATCGCGAAGAGGTTCGAAATCAAAATAACGGATAGCAGGGTGTAACCAAACCGCGAACCCCCGGCGATGTCGGTCGCCCAGTTGCCGGGGTCCATGTAGCCCACCGCTACCATCAGCCCTGGTCCGGCAAAAGCCAGTAGCCGTTTAAAAAAAGAGCCGGTTTCGGGTACAGGAATGCTGCCGTGCACTTCCGGCAACGAGTTTACCTCATTTTCCAACTTCCATCCCGGTGCCATCGTGGTTGTATTTTTCTTTCTGACCATAGCCTTAGACCGCTATTGATTCTGTATTCCTAGTAACGCAACAAATATATCAAATGTTTCTAAATAAAAATTTAGGCTAGTCTAAAAATTTTTTGAACCGCAAGAAAAAACTAAATTTGTGTGTAGTACAATTGGCGGGTTGCCACGATCCGGTACCGTTCGTTGTCAGAAGTAGTATTGGACGGACCGAAGCCGCCCTGTGCCTATGCATTCATTCACGGAAGAAAATTATTTAAAGACCATTTACTACCTGGCAACGCGTCAGGAGGGGGAGGTGACGACCAATTCGCTGGCCGAAATGACGGCTACGAAAGCGGCCTCCGTATCGGATATGCTGCGAAAACTGGCCGACAAACAGTTGATTCACTATAAAAAATACCAGGGCGTCCGGCTGACGGAAGAAGGCGAACGAGTGGCCCTGAAAGTGATTCGGCGACACCGGATCTGGGAGGTTTTTCTGGCTGAAAAGTTGGGTTTCGGCTGGGATGAGGTCCACGAAATGGCCGAGGAGCTCGAACATATTCGTTCCGAAGAACTCGTAGAAAAGCTTGATGCTTTTCTGGGGTATCCGCAATTCGACCCCCACGGTGACCCGATTCCGAGTCCGGCCGGGCACATGCCGACCATCGAGTATGCCAAACTGTCGGAGGTTTCGGTGGGTACGGAGGTGCAGGTGATGGGGGTGCTAGAACACTCACCGGAATTTCTGCAACACCTCGATAAAACGGGTCTGAACCTCGGCTGTCGTGTCCGGGTGCAGGATGTCAACGCGTTTGATAAATCGGTTTCTGTACAGATCAATCACGAAAAAACGTTGTTTGTCAGTAACGAAGTAGCCCGCAATCTCCTGGTGAACTGAAACCGGAGCGAGCGACTGTACACCGCTTTCATGAAACTTCTCGATTGGTATATCTTAAAACGCTTTCTGCTGACGTATTTCTTTGTCGTCATGGTCATCGTACTGGTGGTCTGTGTGGTCGATTACACGGAGAAAGTGGACGACTTTTACAAGCACAACGCCCCGGCCGACAAAATCCTTTTCGACTATTACCTCAATTTTATTCCGTACTGGGCCAATTACATCAGTCCGCTGATGGTATTCATCGCGACGGTTTTTATGACGTCGCGGCTGGCGGCCAAATCGGAGATTATTGCCATGCTGAGCAGCGGCATCAGTTTTGTGCGGTTGATGGTGCCCTACGCGCTCGGTGCGCTGATTCTGGGGGTGGCGACGTATTTTCTGGTGGGCTGGGTGGTGCCGAAAGCCAACCAGACCCGGATTGCGTTCGAACTGAAATACACAAAAGATCCGTACACCTACTCCGGCCATAACATTCACATCAAAGTAGCGCCGAATGTCTACGCTTACCTCGAAAGCTATAACAACCAGAGCAATACCGGCTACAAATTTACGCTGGAAGAGGTGAAAGGTAACCAACTGCTGCAAAAACTGGCGAGCGATCGCATCGAATGGAGTCCCGCCAAGAAAAAGTGGACGGTGTATGATTATTCGGTCCGGAAAATCAATGGCCTGGAAGAAACGCTCACCCACGGGGAAAAGATCGATACCCTGCTGAACCTGTACCCATCGGATTTCGACAGCGATTTTAGCCTGTATGAGACGTTTACCTTTCCCGAACTCGACAATTACATCAACCTGCTCATGAGCCGGGGGGCCGATGGGGTCGAAACGTATTTGCTCGAAAAATATTCCCGGCAAACGCGCCCCTTTGCCATCATCATTCTGACAGCGATCGGCGTCATTATGTCAGCCCGGAAAAGTCGAAGGGGGGTAGGTTGGCAGGTGGCGCTGGGCTTCATTCTGGCGTTTGTCTACCTGCTCTTTTTCATGCTGGCCAAAGGGATTGCCGAGTCCGGCAACCTGGACCCGATCGTGGCTGTCTGGCTGCCGAATATCATTTTCACCGCTATTGGGGTGTTGTTGTATCACACCATTCCGCGCTAAATGGGCAGAGGGCATGGGGTAAAGGGCATAGGGAAAATAAGTCCCCAAACCCTCTGCCCCATGCCTTCTGCCCCGAACCCCATGCCCTTTGCCCCATGCAAAAAACCACCACCGCCGATTACCTGCACCTGCATTTTCTGGTCCTGATCTGGGGCTTTACGGCCATCCTGGGGCTATTGATTTCCGTCTCAGCGCTGACGCTGGTGGCTTACCGGACGTTGCTGGCCGCGCTCGGTCTGGCTGTGGTGCTGATGGTTCAGAAAAAGATGGTTGCGATCGCACCGGCCGACCGGCTGAAACTGCTGGCAACGGGCCTGGTCATTGCGTTGCACTGGGCGTTGTTTTTCGGAGCTGCCCGGGTCGCCAACGCGTCGGTCTGTCTGGCCGGAATGGCCACCGGTTCGTTATGGACGAGTTTGCTGGAACCTCTTTTCTTCCGACGGCGACTGCGGCTGGTCGAGGTGACGCTGGGGCTGGTCGTCATGGCTGGTTTATACCTAATTTTCCGCTTTGAACTCGACCGGGCCGTGGGCTTGCTAATGGCGGTTTTTTCGGCCATGCTGGCGGCCGTTTTCACGATCATCAACAGTCGGTTTACCCGGCGGTATTCGGCCCTGACCATAACCTTTTACGAAATGTGCGGAGCGTTTGGTGGTTCACTGGTGTTTCTAGGCCTATATTTGGCGCTTGGTTTGGAAAAGCCGCAGGCTTTATGGCCCCAGCCTACCGACTGGATCTGGATCTCCATTCTGGCGTTGGTCTGCACGGTGTATGCCTATTCAGCGGCTGTGGTGCTGATGCGTAAATTTTCGGCTTTTGCCATCAATCTGACGGTTAATCTCGAGCCGGTTTACGGGATTATGCTGGCCTGGCTGTTTTTCGGTGACCGCGAGCGGATGACCACCGGTTTTTACATCGGTACGCTGGTTATTCTGGTAGCCGTGCTGGCTTATCCGGTATGGAGTCGGAAACAGGATAAATCGTATTCGGTCTGAGCATCATACGGTACGAAATACCCACCGCAGAATTTGTAACAAGTATCCAAACGGATGAATAAACGAATTACACCCGACCGTTTTGTTTTTTTGCTGCTTTTGGGCTGTTTTCTGCTGGTAGCTCTTCCGTTGATCGCACTGGCTTTTTACAACCAGCCTTCACCGGTAGATGACTATCCGTTTGCCGACACAGCCCGGAAATATGGGGTCTGGGCGGCCCAAAAGTTTTATTACGACGGCTGGACGGGTCGCTATTTTCACAACCTGATGGTCCATACCGGACCCTTGGTCTGGGAGTGGTACGATGCATACACGCTCTTTCCAATTCTGTTGCTGATTGTGCTCTGGCTAGGGTTCTATGCGGTTATTCGTCGCTTAACCCGGTTTGTACTGTCTCTCGCGGAACAAATCGTTGCCGCTTCGGCGGGCACATTCCTGTTTATCTCGCAACTGGTTTCGATTCCGGAGTTTTTCTACTGGTACGCGGGTCTGGCCTGTTACTCGGTTTCCTGCGTGTGCTTTTTGTTCTTGATCGATGCCTTAATGGCGCACGATCAGCTTCAGTTTCGGCTCAACGGGCCGTTGTTGTTGATCGAATCCCTGCTGGTGGCTGTGATCATCGGGTCCAGCGAAACCAGTATGATTATGGCGATGGCCCTGCTCGGAACGATCTTGATGGCCCTGCTCATTTACCGGCGAAAACTCCCGGCTTCTATGCTGGTATTATTTGCCATAGCCGGTATTTGCTGTTTTTTCCTGATTCAGGCACCCGGCAATGCCGTGCGCATGGGCGGAAACAGCAAAAGTCAGGATCTGGTCTTTTCGGTGACGGAGACCCTTAAGTATAGCCTGTCGTATTTTCCGAAGCAGCTATTTCAGTCTCCGCTACTGCCACTATCCCTGCTTTTTCTGCCCATTGCGTACCGACTGACCGACAGCCGTAACCCGACCCGGCGGTATTTTGAGGTACATCCGATTCTGGCGCTGATACCCTATGTTGGGTTGCTGTTTGTGCTGACGCTGTTGCATTTCTGGGCCGTTGGGGTTCAGCCGGTGGCTCGTTTGCTCAACGCCATTAACCTGGTCCTGATTGTCGGCTGGTTTTACAACCTGACCATTTGGGTTCGGGTATTCCGGCAAAAGGTAGGCGTCGTGTCGGTTCTGAGTCGTTATCGGTGGCCGGTGGTCGCGCTGGTTACGCTGGCGCTGGGCTACACAACGGTCCGAAACACGAATTTGCGCATGGCCTACGACGATCTGCGGTCTGGGCGGGCAAAGGAGTTTCATGATGCAATCGACGAAAGGGTTGCCGAAATGGGCCGCAGTACGCGTGATACCGTTACGCTGGCTCCGCTGCCGGTACGTCCGGTTTCGTTGTTTCTGGGTGATCTGGACCCCCATACCGACGGTTTCTGGAATAAATACTGGGCAAGCTACTATCACAAAAAAGCTGTACAACTGCGGGCCGATTCGGTTAGGACCCAGGCCCGGTAAAGCGTATTTGAAAACAGGGTGTTTTAACGATCGTATGGAAAAAGTCTCTTCGCTGCTTGCCAGACCGGTAATTGCGGGCCTTCTGTTTCTAGTGCCCCTGCTGGCGTTTGCGGTATTCTTTTTTCGGTATAGTGCCAATGTCCCCTGGTTTGATGATTTTGAAAGCATTCCGTACTTTCTCCAACGGTTTTTGGATCTGCCAGGCTGGCGGGACAAGGCCGAAGCACTTCTGCGACCCAACAACGAACACCGGGTGCTTTACGCCCGGCTGGTGGTCTGGGGCTACTACCTGCTGACGGGCACTATCAACTTCAAGGCGTTGATGTTCATCGGGAATGCGTCCTTTCTGGTCGTGCTGGCGCTCTTTTACCAGAGCCTGCGCCGGGCCGGGTTGCCTGCCTGGTACCTGTTGCCGGTGCCGTTTCTGCTGTTCAATGCCCAAAACCAGCTTCTGACCTTTACAGCCCTCTTTACCCTGCAATACCTGGCCATCATCATGCTGGTATTTCTGTCGATCTACCAACTGGCCAAAAATGCTCCCTCGTCGTTTGGGCTGGCCATTTTACTGGCTTTTCTGACAACGTTCAGTATGGGTAACGGTATGCTGGTATGGGCTGCAGGTGCGGTAGTGCTGTTCTATCAGCGGCAGTGGTTGCGGCTGGGTGGCTGGCTGGGGTTGATGGCGCTGGCAATCTACCTGTACTTTTACGGCTATCCGGTGCAGCAGGGCAACCAGGAAGGGTTTGCGTTTCTGGCGGAGCATTTCTTACAGATTATCAGCGGCTTTTTTGTTTTTATCGGGAGCTTCTTCGATCTGGTGCCCCAATGGCCTCTTGCCTGGCGCAGTATATTCCCGTTTGTTGCCGGGATCGTAATGGTCGGTTTTCTGGCGGTGTGGAGCTTTCAGGTGTTGTTCCGGACAACTAACCAGCCGCCGACCCATTGGAATGCTTTTTTCCTGGGATGTCTGGTGTTTCTGATCTGTAACGCAGGCATTGTGGCGCTATTTCGCACCCGGTTTGGCTTCGGGATGATGGTCTGGGGATCGTACCGGGCCTACGCCATGGTGTTGATTTCGATTACGTACCTGATTTTTATCGGAAGCCGGTCAGCCGCTGGTAACAGACGAGAAAGGTTAGTGCCGGTTTTTCTGCTTCCGGCGATGGCTATTGCCGGGTTGTCCTATGTATTCGGGATACCGATTGCCGTGGATAACCTGAATATGAACCGGGCTAAAATCTTCGATCAACACTACAATCAAACCGGTTTGGGCGGTACGTATAACTCAAAGTTGGGTGATTTTATCGCGATGAACATCGATCTGATGAAAAACCGGGGCTGGTATGAACTGCCCCGGCCCAGTCTTTCGGAGGATGAGCAGCGGCTGTTCGAGCCTGTTTCAGGCACAATCATCAAACCCGACTGGGCCGTGTCGGAGGCCGGAGGCTTTATCTCGGTCGATAGTCAGGATGCGGCCTATCCGCCGAATTACGCCGGAACCGTCTTCCTCATTCTAAAATCGAAAAACCGCACGTACGTCTGGACGGGTCAGAAAAGACGCCCTTCCAGGCGTAATCCGCTGGCCGTTACGGCCGGTTTCCGGTCGTCCCTACCCAAATCGATGCTGCAACCCGGACAGTATCGGTTGGGTGTGCTGGAGGTTCCCGACGATGGCCCTACGACCATCCGGTACACAGATCGGTTTGTAACCGTTCAATAAGTCTTCCGGATAAAGTGCAAAGTAGGAAATGTCGCAAGTGTAGGATAATCTCCTATTTTTGTTGCGCCGTATTTCATTCATAACTTGATTGTACGTTGACCGACCACGCTACCGCACCTCCTGAAAGAATATACATTGTTATTCCGCTCTTCAACGATTGGGAGGCACTGGGCCTGCTCCTGGAAAAAATCCGCGAAACCGTTGATTTCGCTATTCGGCAATACGTTCATTTTTTGATTGTTGATGATTGTTCGGTGACTAATTACGACCGGCTACCGATGGATACCGGCTGCTCATTGTCGATTCTTCGGCTGTGGCGAAATGTAGGTCATCAGAAAGCTATTGCGCTGGGGCTGTCGTACCTGGCCGCGCAACCGGATGTATATACGACAATTGTGATGGATTCCGATGGCGAAGATCAGCCACAGGATATCCCCCGGTTGCTGAAAGCTTCGCTGGAAAAACCGGGTCAGATTGTTTTTGCGCACCGGGCGAAGCGGAGTGAGAGTCAGTTGTTCAAGACCTTCTATCTGATTTACAAGACGGTTTTTAAAATCCTGACGGGTAAGGCCATTACGTTTGGGAATTTCAGTGTGATACCGCCCACGTTGCTACGTAAGTTGGTCAATGTCTCCGAAATCTGGAATAACTACCCCGGCGGGGTCATTCGCTCGAGACTTCCCTACCGCTCGATTCCGATTGAGCGCGGGACGCGGCTGGCGGGGGAGTCGAAGATGAATTTCGTGTCGCTGATTCTGCACGGGCTGAGTGCCATCTCGGTGCTGATGGAAGCTACGGCGGTTCGGATTTTTCTGTTCTGCATCATTACGGCAGCCATTTCCTCGGTAGCCATTACATTTGTCGTGCTGCTGCGTTTTACTGACCAGTGGATGATTCCAGGCTGGGCCAGTTACGTGGTTTTCTCCCTGTTTATCGTCATTCTTCAGGCTTTTTTAATCTCACTCCTGCTGGTTTTCATCGTGCTGACCTACCGAACGCAGTCGCACTTTATTCCGGCAAAACAATACGGGGACTTTGTGGAGCGGGTAGAGCGCGTGTATTGACTCCGAAACGTAACCCAGTACTGAAATGCAATCATCCGATCCACAGATTTCGATAGTCGCCCCGCTTTACAACGAGCGGGAGTCGTTTCCACACCTTGTTTCGCGGCTCAATGCCCTGATGGATAGTTCGGCATTATCAATTGAAGTGGTGCTGATCGACGACGGTAGCCGCGATAACACGGCCCAACTCATGCAACAACTGGCCCTGACCGACGACCGCTACCACTGCGTGTTTCTGGCCCGGAACTACGGCCACCAGATTGCCCTGACGGCCGGGATGGCAGCCGCCAAAGGTACCGAAGCCCTCTTTATCATCGATGGTGATTTGCAGGACCCGCCCGAACTACTGGGTGAGTTTTACGCGAAATTTCAGGAAGGTTATGATGTGGTGTATGCCGTCCGGAAAAAACGGAAAGAAGGCTTTTTCAAGAAAACCGCCTATTTCCTGTTTTATCGCTTCATGAAATCCATTTCGTACGTCGATATTCCGCTCGACAGCGGAGATTTTTCGCTCGTCAGCCGCCGGGTGGCCAATGTCCTGAACCAGATGCCGGAAGAAAGCCGGTTTATTCGCGGGATGCGAAGCTGGATTGGCTTCAAACAGATCGGCGTCGAATACGAGCGCGATGCCCGGGTGGCGGGTGAGGCCAAATACACGTTCAAAATGCTGCGCCGACTGGCCTACAATGGGATTTTCAACTTCAGCGAGTTTCCGATCAAGTTCGTGACGAACCTCGGTATGATGTCCATCGGCATTGCGGTTTTGTATTTTATCCAGACGCTGATCAAGAAATACTTCTTCGGGGGCGTTCCGGAAGGCTTCACGGCTTTGCTATTTACCATTATTCTGTTCGGGGGTATTCAGCTCATTGGCCTGGGTCTGATCGGAGAATACGTGCTGCGGATTTTCTTCCAAAGCAAAGGCCGCCCGCTCTACATCGTCCGGGAAATCATCCGAAAAAAAGAACGACAGTCGTAGTTAAGAATTAAGAGTTAAGAGTGATGAGTTAAGACGGGGCCGCCCGGCGGTTGCTCTGCCACTATTGAATTAGAATGCGTCAGCCAACTCTTAACTCATCACACTTAACTCTTAACTGAAAAAAGGGATGCTCTTTAATTCGCTCCAGTTCGTATTGTTTTTTGTCGTCGTAACGCTGGCGTACTACAGCCTGCCCTGGCGCGGCCGTTGGGCTCTGCTGTTGGTCGCCAGTTGTTACTTCTACATGGTCTTCAAACCGGCGTATATTCTAATCCTGTTCCTGACCATCGTGATCGACTACTACGCCGGGATCTGGCTAGAGCGAACCAAACCGGGCGCGTCGCGAAAATGGCTGCTGATCGTCAGTTTGATTTCCAACATTGGCATTCTGGCATTCTTCAAGTATTTTGGATTTTTTACGGATAGTGTCGTCTGGCTGCTCGAACACGCGAACCTCGACGGCCCCGCTCAGCTTGTTAACCGAAAAGCTATCAGCCTGCTCAACAAAGTACTGCTGCTCTTCGGACAACCGAGCACCACCTCGTTCAGCATTGTCGATTCCATTCTGCCCATCGGTTTGTCGTTTCACACCTTTCAGGCCATGAGTTACACCATCGAAGTGTATCGCGGCAACCAGAAAGCCGAGCGGCATTTCGGGATTTATGCGCTGTATGTAATGTTTTACCCGCAACTGGTGGCCGGTCCGATCGAACGACCGCAGAACGTTTTGCACCAGTTCCACACGTATTTTCACTTCGATTTCGAAAACCTGAAAGCCGGGTTGATGCGGATGGCCTTCGGTTTTTTCAAGAAAGTAGTCATTGCCGACCGCATGGCCGAAATCGTTAGTCATGCCTACGCCAATCCGACCGAACACAATGGCCTGACGCTGCTGGTGGCAACGGTGGCTTTCAGCATCCAGATTTACTGCGACTTTTCCGGGTATTCCGACATTGCCATCGGCGCGGCCCGGTCGATGGGCTTCACGTTGATGGAAAACTTCAAAACGCCCTATTTTGCCCGTTCCATCACCGAGTTCTGGCGACGCTGGCACATCTCGCTCTCCACCTGGTTTCGCGATTACCTCTACATTCCGCTGGGCGGAAACCGGGTGAGTCAATCCCGGCGGTACCTGAACGTGTTCATCGTTTTTCTGGTCAGCGGACTGTGGCACGGCGCGAGTTGGAACTACGTGATCTGGGGCGGTTTGCACGGGGCCTACCAACTCATGGCGGGCTGGCGCGACCGGGCGTTCGACCGCTGGGGCATCCGGTTTCCGGAAGAAAACAAGGCCTACCAGTTGCTGCAACTGATCCTAACGTTCATCCTGGTCATGCTGACCTGGGTGTTTTTCCGCAACCACAAAGCGCCGGTCGCCAACGCCTTCACGATTCTCGAAAAAATTATCTTTTCGCCTTTCGACGGACCGCTCGTCACGCCGTTTAATACTACTGAACTCTGGTTCTGCGTGTTGCTGGTGGCGGTTTTGGCCGTGAAGGAAAAATTCTTCCTGACCATCCCGACGCGCAATACCGTCCTGTTTTTCATCCTGTTCGCGCTGATCTGCTTCCTATCGTACCTGTTCGGGATTTTCACCTCGAATCAGTTTATCTACTTTCAGTTTTAAATCGTTATTTTTGATTAAATCAACGCGAAAAACATGGAAACCCTGTCAATTCCTGCCGCCCCGTCGACCGAGGACGAGAAGGCTCCGCTTTCCTTCCGGATTTGGCAGATCAAAACGCAGGAAGAATTTTATCAATTCTGTCAGGACAACGCCGACTACCGCTTCGAGCGCGAACCCGACGGCCGCATTGTGCTTATGCCGAATACAGGAGGAAAAACCGGGTCGCTCAATTCGGAGCTGACGACCGATGTGACAATCTGGAACCGCCAGAAAAAATTGGGTCGGGTCTTTGACTCGTCAACGGCATTTCATCTACCCGACGGCAGCACGCGCTCGCCGGACGTGGCCTGGGTGAGTTCGGCCCGCTGGAACGAGCTGTCGGAGCGCGAACAGGAGCAGTTTCCGCCCGTATGCCCAGATTTTGTCATCGAACTGGTCTCCTCCACCGACTCGTTGAAAACCGCCAAAGCGAAAATGACCGGCGTCTGGATCGCCAACGGCTGTCGGCTGGCCTGGCTGATCGATCCGAGAACCGAAACCACGTACCTCTTCCGGGCCAACGGGGAGATTCAGATCATAACCGGTTTTGACAAAACGTTGTAGGGCGAGGAGGTGCTGCCGGAGTTTACGCTCGATCTGGCGGCTCACGTCCGCTAACGAGTAAGATCCGGGCCGGGGCTGCTTTCGGATGAGAAAAGAACTGATCACCGAAATGACCCTGCCAGTGGCTAACAGACTCCGATTTCCGAGTTTTTTCCTTCTTTTTCTAATCGGGCTGGTCACGGCGGCTAGCGTCAGGGCGCAGGAACCCCGCTTCGAGTCCGAAATTAAAGCTTACGAAACCAAAGCTGCCAACGATCCGCCGATTCCCGGTTCGACGTTCTTTGTCGGCAGTTCGACCTGGCGGTTGTGGGGTTCAACGCTGGAAGAGGATTTCAGCCGGTTTAGCCCGGTCAACCGGGGCTTCGGCGGAGCCACCATCCCGGATGTGCTGCGGGTGATGGACCGGATTATTCTGCCACACCACCCCGCCCGCATCGTCTTCTCCTGCGGGGGCAACGACCTGGCTAACGGCGATGCGCCCGAAACGGTTGTAAAAAACTTCCAAGCCTTTCTGGCAAAACTCTGGCAGGAAAATCCGCTGGCGGAGGTCTATTTCGTCGCAAACCGACACTCGCCCGCCCGGCACGCGGTTTGGAAACAAGCGAACCGATTTAATGACCAGGTCAAAGCGCTGGCCGGAAAGTTGGACGGGTTGTACTACATCGACGTGGTGCCGCTGACGGACGGAAAAGACGGCAAACCGCGAAAGGAACTGTTCATGGCCGACGGTCTGCACCTGAACCGGGAAGGACAGCAGCGCTGGATTCCGGTCATTACGGCTGCGCTGGAAGCCGGTGATCAGGTGCGCGAAAAACCGGATCTGGCCGAGTTGCAAAAGGAACGGGTTGCTGCCGGAATCTTCCAGGCATCTGCCCTGGCTCCGCCCAAATCGGTGAAACTGAACATCGTTTTTATCGGCAACAGCATCACGGCGGGTGCGGGCTTGCAGAACCGGCAGACGGAAGCGCCACCGGTTTCGGCGACGGCCTACCTGAAGCAGCAGGCCGGAATCGATTCCGTAGTGTTTTCGAACCAGGGCGTGGGCGGTTACACCACCGTCGATTTTCTGCCTGCAACCAACAAGGCTTTTGGCAAGGTGATCCAGGCGGCTGACGGTTTTAAAACCGATCCGGTGGGACAACTGGTGTTTTCCATCGTGCTGGGCACCAACGACAGCGCCATCCAAGGACCCAACGGCGCGCCGGTTTCGCCCGAAGCCTACCGCGCCAACCTCAAAACCATCGCCGACCGGTTGCTGACCGATTATCCGGGCTGCAAGCTGGTCATTCACCACCCGATCTGGTACAGCCCGACCACCTATAACCGCTCGAAATACTTGCAGGAAGGCCTGGATCGTTTGCAAACGTATTTCCCAAAGATTGACGCGCTGGTGTCAGCGTACGGAACGACGCATCCGGGGCAGGTTTACATCGGCGATACGCAGGGGTTTGCCTACTTCAAAACCCATTACCTGACCGACTTCCAGCACGAAACCGGCCAGCAGGGCACGTTTTTCCTGCATCCCAACAAACAAGGCTCGGCCACGCTGGGCATTTTCTGGGGTGAAGCCATTCGGAAGGCGGTTTGGGCAACCAATTAGTCCATCGGGCGGTTTTGAAGCCTACCGCCCAATGGCTACTTTTCGCAGAATTGAGTCGATGATTTGCAGGGTCGTGACACCGTCGGCTTCGGCTTCGTAGTTGAGCAGAATGCGGTGGTTGAACACGTCCGGGGCTACTTCCTTGATATCTTCCGGCAAGACATAATCCCGCTGGTCGAAATAGGCGAGGGCCTTGGCCGCCCGGTTGAGGTGGATGCTGGCGCGGGGCGACACGCCGTACTGGATGTACCGGGCTTCGTCGCGCAGGTTGTAGTCGAACGGTCGGCGGGTAGCAAACACCAGTTCGATGATATAGCGTTCGAGCGTTTCCGAAATCGTGATTTTGTTGATCTCGTTCTTGATCGCAACAATATCTTCCTTGTCCAACACCGGCTGGACTTCGTAATCAAAATTCAGGTTCGCCATCCGGCGCATCACCTCCAGTTCCTCGTCTTTCGACAGATAACCGACGAACACCTTCATCATAAACCGGTCGATCTGGGCTTCTGGCAGTGGATAGGTTCCTTCCTGCTCGACCGGGTTCTGCGTCGCCAACACCAGAAACGGCTTATCCAGAATGAAGGTTTCTTCCCCAATCGTGACCTGCTTTTCCTGCATGGCTTCCAGCAGCGCCGACTGCACCTTGGCGGGCGAGCGGTTGACCTCGTCGGCCAGAATGAGGTTGGCAAAAATCGGCCCCTGCTTCACCTCGAAATCACCCGATTTCTGGTTAAAAATCATCGTACCGACCAGGTCGGCGGGCAGCAGGTCGGGCGTAAACTGAATCCGCTGAAAATCCAGTTGCAGCGCCTTCGCCAGCGTGTTGATGGTCAGCGTTTTCGCCAAACCGGGTACGCCTTCCAGCAGGATATGACCGCCCGTAAACAAGCCAATGAGCAGCCGGTTGAGCAGTGCCTGCTGCCCCACCACCACCTTGCCCATCTCGTCGAACACCTGGCGGATTTTGGTATGATAGGTAATGTCTGATGTCATACAATATCGAATATCGAATAACGAATATTGAATAACGAAAAACGGCCAATTACTTCGCTATTCGTTATTCAATATTCGTTATTATTTAACCGCTTTAACAAATCGTTCTTTTCCGTGAATATCCTTGAAAATCTGGACGTTATGGTAGTCGCGTTCTTCGAAAACCTGCTGCGTCTGGGGGCCGAACCGCTCGTTGATTTCGACGTAACAGGCTCCGCCTGCTGTCAGATGCTGGTGCCCGAAATCGGCGACGGCCTTGTAAAACAATAACGGATCCTGGTCTTCGACAAACAACGCCAGATGCGGCTCGTAGCGTAGCACGTTCGTTTCCATTTGTTCGGCTTCCGACAACGTGACGTACGGCGGATTGCTGACCACGCACTCGAACCGCCGGTTTTCTTCGCCCACATTCAGGATATCGCGTTGCTCGAAATCAACCTCCGCTAGCAGCGTCCGGGCGTTCAACCGGGCTACGTCCAGGGCTTCGGGCGACACGTCCCAGGCCAGAACCGACGCCTGGGGCAGAAACCGCGCCAGCGTGACAGCGATGCAGCCGCTGCCGGTGCCGATGTCGATGATGTTCAGTTGGCCGGTCGTTTCGGCATAATCCCGCACGATGAGCCGGATCAGTTCCTCGGTTTCGGGGCGCGGAATCAACACCGCCGGAGAAACCTGAAACTCCAGTCCGCAAAACTCCGTTGTCCCGATGAGGTGCTGAACGGGTTCGTGCTGGTTCAGCCGACGGACCAACTCGTCCCAATCGGGTTGCGGGGGCGTGGCCGGAATCGGTTTTCCGGCGACCACATCGGTTCGGCGGAGCAGGAGGTAGTGTTCGAGCAACAAAAATACGATTGCGCGGGCTTCTTCCGGGCGGTACCCTTCCAAACGACCCACCAGCGAATCAAATAACGACTTGGCTGTCATCATGCGGACGGAAAATTTGCGTAAATCTAAGCCTTCGTCCGACAGATTTTATGGATTTTACCGATTTCTTTACAGCGGTTTCATCAAACGGACCCCAAAAACCGGTGACCGACGACCTGATTTTTATGTCCCGCGCCCTCCAACTGGCCTGTCTGGGCCGGGGGCACGTCAGCCCGAACCCGCTGGTGGGCTGTGTGATTGTCTACCAAAACCGCATCATCGGCGAAGGCTGGCACCGGCAGTATGGCGGCCCACACGCCGAAGTCAACGCCATACGCTCGGTGGCCGACGAAGCGCTGTTGCCTGAATCGACTGTCTACGTGACGCTCGAACCTTGTTCGCATTTCGGGAAAACCCCGCCCTGCGCCGATCTGCTGATCGAAAAACGGGTGAAGAAAGTGGTGGTCTGCAACGACGACCCCAATCCGCTGGTGGCCGGTCGCGGGTTGGCAAAACTGCGGGCGGCCGGAATCGAGGTAGAAACCGGGCTGCTGACCGAAGAAGGCCGGGAACTGAACCGCCGGTTTTTTACCTTCATCGAACAGCAACGTCCCTATCTGATCCTGAAATGGGCCGAAACCGCCGACGGGTTTCTGGCTCCGACTGATTTTCAGCCCATTCCGATCAGCAGCGCGCTTTCGCGGCAGCGGGTGCACCAATGGCGGACGGAAGAAGATGCTTTTCTGATCGGGACCAACACCGCCCGCTACGACAACCCGCAACTGAACGTCCGGTCGTGGGTCGGCCGGAATCCGGTCCGGATTGTCATCGATAAAGCGTTGCAACTGCCGCCCTCACTGCACCTTTTCGACGGTTCGCAGCCGACATTGGTATATACGGTTTCGCCAGTGGACGAAACCGTTATGAATACTCCTAAAGTCGAGCGCGACCCCGGCCCTAAAGGGGACTTGGACAGAGTAAAATCCGGATTCACAAAGTCCCCTTTAGGGCCGGGGTCGCGCTCGACTTTAGGGGTAAAAGCACCGATTTCAGGAAGTATGACAAAATATGTCCAGCTAGACCCCGAAGCCCCGTTTCTTCCCCAACTCATCGCCGATCTGTACCGGCAAAAAATCCAGTCGGTGGTGATCGAAGGCGGGGCGGCTTTGCTGGAAAGCTTCCTGAGCCGGGGACTTTGGGATGAGGTCCGGGTCTTTAAAAGCACGAAGGTACTGGGCGAAGGGCTGGCTGCTCCGACGGTTCGCGGGCGGCTGGTCGATACGGAGCGGGTAGGGGAGGATTGGTTGATGACCTACCGGGCTATCGGTAGTGCCGGCTAAGAACGAAAAGGCGAATCCTTTCAAATCCGCCTTTCTGATTTGTAGAGCGAGTTGTTGTTTACTGTTTGGCAAAACCGCCATTTACTGGATGGCAATCTGGCGGGTGGGTTGGTCGGGTTTTTGGGTTGCCAGCGTAACGTTCTGGGTCGTTGTTTCGGCTCCGTTGCTGATCACCACCTGATACTCGCCATCGGGCAGGTTGCTGACATCCATCCGCAGCCTGGCCGTGGCCTGATTTTTCCCAATCTGCTGCACGAACAAGGTGGTCCCTGCGTTGTTTTTCAATTGAACCACGACCGGACTGCCGATTTGTTTGTCGATGGCCACATGAAGTTTGCTGTCCGTGGTGGGGTACATCCCACTTTGAAAAGCCGCAGCTTTTTGCGGACGACCGATGGGTTTGTGGGGTTCGGCTACTGAGGCAGTGAAACTAAAAACCGTCAGGGTGAAAGCAGCGAAGAGAGTGTTTACGAGCGTTTTCATGGCGTATGTTGTTTGTGTTGTGTCGGTTTGTTTAATCCGTTTTGGATGAGTCAAAGGTCGGGAGATGGCCGGGGAAACGCTGTCACAAATGAGTCAATCGCTGGTACTTTTGGGAAAAAGGCGAGAAAACCGGTTTTGGGTGGAAAATTTGTTCCAGTCAATCCGGTTTTTCCGGCCGAGTAAAAGAGTTTAACTAGCTTGCATCAGTTTTGGTCCTTCATTGAATACTTCATGAATCACCTCTTTGGGAAGGAAAAATTTGGTAGAAGACTCGTATGGAGTGCAGCCTTTCTGAGTCTTTTTTGCGGCAACGTGCTGGCGCAGGACAGTACGCGGGTGATCATCGATACCAATGCCGTGACGGTCGCGGAAAAACCGGTTCGCTCAGGAATTTTTCACCGGGTTGCGCAGGACGGTGTCAACACCTTCCACACGATTGTGAAGGCCTACGCCCGGCCCCTGCACTGGCAGAAACGGGATGTTCTCCGGTTTGGCGGGGCCCTGGCAATCTCAGCCGCCGGGTTATTAATTGAAAAAGAGTTGTATGCGTTCACTCAGCGAAACCAAACCCCGGCGCTTGACCGGCTGGAACGGGTCGGGTTTCGGCTTGGGCAACCGCAGCTTAATTACCCCATTATGCTCACGCTCTGGGGCAGTGGGGTGCTGTTGAACAACGACTGGCTCCGGGATACGGGCATCATGGTGATTGCGTCGGTCACCACGTCCGGACTGATCCAAACCGCTTCCAAGGAAATTTTCGGTCGGCCCCGGCCCAATACCGGGCTGGGAAACGTCGCCTTCAAGCCCTTCGGCGGACCGGCTTACCACTCGTTTCCGTCGGGCCACGCCAGCCTGGCGACGGCGACGTTCTGGGTGCTGGCGAAGCAGGTCCCGTATGTGCCGCTGAAAGTGGTTTTTTATGCCTTACCGATTATCACGAGCGCGTCCCGGATTTATGTGGGCGCGCATTGGCTCTCCGACGTATTTTTGGGCACGGCCCTGGGCATTGCCTTTGCTGAAAGTGTAGTACGCCTGTATCCCCTCGTGAAAGCCAACCGCGCCATTTCGGTCAAGGTGACGCCCGTGGGACTGCTGGTTAATTTTTGACGGTACTCCAGACGCTCAACGAGACGTGAGCCGACCTCCCACTATCACATCCGAAACGGTCAGCGAATCCGTCAGCACGACCAGATTGGCCACAAAACCGGGCTCGATTTTTCCCAGCGAACTGCCTAGGCCCAGGATGTCAGCCGGAACGGTGGATGCCATCCGAAACGCTTCGGCCGGGTCAATACCGACATGCCGGATGACGTTCCGAACAGCGTCGAGCAGGGTAATGGACGAACCGGCCAACTGCCCGGCCGTGTTCGTATAGCGCCCGTCTTCGTACCGAATCGCCAGGTCTTCGAAGGTGCAGGAAGCCCGGGGTGGGTTGGCAAACAGCGCGTCCGAGATCAGAAACAGACGGTCGCCGAGTAGGCGTTTGGCGATCCGGATCGTCGCCCAGTCGCAGTGAAAACCGTCGGCCACGATGCTGGCCCGAACCGTTGGATGGTCGAAAATGGCCCCGACGCAGCCCGGTTCCCGGCTCTCGAACGGACGCATGGCGTTATACAGGTGCGTTGCCAGTGGAATACCAGCCTGAAAAGCCGCCGTGGCTTCCTGATACGTTGCGTTACTGTGGCCCAGCGACAGCCGGATTCCGGCGTCGGACGCTGGCCGGATAAGGTCAGAAAGCTGCTCCGAAGGGAATAGTTCGGGCGCGAGGGTCAGAATTTGCACCACGTCACGCCCTTTTTTGAGAATATCGTTCAATTCACTCTCAATCGGTGACCGAACGTGCAACGCGCTGTGAACCCCGCGTTTGACCGGATTGACATACGGCCCTTCAAGGTGCAGGCCCAGCACACCCACGGGATTGGTTTGTCGGACTTCCCGAACGGCTTCTATCGCTTGCAAAACGGCTTCGTGGGCGGACGAAAACAGCGTGGGCAGCACCGAAGTCGTGCCGTTTTTCAGGTGTGTTTCATAAAGATGAGAAACGGTTTGGGCCGTGGGCGCTGCATTCAGAAACTGCTCGGAGCCGCCGTACACCTGCAAATCAACCAAGCCCGGTACGAGCCATTGACCCCGCAAATCCATCGCGTTCGCATCAGCCAACCGGCTCGTCGTTACCTCCTGAATCAGGCCGTTGGCGATGCGCACCGAGGCCCCGGTCAGCACCCCGGTTCCGGTAAAAACCATCGCGTTGGTGAGGGTAAGTTCCTGCATGACGGAAGCCTATTGATTCCAGATTTCCCAGGCTTTTTCGGCCTGCAAATGCAGCATGGGCAGTCCGTTGTGTGTGGCCGCGCCGTGCTCACGGCCCTGTTGCAAAAACCGGGTTTCGACCGGATTGTACACCAGGTCGTAGAGCAGATGGCGCTTCGTCAGCATCCCGTACGGAATCGCCGGGCTGTCGTCCACGTTTGGATACATACCAACCGGCGACGTGTTGATAATCAGGCGGTATTCGTCCAGGATTTCGGGCGTGATCGATTCGTAGGCCAGTGCTTCGGCGGTTTGTCGGCGTGAAATGAGCCGGTATCGGATTTGCAGGTCGTCGAGGGCGGTCAGGACGGCTTTGGCGGCCCCGCCGTTACCCAACACCAACGCATGAAGGGTTTGCGGGCCTATTTCCAGGGAGCGAAGCCAGTCTTCTAGCGATAAGCGAAACCCGTAATAGTCGGTGTTATAACCGATTTTCCGGCCATCGGGCAGAATCCGGATGGTATTGACGGCTCCGATGCGCCCGGCCGAGGCCGGATCAAGTTCGTCGAGAAACGGAACGACGGCCTGTTTGTGCGGAATCGTAACGTTCAGGCCGACGAGGTCGGGCGTCGACGCGATCAGGTTCGGGAAAGCCGAAATGTCCGGCAGTTCGAACAACTCGTAGCGGCTGTCCGGAATGCCTTCTTTTTCAAACTTTTCGGTAAAATATTTCTGGGAAAACGAATGGGTCAGCGGGTACCCAATCAGTCCGTAACGGTGCATAGCGTGGCTGAAATCGGTTGCCCAAAGCTACAACCAAAACCGGGAAAGCCGCTACGGAATGACTTAAATTGCGGTTTTGACCACGACCGAAAAAATGGCATCCCGAATCCGGATGGTATCTGCACCTGTGCGGCCGGGCGAATCGCTTTCCGGATCGATCACGAACGTCGCGTTCAGATGACCTTCCAGTTGCCGGGTTGTGGGATTATAAGCGTCAATAATTACTTCGTTCTTCTCGGTTTTTGCTACGTACAGATTGTACCGGTCGCCGGTGGCTTTGTCACCGATCCGGGTATACGCCCAGGCGGAAAGCGGGGTGCCGTTGAGGGATTCCCAGCGGGTTGGTTGCAGAGAATAACTGCCGGGCTTAGTGGGCAGTTGGTTGATACTGAGCCATTCGACCTCTCCGGCCGCGTGGAATCGTTCACATTCCTCAACCATAACATTGACACTGTCGTGGTGGAAAAACGTGGCCGTTGAAGCCGCCGACCATTCCTGCTTGTTTTTCAGGGCCATGAAGTTCCCGCAGTTGGGAAGCTGGGGAACGCCTATTTTCTTATTATCACAATTCAGCAAAAAACCGATTAAGGCCAGCAATAGAATGTTCTTCATGGATGGTATGGATGGTGATTAGCCATTCTTATGTACACTGACCATTTAGACGCCTAAATGGTTTAAATGACACATGAAAAAATTTATTTGCCACTAAACGCGCTGTCACTTTCCCGATTAACCCGGATATTTGCAGCCAGACTGTCGAGTGACGTATGCACAACCTGATTCTGTTTGACGATCCGACGATTCGCACGGCCCTGTTACCGTTTACCTTCACCCGGCCAGTGAGCGAAATTCGGGTTGGAATCTGCACCATCACGGAAAAATGGGCCGCGCGGCTTCAAAACCGTCCTTCGTTTCTGACCGAAGGATACCTGCAAAGGAAATACCCGATGCGGACAGATGCTGAGAGGTTTTTCGTAAACGGTGCGGTTTGCCCAACTAAGGCACTGATTGATGCGCTGAATGGATTGAATGTCGGGCAGGGATTGGTGAACCCGGATGGTTTGCTCCTGGCCTTGCGCACCGAAAAACCGCTCACCGGAGCTCCGACCGCGCAGGATGCGGAGACGCTGGCGGTTTTTGCCGAACCGCTGACAATCATCCAAAGTCTGCCGGATATTTTTGTGCAGAACGGCGAGCAGATTCGGGCGGATTTTGACCTTCTGACGGCGGGCCGGATCTCCCAGCCGATTACCGATCCCCACACCCGTTGCTACGCCCCCGAAAACATTTTCGTAGAAGAAGGGGCCGTCATTCGCGCGGCTGTGCTGAACGCCGAAAACGGACCGATTTACATCGGTCGGAACGCGGTGATTCAGGAAGGAACCGTCATGCTCGGGCCGTTCGCGCTCTGCGACCACGCAACCGTCAACTGGGGCGGCAAAATGCGCAGCAACACCACCATCGGTCCGTACACGAAAGTGGGCGGGGAGGTGAGCAACTCGGTTTTTTTCGGCTATAGCAACAAAGGCCACGACGGTTTTCTGGGCAACTCGGTCATCGGTGAATGGTGCAACCTGGGGGCCAATACCAATAATTCGAACCTGAAAAACGACTACACCAACGTCCAGCTTTACAGTTATGCCACCCACCGGCTCGAAAATACCGGTCGGCTATTTTGCGGGCTGATGATGGGCGACTACACGAAGGCGGGCATCAACACGATGTTCAACACCGGCACGGTCGTGGGCGTGAATGTCAACGTATTCGGGGCCGGTTTTCAGCCCAAACACATTCCGTCGTTTTCGTGGGGCGGTGGGGCCGAGGGCTTCACGGATTACCGGCTCGAAAAAGCCATTCAGGTGGCCCGCGAAACCGTCAGCCGCCGGGGTGTCGCCTTTGACGAGGTGGCGGTAAACATCCTGCGGGACGTTTACCGGTTTTCCAAAGAAATTCAGTAATGCACGAACGGAACGCGCAGGTATGCAATTCAGCGAAATCATCGGACACGAGGAGACGAAGCGGGCGCTTGTGCGGGCCGTGCAGACCAACCACCTGGCCCACGCCCAGCTTTTCGACGGGCCACCGGGCAGCGCCAACCTGGCGCTAGCGCTGGCCTTTGCCACCTTCGTCAACTGCGAAGACCGGCAAAGCGGGGCCGACGGACTGGCGGATTCCTGCGGCCGTTGCCCGTCCTGTACCAAAATGCAAAAGCTGGTTCACCCGGATTTGTCGATCATCATGCCCGTGGCCGGGAGCAAAGTAACCAGCGAAACGCTGCTGCCCGAATGGCGCAAATTTGTCGGTGAACATCCGTATCGCGTGCTGGACGAGTGGCTGGCGGCCGTCAACCTGAAACAGGGCAACATTCCCGTGGAGGAAGCGCGCGAACTGGTCGGCAAGCTGTCGCTGAAAGCGTACGAAGGCGAATACAAAATCGTGCTGATCTGGTGCGCCGAAAATCTGCACACCGCCACGGCCAACGCCCTGTTGAAACTGCTGGAAGAACCGCCCGCCCGGACGCTCTTTCTGCTGGTGACCAATCAGGCCGATAAACTGCTGATCACGATCCTGTCGCGGACGCAGCGGGTGGCCGTGCAGGCGTTTACCGACGAGGAAGTGGCGATGCACCTGCGCCAGCACCTGAATGTGCCCGAAAAACGCGCCCGTCAACTGGCTTACCTGGCCGACGGCA
Organism: Larkinella sp. VNQ87; assembly: GCF_049445795.1. NCBI lineage: Bacteria > Pseudomonadati > Bacteroidota > Cytophagia > Cytophagales > Spirosomataceae > Larkinella > Larkinella sp. VNQ87. The sequence goes on from NZ_JBMSDT010000006.1 coordinate 378,576, forward strand.
ACCTGTCGGAAGCGATTCGGATGGTGAGCGAAGAGCCCGAACGGACCGAAGGCGAACCCACTGCCGACCGGCACGGCTGGTTTGCCGAATGGATGCGCTGCTGTTACCGGCAGGACCTGATTGCGCTCATCCGGCAGGCCGACCAGTTCGACAGCCTGGGCAAGGAAAAACAGCGCGGACTGCTCGATTACAGCCTGAGTCTCTGCCGGGATTTATTTTTGTGGAAACACGGCGCCACCGAACTCTTGCGACTCCCCGACGAAGAACGTACGTTTGTGGAGAATTTCAGCAAAGTGCTCGAACCGGTCCACCTCGAAAACATGGTCAGTCAGTTGAACGAAGCGGTTTTTCACATCGAACGAAACGTCCGGGCCAAAATGGTCATGATGGATTTATCGCTCAGTTTCAGCAGTTTGATCCGCAACGGAAAATGATGCGCTCCAAGCAAGCCGTTGCGGCTGAACGACCCCGGCAGGTGATCGGTTTTTCGGACCGGATCGATTTTCCGGATTTGGGTTGGACCGATGTCGAGTCGAAAATCGACACCGGGGCTTACACCTCCGCGCTGCATTGTACGGATGTTAAACTGGTGTCGAAGGGCGACCGTTCCCAACTGCGGTTTACGCTGATGGGCGAGCGGGGCCGGAAGAAGAAACAATTTGTAACCGACCAATTTCAGTACAAAACGATTAAAAATTCCTTTGGTCAGTCCGAGAAACGGTTTGTCATCAAAACCCGCGTGCTGATCATGGGGCGGCTCATCCGGGCCGAATTTTCGCTGGCCAACCGGGGCACGATGCGGTTTCCGGTGTTGCTGGGCCGCAAACTATTGCGTAACAAATTTGTTGTTGACGTATCACTCCAAAACGTTTCGTACCAGATGAAACAACAGAACCCGGCTTCCTGACGTTTGCCTGAAAGCCCGGGTTCGGTCTTCCCCGTTTCTGATCAACCGACTTTTCGTACACAACGTATATGCGTATTGCTATTTTGTCGAGCAAGCCCGAACTGTATTCGACGCGCCGGTTGGTGGAGGCAGCTGGGCAACACGGGCACGAACCCCTCGTAATCGATCACCTGCGGTGCCAGGTCATGATTGAAGGCGGCAAACCGGAGGTCTTGTACAAAGGCCAGCCGCTTGAACAGATCGACGCCATTGTGCCCCGCATCGGTGCTTCCGTGACCGATTACGGCTGCGCGGTGGTCCGGCAGTTTGAAATGATGAAGGTGTTCACCACGGCCCGCTCGCAGGCCATCACGCGGTCGCGCAACAAACTGCGGAGCTTGCAGGTGCTGTCGAAAGCGGGCGTCGGCCTGCCCAAAACCGTGTTTGCCCGGCACCCCAAGGATGTTGAGAACCTGATGACGCTGGTGGGTGGTCCGCCGGTGGTGATCAAACTCCTCGAAGGTACCCAGGGCCTGGGCGTAGTGCTGGCCGAAACCGCCAAAACCGCCCGGTCGACCATCGAGGCTTTTTACGGGCTGAAAGCAAATGTGCTCATTCAAGAGTATATTGCCGAGGCAAAAGGAGCCGATGTCCGGGCGTTCGTTGTGGGCGGCCGGGTGGTGGGGGCCATGAAGCGGCAGGGCAAGGAAGGCGAGTTTCGCTCGAACCTGCACCGGGGCGGCACCGGCCAGGCGGTTTTGCTCACGCCCGACGAAGAGTGGACAGCCGTCAATGCCGCCAAAGCGCTCGGTTTGCGGGTGGCCGGGGTCGATATGCTCCAGTCGCACCGGGGGCCGCTGGTGCTCGAAGTCAACTCCTCGCCGGGTTTGGAAGGCATCGAAAAAACGACCGGCATCGACGTCGCCGGTCAGATTGTTGAATACATTGAAGAAAAAATCCCCACGGACGAAGTGGACACGGTGGGGGTTTAAAACAATGATGAATTATGAATGATGAATTATGAATGGGCTGCCGCCATAAACTACGCGTGCGATCAATTCATAATTCATAACTCATAATTCATAATTCATTTTGAGTTATGAATATTAAAATTGGAACGCGCGGCAGTCGGCTGGCGCTGTGGCAGGCGTATTACATTCAGGATTTGCTGAAAACGGCCGGGGTCGAATCGGAACTGGTATTGATTGAAACCAAGGGCGATCAGATTCTGGATCGTTCGCTGGCGAAAATCGGGAGCAAGGGCGTTTTTACGCAGGAACTGGAAGACCAGCTTCGGGCCGGAACCATCGACATTGCGGTGCACAGCGCCAAGGACCTGCAATCGTCGCTGCCCGGCGATCTGTCGATCATTGCCTTCACCGAGCGCGAGCGGGTCAACGACGTGCTGGTGAGCCACGACAAAAGCCTGTCGCTGACCAGCGGCCGTGAGTTTGTGGTCGGTACGTCGTCGACGCGCCGGGTGGCGATGCTGAAGCACTTTTGTCCGCACATCAAAACCGTCGACATGCGGGGCAACCTCCAGACCCGGCTGCGGAAGCTGGAAGAAGGCCAGTGCGACGCCCTGCTGCTGGCCTACGCGGGCGTTCACCGGATGGAGTACGACGACCTGATTGCCGAGCACCTGCCGACGCGGGAGTTTACGCCCGCCGTGGGGCAGGGCAGCGTCGCCATCGAAGCCGCTTCGACCTTAGCCATCGACAAATTGAATACCATTCGGCAACTCACCAACCACGAGCCGACCGAAGCCTGCCTGAAAGCCGAACGGGCGTTTCTGCGTCGGCTGGAAGGCGGTTGCAGCATCCCGGTTTTTGGCCTGGCCACCTGGGAAAACGGCGAAATCAGTTTAACCGGCGGGGTGGTGAGTCTCGACGGCAGCGAACTGCTCCGCGACCGGTTTAACGGCCCCCCGGCGCAGGCCGAGCAGTTAGGCCACAGCCTGGCCGAAAGCATTTTAGCCAAAGGTGGGGACGAAATTTTGCGGGCAGTACGCCAAAACTTGTAACTTGTCGGCCGAAGTTCCCACTGTTAAATTTCTATGATTAAAATTGCCCAAACGGAAGCCGAAGTCCGCCGTTGCCTGCCCGCGATGGTGGCGCTGCGCTCCCACCTGACCGAAGAACAGGCCCTGGAACGGATTCTGTCGCTGCAGCAAACCGACCGCTACGTACTGGCTTACGTCGACAATACCGACCAGAATCCGGCCGAAACCGTGTCTCCGGCGGCCATCGGGTACCGGTACATGAATCTGCTGTTCAGTGGCCCAACGCTTTATATCGACGACTTATCGACCCTGCCCGATCAGCGCGGTAACGGCTACGCCAGCCAGTTGCTCGATTTTGTGATTGCCGAAGCCCGGAAAGCCGGATGTGCTGCCGTGACGCTCGATTCGGGCCAGAACCCCCAGCGCTACGATGCCCACCGGCTCTATCTGAACAAGCGGTTTAACATCGTTAGCCACCATTTTGCGCTCAAATTGTGATTTTTACCCCCAACCCCCTGAAGGGCAGGGCTGTTAAGTGCTCGAGTGATGAGCACACAAAGTGACAATTTCCGGGATTTTTCACCCCCAACCCCCTGAAGGGGGCTTAAATATCCGGATGTTTCAGCCCCCTTCAGGGGGTGGGGTAATTTAGAAAGACTTGAAATCATGCGAATACTCGTTTTACTGCTAAGCTTATGGATGGTTGCGCCGGTTTGGGCGAAGAAACCGTCCCGGAAAAAAGATTACCTCGTCACGATTACGACGGCCTTTGGCACCATGCGTTTGATTCTGTACGACCAGACGCCGAAACACAAGACCAATTTCATCAAACTGACGGAGGAGAAATTCTACGACGGGCTGCTCTTTCACCGGATCATCGAAAAGTTCATGATTCAGGGGGGCGACCCCAACTCCCGCACGGCCCAGCCCGACCAGGTGCTAGGCAACGGCGACGTAGGCTACACCATTCCGGCGGAGTTTGTGCCGGAACTGTTCCATAAAAAAGGCACGCTGGCGGCTGCCCGCGACAACAATCCCGAAAAAGCGTCGAGCGGTTGCCAGTTTTACATCGTTCAGGGTCGGGTTTGGGATGACGAAAATTTTCAAAAACAGACCGAACGCATTGCTCAGATGAAGGGCCGTCAGCCGACCGACGCCCAGAAGCAGGTCTACAAAACGCTGGGCGGAACGCCCCACCTGGACGGCAACTACACGGTTTTTGGCGAGGTTATTGATGGCTTAGCCGTGGTGGATAGCATTGCCAGCCAGCCCGCCAACCCGCTCAACCGACCGACGAAAGACATTCGGATGACGGTTTCGGGCGAGTGGATGAAAAAGAAAAAAATCACGAAACAATTTGGGTACACGTACCAGAAATAGGTGCGTTTACCGGACAACGTATGAAAAAACGTATCCTCATTACCGGTTCCAACGGGCTGCTCGGGCAGAAATTAGTCGACTTGCTGACCCAACAACCCAATGTCGAACTGATTGCCACGGCGCGCGGGGCCAATCGCCTGCCCGAGTCGGACACGTATACCTACCAATCGCTGGACATTACGGACCGCAAGCAAGTTCTTGATGTGGTGGGCCAGACCAAACCGGATGTGATCATCCACACGGCGGCCATGACCAACGTCGATCAGTGTGAGTCGGAGAAAGAGGCTTGCTGGGCGCAGAACGTCAAGGCCGTGGAGTACCTGGTGGAAGCCTGCCGCGCCCACGAGGTGTTTCTGGAACACGTGTCGACCGACTTTATTTTCGATGGGTCGGCGGGGCCGTACGACGAAGAAGCCCCGGCCAACCCGATCAGTTTCTACGGCTGGAGCAAATATGCCGCCGAGAAAGTCGTTATTCACTCAGGGATTCAATGGGCGATTGCCCGCACGGTGCTGGTCTACGGCATCGCGCACGACATGAGCCGGACGAACATCATTTTGTGGGTGAAAAAGTCGCTGGAAGAGGGCAAGACGATCAAGGTCGTGACGGACCAATGGCGGACGCCGACGCTGGCCGAAGACCTCGCGCTGGGCTGCTGGCTGATTGCCGATCAGGAAGCGGAAGGCATTTTCAACATTTCGGGGAAGGATTTTCTGACGCCCTACGAAATGGCGATTAAAACCGCCGATTACTTCCAGCTCGACAAATCGCTCATCACCCAGGCCGACTCCTCGACCTTTACGCAACCGGCCCGTCGGCCCCCGCGCACCGGTTTTATTCTGGACAAACCGCGCCGGGTGCTGGGCTATGAACCAAAAAGTTTCGAAGAAGGCATTGCCGTTTTGGCTGCGCAGATAAGATAGCCTGACCGCCCCAACTTCGATGTTCGGTGTTCGTTATTCATTATTCGATATTAATTACCGATTGATTGTCAGTGTTTTAATAACGAATATCGAATGTTGAATATCGAATAACGATGTTGTAAACCGTATACCGGAAAACCGAAAACCATAAACCCCCAAACCGCTATGAAACCGTTCCTTTTGCTGCTTCTGGTCTGTAGTTCGCTGAATGGCCGGGCGCAGTTGCCTGCGTCCGGGAAGAAGATTGTCGGTCCGGTGACCACCAAACGCGGGATTGTACTGAAAGAAGGCGATCAGGTTCGGTTTGGAGAAGGAACCCTGCCATCGGGCGGTTATCAGCACATTTATCTCTCGTTTGATAAATTTGGGCAAAAAGCCGCCTACCTGGAAGAAGGTTATGCCTACAAATACGCCACCATCCGGGAGTTTCGGGAGGTGGGTTCGGGCAGCGAGAAACGGCTGGTGGCGTTGATCCGGCCGAAAGGCGGCATCAGCATCAACCTCCGGGCCTTGGACCTCGAACCGGCGATGGCTGCGAAAGAAATTATCTCCATCAACGGCACGGCCATCAGCAAGTTGGTTTCGAAGAAGCAGATTTAAGACGTACTAAAAACCGCCCCCATTACCCTTTCCCGCTAGTTGCCTGGCAGACAAGTAGATTCGTTCGGTTGAAAGCTTACGCGAATGAATAATCCGGAACGTAGTACGAACTATCTGAGCCGGTTTTCACTCGACCGTACACCTAAACCGATTACGCCATGCTGGAAAGAACCGCGTTATCCCCCGAAAAAATAGCCACCACGCCCGCCGACCGTATCCGGAGATGGCTGATAAGTTTTTTGTTGCTCGCCGTCGTGTCTGTCAGCAACCCGGTTTTGGGGCAGGCAAACAAGGCCGTCACACAACCCGTTTTGCAGGCTCGTTCGGCAAAAATCATTGAAAAAGAGGGATTGAAATTCAAGGATTTAAACCGGAATGGGCAGGTCGATCGTTACGAAGACTGGCGATTGTCGCCCGAAGAACGCAGCCGGGATTTGCTGTCGAAAATGTCGGTCGAGCAGAAAGTAGGCTTCATGCTCATCAGCACCACCCGGATGAAAAATGACCGGTCGTTTGAAGCCGCCCGGAGTAAAGAACCGATTACGAGCGATTTTAACGAGGAGGACCTGGTGGCGGAAACAAATATGTTTACACGAAAACCGCTGCCCGCGCCGATCATGAATGCCGCCGGAACCACCAAAGCTGTCACGCAGTTTCACCTGCGGCATTTCATCCTTCGGGCCAATGCCAGCGCCCGGACCACGGCCGAATGGGCCAACAAACTCCAGACGCTGTGCGAAAGCGACGGCCTGGGCATTCCGGCCATCGTGGCCTCCAACCCGCGCAACCACATCACCAATGCCGCTGCGATCGGAACGAGTGTGGGCAAAACCGTCTTCTCGGCCTGGCCGGGCGAACTGGGCTTGTCGGCGATGCGGGATTTGAAACTGGTCCGCGAGTTTGCCGACATCGCCCGGCAGGAATGGGCCGCCGTGGGGCTGCGAAAAGGCTACATGTACATGGCCGATCTGGCAACCGAACCCCGCTGGCAGCGCGTCGACGGCACGTTTGGCGAAAATGCCAACTGGGCGGGGCAGATGATGACGCAGATTGTGCTGGGCTTTCAGGGAACCAAATTAGGGCCGGGTTCGGTGGCGCTGACGACCAAGCATTTTCCGGGCGGGGGCGCGGGCAAAGGCGGACAGGACCCGCACTTTGACTGGGGCAAAGAAGAGGTATTTCCGGGTGGGATGCTGGAAAACAACCTGATCCCGTTCAAAGCCGCCATTGCCGCCGGAACTTCGGCCATCATGCCCTATTATTCCATGCCGGTTGGGACGAAATACGAACCTATTGCCTACGCCTACAACCGCGCCGTGATTCACGATCTGCTCCGGACGCAACTCGGTTTCAAAGGCATCATCAATTCCGACACCGGCCCCATCGAAATGATGCCCTGGGGAGCCGAGAACCTGTCGATCAAGGAACGCTACAAACGGACGCTGGAAGCCGGGGTGAACTTGTATTCCGGAACGGCCGACCCCACGCTGTTGCTGGAAACCGTCAAAAGCGGAATGGTGGAAATAAAGCTGGTCGACGACTCGGTGCTGCGGTTGCTGATGGAAAAATTTGCGCTGGGGCTGTTTGAGAATCCGTACGTGGATGTGGAAGCCGCCGAACGGCTGGTCGGGAACGCCAGCTTTCAGGCCCGGGCCGATCTGGCGCACCGCAAATCCATCGTCCTGCTCCGAAACGAAGCCAAAACCCTGCCGTTGAAGGCCAAAACGAAGGTGTATTTTGAGGTGTACCAGAAACGCCCCGGCGAAACCGGACCGGGTGAGGTTGTTACGCCCGAAAAACCGTATTCCGTCGACTTTGTCAAAACGCCCGAAGAAGCCGATGTGATTCTGCTCTGGATCCGGCCCGGCGGCCGGTCGCTGTTTGGCTCCGATGGTTCTCCGCTTGCCCTTTCGTTGTCGAAAAACGGGGTCGATGTGGGGTACATCAACCAGTTGACCGCCAAAAAACCGACGCTGCTGGCCCTCAACTACTCAAACCCCTGGGTGATCGATGAAATTTACAAAACCGATGCGCAAAACCGAATAAAAGGCGTACTGGCGACGTTCGGTACTACGCCCGATGCCTTGCTGGACATTGTGACCGGCCGGTTTAAACCGACCGGAAAGATGCCGTTTACGACCCCGGTTTCCGAAGCAGCCGCCCAGAACCAGAAGGAAGACGTGCCCGGCTACCAGGAGGGCGCGGGCTACGCATTGTTCAAGTACGACGAAGGGTTGACGTATTGAGCCCATGATAGGCAAAACCGCCGGGCTGACCAAACTTCGGGATCGTTTTTGGGTGGGCATAGCGGTAGTGCTGGGTATCTTGCTGCTGGTCTACGCGCTCGGGATGTGGCCGCGCAAAGCCGTGTCACAACGGGCCGATCTGCATTTGTACTATTCAGTTTCCGGGCAACTTGTCGCGGGAAAGCTGCCGTATCGTGATTTTTCCCTGGAATATCCGCCACTAGTCCTGGTTCCGCTAGTCATCCCACACCTGATTTTACCCGGAAAACCGGTGAGTTACCCGACCTATGTGTGGTTGTATACAGTGACCGGGTTGCTGACGGTAGCGTTACTCGGCTGGTTACTGTGGCTATTGGCAAAAACGTGGCCCGGAATACGCTCGGTCAGGCCAATTCTGACGGTCTATCTGTTGCTGGTGTTGCTGAATCGTGATTTTATTTTCTGGCGGTACGATCTTTTTCCGGCCTTGCTGACTTTTCTTGCTTTTCGCGCGGTTGTTCACCAAAAACCGTTGCGGGCTGGTTTCTGGCTCGGATTGGCGGTTTTGGCTAAACTATACCCGGTTATCCTCGCACCGGTTTTGGGCCTGTACTACCTGCTGAGCAACCAATACCGGGCCGGGATTCGCTTCCTGGCCGGAACCGGGTTGACGCTGAGCCTCGTTCTGCTGCCGCTCCTGTGGGCTTCTGACAACCAGATACTTCGCTTCCTGACCTACCATCAGGCACGGGGTTTACAGATCGAGAGCGTGGCCGCCGGGCTGCTGCTCTTATGGCAACTGCCTGACCTGAAGGCGGTCAGCACTGAATTCAATTATGGGGCTTTTCACCTGATTGCTGCCGGTACCAACGCGGTTTTGACGGTGTTGCCGGGGCTGTTTCTGGCGGGGTTTAGCGGCCTGTTACTTCTTTGCGCGAAACGGTTCCAAAGCGAAGTCCGCCAGGCCGGGGCCATTTCGGCGGAAAACCTGCTGCGGTTTCTGGTGGCGGCTCTGCTGGTCTTTATCGGGGCCAATAAAGTGTTTTCTCCGCAGTATCTGGTCTGGCTGCTGCCTTTCGTTCCCTTTTTGTCGATCGGTCAGTTTGGAGTGTTCGTTGGTATCCTGATGCTAACCAACCTCATCTACCCGGTTTTTTACAGCAAGCTGATCGATCCGACGCCCATTGGCATCGGACTGCTCAACCTGCGGAATCTGTTGCTGCTGGGCTGGCTGGTCAGTTTGCTGATGAAAAAAGCCCCTGGTGATCACCAGAGGCCAAACGAGCTGTGGCGTGAACCGGATCAAGGCTCTATTCCTGATACCGCCCAACCACCGTTGTGATACTCCGGGCGGCAGCGGTAATCTGTCCCCGCGAGGTTTCGGCGACGGGGGCCAGATCGGTTTTGGATGAGGTCTGGTAAATCCGGACGCCTGATATGGTCCCGGTCGTCAGTTGGGTGGCAACGTCGATGGGTCGTTGGGTGGTATTGACAATGACCGTGACGAGTTGCCCATCCGGGTTGCGGAACGACGAGATTTGCACACCCTCGGTTCTTGCCGGAGCCACGGTTTCGACCCGCACCGCACCGGGGCGGATAAACCGGCTATAGTGACCCAGCGCCCAGAGCATTTTCGACGATTGGTAACGACCTTCGGTTTTATTTTTATCGACGTACACCAGCCCATCCTTGTAATTGTAGGGCGAAAGCGCAATCCACCAGTGCCAGGCCGACGCATTGGCCTGCGTCAGGTCGTTGTGAATGACCGAGGCTACGTACAGCGCCGGGTCGATGCCCAAATCGCGCCCGTTGCCCTGAATCTCGCCGTCGTTATCGCCCAGGATGCAATATTCCGACATCCAGTAGTTCAACCCAGCCTGGGCTGCCAAACCGGCCGCAAGCTGCTTTCGTTTATCGACGGCGGTTTTCTGGGGAGACGTCGTAAAATAACTGTGGCCGGAAATGGCCCGGGTCAGGTTCGGCAGATCGCCCACATAATCCGGCGACGATTTCTGAAAAAAATCCGTAATCTGATTGCTGCGGCCCGGTCGGTTGTGGTCCGCGTAGAGATAGTCGATTTGTCCGGCTTCGGCGATGTTGATTTTGGTCGGTAGGTTGTGCTTTAGCAAAGCCGCACTGAGCGAGCGGGTTAAGCCGGCAATCTGGTTGTTGTAAAAGGGTGTACCCTCCTGTCCGCCGTCGCTCCAGTCCCACTGCGGTTCGTTGACCGGGCTTACATACTGAAAAGTAATCCCGGTTTTGTCGCGGACACCGGCTACCACCTTCGCCAGAAACTCGGCATAGCGGTCGAACTGGTCGGGGTTGAGGTTCGGCTGGCCGTTGTGGGCGTAGCCTTTCCGGTTGGTCGTCAACTGAACCGGTGGGCTATTCGGAAAGGCCAGAAATTCGGCGACGCCCCGCTGTTTGGCAGCCTGCAAAAACCAGAGCTGACCGGTTTGCTTGTTCCAGTTGTAGGTACCGTCGTTGTTCAGAAATGATTCGGCCCGGCGCCACTCGTCCCGGATGCCGCTGGCGTCGCCCTGCTCGGCGGTTCCGGCCCCGATGTTAAACCGCCAGAGCGACAGGCCAATGCCTTTCGGCTGACCGGTTGGCAAGGTGTCGCGGCTGAACAACAGGTCGGCAATTCCGTTTCGGGCTTCGTCGGGCCAGTTGCCCACAAACTGACAGGCCCAGGCATCCGAAGCGCCGAAGTGCTCAATGGTCTGGTATGTTTTTCGGGGATTAATGGTGAGCGTAACAGCCTGATTCCCGGCGGGTTGCTCCGGTTTTTCGGCGGTGTGATCGGCTTTGCAGCCCGTGATCGTCAACAGGCTGAGCAGAAAGACGGAAAGGAAGGGGCGGTTTTTGGCAGTCATGACAAATGAAAACTCCCGCAAAGGTTAGAAGAACGTCGGGGCTGGAAAAGAACCGGTCGGCTGGCTTCCGGCGAACGGGGAAGCCAACCGACACGTTGTGGCAAGATACGATTTCGGAATCAATACCCCGGATTTTGTTCGAGCTGATTGTTCGACGCCTGAATCTCGGCGCGCGGAATGGGCAACCAGTATTGTTTTTCGGCGAAACTCCGCCCGGTCAACGCTTCCTTGGTTTTGTAGGTATACGTAGTGCCGGTTTTGGTAATTTCAATGCCATAAGCCGGAACGTTCTCGGTCTGGGGCGCAATTTTCCAGCGACGCACATCATAAAACCGGTGCTCTTCGAACGCCAGCTCGACGCGACGTTCGTTCCGAATTCGATCCCGCATCTGCGCCTGGGTCAGGCCCGTCGGCAGGGCAGGCATTCCGGCCCGCTGCCGGATGGCGTTCACGGCGGCATACACCGACGCATCCGGCCCGACGGCTTCGTTCTGGGCTTCGGCGTAGTTCAGCATCACCTCCGCCAGCCGGAAATAAATCCAGATCTGCGTTCCGGCAATGTCCCACGGATTGTCGATCGGCAGGTTGTCGTTCATGAATTTCTTCAGGTAGTAGCCGGTTTTCGACGTATTCCAGTTCGACGGGCCATCTTTGCTGTCCTTGCCGCCTGGAATGAACGTCTGAATGGTGCTGTTCCGGTAGGCGACATCGTTGTACAGAATCGTGGCGTAAAAGCGTGGGTCGCGGCCTTTATACGGGTCCTGCGCGTTGTAACCCGACGCCGGGTTGGTGATGGGCAAACCGGTAGCCGCCATTTCGTAGGCATCGACCATGTTTTGCAGCGGGACGTTGCCGCCCCAGGCGTTGTAGCTGTTGGGGCCGTTGGCAATTTCCAGACAAACGTGCCGGGCACCCTGCGCATACAGCCGTCCGAAAATCACTTCCGAATTATAAGTGGTACCGCTGAACATATTACCGTAACCGCCCGTATACAGGCTGTACTGGTTCAGGTCCATCACGGCTTTGGCCGCAGCCGCAGCCGCCTGCCAGGTGGCCGCGTTGTACAGTGGACTCGCGCCGTAGAGCAGCATCCGGGCTTTCAGCGCCATCGCTGCGCTCTTTGTCGCCCGGCCCAGCGCCCAGGAGCCGCCGTTGGTAGCCGGAAGTTGGGCGATGGCTTCGTCCAGTTGCGCCACCACGTAGTCGATGCCTGCTTTGATGTCCGAGCGCGTAAACAGTTCGGGGCTGGTCAGGTTGTCGCTGATTTCGTACACCTTATCGCCCAGCAGCACCACCCGGCCGTAGTTCCGGATCAGGTCGTGGTAGCGGAATGCCCGGATAAACTGCAACTCGCCTTTTAGGGCTTTCCGGCGGCTTTCGCTGAGGGGCACTTCGCCGATGTTCGCCAGCGCGTAGTTTACTTCCCGAATGCTCCGGTAACTCCGGCCCCAGAACGTTCCGGCAATCCCGGTGTTTTCGGGTGCCAGTTGCCCGCGCTGGATCAGCCAGGTGTTGTCGTCGTTGTTGTAAATGGATTCGTCCGTTACCGACGACCACATGGCGTACTCAAAACCGCGCCCAAAACCGGGTAGCGTGCCTTCCGCTTCCTTTTCGGTCAGGCGTGTACCCAGGTAGCGGTTGGTGACGTAGGCTTCAAAAAGAACGGAGTCCGACAGGATGGAGGCATCGGAAACCCGGTCGGTCGGGACGACGTCCAGCAAATTTTCCTGACAGGCCGACACCAGCAACAGGGTTGCCGACAACACCGACGGAATGGTAATATGTTTCAGAAACTTCATGGTGATTCGATTAAAGCTTGATGTTGACACCCAGGTTCAGGATTCGCTGTTGGGGGTAAAACTGGCCGCTGCTGCTGTTGCCTTCCGGGTCGAAATCTTTCACGCCCGTAATCGTGAACAGGTTGAACGCACTGGCATACACCCGCAGGGAATTCAGCCGAATGCGCGACAAGACGGTTTTGGGCAACGTGTAGCCAAACTCCAGGTTTTTCAGCCGGACAAACGAGGCATTGTTCAGCCAGAACGTGTTCGGGTACAACCCGCCGTTGATCGACGACGAGGCCCGCGTATCGACCCGGGGATAGCTGCCGTCCGGATTGGTCGGGCTCCAGCGGTTGTCGGCCCAGCTACTGTAGAAGTTTCCGACCTGGCCGGATTCGGGCAGCACGTACTGGCTCACCATGCCCTGACCCGCAAAAACAATCGACAGATCGAACGCCTTGTAGCCGCCGTTGAACACCAGCCCGTACGTCAGCAGCGGCACGTTGCCATAGTTTGTCCGAACCTGATCATCGGCCGTGATGACGCCGTCCTGGTTGTAATCTTCCAGAATCAGATCGCCCACCTGCGCGCCTTGCACGTGCGGGTAGCGGTCGAGATCGGCCTGGGTGCGGAAAATCCCGAGCGTGCGGTACAGCAGGTACGTGTACAGCGGTCCACCGGTCTGGCGCTGGTAGTCGAGCAGGCCCGGCGCTTCGTCGATGAACACGATGTTGCTCTTGGCGTAGGTGGCATTCCCCGAAATCGAGTATCGGAACGCGCCCGAATGGCTGTAACCCAGCGTGGCCTCAAACCCGCGGTTATGCACTTCGCCGAGGTTTTCGTCGGGCACCAGCGCGCCGGACCCGTAGGGATTCACAATCCCCGACGTATTCGGAATCGAGGCATTGCGGGCGGCCAGAATGTTTGAGCGTTTCTGCTGGAAGTAAATGAGCTCGAGGTTGAAATTCTTCAGAAAAACCGCATTCAGACCAATGTCCATCTTCCTGGACGTCTCCCAGGTGATGCCCGGATTCGCCAGTTTGGTCAGGTCGATGCCGGACGTGATCACGTTGGAACCCAGCACGTACTGGTTGTTGAACGTGTAGTTGTTGTAAAACTGGAACTGCCCGACGTTATCGTTCCCGAGTGTTCCGTACGACGCCCGGAATTTCAGGTCATCGATAAACCGCACGCTGTTTTTAAACCACGACTCTTCCGAAATCCGGTAGCCCGCCGAAACCGAGGGGAAAAAACCGTACTGCTTGCCTTTTGGGAAGATCGACGACCCATCGACCCGGGCCTGCACCTCCGCGAGGTACTTCTGCTCGTAGTCGTAGGCAAACCGCCCGATGAAGCTTTTCCGGGTAAAGTTGTAGCTACTGCCGGAGTTGTTTTTATCGGTCGCTGCAGCCCCGCCCTGCGAAAGTTCGGGCGTCGAAGCTGTGGGGAAGTTGATCCGCGAAGCTCCGAACGTGATCTCGTTCCGCTTGTTCTGTTCGTAGGCCACGAACGTGTTAATGTTGTGCTTCCCGAACTGCCGCAGGAAACTCAGCCGGATGTTCTGCGTCAGGTTCGTCAGGTTCACCTGGCTTTGCGACAGCGACGGTTTTCCGGCCGAACCGCCCGTGACAGTCGGGTTGTACGAATCGGTGGCGTCGTTGTAGCTGTAGAGCGTGTACGGAATGCTGAACGTTTTGCTGAAGTTGAACGACTTATCGGCTGAGTAAAAACCGTCGATCGAAAGCCCTTCCAGGAACGGCAGGTTGTAGCTCGCCCGCAGAATCCCGTTGAAGATGGAGGCCGGGTTCTGGGTCGTTCCGCCCCTATCCGTGCCCAGCACCACCGGGTTGTTGTTTTCGATACCGGTCGAATAATAGCCGTTCGGATAGCGGTCGATCACCGTCGGATAGGCGCGGTAAATGGACCGGAACACCGTACCGGCCGACGAAACCGGAAACTGCCGGTTTTCCTGCCGACCCGACAGCGAAACGCTCACTTTCAGGTCCGGCGTGATGTTGGCGTCGACGTTCGAGCGGAAATTGTACTGGTTGTATTTTGTCGCCCCGTTCCGGTACAAACCGTCCTGGTAAATCGTCCCGAGCGAAACGTAGTATTTCACGTTGTCCGTTCCGCCATTGACGCCGAGGTTGTGCTGGTTTTGCAGCGCAGACCGCTTCAGCGTCGCCTTCTGCCAGTCAGTATTCGGGTAGTTGATCGGATCGGACCCGTTGCGAAACCGCTCGATTTCCTCTGCGGTGTAGAACTGATTCATGCCGCCCGCCGGGTTGTTGTAGTAATCGATCTCGTTCAGGATTGTGGCAAACGTCGGTGCGTCGGCCAGTTTCGGCAGTCGGGTCGGCGACGTAAAGCCCTGGTTGAAGCTGTACGAAATCACCGGTTTGCCCTTGCTGCCGCGTTTGGTCGTCACGAGGATGACCCCGTTGGCGGCCCGGCTTCCGTAGACGGCGGCTGAGGCATCTTTCAGAATGGAAATGCTTTCGATGTCGTTCGGATCGAGTCGTTCAAGCCCGCCGACCTGCCCCGGAATCCCGTCAACGACGATCAGCACGTCGTTGTTGCCGGTCGTGGCAAAACCGCGCACCGTGAAGCTGGAACCGTCGTACCCCGGCTCTCCGCCCCGGTTGTTGGCGACAAAACCCGAAAACCGCCCGGCCAGCGAGTTCGACACGTTGGGCTGCGGACTTTTCACAATCTCAGTGCCTTTTACTTCGGAAACCGAACCGGTCAGTGTGGCTTTTTTCTGCGTGCCGTAGCCCACCACCACAATTTCGTCCAGTGTTTTGTCGCTGCTCACCAGCTTAACATCAATCTGGGACCGGTTGCCCACCTCGATTTCCTGGTTAACGTACCCGATGTACGAGAACACGAGCGTGCCATTGCCGTTGGGCAGGTTCAGCGAGTAGTTGCCTTCCGCGTCGGTCGACGCCCCGGTGGTAGTTCCTTTCAACAGGACGCTGGCCCCCGGGAGCCGTTCGCCATTGTCGGCGGTGATCGTTCCTTTGACCGTAAACGTGGCCTGGGAAAAAGCCGGTAGCGATACTGCCAGTAGTAGGAGCAGCGTGATCAGGGCGCTCCCGCGAAGACCCGTCAGCAGGCAAGGCCGGAAGGGTTCTCTACGAAAAGTTTGGTTCATACAGACTGGTTTTAAAATGCGGAATTAGGTTGGTTAAGTAGGCTTTGGGCGTCGTCCCGGAAAAATACCAACGGGATTTGGATGGCCCGGTTTTCTTTAAATCGGTCAATCAAAAGTAGGATTATTCAAATGTTCCGGGCAGGGGACATTTTCGCATTTGAAAGGGGGTAAATCAACAAAACGGGCCGATTTTCTTGGAATCGGCCCGTTTTACCTGTTCAAACTTCAATGTTTTGGGGAGATCAAGCGGTTTTCGACAGGAAAAGGTCGGTGTGGGCGGTGGAGTTTTGGTGAAACGGTTTTCTGTATTTTTTCACATACTCCGACGGTTTCATGCCGAACAGTTTCTGAAATTGTTCGCGGAAATACCGGCTGTCGTTGATGCCAACCTGGTAGGCGGTTTCCACGATCGTATTGTCGGTCGTGATCAGCAACTGGGCGGCTTTCCGGAGTCGGATAAACCGGATGAAGCTGTTCATCGATTGCCCCGAAATGGATTTGATCCGGCTGTACAGCGTCGAGTGGCTCATCCCGATTTCGGCCGCCAGCACCTTGATCGAAAAAGCCGGGTCGGTCAGGTGATTTTCCACAATCCGGATACATTCCCGCAGAAACTCGGTGTATTCGGGCGAAATCTTCAGGTCGTTGGCCTGCAACGTGATTTCGTTGTAAAAATACTTCTGCAAATCCTGCCGGTTTTTGAGCAGCGCGGCCACCCGGGCCACCAGCAGCTCTTTGTCGAACGGTTTGCTGATGTAGTCGTCGGCCCCGCCCTCGATGCCCTGCAGGCGGTTTTCGGGCGAGGTGCTGGCCGTGAGCAGCACGACTGGAATGTGGCTCAGCGACGCGTCGGTTTTGATCTGCCGACACAGGTCCAGCCCCGTCATTTCGGTCATCAACAAGTCGCTGATCACCAGATCCGGCTGGTGTTTTCGGACGAGTTCGAGCCCTTCCCGGCCATCGCCCGCTTCAAAGAGTTTGTATTGCCCGGCAAACAGCAGCCGCAGGTATTGCCGGATTTCGGGGTCGTCGTCGACCAGCAGCAGGCTATGGGTTTCGGCATTGAGCTGGTCGAGCATGTCCCGTCCCTGGGGCGCTTTGGGGTTCGGAGCAGGCAGGGCCGTACCGCCCGAAAGCTCTTCCAGCAACACCGATGTGGGTTTGTCGCCCAACTCGGCCTGCGGCACCAGTTCGGGGTGCTGTTTCCAGAGTCGCATCGTAAAAACCGTCCCCTCGTTCAGCCGGGACTCGAAGGTCAATGTTCCGAAGTGGTTTTCCACGAACGTCTTCGCCAGGTGCAACCCAATCCCAAAACCGCCTTTTGAGAAAAACCGGTCGTCTTTGTACTGGTGAAAAACCGCAAAAATCCGGTCACCGACCTGCTCCGGGATGCCCGGCCCGGTGTCGCTGACCGTGATCCGCACGCGCTCGCCGTCTTCTTGAATGCTGACCAAAACCGTACCGTGTTCCGGCGTGAATTTCAGCGCATTGGCAATCAGGTTGAATAAGGCAATTTCGATCTGCTCCCAATCGCCGGGAATTTTCAAGTCCTCCGATTCACACCTGAATTCATACCGGATGTGCTTCTGTTCGGCCTGGTGCAGAAAACAGTGGTAGACCTCCCGTGCCAGTTCGGGCAGGTTCAGGCTGACCGGTTTTAGCCGCTCGGTCTGTTGTTCGGCTTTCCGGAACAGCAACAACTGGTCGACCAGGCTCAGCAGCCGTTTGGCGTTGCGGTAAATGCTGTTCAGGTTGGTTTCGTCGGTTTTGTTCGGCTGGGCGGCCAGCAGTTCCTGTACTGGGTTGATGATCAGCGTGAGTGGCGAGCGGAACTCGTGGGCGATGTTGGTAAAAAACGACAGCTTTTTCTCGTTCAGTTCCTTGTCCTTCTGCCGTTCCATCCGGGCCAGTTCGATGTCGTACTTCAGCCGTTGCTGGTCGAGTTTGTAGCGTTGGTAGAATGAAAACAGCGACACGCCCGAAATCGCGTACAGCAAATAGGCCCACCAGGTCTGGTACCAGGGCGGCAAAATGGTGACCGGCACGCTGGCGTAGGCGTCGAACCAGACGCCGTCGTGGTTGGCGGCTTTCACCTTGAATGTGTAGTTTCCGGCGGGCAGGTAGCGGTACGTCGCGACGTGTTCGTTGCCCACGTAGGTCCAGTCCTTGTCCAGCCCTTCCAGTTTATACGCAAACCCGTTTCGCTCAGGATAGGCGTAGTTGAGTGCGGTGTAGTGAATCGAGAACACCGGTTCGCTGGGTTCCAGCACCAGGTGGGTTTCGGGCTGGATGGGGTCGCTGACCGGTTTTTGGTCCTCGTTCGGCGCGGTTCCATTGCCGTTCCGGCCAAACACACGTAGCCCCGTAATCATCACCCTGGGCTGATAGTCAGACGGTTTGACGGTTTTTGGGTAAAAGAGATTCCAGCCGCCCGTGCCGCCAAACACCATGAACCCCGCCTGCCGATTGAACAGGGCCGAACCGGGGTTGAACTGCCCTTCCTGTAAGCCATTGCTGCGGTCGAAATTGTCGATGCGGCCCGTTGCCAGGTTGATTCGGGACAGTCCGGCGTTGGTGCTCACCCAGATTTTGCCGGTTTCGTCGGCCTGAATGGCATTGATGACGTTATTCGCCAGCCCGTTCTGGTCAGTGAACAGGCGAGTGGTTTTCGTTCGGAGATCATACACGAGCAGCCCGTTTCCTTCGGAGCCGACAAACAGCCGGTCGAGGGAGTCGAGGTGAAGCGAAAAGACGATGTGGTTGGAAAGGTAGGGCGTCCGCTGCGGTTGGTTGAAAAACGATGTAAACCGCATCGTCTTCGTATCCAGGTAATTCAGGCCACCCCCGTAGGTACCGATCCAGAGATTGCCCCGCCGGTCTTCCACAATGGCCCGGACATCGTTGGAATTGATCGAACTGTTCGACGGAACGAAGTTCGTAAACGTGCCGGTTTGCCGGTTCAGGCGACTCAAACCGCCCCCGTTGGTGCCGATCCAGAGGGTTTTGCGGGAATCTTCAAAAATCACCCGCACGTCGTTTTTCCCCAGACTGGCCGGGTTGGCCGGATCGTGACCAAACCGCCGGAAGGTGTCGGTGGCCGGGTCGTACCGAAAAAGCCCTTTGGAATACGTCCCGAACCACAACTGATTGCCGCTGTCGCGGTAGGCGGCTAATATAGCCCCGTCGGTCAGGCTACCCGGTTTTCCATCGACGGCGTAATGCCGGACAAGCTCCCCCGTCGGTTTGGACTTGTAGATTCCGTCGCCGTCGGTGCCGAGCCACAAAAAACCGTCTTTGTCGACGCATAGGCCGTAAAACCGCTGGAACCCTTCGGCGCGGGTGTCGGCGGTGCGCTTTTCAAACTTGCGAAAATACTCGGGCAGGCTGCTGATCAGGTAAACGCCTTCGCCGTACGTGCCGAGCCAGATGTTCTGGTCCCGGTCGCGAAACAGCGCCTGCACGGATCGCTGCGTAATGCCTTGGTTATCAAGGTGTTTTACGGGTTCAAACGAGAAGTCGGCGGGCGGGCGGCTCTGGACCTGTTTCAGATTGAAGCGGTAGAGCCCGCCGTCCTGCACCCCGACCAGCAAATGCCCCCGATGGTCTTCGAGCAGCGACAGATAAATATCGCTGCGGTAAAACGTCGGGAGGTGCAGCCCGTAAAACCGGTTTTCCGCACGCTTGTAAAAAAACAGCCCCTTGGCCGAGGCAATCCAGACGTTTCGGGCGTGGTCCTCGTAAACCGCATGGATGCGGGTTTTGGGCAGGTCGGCCAGGTCGACCGGCGCTTGGGTCCACCGGCCCGCCCGGTTTTTTTGCAGCACATTGATGCCCGAATCGCGGGTGCCGAGCCAGAGCCAGCCGCGCGAATCTTCGTAGACGGTCAGGATGGAATTGGTGGTCAGGCCGGGGCTGTTGGCTTTTGAAAAGTAGGTAAACCGGTGGCTCGTCAGGTCGAAGGAGGCAAAACCGGCACCGTTGACGGTCAGCCAGAGGTTGTTGTGGCGGCCCTGCGAAATGTCGGTTACGTCGCTGCTCCGTCCGGGCGGGGTAGGCTGGTAGCGGTTAAACTGCTGGCTGGCAGGTACAAACTCGTTCAGGCCGTTTCGGGCGGACGCCCAGAGGGTGCCGTTGCGGTCTTTAAAAATGGCTTTGACAAAATTACCCGACAGGCTGTGGGGATCTTCGGCCTGGTGTTTGAAAACGGTGAAGGTCGTTCCGTCGAAGCGGTTCAGGCCATCGCCCGTGGCAAACCACATCAGCCCTTCGTTGTCCTGGGTGATGCTGTTGACGACACCCAGCGAGAGCCCTTCTTTCATGGAATACCGCAACACGCGCCCCGGCGATGGGTCGGGTTGGGCGTACAACGGGTAGGCTAACGGGTTGAGTAACAAGAAGAAAAGTTGGGCCAAACCCGTCAACTTCACAAGCTTTTCGTTCATCAATACGGTCAGTTGGCAGAAGCAAATAACGAATTTACGCTTTTTTGCCGTGACCTGTTGCATCGTTTGATGGACGAAATTTGTAAAGGGCCTGGAAAGTGCTACCTAAGCGCCCAGGTCGGCAGAAAAAGTTCTGCCGACCTGGGCGTTGCTGGTTGTCAAATCCGCGTGGTGGTCGGTTCCGGTCCGTTGTTTGTCTCGGGTTCCGGTGCCCAGCTACGGCCAAAACCGCGCGGGCCGCAGTGGTTTCGCCATTGCTCTTTCATTTGCTGCTTAAATTGCTGGCGTTCTTCGGGCGTCATCTGTTGCCAGCGGGCCGACATGCGTTGCTGCCAGTAGGCATGGCGCGGATGGCCGTAGTGTCCCCAGCCGCGACCACCCCAGCCCCCGCGAAAACCGACCAGAATCCGGCTCAGCAACAGCAGCCCGAGCGCCTGCCAAAAGGTGATCAACGGCCCGGCGAATAAAACCGGAACCAGCCAGTTCCAGAGACTCATGACCGCAAAACCGGCCAGGGTGATGAACAGCAGACCGAAGGCTAGAAAACCGAGTCCGCGACCGAGTCCGCGTTTAATCCAAAATCGTTTCATTACTTAATTAATGGTTGAATGGCTAAATGGTTATTGTTCCGGGAGCTTCTGCATTTTGGAGGAAGGCTGTTGGTCGTAGGGCTGACAGACGGCAAAGCCCAATCCTTTTAAAATCCACATCGTTTCCATGGTAATGGGTGTTTAATTGCTAATCCATTCGTTGTATAAGCCCCGCAGCCGGTCGCGGAGGTACAGCACCGCGTATCGTTTGCGCGACAGCAGTGTGTTGATCGGGACACCGGTTTCGTCGGCCATTTCCCGAAAGCTCTGGCCGTCCAGCTCGTGCCGGACAAACACCTCGCGCTGGTCGGCGGGTAACTCCGAAACCGCCTGCATGACGGCTTCCATAGCGGCTTCGCGCATCAGGCTTTCGTCGGCGCTCAACTCGTCGGCGGGCAGCAGGGCCGCCAGCAGCAACGGTTCACCCTCATCGTCGGCCCGGGCGCGGTGTTGTTCTTCGAGCGAAACCGGCCGCTTTTTCCGGTACCAATCGATAATTTTCCGGCGGGCCACGGCGAACAACCAGCCCGCCAGGTGTTCAATCGGCTGCGTCAGTTCGTCGGTGGCGGTTTGGGTTCGCCGGTCAATTTCGGCCCAGTCCATCAACACATCCTGCAGGAGGTCTTCGGCATCCTCGCGCGTCGGGAGCCGTCGACGGATAAAATCCAGCAGACGCGGCCGTTCGCGCTGAACCATGCGGACAGCCTCCCCCGGAGCGGTCTTCCCGGAGGAAGCCGGATCGAAACCGGCGTTTTCCAATTCGTCCGATTGCAGAATAGGCGTCAGCGCAACGTTTCTCATACAGTAGGGAAGTCGGATGAGAACAGCGGATATTGTAGGAGCGGTGCGGGAAACCGTTGAAAAAGGATAAAGGGACTATAAACCAGGTTGAAAGGCCGGAATCGAGGGTTGAGACTCCAACCAGCACGTTTTTTTGTCTTCGTCTTTTCTCATTCGTTTCAAAAAAGAAAGTTGACTACTTGTTTCGATTGAATGCAGATTTTTGGCAGATTTAAGCCCCGATTAGCTACAATCTCCGTTCTGCTACCATCGCTCCGTATTATTTACGGCGAAACGGACCGGGTGCCATACAAATAGCCGCTCGATTGCCTATATTTGTCATGGATTATTCCGTTAGTTTTTTGAATCTCACTAATCTTTTACTAATCCAACATGAACAGAAGAGATGCCTTGATGCGGGTTGCGGCTTTGATGGGAACATCCCTGGCCCTGCCTGCACTCGCGGATACGCTCGAAGCGTCGGCCACGAAGCGGGCCTTGAGCGGAAAACCTCTGTTGTTTACAGCCGACCAGGATACGATGGTCGCTGAAATGACCGAAGTTATTATCCCGACGACCAATACGCCCGGTGCCAAGGCCGCCAAGGTCAATGAAATCATTGATATCATCCTGAAAGACTGCTACCCCGAAAAAGATCAGAAGCAGTTTCTGGACGGTTTGGCGCATACCAATGAGCTGAGTCAGGCGGCCTACAGCAAGAATTTTGTGGCCCTGGATTCAACCCAGCGGACGGATATTATGGCGAAACTTCAGTCGGAAGCCGCCGAGCAACGCAAAGCCATGGCGTCGATGCCCGCCGACAAGCGGTATACGCCGTTCTTTAACATGCTGAAGTCGCTGACACTGAACGGGTATTTTACGTCCGAAATCGGCGCGACGCAGGCGCTGTCGTACGTGGCGGTTCCGGGCCGGTTTGAGGGTTGCACTGACCTGAAACCGGGGCAGAAAGCCTGGGCAACCTAGTTTGTAATGAACAATTCATAATGAATAATGAAGGGGTTGCCCCAACGGGAGGGTAAGAACCGGGTCATTCTGTTTTCATTGTTCGTTCGAAGCCGCTGAGCGGCATTGTTCATTGTTCATTTTCCATTCTTCATTTCAATCAGCATGAATCTTAACATTGATAGTATAAAAGCCACGACCTACGACGCCATTGTGGTGGGTTCGGGGATTAGTGGCGGATGGGCTGCCAAAGAGCTGACCGAGAAGGGGTTGAAAGTCCTGATGCTTGAACGGGGCGAAGACATCAAGCACATTGAAGGGTACAAAACCGCCATGACCGACCCCTGGCAGTTTCCGCACCGGGGCCGGGTACCGACTCAGATTGCCGAAGAACAGGCCGTGCAGGCCCGGACAGGCTATACGATTTCGGAAGCAACCGCTTATCTGTTCGTGAACGACAAAGAAAACCCGTACCTGGAAGACAAGCGGTTCGACTGGATGCGGGGCTACCACACCGGCGGGCGTTCGTTGATGTGGGGTCGTCAGAGCTACCGGCTGGGCGACCTGGACTTTGAAGCGAACGTAAAAGAAGGCGTCGGGGCCGACTGGCCGATACGGTACAAGGACATTTCGCCCTGGTACGACTATGTCGAGAAATTCATCGGCGTCAGTGGCTCGCGCGACGGTTTGATGCAGTTGCCCGACGGTCAGTTTCAGCCGCCGATGGAGATGTACTGCCTCGAAAAACACGTAAAAGGTGCTGTCGAGAAGAAATTCAAAGACCGGGTCATCACGATTGGCCGCGTGGCCCACATCACGAAGCCGACCGCCCAGCAAACCGCTTTGGGCCGGGCCCAGTGCCAATACCGGAACCTGTGTAGCCGGGGCTGTCCGTTCGGGGCGTATTTCAGCACGCAGTCGGCCACGTTGCCTGCGGCTATGAAAACCAAACGACTGACGTTACGGCCGCATTCGATTGTTACGTCGGTCATTTACGATGAAACCAAGAAAAAGGCGACGGGTGTGCGGGTGGTCGATCAGTTGACGAACGAAGAACTGACGTTCAACGCCAAGATCATCTTCCTGTGTGCGTCGTCGATGGCGTCGACCTACATCCTGATGAACTCCATCTCAAACCGCTTCCCGAACGGGTTGGGGAACGACAGCGGGGTGCTGGGGCATTATGTGATGGACCACCATTTCCGGGTGGGTGCCAGCGGCATGTACGAAGGCTTCGAAGATAAATACTACTACGGCCGTCGGGCTAATGGGATTTACGTGCCCCGTTTCCGGAACCTGCCCGGCCAGGAAAAACGTGACTACCTGCGCGGTTTTGGCTACCAGGGCGGGGCATCGCGCATGAACTGGGCGCGCGGCAACTCGACGGAAGGCTTCGGTGCGTCGTTCAAAGACGAAATGACCAAACCGGGTCCGTGGGTGATGAACCTGGGCGGTTTTGGCGAGTGTCTGCCGTACTACGAGAACAAAGTCGTGATCGACAAGTCGAAGAAAGACAAATACGGTCTGCCGGTGCTTCGTTTCGATGCCGAGTTCAAGGAAAACGAGATGAAGATGCGGAAAGACATGGGCAACGATGCCGCCGAAATGCTCGAAGCCGCCGGGTTGAAAAACGTGACCATCAACGACAACGGCTCGTGGCCAGGGCTGGGTATCCACGAAATGGGCACCATCCGGATGGGCAACGATCCGAAGCAGTCGGTGCTGAATAAATTTAACCAGGTTCACACAGTGAAGAACGTGTTCAATACCGATGGCGGTTTTATGGTCTCGGCGTCCTGCGTGAACCCGTCGCTCACCTACATGGCCATGACCGCCCGCGCAGTCAACTACGCCGTCCAGGAACTCAAGCGGCAAAACCTGTAAGGAGTTAGGAGTTAAGAGTTAGGAGTTATGAGTTGGCTCCGCCGTTTCCTGATAATGTGGCGGAGCAACTCTTAATTCTTAACTCATAACTCCCTTTTGCAACCCTTTCGTGAGTAGCATTGTCATACCTTTCAGCGTATGGTTTCGACGATGGTATGATTAAGTCCCGATTCTATAGTACGGCCCTGACGGTTTTGCTGCTGAGCACGGTAGCCTGCGATCGAATTGAGCAGGATGCCGCGCCGGATTCGGCTTCCGTCAATGCCGAAGAAATCGAATACTATACCTTGCCGGACCAACAGGTTGCGATCGACCTCAAGTCTATTTCCGGCCTGAGTGCCACGACGACTCTCCGCATAACGCAGACCCCCCGGCTGGGCTGGGCTAAATTCAGCGGGAGCGGGTTACTGATTTACACGCCCCAATCGACGTTTGTCGTCGGCGAAGACCAGTTTGCGGTCAGTGCCACCCAGGAAACGAAACTAACCCGATCCTTCCGGATTAGCATGGCCGCCGACAGTAGCCGGATTCCCTGTAATGCCGGGCCGATTCCGGACTGGTACCGCACCCCGGAAGACCAGGCCATCACGATGGATGTGCTGAAAAACGACCGGTTTTGCGATGCGAAGGTTGATCTGGCGACCCTTGAAGTGGGGCAGCAACCCGAACACGGAACCCTGTCGGTCGAGAACGGGATGATTCGGTATACGCCCGCTGCCGGTTTTAACGGGTTTGATTTTTTCTTCTACAAAGTGAAGGCGGTATTTCCCCAGCGGGAGCGTACGTTTTTAGCGCCGGTTCGGATTGGCGTTGGCGATCCGTACAAAGACTGCAAGATTACGTTAAAAGATGACGAAGTGTACTGGAAGCAGTGGTTTGTGACGGATTCGTTGCGAATTCCGGTGTTGAGCAACGATCAGCTTTGTCGCTCCCGGTATGATTTGCCGGTTACGATCACGAAAACGCCCGGTCATGGTGTAGCCAAAGTCTCGAAATACAACACCATTGTCTATTACCCGACGGGCGGTTACACCGGTGAGGACCAACTGACGTACCGGCGTTGCGATTCGGGTGAATGCCTGGAAGCGACGGCCCGGATTTCGATTACCGCCCCGGAGGCCGGTTGCGAACTGACCGCCCGGAACGATAATGGACAGATCGCGGCAGCCGTGCTCCCAACCGATCCGGCGAAACGTCTGGTGTACATTTATCCGCTGGGCAATGACCGGGTATGTACGCCGTTGCAACACCTGACCATTACAGAAAATCCTTCCGGGGCCGATTTGCAGGTGTTTCCGAATGGTGTGCTGGTTTACCGGCCTCCACAGGATTTCAAGGGTGTTTTAACATTTACCTATGAATTGACGGATATCACAAACCGGAAATCGTCGGCGACAGTGAATCTTACCATAAAATAAATTACAAACTACGCATTTGTTCACTCAACGAAAAAACCGTAATTCGTAAGAATACTGTCGACCAGAAGGAGGCCCTTTGTCAGAAATAGAATTGTTGCGGGCGTGCCAGCGCCAGGATGTGCGGGCTCAGACGGCTTTGTACGAACGTCACAAAAGCCGGATGATGGGCCTTTGCCGTCGGTATGCCCGTTCGCGGCAGGAAGCGGAAGACATGTTTCACGAAGGGTTTATTCGCATCTTCCAACAGATACACACCATTGAGCAACCCGACCGGCTTCTCCACTGGATGAAACGGGTCATGGTCAACACAGCCATCAACTGGTACCACAAACACCACCACGAACACTCCGAAACCGATTACGAAGAAGCCTGGGAAACCAGCAATAGCGACCACCTCGACCTGCTGGCCCGCATCAGCACCGACGAATTGCTGCTGTTGGTGCAGGAACTGGCCGACGGCTACCGCATGGTATTCAACCTGTACGTCATTGATGGCTACACGCATCAGGAAATCGCCCGCATGATGGGGATTTCGGAAGGTACATCGAAGTCGCAGCTCGCCCGGGCCAAGGATGTTCTAAAGCAAAAATTGAAACGAATAGGCATTGTCAGTTATGGCAGCTACTGAAGATGAATGGGAACGGCTCTTCCGGCAACGGCTGGAAAACTACGAGTCGGAGCCGGAGGAAGACGCCCTGGAGCGGATTCTGAGCGACTTCAAACCGCCCCCGAAGCCGATCCGAAACCGCACTCGCCGGGTTGCCGCTAGCCTGGCCGTACTGAGTGTTTTGGGCCTGTTTCTGATCGGCGTCTGGCAAAGCCGGGAGGAACAGTCCGAAACAAAACCGGCTTTGGCCACCCGCAGCAAACCCGCTCACAACCGTCAAAACACATCACCAGTCGGAACAGATGATCTACAGAAGACGGTATCTTTAAACGAGCTAAACCGACATGCGGAGGAAAACCGGCTAGCCCCAAAACCGGCGGAATTGCTGGCGGTTCGGGAGAACAAGTTGGTGAAACCGGCAAACGAAACGCAGAATCTGGATACAAAACGACTTTCAACGGTTATTGATAAACAAAATGCAGGAAGCTCGGGCCGGAGCAATCGGGTCCGGAACACGGGCGAAAACGAACGGTATGCAATAGAAAACGCTACGAACGCTTCTTCCAATGTCCTGACGAACGGCCAGGACATCACCTTTTCGGCCGCTGAACTCCGTTTCGAAACCATCCGAAACCGGGCAACCCGGCTTTTGTGGCCGGTTTCGAGTTTGCCAGCGCCATCGTTCGAAACGTATTATCAAACCGCTGCCATCGAACCCGAACGGGTCGTTCGTCGTCCTTCGTGGGTAGGCAGTGTCATGCCTTTGTATACATTCCGGCAACTAACCCCCGCGCGGCAGGATGAAATTGTGATGGAAGAAATCCGGCCCGCCACAAGTCTTTCGGCCCGAACAGGCTGGCGGATGCAGGTGGGCGCCGAGTGGCCCGTGAGTCAGCGGTTTGGTATCCGGGTTGGCGTAGCCTATCAGCAGGTGCAGCAACAGATGACGTACAAAGCCCGCGCGCTACGCTCGGATTCGACAAAAATTGAATGGGTGGACGGGCAGACGGTTAAGCTGACGCCCTTGTACAAGTCTGAGGAACGGCAGGTCAACAACACCTGGCGATATGTAGCATTGAGCGCCGAAGGACGTTGGCAGCTAAACCGGCGTCAAACTGCCATGCGGCACTACCTGACGGCTGGAGGGAGCCTCGGCTACCTGGTGCAGGGGCAGTCTGCCCAGCGCTGGCAACCGTTTTTGCAGGCTTCCTACGGCATCGAGCGCCGACTGACGAATCAGCTTAGCTTGCAGGTCGAACCGGGACTGGTGTACAACCTGATGGCCATGAGCGATCACTCCCGGGATTTCAGTGTAAGGCCTTACAGCTATGGCCTGGTTGTTGGATTACGGTGGAATCCAGACATATGAACAATTTTTTTTATCATTGCCTGAAAAAAATCAACTTTTCTTAAACAACTTCATTCTTAGGGGAGTTTGGTTGGTAATTGGTTTGAATAACAGCCATCAAAAAACAAACTCAACGATGAAAAAGCTAGTGATGATGGGGGCTATGTTAGTGGCGGTTGCCCTCAACGCCAAGGCACAAAACACAACTGGTACAACCAGTTCAGGTACGACAACAGGAACAACGACGGGTACCACAACGGGCACAACCGTTGACCCGCAAACCCAAACCACGAACCCCCAAACTCAGGGCATGAGCGGGCAGTCGACCGGTACAACCGGAACCGTAGGTACGGGCACAACGACGTATCCGCAGGGACAGACTCCGCTGGGAACTCAGTCGCCTACAGGATCAACGGCTAACCCGCAGATGCAGCAATCCGGAACAACCGGTACGACGACCTATCCGCAATCGCAGCAGGGACAAATGAACCGCGAACGCCGTTCAACCGATGCTACGTCTAATCAGACCGATTCGGTTCAGGGTTCGACCTCAACCAACCCGACCGGTACGACCAGCGGCACCATGAATTCGTCGTCAGGAAACACGATGAACTCAAGCGGTACGAATACCAACACGAACGACCGGAAAAACCGGCGCAACCGCAACCGGAACAATTCGTCGATGGGCCGCGACACGCTTCGCGGAAATCAGTAAGGAATAAGTTAGATACTTGATAAAAAGCAGATGCCTGAAAAGACGTCTGCTTTTTTCTCTCTACCGCTATGAAAAAGCTACTGATTGCCGGTTTCCTGGGGATTGCCCTGAACACAGTATCGATTCCGATGCAAACACAGGCTGAGCAGCAACCCGCAGCATCCCAGGACACCGTCCGGAAAGATACAAACCGCATGCGGCAGAGCGACCGCATGCGCCGGGGGCAGATCGACGACCGCCGACCGACCGGTGACCCCAAACAACTGCTCTCCGATTCGCTTCGGCGGGGTGGCGCTACCAAAGTCGATACGGTTCGGCGTTAACAGAAAAGCCTCCTGAGTGGGAGGCTTTTCTGTTAACGAGACGGCTGGCCGGGTTGTGATTCGCTGCCCGACGGCAGAAACCCTTCGACACGGCCGTCTGCGTAATCTATGATGCGTTGGTTTAGTAAAAAAGTGGGCAAAAACCGGGTTAGGGGTTGATGATCGGGTTAGATACCAGATAGTCGTAAGGCTTGGTTTCCAGCAAAAAACCGCTGGTGTTTGCATATTTTTTACGGGTTGTCACGTACCCATCCTCGTTCAGGCTGTACGAAAACCGATAATCGGAATTAATGCCCCCGTAGACAGGTTGCGTTGTTATGAGCCTCAACACCAGGTTTTTGCTGGTTTTTCCGAAGATGCGCAGATACGGGTCCATATTCTCAATGCCCATCGGATTGAGCCGGTATTTGTCTGCAATCAGCGAGCCTCCCCGCACCGTCTGATATTCGTAGGTGTTTTTCTGGAGCAGGTTGTTGGCGTGGTCGTACTTTTTTGTTTCGACCAGGTTATTATCCGCATTGTAAGTGAACTCGGTCCGGCTATCCGGATCAATCTGGCCGTACCGTTTGGTCAACCGTCCTTTTGCATCGTACTGATAATAATAATAGTAGAGTGTCGTAAGCGGAATTCCGTTTTCCAGCTTCGAATAAGCACGTAGTTCGGCCTTCGTGCAACGGCCGCTGGCATCCAGGTGATACGTGCCATCCTCGGTTTTGATTCCATCGACCAGCGTCAGGGTGGTAATTTTGCCGGGGCTGTAGCCATAAGTCGTCACCCGGTTTCCTTCCATGACTTTCTGCAACGTTCCGTCGGAATTATACACCAGGGTGGCGTTGCCATCTTTGACCAGCGTGTATTTTTTCGCCAACGTTACGGTAACATCATCAAACAGCAGGCTGCCGGATTGCGTCGATTGGTCGGCGCTGGAGCCGAAAGGAGCCGAGGGGGTCAGTTGCTGGTTTTCGCAGGATGAAGTGAGCAGCAGTGTCCCCAGCGCCAGGGCGCTCAATTTAGTCAGGTGGTTCATGGTTCTTTGTTGTTTGCTTGCAACAAAGATATATCATCGCCTGCCCGGTCGGCCAGCGCGAGTCGGTAACTGGCGGCAGCTCGTGAATAACTGACGAAAAAAGGAAACGGGTGGGCAAAAACCGGTTTGAGGCAAGTTGCTTATTCCGGTAAAACTGTATTATTTGAACACATGATCCGGAAATTCTTCATTGTACTTGCCGTGGCTGGTGTGCTGGCGACCTGCCAGCATCGGAGCTTTCTGGTGAACGACATTGACCAGAAAGAGACCTTCGTCATTAAAAAAATGTCGCCATTGCCTTACATTGATCCACTGGTAACAGTGCGGTTAACCGGGTATCTGGATGGCAAGGCGGTGGTGTACATTCCGAACGGATCCCGGATTATTGATGAGGATTATGCAATCCGATTAGACAAAGGGCATGTCAGACGGGAGTTATCCCGAGCCTTTACCTACGAACGGTTTTCGGTGGTGTACCAGCCCATCACGGCGAAAGGCGGGCATCTCGAAATTCAAGTTGAAGCGCCTTGAGCAAATACCTGTTCTATAATTTGTCGGGTAGCTGGTAAAACAGAAGCCGCACGGTCTTTTAAGCCTACAGGCTCTTCTGCCGGTTTTTGATACGCTATGCCGACGCTTCTATTCAAACCACTCCTTTTTTCAGGCCTTCTGTTCACGTCACTGCTCAGTTATGGTCAGACGCCCGACATCAACTACGACGAGAGCAAGGTGCCGCCGTACACCTTGCCGGACCCGCTTGTGACTAAAGCTGGTAAAAAGGTCACGACCGTCCGGCAGTGGGAAACCGGGCGACGACCCGAGTTGCTAAAACTATTCGCCGATAACCTCTATGGCCGCACGCCCGAACGGCGGTTGAAAACCCGCTACGAAGTTCGGTCGGTGGACTCCTCGGCCCTGGGCGGTACGGCCATCCGGAAACAGATTTCCGTCGTCTGGACCGAATACCCCGACTTACCTTCCCTCGAATTGTTGCTCTATGTGCCTAAAAACCGGGTCGGCAACAACCGCCCACCGGTTTTTGTGGGCCTGAATTACATGGGCAACCACAGCATCACAACCGAACCCGGCATTGCCCTTTCGACGCACTGGCTCCCGAACCGGCCCGATGGCAAGGTGGTCAACAACCGCGCCACCGAAGCCGCCCGGGGTGTGCAGCAATCCCGGTGGCCGCTCGAACTCATCATCTCGAAAGGCTATGCGGTAGCCACGGCCTATTACGGTGATCTCGAACCCGATCATCCGGAAGGCTGGAAAACCGGCATCCGGTCGGTGCTCGATCCGCCCACGACCGCGCGCCCGGATAGCTGGCAGGCCATCGGCGTCTGGGCCTGGGGCATGAGCCGGATGCTGGATTACCTGGAAACAGACGGGTTGGTGGATGCCAAACGGGCGATTGTCATTGGGCATTCGCGGCAGGGAAAAGCCGCTTTGTGGGCCGGGGCGCAGGATCAGCGGTTTGCCGCCGTGATTGCAAATGAATCCGGCGAAGGCGGGGCCGCGTTGTCGCGCCGGATTTACGGAGAAACCATTGAGCGCCTGAACAGCAGTTTTCCACACTGGTTTTGTCCGCAATACCGGTCGTATGTAAACCGGCCCGAAGCCTTACCGGTGGATCAGCACGAACTTCTGGCCCTGATTGCCCCGCGTCCGCTCTACGTCGCGAGCGCCGAGGGCGACCGCTGGGCCGATCCGAAAGGCGAGTTCCTGAGTGCGCGGCACACCGATCCGGTTTACCAGCTTTACGGCAAAAAAGGCATCGGGATCGACACCTGGCCGTCGGTGCATCAACCCGTCGGTGAAACTGTCCGCTACCACCTCCGAACCGGCGAACACGACGTCAAACGCTACGACTGGGAGCAGTTTCTCGATTTTGCGGAAAAGACGATAGACAGAAGACAGTAGACAAGAGACAAAAGATGGGAGCGATGACCTCTCGTTCCTTTTATCTCCTGTCTCTTGTCTAACCTCTCCTGTCTCGATCACGCTTCCGCAGCAACCAGGGCCGGGTAATCGATGAAGCCTTTTTCGCCACCGGCAAAGAAGGTTGCGGGATCGGCAGGAGCCAGTTCGGCACCCGTGCTCAGGCGTTCGACCAAATCCGGGTTGGAAACAAAGGGACTACCAAAAGCAATCAAATCGGCCAAACCGCTTTGCAGGTCTGCTTCGCCTTTCTCAGCGGTGTATTGATTGTTCAGAATCAGCGTGTTGCTGAATTTAGACCGGATGGTTTGGATTAGCGGGCGCGTGGTTTCTTCGCCGTTGGGAGCCGCCGTATCGACCAGGTGAATGTAAACAAGACCGAGGCTGTTGAGTTTTTCGGCCAGGTAGATATAGGTTTCGTTGATTTCCGGGTAGTTCGGCATATCGTTATAGATACCATACGGCGAAAACCGGATACCGACGCGCTCTTTCCCGATGGCCTGGGCGACTTGTTCGGCCACTTCCAGCACAAACCGGGCGCGGTTTTCGACGCTGCCGCCGTATTCGTCGGTTCGCTGGTTGCTGTTGGGGTTCAGAAACTGTTCGAGCAGATATCCGTTAGCGCCGTGCAGTTCGATACCGTCAAAACCGGCTTCTACGGCATTTTTAGCCGCCTGGACAAATTCCTGAATGGCTTGTTTGATATCCGCTGCGGTCATTTCGCGGGGCGTTGCGTTTTCCTGCATGCCTTCCTGATCGGTCCAGATCGCGCCCTGGGCCTGGATGGCCGAGGGAGCAAGTACTTCGGCTCCGGTGGGCAGATTGAGCGCGTGGCCAATGCGGCCCGTGTGCATCAGTTGCGCAAAAATATGGCCCCCTTTTTCGTGAACGGTTTGCGTTACTTTCTTCCAGCCTTCAACTTGTTCGGCGCTGAAAAGACCGGGAATCCGGGAGTAACCCAGGGCGTTGGGCGAAGGCGCAACCCCTTCCGTAATGATCAGTCCTGCGGTGGCCCGTTGGCCGTAATAGGTGGCGATCAGGTCGTTCGGGATGTTGTTGAAGGCGCGGCTGCGAGTCATCGGGGCCATCACGATGCGGTTCGTAAGCGGAAGGGTGCCGAGTTGGGTTGGTGTAAACAGAAGCAGACTCATTGGATTTTTATGTCTTGGTTCGGCTGGGTAACGCATCGATACATTTAAAAGTTTGGATGTATTTGAAAAAAAATTTAGGTCAGCTTATCGAGAAAACCGGACAGGTCTTTCAATCCGTCTTTATTCAAGCTGAGGTTCTGGTTACGACCTTCTTTGTGGGAACTAACCAAGCCGCTGTCAATCAGCGTTTTGACATGGTGCGACACGCAGGGCTGCGACAACCCGGTCATTTCCTGAATATCCGAATTGTTCAAGGTCCCTTTTTGGGAAAGGGCCAGTAAAATTTGCAACCGGTATTTGTCGGCGATGGCTCCGGATGCTTTTTCAACGAATTTATGGTCCATGGCTTGGTGTCGGTTTTCGAAGAAAAATAGTTTACGGTTTTTAGTTTACAGTTTTCCGATGTCGTCAATGATGACGGAGAAAACCGAATACGTTTCGTTCAATGGTATTTTTTGTCATCCCGACGACAGGAGGGATCTTCGGGTGAGACTGCCATTCCTCCGGCACTCAGAGATCCCTCCTGTCGTCGGGATGACAAAAAGCCCCTGAAAAAACTGTAAACCGTAAACTAAAAACCGTAAGCGATAAAGTTCTACCACAGTAATACGCATAACCGGACGAGCCGGTTCACGATTTGGTAAAATTGCTAATTTTTCTTCAACGAATCCAGGCTTTCTCAAGGAAAACGATCCTGATCAGATCAGGCCGGAACGGTTTTTTCAACGAATAAAAAAATCGGTTGAAAGCCAGCGCCTTCAACCGATCGAAGTTGGACCCGATTGGGTGGGTTTGCTACAACAGTCCGTCTTAAAATTGAATACCCACGTTCAGACCCGGCCACATCCGGACGCGCACCTGCTCGTCGTCGTGTCGGCGGGCGTAGGTCCGGTCTGAAACCTCCCATTTGACCCATTCCGTGCCGATGCCCTCGCTGGTTTCAAACTCCGTCACCTGGACGTTGAAGGTGGGCGTGACGGTCAGCGCCAGGCGGTTGTGCAATGGGAAAATAAAGCTCACGCGGGCCTGATTCAGCATATTGAGTTCGTCCCAGTAGTTGCCTTCTTCCTGAATGTGGTAAGCCAGGGCCTCAATACTGATCTGGTTACGCTTGCCGATGAAGTGGTTAGTGCCGATTCCGTAGCCGTAGCCCCAGCGGAGCGTATTCCAGCGGGCGTTACCACCCGTTGGCCAGGCTGCTCCGACGGCAAAAATGTTATAAAACTTGCGGTTGCCGCCCATTTTGTACCCAACGTTAGCGTGCAGTGCTTCACCGCCCCAAACTTCGACGCGGTGGTAGCCGTTTCGGGAGAAGCTCAATAGACCAATCTGCGCCCCGTCGACGGTTTCGGCAATGTTGATCAGGCCAATCTGCGTTCCTTTCACCCGTTTGGCGACGTTGGCAATCCCGGCAATCTGAACGCCCTGAACCGATTCGGCCACGTTGGCAATGCCCGCAATTTGTGCTCCCTGAACGTGGTCACCTGCCACATTGGCAATGCCCGCAACCTGGCCTCCTTTGACATGCCGACCGGCCACGTTGGTAATTCCCGCAGCCTGGAAACCCTTCACTTCTTTCCCAACCAGGTTGGCAATTCCACCAAATTGAGCGCCGTACAACGGGCCGCCCGCGATGTTGGTAATGCCAGCAAATTGGGCACCGTCGACTTCATGCCGAACGCCGTTCAAAATACCGGAGAACTGCGCGCCTTTGGCGTAGTCTTTTTCCAGACTGAATAAACCACTGAACTCAACGCCGTCGAGTGCAGCCGCGAAACCGCCCAGCATGTTGATAGACAGGTGGTTGCTAACGATGGCATTGTCGATGCCGTTCGTACTCAGGGGCGGAATGAAACCGATTTGGGCGGGGCGGATGGGATACCGGTTTTTCCGGGCTTCGTTCAATTGGGCACGCGAAAAGTCGGTGTCCTGAGCAAAGGTGTGGATAGTCGTACAAAAAAGCGCAGCGGCAATCAGGAATACCTTTTTCATAGTAGTACGTGCTGTTTACGGTTGACTGTTGTAGGTTGATGTTGACTGAATGGGCGTTGGTGCCCGTATTTGCTCCTAAGACCGCCGTGCCGGACAATACCCCCATCCGATGCCGAAAAAAAGTTTATTGAAACCGGCCGGTCCGTTATTTTTGCAGAAAACCGCTTCCCGCCATGAACCGCATCGACCGCCTGACCGCCATCCTGATTCACCTCCAGACTAAGCGCGTCGTGAAGGCGCAGGAACTAGCCAAACGGTTCAAAACCAGCGTGCGGACGATTTACCGCGACATCCGCTCGCTGGAAGAAGCGGGCGTGCCGATTGGGGCCGAAGCCGGCATCGGCTACTTTCTGGAAGATTATCACCTGCCGCCGGTGATGTTGACGCGCGAAGAAGCCTCGGCGCTGCTATTCGGGGCCAAAGTGATCGAAAAATTCGCCGATGAGTCGATTCGGGCCGAATTTGAGTCAGCTTTGTTCAAGATCAAATCCGTCCTGAAACGCACCGACCAGGAGCACCTCGACGACCTGGAACCACGCGTGCAGGTAGCCAAACGCCCGGCCACCCCGCCCTTTTCAGACATGCTGCTGGCCGATATTCAGCGGGCCATCGGACAGCGGTATGTGCTACAACTGGATTACCGGGCGGGCTATACCGACGAGACGACCGAGCGGCAGGTGGAGCCGGTGGGCTTGTACCATTACGGGTCGGGATGGCATCTGATCGCGTTTTGCCGGTTGCGGCAGGATTACCGCGATTTCCGCGTCGACCGCATCCGAAAACTGACCTTTTCGAATGAAACGTATTCGAGCCAGAACCTGCTTTCCTTACCGGCTTACCTCGAACGCATGCGGCAAACCCAGAACCTGACCGAGGTGGTCATTCGATTTGATAAAACTGCATCCCGGTATATTCAGGAGGCCAAATACACCTACGGGTACGTGTCGGAGGAGCCGGATGGCGATGGCGTGCGGATTCGTTTTGTAACCGAATGTATCAAAGGGATCGGCCGCTGGCTGCTGATGTTTGGCAATAGCGTTCAGATTATCAGCCCCGATCTGCTGCAGGACACCATGAAAGAACTGGCGCAGGAACTCCAGGAGCATTACCTTGCCGTGGAAAGTCACCGTCCTGAACTGGGATTACACGGATTAAAGGATTAAACCGTCTTGAACCGGGATTACACGGATTAAAGGATTAAACAGAATGGCTACCGCAATCTTTTATATTCTCTTAATCCTTTAATCCGTGTAATCCCGGTTCAAGACGACACTACTGACACACGGCTGTCACAGGGGGGTATTTACTTTGAGGAACAATTCATTCCCAATTCTGGAACACCCCTCATCATGAAACTGAACGCAGGCATTATTACCGACAAACTGGCCGAAACCAAGGCGTTTTACGAGTCCGTCCTGAACTTTGGCATCACCTTCGAAAATGAGTTTTACGTATTGATGCACACACCCAATCAGCAGGCTGAACTGAGTTTCCTGCTGCCCAACCACCCGACACAACGGCCGATCTTTCAAAAACCGTTCGCGGGTGCAGGCATGTATCTGACCATCGAAGTACCCGATGTAGATGCCGAATATGCCCATATCCGGTCGTTGAACGTACCGATCGAAATTGAACTCCGCGACGAACCCTGGGGCGATCGCCATTTCGCCATCGTGGATCCGAATGGGATTGGGATTGACGTGGTGAAATATGCTGAACCGTCTTGAACTAGAATTACACGGATTAAGGGATTAACTGGGATCTAAAAGATTGCGGTAGCCATCTTAGTTAATCCTTTAATCTGTGTAATCTGAGTTCAAGATAGTCCCGCACCGCTGGCCCCGTTCCGAAGGGCCAGGGTTTTAGCTCCTTGATGGGCACAAGTTTATACGCCTGAAGCTCTTCTTCGTCCAGTTGAATCTCACCCCGGGCGCGGACGTGGTACACAACAATAATTTCGTTGCGCTGGTAGAAGGTGTACAACCCCAGCCGCTCCACAATCTCGGCATCCAGCCCGGTTTCTTCCTTGATTTCCCGCAAAACCGCCTGATCGGGTTGTTCGCCCGCTTCTAAAAAACCGGTCACCAGCCCGAACCAGTCGGCGGGCCAGCCCCGGTTTTGAATCAGCACGACGGTATCGTTTTCGTATTCGACGATGGCCCCAACCACCGGCAGCGGATTGTTCCAGTAGACGTAACCGCAGGCAGCCGAACACAGCAGCCGCTCGCGGCCACCGGCCACGCCAACGACTAAGACATTCCCGCATTGGGGGCAATAATTCATCTTCGGCATCGGTTCCCGGAAGGATATTCCGGGAAAGATAAATAGCCCCGTTCGGATTTCCGTATATTTGCAACTCATTTAGCAAAAGTTACTTTGCCGAGATTACTCGCCATCGATTACGGAACAAAACGCACCGGGCTGGCCGTTACCGACCCGCTGCAACTCATTGCCACGGCGTTGGAAACCGTTCCGACGCATCAGTTGTTGGACTACCTGAAACGCTACGTTTCGGACGAACCGGTCGAAGCATTCGTGGTCGGACTACCCACGCGGCTCGATGGGACGGATACTGACAACACGCCCCGGGTGCGGGCGTTTGTCGAGAAACTGAAAACCGCCTTTCCGGCTATTTCGGTGCAGTGGCACGACGAGCGGTTTACTTCTTCGATGGCGTTGCAGGCCATGATTGCGGGTGGTACCAAAAAGAAAGACCGGCGCGAAAAAGGCAACATCGACAAGGTAAGTGCGGTGATTATTTTGCAATCTTTTATGGAATCCAAACGGTAATGATCTACCCCATAATAGCTTACGGTGATTCCGTTTTGCGGAAACGGGCCCAGGACATCGAGAAAGGAAGCATCGATGTAAAGAAATTCAGTGAAGATCTGTTCGAGACGATGTACAATGCCTCAGGCATCGGGCTGGCGGCTCCCCAGGTCGGCAAAAGCATCCGGATGTTTGTCGTCGATGGTACGGCCCTCAACGAAGACGAGCCGGAAGAAGACAAAGACCCGAGTCTGGAGGGTTTCAAGAAAGTGTTCATCAATCCACAGATTCTGGAAGAAGACGGCGACGAATGGGGTTTTGAGGAGGGCTGTCTAAGCATTCCGCAAATCCGGGGCGAGGTGTTCCGGCCCGAAATCGTCAAGATTCAGTACTTCGATACCGACTGGAACGAGCACGTCGAAGAATACGACGGCATGGCCGCCCGCATCATCCAGCACGAGTACGACCACCTCGAAGGCAAGCTGTTTACCGATTACCTGCCCCCGCTAAAACGCCAGTTGCTCAAGAAAAAACTGGCCGACATTACGAAAGGCAACGTGAAGGCGGATTATAAAATGAAGTTTCCGAAGTAAAGGACAACTCACCTCCAACCCCCTGAAGGGGGCTTCCTCATCCGGTTTTTAAGCCCCCTTCAGGGCAGGGGTGTTAAGTTCTGATGAGTTTGATGAGTTCTTTGACATTACTGCCAAATTTTAGTTGCCCCTCGGTAATCGAGTTGTGGCCTGCCTTGCGGTGCAGATTTAGCGCCATCGTGCTCAAAACGGCC